>DATLSH010000079.1:0-75070 GCA_035534235.1 Acidimicrobiales bacterium | reverse complement strand
GCATTGAGGCCGTCGTGCATCTCGGCCTTGGGATCGTGCTCTGCCGGTGGTTCGGAGTCCTCGGTGCTCCGTTGACCGGCTTGATTTGCATAGTGTCCCTGGAGGGCTTCGTACTCATACCCATCCTCTACCGGAAGCTCGAAACACCCCTCCCAACCGCGCTTTACGCAATCTTCCGCGCCCACGCTGTCCCGGTGGTTATCTCCGGAGCCATCGGATGGGCACTGGTCAAGTGGCCGTTGGGGACCTTTGTTGACCATCACAGCAGGCTGGCCAGCGTCATGGGTGTCACTGCGGCGGGACTGATTGTGATGATGGCGTACTACGGGATCCTGTTCTTTACCGGAATGGATCCCGCCGAGCGAGTTGGCATGGTGGATTGGGCGCGAAGTCATGTGCCGCTGGCTCGCTCAAGCTGAATGGTGAGTATTCCGGGTGGGGTCGAGGGTTAGTCTTCCCAAGCATGCAACTCGTGCTGAGTGCCAAGTGGGTCACAATTGGCGGTGGAGTGGAGATGCAGACTCTCCAGATGAGCCGTGAGTTGGCTCTACGAGGTCATCGGATTGACCTGCTGTTCAATCGTGACGGGGACCTTGGTCCTGAATTTCGATCGTTCTGCCACTCCATGTCCCAAGTCCCTACTTTTCGATTTTCCCGGAAACGAGCCCTGCGTGACCTTGTCAGTTTGACGCCGGCGGTGAGGGCCGCGGTACGTGCACACCCGGAAGTGGTGTACATCAGCCAACCGGATCACCTGGCATTCGGATTGCTCTCCGGAATGCTTTCCCGTTCGCCCGTGGTCTGTCACCTGCACGGGTGGACCCAGACGGGCTTGATTCCCCGCCTGGCGTCACACGCCAACCGGCTGATCGCGTGCTCGGAGTTCGTTCGCGACCGGGCCATCGAATCAGGGGTTCCACCCCAAAAGGTGGTCGTGGTGCACAACGGAGTCAATTTGAAGGACTACCCGCCCGCCACGGCTGAGCAGCGATCCAAAGCCCGCCGAGCATTGGGCCTGCCCGACGACGCATTCGTGTGCCTCTTCTTTGGGCGTCTTGACACCGAGAAGGGGATAGAGGTTCTTCTGAATGCATGGCGACATCTGGGGCTGGCTGCGGACCGAGCCCGCCTTCTGATCGTCGGATCGCCGTCACTTGTGTCAGACCCCCAAGCCCGGTTGAGAGAGCTGCATGCCATGGCGCCAACGGGGTGCGCCTGGTTGCCTATGCAACGCGACGTGGTGACTCCGCTTCAGGCTGCTGACGTGGTGGCAGTACCGTCGAACTGGGATGAGCCCTTCCCAAGGGTTGTCCTTGAGGGGATGGCCGCCGGCCTGCCGGTGGTGGCCTCCCGGGTCGGAGGTATTCCTGAAGCTCTTACTGGGGAGATGGCATCCTTCCTGTTCGAGCGGGCCTCGGAAGATGAGCTGGCTGACCGTTTGGCCTCCCTGGTGGACTGGCGCAAAGATCGGCCCGACCTGGGACTGCAGTGCAGCGCCCATATTGCGGGTCGATTCGAGATCGAGGGGATGGTTGACGGGGTTGAACGGGTCCTTTTCGATGCGGTCGGTGGATCTGACAAGAGCTCCTGACCGATGAGGATCCTTATATTTGATGAATCACTAGCTCCAATCGGGGGGGTAGAAGTCCAGACGTTGTTCGTCTGTCGGGAATTGGCCCGGCGCGGTCATGAGATCGACCTGGTCTACCTGCAAGATGGCGAGCTCCACTCGGAATTCCAAGAAGTGTGCCGGAAGGTCACGCAAGTTCCGACCTTCCGATTCTCTCGAAAACGGCCTATTCACAGCGGTCGACGCCTCGTGTCATTGATTCGTGCAGTACTGAGTTCCCGCCCCGACGTGATCTGCGTGCAGCGGACAGGAGAAATTGCGGGTGCTCTGGTGGCCGGGCGCTTGGCCCGGGCTCCGGTGGTGTGCCACCTGCACGGTTTTCGGTCAGGAGGTTGCGGACGACGTAAGGGGTCCCAAGTGGCGAAATTCATCGCCGTCTCAAATTTCATCAAAGACAAATGGGTGGCAGAAGGCCTCGAGCCCAGTTGGATCGAGGTGGTGCACAACGGCGTGGAACCGACCGCGTACCCCTTTGGCGGCGCGGAGATGCGCGGGCCAGCCCGCCGAATGCTGGGGTTGCCTGAGGGCGGGTTCCTGGCCCTTTTCTACGGACGACTGGAGCCGATTAAGGGCGTCGAGGTGCTGTTGGATGCTTGGAAACTGCTCAAGCTGGACCCGAAGGACAATCGCCTCCTCCTGGTGGGCTCAGCCGCCTCTGATGCGGAGGGAGCAGCTTATGAAAAGTCGCTCTTGAGTCGAGATTCGCGCGGATGTCACTGGTCACCGAGTCGCCGAGACGTGATCACACCGCTCCATGCGGCTGACGTCGTCGTGGTCCCCTCAAAGGTGGAAGCCTTCCCTCGAGCTGTGATTGAAGCGTTGGCGACGGGCCGCCCAGTGGTGGCGGCCCGTACAGGCGGCATTCCCGAAATGTTGAAAGGGGAGTTCAGTCGCTTCCTCTTCATTCCGGGAGACAGTGCATCGCTGGCCGATCGATTGCAGTCGGTAGTTGCTTGGCGAGAACGCGAACCAGCCCTGGCACAGGCGTGCACAGCGCATGTGCTCGCGCATTTCACCGGACAGGTCATGGTGGATGGCCTGGAGGAGATCTTCCAAATGGCTGCCAGGGAGCATTGAGCTTGGATTTCCACCATCCCTTGGAACTGCGCCTTCGCATGAGCGATGGGCACACCGGAGTGGCACCTGGTCCCGCGTTCAATGCAAAGTGTCCAGCGGAAGATTCACTTCACCGCCACCCTCACCAACAGTTCAGGGATCTGCTCTCTCCAATGCGCTGCTGACGAGAGGCGGCCATCGGGAGGGCACGGATCTCTGCCTGGACCGTCTGGCCAGCCAGATCTTGCCTGGGCCGTGTTACCAGTTGACCATGTACCCAATTGATGGGGACGCCGTCATGCATCTGATTGACCGAGGTCAACCCATTCTGGAACGGAACCTCGCATCGTTTCATCCGGCTGGCGGCTCGGGACCAAATGATTCGCTGCGCCGGTTGGCCACCGATATGCTCAGATCCTCACGGGGTGGCTCTCATGGACGGAGGTCGATGGCCCACGGCTCCACAGCGAAGTTGCTATGCCGATTCGACCGAGGAGCGAAAAGAGTGTGGGTAAAGGTTCAATGAGCACGGGTGCGGGAATTCGTGTCGGTGCGGATGTTGTTGGGGTGCGACAAGTGGCCGAAAGTATCGCTAAATTTGGCGACCGGTATCTTCGGCGGGTCTATACCGAGCACGAGATCGCCTCTTGTATTGGGGCGCCAATGGTCGTGGCCGCAGGTTTGGCGGCCCGATTCGCAGCCAAGGAGGCAACCATCAAGGTCCTTCGCCCCTCCGGCCATCAGCCGGCATGGCGATGCATTGAGGTACACCGCCATGCCGCTGGTTGGTGCAGCATCTCGCTTTCCGGTCATGCTGCGTTCCTGGCTGAACAAGCGGGGATCGCCGAAATAGGCCTGAGCCTCACGCACGAAGCAGATATGGGTGCGGCTGTCGTCGTCGCCATGTGCCACGAAGCGGAGCCAAAATGTGAAGAGCGTGGCTCGCACATCGGCGGGCTCTCCTTCATTGGGGCGGGTTCATGGACGAAATGATTCGCGCCGTCTTGGCCGAACATGGCCGCCTCCCGGTCGACGTGTCGACAATCCGTGACGAAGATGACCTGTACCAGGCGGGAATGACGTCGCATGCGACGGTCAATGTCATGCTCGCCCTCGAGGACGAGCTGGACGTAGAGTTTCCAGAGAGCATGCTTCGAAAGAGCACGTTCGAATCAATCTCTTCAATCCGGACGGCGCTCAGCGAGCTGGCCGCCTCCTAGCAATCGGAGAACACCTGATGACAGCCCCCAATGATTTCGGTAGAGAGTTCTCGCGTCGAGCGGGACGGATCGGGGCAGAGGTTGCCGGACCAAGTGCCGCAGAAGTGGATCGATCAGCGCGTTTCCCCAACGAGGCGATAGAGGCTCTCCGAGCCGAATCCCTTCTGTCAATTCTGATTCCCACAGGGTCCGAGGTTGCACCAGCAACATTGGGACAAGTCGCCGATGTGGTGTTCGAATTGGGCCAGCATTGTGCGTCCACCGCCATGATCTACGCCATGCACCAAATCCAAGTGGCATGCATCGTCCGGCATGGTCGGTCGGATCTCTTCCACGACTACCTGGCGGACGTCACCGAACGCCAGCTGCTGCTCGCCTCGGCGACCACCGAAGCGGGCGTCGGTGGAGATGTGCGTACCAGCATGTGCGCCGTGGAGCACGCTGGCGCAGGTCGCATCCGCCTTGAAAAGCAAACTCCGGTCATCTCCTACGGTGAATATGCAGATGCGGTCCTCACCACTGCAAGAAGGGGCCCCGATAGCCCCCCGAACGATCAGGTACTAGTGCTCTGCCGACCACCTGGGCTGACACTGGAACCCACAAGCGGCTGGGACACTCTGGGCTTCCGCGGCACCTGCAGCCTGGGTTTTCGGTTGGTGGCCGAAGGCGAAGAAGGGCTCGTACTAAGCGATCCGTATGCGGACATTCTGAGCCAGACCATGTTGCCGGTGTCACACATACTTTGGAGCTCGGTCTGGCTCGGCCTGGCCACGGCTGCGACTGACCGGGCTCGGCGCTTCGTGCGGGCCGAGGCCCACAAGAAGCCCGGAGTCACTCCACCGGCCGCTCTTCGCCTTGCCGAATTGATGGTGGAACTGCAACGGATGGAAGAAGTCGTTCACGGCATGGCGCGGCGCTTCGACCGAGAGTGTGGTGACCCAGACCTCCTAGCCGGGATGGGTTTTGCCATCGCCATGAATTCGTTGAAGGTCTCCTCCTCCACGCTCGTGGTCGATATTGTGAATCGGGCCATGGCGATCTGCGGCATGGCCGGCTACCGGGAGGACTCGCCATTCAGCCTGGGCCGAATTCTGCGCGACGCCCATGGTGCCGCCGTGATGGTGAACAACGATCGGATCTACGGCAATACCGCGCAGATGTTGCTGATCCACCGGGAGCATTGATCGTGGCCGGGGATGGTGTGCCCCAATCGGAGCCCGGTGACGCAGTCAAACTGGGTCCAGAGCCCGACCGGCAGATCTTTCGGGACGACCTTGTCGCCGCGGGACTGCTCGTCCTCACCGGGACCGATGGGCTCTATGGCCGGTCAAGCGTCTACGAGGAGATTGTGAATGCGGTAGATGACTTGGCTTACCGTGCCGCAGCAGCCGAAGGTGCAATCGGCTACAAGTTTCCGCCTGTTATGGCTCGCGAGATCTTTGAGCAGACGGGCTATCTGTCCTCTTTTCCTGACATGATCGGCTCAGTCTCCACATTCATGGGGGATAACAAGGAGCACATGAAGCTGCTGGCCATGGCGGAGTCCGGCGGTGAGTGGACGACCATGCTTGTGCCAGCGGGTGTCACGCTCTGTCCGGCCGTATGCCATCCGCTGTACCCGACCCTACGCGGAACGATGCCGGAAGGGGGGGGTCATTACAACGTCTCGGGATGGTGCTTCCGCCACGAACCGAGCGTAGACCCTGCTCGCATGCAAGCTTTTCGACAGCATGACCTTGTTTACGTCGGCGACGCCGACGGCGCCCGCGATCACCGGGACCGCTGGCTGCAACTCGGGCTCGAAACCCTCAGTGGCCTGGGCCTGGTGGTTGAGTCCGTGGTGGCGAACGATCCATTCTTCGGTCGGGTGGGAAAGATACTGGCCAACAATCAGCGCGAAGGTACCCTCAAGTACGAAATTGTGTCACCTATTCACTCTGCCGATTATCCAACAGCGATCGCCTCGGCCAACTGCCATCTCGACCACTTCGGTTTACCCTTTGGCATTGAGACCGCCTCGGGCGACGTGGCCCATTCATGTTGCTTTGGTTTCGGACTCGACCGCATTACGTTGGCCTTGTTGCGCACCCACGGGACGCAGCCCCGGGATTGGCCGGCGGCGACCCGTGAGCAACTTTGGCCGTGAGCGTCGACAACGAGCTTCGCCTCTTACCGCTCGAATTGGCGAGCTACCAACATCATCCTCTGCACGCAACCGAACGCACATGGACAGAGACGAATTGCTATGTCGATCTTTGGATTGAGGTGTTACACGCGCTCGGACTCGAGCCCATGGCCGCCGCCGCCTTTACACTCAGTACCGACTTCGAGGGTGACCAGTGGACATTCTTCAAGTTTCCGCCGGAAGACCTCCGCGCCGTATTCGGCCTTGAAGTGGCTGAATTGAACGTGTGGCGTCCCGTTCTCGACCACGTGGTTGATCAGATGGAAATGGGGCGACTTGTGACCATGGAGGCCGACTCCTGGTTTCTCCCTGACACTCGTGGAGTGTCGTATCAGATCGCTCATGGGAAAAGCACCATTGTGCCGAACAGTGTCGACCGTTCGGGCCGCCGCCTGGCCTATTTTCACAACGCCGGATACTTCGAGCTCGAGGGCGACGATTTCGACGGCCTCTTCCACCTTCGGGCCTACGCTGCCCCAACTGCCTTGCCACCGTATGTCGAGACGGTCCGCCTCGATCGAATGCGTCGCGGCGATCCCGATCTGGTGACTCGGGCAGTCGAACTCACGAAGGCGCACCTGGCCCGACGCCCCATCAATGATCCCATGGCCCGCTTCGAACAACGTCTCCAGCACGATCTGGAGTGGTTGGGGAGTCAGGATATCGAGACCTTCCATCTTTACGCCTTCGGAACATGTCGACAATGTGGCGCCACCGCTGAATTGGCGGGTTCCTTCGTCGAATGGCTGGCGCACCACGACGGGGCCAGGTCAGGTTCAGGTGACGGCGACGACCTGACGTACGTCGCCGGACAATTCAGGGCAGTGGCCACGGCGGCGAAGGCATTGCAGTTCGCCTTGGCTCGTTTGTCCCGTGGCCGAACCGTCGACCTTCACGGCACCTTTGAGGAGATGAGCCGGGCCTACGAGTTGGCGATGGCCGGTCTTGAAGCGCACTATGGCCGGTGAGACGGTGACAGATGATTTCCTGGCCGCAGCCGCCTGGACTTGCTGTTCCACGGCTCCCGGTGCGGCGACTGACCCATCGGGGCTGGCTGAACTTCATCCCGAATGGATACCTGCGCCGGTACCGGGCACCGCGGCGGGCGCGCTTCGGGCCGCCGGAACTCCGGGACTGCTCGAAGCCGACTATGACGGCCGGGATTGGTGGTGGCGCTGCGAGTTCCCGGGCGCACCGGTTCCGGCCCGGCTCCTGCTCGGTGGCGTGGCCACCGTGGCGGACGTGTGGCTCAACCAGGATCATGTCGGCCACACGGAGAACATGTTGGTGGGCCACGAATACGACGTGGCCGTGCGTGACACGAACGTCCTGGTCATACGGTGCGCCGCGCTGGCACCCCTGTTGGCCGCCAAGCGACCGCGTCCACGTTGGAAGTCCATGCTGGCCACCCATCAGAACTTGCGATGGTTCCGTACCACGTTGCTTGGCCGTCAGCCCGGATGGACAGTCACCCCTCCTCCCGTTGGTCCCTGGCGCCCGGTGCGTATGGAGCCTCCGGCACCGATCCGGTTCGTGCAAAGGCAGGTCCACGCGCACATTGATGCCAAAGGGGATGGCATCGTCGACGTTTCCTTCCTCATTGAAGGATCTGGAGTGGCCAAACCCAGCGGGTCCGACACCTACGTCCTCCATGTGGGAGAAGCCAGCGGGCCACTTGATGTGGGCCCGCCCGACCAGCGCCAGAACGTACGGATATCGGGATCCGTCCGGATACCCCAGGCTGAGCGCTGGTGGCCTCACACCCATGGCTCCCAGCCCCTGTACGGGATGGCGATGGAGTCGGATCGGCAGGTCCGGGTGGATCTTGGCAATATCGGCTTTCGTACCGTGGAAGTCGATCGGGAAGATGGCGCCTTCGAACTCAGGGTGAACGGGCAGCTCATCTTCTGTCGAGGTGCCGCCTGGTTCCCGATTGATCCGGTGACAATGGTCGCAAGCGAGGAAGACCTCCTGCGCACACTATCCCTGGTGCGTGAAGCGGGGATGAACATGGTCCGGATCCCGGGGGGCACCGTCTACGAGGATCAGCGCTTCTGGAATCTCTGTGACGAGCTCGGGATCATGGTGTGGCAGGACTGCATGCTCGGCTATCTCGATCCGCCTGATGATGAAGCCTTTGAGGAAGACCTCGGAACTGAGCTCACCCAAGTCCTGGGGGAGCTTGGGGGGAGGCCATCGCTCATGGTGCTCTGCGGCGGCCAGGAACTGGAGGAACAGGCCGCCATGTTCGGTCTGTCCCGGGAGAAATGGTCCTTTCCCCTGGTGACCGAGAAGTTGCCACGCCTGGCCGAAGAGTTGCTGCCCGGTGTTCCCTATGTGGTGTCGAGCCCCACCGGGGGAGACCTACCCTTCCGCGTCGATGTCGGGGTCAGCCACTACTTCGGAGTCGGGACCTTCCTTCGGCCAATTGACGATGCCCGACGCGCCAACGTGCGTTTCATGAGCGAAGGGCTGGCCTTCGGGGTACCGCCCGAACGACAGACGGTGGACGAGGTATGCGGTGGGGCGATCCGTGCCGGGCACGACCCGGGGTGGAAGCGATCAGTGCACCATGACACTGGGCGAGCTTTGGACCTCGAAGATGTACGCGAGTTCTATGTGCACCAGGTGTTCGGGATTGATGCGCACATGCTGCGGCACCTCAACCCGGAGCGTTCACTCGATCTCGGGCGGGCCGCAGTGGCCGAGGTGATGGCCAGGGTGTTCTCCGAGTGGCGCCGACCAGGATCTCCCTGTGCCGGGGGGCTGCTGATTGCCCTACGTGACCTGATGCCCGGCCCGGGATGGGGGATCATTGACGCGCTGGGCCGGCCCAAGGCCCCATGGTTTGCACTGAGGCGGGTCTTCTCACCGATTGCTGTTCTGGTGACCGACGAGGGAGTCAATGGGCTCCGCCTCCACCTTCTGAACGACACCGCTGCGGAGTTCACCGGATCGGTGCGGGTGACGCTCTATCAGCGGGGGGAGCTGCTCTCTGAAGTCGGCCAGCAGATCGTGGTCATTCCGGCACGTGGAGGGATCGAGATTGAAGCGACGGCGCTATTCGATGGCTTCCGCGACATCAGTTACGCCTATCGATTTGGGCCTTTGACCTACGATGTCGTCTCGGTGTCGTTGATGACCGATGGGCAGGGAGCATTAGCGTTGGGTGCCGCACATATGACCTCAACCGACGAACGCTCGGCGGTCGATCCCACAGTCGTCAGTCAGGTCCATTGGTTACCCGGTGGACCTTGTCGACAAGTAGAAGGTCATTTGGGGCTCACCGCTCACGCGCACCCGGCGGCGGCAGGCTCGTGGGATCTCCACGTGGCGACCCGCCGCTTCGCCCAGTCGGTAGCGATCGACGCACCGGGCTGGCGCCCCAGTGATTCGTGGTTCCACCTCGAACCTGGCGGGACCCGGGTAGTCCGCCTGCATCCCGAAAGGTCCGCCTCTCTGACTGGCGGAGTTCGATCCGGAGAAGATGTCCATGAGCGTCCGCCCATAGGGGTGATCCGAGCCCTGAATTTGCAGAGTCCGGTGAGTATCGCCGTGGCCGAAGGTGCCGGACCGGCCACGTCGAACACCGGAAGTACCGAGGTGACCGCGTGAAGTCGCTGTGGTTCGGCCCCGAGGATCGCCCGCTGTTCGGTTGGCTGCACGTTCCGGAAGACGGGAGTGCCCGTGGAGGCGTGGTGCTCTGCCCGACTATGGGTATTGAGGCGGTGAGTGCACATCTCGCCTTCAGGCTCTTGGCAGATCGACTGGCCGAGTCAGGTCTTGTGGCCTTGCGATTTGATTACGACGGAACCGGCGACTCGGCCGGCCGACACGAGGATCCCGAGCGAACCGCTGCGTGGATGGCGAGCATTCGCCATGCGGTGCAGTTCATGCGGGGGCTGGGGCTCGGGCGACTGGGTGTGGTCGGCATGCGTGTCGGTGCAACCCTCAGTGCCGAGACGTTCGGATCAGGGCCCGCCGTCATTGACGACCTTGTCTTGTGGGACCCCTGTGCTTCCGGGCGGGCGTTCCTCCGGGGGCAGAGCGCGCTGTGGTCAGTAGCTCTGGGTACCAAGTCCCATGACGATGGCGCAATTGAGACACCCGGGCTCGTCTACGACAAGGAGACGGTGGCGGACCTGTCAGCCGTGGCAATCGCCAACCAGGAGGGACCACTCGCCGACAGAGTCCTTTTGCTCATGCGGTCCAGTCGCAAGGGCGACCGGCGCATGAACGAGCGTCTCGACATGCCAAATGTGTTGCGCTTGCCAATTGCCGGGCAGGAAGATCTTGTCGATGTTCTTCCTCACGCGACGATCATGCCCGAAGCGACCATTGCGACCATTGCAGATTGGCTGGCTACTGTACCCGCTGCAGATCCAATGGTGGAGATCGAAAGCGATACCGTAGGGCGAAACCTGGCCGTTGTCGGCACCACCACAGACGGTGTGTCCATAGACGAACGCCCGGTTGTGCTCGGCCGTAGAAACCTGTTCGGAATCATGACTACCCGCCATGACGCCGATCAACGACTTGTGACTCTGAGTGCCGATGAGGCGAGCCGGGACGCGCTGGGGGTCCCTGGTGCATTGCCCACGATCTTCTGCTTCAACGCGGGAGAGATCGATCACGTCGGACCGGCGCGCCTGTGGGTGACGCTCGCTCGCCGTTGGGCCGAAGCCGGTTTCCGTGTCATCCGCTTCGACCTGGTCGGCGTGGGTGACAGTCCGATGCGAGTTGATCAGGTCCCGCACGTTGTCTATTCACCCGAGGCGCTGGACGACATCCTCGACGTACTCCACGCCGCATCGCCCGACGATCCGTCAAACGCCATCCTCGTCGGGCTCTGCTCAGGTGCCTACCATGCTGTTGAGGGAGCTATTGCCGGCCATGTGCGCGGCCTGCTGGTGGTGAATCCGATCCTCACGTTCAAACCACCGGAGGTGAGTTCGAAGGCACCTCCCGAGCTTCAGAGCGGAACGCTCGATAGCCGTCGGCAGGCCTCTGGGGCCACGAAGCGCTGGGCTCGAGCACTGCCGGCTCACGACAAGCTGGGCCCCTTTGTCGAAGGCCTGCCCGGTCCCGCCTGGTGGATCATCAACCGGATAGCCGTGGAGTCGCCGCCGGCGCGCACCCTGTCCAAGGTGATTGATGCCGGTGTCAACATATTCGTGATCGCCGGCGAGAACGAAACTCATCTTCTCAAACGGGGTGAAGGACGGACCATGCGCCGGCTGCAGCGGCAACCGCAATTCCGGATGGTCATGATCCCTGGCCTGGAACACTCATTGTTCGAGTGGCACGGCCGCATACTGGCGTCCGAGCTGCTCACCGAGCATCTCCTCAATGAATACGGCGCCGCATTCCCGAAGGGTTGAGAGGCGGCGGCAGCCTACGGCCCGAATACGGCGGCCACGGCAGCGGTGTCGAGCAACGTGTCGACGGAACGCACCTTGCCATTTTCGAATCGCCAAATCTGGGTCTCTTCCATGTCGACCGAGCGACCTGATGGGCCGGTGAAGGCCACGTGGAGCCACGTGATCACGACATCACCATCACTGGCTACTGCCTTGAGGGTGAAATCCGAGAACTCGACTTTGGCCAGCTCGGAAAAGAAGTCCGGCAAGTTCTTGCGGCCCTCGTAGACCCGGAACCAGGGTGCACTTTCGCGATCGGCTGCATTCACGGCCCACCGGATGTCCTTTGACAGCTTGCTCATCACCACCAGCAAGTCGCCTCGGGCCAGAGCTCCGGTGATTTCACGGACAATATCGGAGTTGGACTGAGCGGGAGCCTGTGCCGATTGCCTTTCTGGGGGGTCGGGCATTCGAGGAATGTTACCAATGTTCAGAGACTGGAAGAGTCGGCGCGTGGTGTGCGAGGTACCCCTCAGTAGGTTCTGGTACCCCAGTACCTGATCGGTGTCGACGGCGAAATCATCGGGATCTCCTCAACCGAGTCGGCCCGCTTCCGGCGAATCCTGCCTGAACTTCTGGGCGTTCTCGCCGCGAATTGTCGGTGAGCGGGGACGCACTACGGGTGTCGCACGTGCAAAGGGAGGCAATCACGGCTCCTACATTCCCTCAACGATCTTGGTAGCTTGTGGAAATGATCTTCCCTGACAAGACAGTTCTTCAACTTCTCCATGGAGATCATGCCGCTGTTCTGATGGGCGTTCACAACGCGATGGGAGCCAAAATTGCGGAGGAGGCCGGAGCAGATGGGCTCTGGGTTTCCAGCTTCGAGGTCCATGCGGCCGCACGGCTTCCGGACGCCGACATCCTGGGCACTCAGGACTACGTAGACGTCGTCTCCAAAATCGTCGACCGGGTAAAGATCCCGGTTCTTGTTGACGGTAACGCCGGCGGAGGTAACGCAATCAACACGATCCGGCTCGTCAGGGAATTTGAGAAGGCGGGTGGGAGTGGGATGTGCATTGAAGACAACGTCTTCCCGAAAAGATGTTCCTTCTATGCCGGCATGCAAGAGGAGATTGAGAACTCGAGCACGTTCTGCGGCAAGCTACGAGCAGCATTGGAGCAGAGGACAGATACTCAGTTCGCGGTTATTGCTCGTACCGAGGCGCTTATCAAGGGCTTAGGCCTAAAGGTTGCACTCGACCGGGCTCGGGAGTATGCAGCCGAAGGAGCAGAAGGGATCCTGATTCATCACAAGGAAGGGGATCCCGGACCCGTTCTGGAGTTTGCTGAGAAATGGTACCGGAGCGAGACGGCACCGTTGGTGTGCGTTCCGACGACGTACAACACCGTCAGTTACGAGGCCCTGGACGGCGCCGGATTCAAACTTATCATTTTCGCGAATTACGGGATCCGAGCTATCGCCAAGGCCCTTCAAGACACGTTTGGCATGCTGATGGAAAAGAAGCGGCTGGCCGATGGGAACAGCAATGTTGTCAGTATGGATGAGATCTTCCGAATCATTTACGTGGACGAATTGAAGGCGAATGAGGATCGTTACGTCCGATAAGGGGCTGCTGGACAGCCTCTTGGCCGACGGGTATGACTTCTTCACGGGCGTGCCCGACAGCGGTCTGAAAGAGTTCATTTCTGATTTGGCCGGGCTGCCGGCAGACCGACATATCACGGCGACGTGGGAGGCGGAAGCGATGGGCATCGCTGCCGGAGCTTCGTTAGCCGGGGCAAGACCGTGTGTGTACCTTCAGAACGCGGGATTGGGACATACCGTCAACCCATTGGCCACCCTGTGTATCCCGTACGGAATTGACTTGCTCATGGTGGTGGGGCACCGTCACACCCTCCCTCAGCACCGAGTCATGGGTGAGATCGACCGCTCATTGCTCGAGTTGTTGGGTTGGCACAACTACATTCTGGTTGCCGGGGAGAACAATGAGGGGTGAACCAAGACGCGCTCTCTCGCCAGGTCGCCCATGAAGGGCAGGGACCAGGCGATTCGAGAGATCCTGGGTCGGCACGGGCATGACGCCGTCTACGTCGCGTCCACCGGATACATCAGTCGAGCGGTGTTCGCTGAAGCCGGCGGTGGTTACAATGTGTTCTACATGCAAGGCAGCATGGGCCTGGCTCCTGCTATCGGTTTAGGAATGGCGCTCAATGCTTCGTGTGACGTCGTGGTAATCAATGGCGATGCGTCCTTGCTGATGAGTCTGGGCACTACGCATACCGTGCGAGAGAGCGCACTCACCAACCTCTTTCACTACGTTCTCGACAACGGGTGTCATGAGTCGGTGGGTGGCCAACCGTGCGCCGTGCTGGAGGAGTCCTATCCCGGCGTGACGGAAGTGGTGAAGATCACCCGGGACGGAAGACCGCCCCGGGTGAGCTTGACAGTCGAGGCAAACAGTGACCGCATCAGGGACGCATTGGGCGACACCCACGATCGCTCTACGCGGTAGAACGCTGAGAACGAAATGCCGCTGACGTCTCGCCAGCAGATCCTCTTTAATCCGGGTCCGGTCAATCTCGATCCTCGTATCAAAGAGAACCTGTTCAATGTAGAGCTTTGCCATCGCCAACCAGAATTCGAGGAGCTCCAGGATCGGGTGCGTGCGAGGATCCTGTCTCATCTGGGTCTCGACTCAGGGCAAGTTGCACTCAGTCTGCTGCATGGGTCGGGCAGCCTCGCCGTTGATGCGGGTCTTGCGTCCTTCGTCCGGGGCAGGGTGTTGGTGGCGGACAACGGCCTCTATTGCCAACGAATGGTACGGACCCTTTCCACGCTCGAAGGTGCCGAGGCTTGGGCGTCCTCTGTTCCTGTCGGGGCACCCTTGGACCTCAAGGCCTTGGAAGAGGACATGGAGGCCCGTGAGCCCGACTGGGTAGCGATGGTCCACCACGAGACGACAACCGGTATTTTGAATCCGCTCGCGGCTGTGGCGCAACTCTGCCGGCGACATGGTGTACGACTCTTTGTCGATGCCGTCAGTTCGCTCGGCGTGCACGAGGTCGACCGGAGTGTCGATGTGGTCTGCTTCAACAGCAATAAGTGCCTGGAGTCGCTGCCGGGAATCGCTGGAGTGCTTTGGAAGCGCGAACTGCGCTCGTATCCCACCGTGCCGGTGCTCAATGTGCCCGCGTATGCCGATGGGATCCCGAGCACTCCAAACATCCAGGCCATGATCGGCCTCGATGTCGCCCTCGACATCCTTGAGTCGGAGGACCGACCGGCCCGCTATCACAGGTTGGTCCGTGCCGTGTGGACCGCCGGATCCCGTCACTTCGAGCCACTGCTTGAGGAATCACTCCGCTCATGGGTCTTGACGTCGTTCAGGCTTGAGGGACGTGACCCCGACACACTGTTTGCCCAGGCTCTCAAGTACGGATACGTCATCTATCATGGTCAGAACGAGTTGCGCACCGAGATCTTTCGTGTGGCGAACATGGGAGCGGCCATGGACGAAGAAGTGATTGAAAACCTCTTCCACGTTCTCGCATCATGACCCGTGTGTATGTTGACATGGTGGCGGATCTCTTCCACCCTGGCCATGTGGAGTTTCTGCGCAAGGCGAAGTCCCTCGGGGACGCGCTGGTGGTTGGGATCCACACCGATGATGCCGTCGAGTCCTACAAGAGACGACCTCTCATGACCATGACGGAACGGATGGCAGTTGTGGCCGGGTGCCGCTATGTCGACGAAGTGGTGGCCAATGCCCCCCTTGCGGTCAATCAGGACTGGTTGAAGACCCACCGAATTGACCTCGTCGTACACGGAGACGATTTTGATGACCACACGGCGGCGAAATACTACGCCGTCGCAATGGAGATGGGGATCTACCGGACGGTCCCTTATACCCCTGGCGTGTCCACTACGGAGCTGCTGGTCAGGCTACGCCAGCGGATCGAAGAGGAGGCCGCGAGTTCCTGAGGCCGAGGGCTCCGGAGTGCACTGGCACTGTGGGATCAGGCGTTCAAGAGTTGGTCGTCAAGCTGGGGCTCGGCGAGATCAAGATGGAGAAGCGCATCGCGTCGTTGGCATACCAAGGGAACATCCCCCGGTGCACCCTGCTGCTCGGGAAGTCGGCTCGTATCCGCTCGGTGTCAACCGCCAGGTGGGACCAGCGCGACTGGTCGTACTCGCGCCTCGCCCCGCTCGCGTACGCTTGGTCTGGCAGGTCCATCACAAGGACGGGCACCCCCCGGCGGGTGAAGCTAGTGAGGAGAGTGTGCAGCACGGCGTAACTGTCCAGGTAATGCATGGAGCCAACGGCAACCGCCTTGGTAACCGGTACAGAGCCCAAGTCAAACGTCACCAGGTCTGAGCAGTGCAGCTCGACCGTGCTGCATGATTTCATTGTGTCGCGCGCCAATGCGACGGCGTCAAGCGAGTAATCGACCGCCGTGACCCTTCGCACAAGAGGTGCCAACTGTCGGGTGAGCACCCCGGTCCCACAGCCGAGATCTAGCAGATGATCAGCCGAGCCGAGGTTGAGCGTGGAGGAAATGAATGCCACCTGGGCGGTCCGCAACCGCACCAGATCCTCGTCGCTGTTCAATCCGGTCTCGTAGCCGTCGTACTTGAGCTTCTCGGGATCGCGCCGGTCCCACACCTCATGCCACGCGTGACTTCGTGGTACCGCGCTGAAGTCTTCTGGGTCTGCACTCGGCATGCAAGGATCATACGCCGGCTCGGTTCGCAACAGTCGGTTGACTTGTGTGCACGACACTCTCGGAAGGATCGGTAGTGAGCCATCACTCGGGCCTGAATCATGAGGGTAGGCTGCAGCGGTGTTCCTTGCGACGCGCGACGCGCGGCAATACCCACACTTGTCCGACATTCGACAGCTAGCTCAAAGGGTGGCTGTGCATAGCTACTGCGACAATCGTCGGCCGGCCCAGGGGGAAACTGGAGCATGTCGGTAGCAGGGACCCACGCGAGGAAGCCGTTCGTGTTCTCTCTTCGACGGCCGATGAAGTGGCTAAGGAAGGTGGGAGCCAGGCACCTGTTGGAGCTTCCGGTGCTGGGTCGAGCACTTCAACGCGTGAGCAATCGGCTGTTCGTCGGCCACCTCGTGCGCGATCTTCTGGAACTCCACGACCTGCTTGCCGATACCGAGCTTGCCGGGCGGTACTGGGTCTGGTCGGGCATGCTGCTTGGTTGGGCCCGTGAGGGGAAGTTGCTTGCCCACGATCGTGATGCCGACTTCGCTCTGCTCGCAGAAGACCTCCCGCGACTCCTGCGTGCAGCACCCGAACTGCGGCGAGTGGGTTTTCAGATACACCAGCAGTTCCGGAACAACAAGGGTCAAGTGACCGAGATGACCTTCCGCCGGCACAACACGAATTTCGACTTCTTCGTCATGGAGCCCGTGGACGGCATGCTGCGGTATTACGCGTACGGCTGGCCACCGGATCACCTCGTCGAAATTGAAGCGCAACTGCCTGACCAAGAGCTCGTGCCCTTCGAATTCCTCGGCCGGACCTGGCTCCGGCACGCCGACCACGAACGAGAACTTGAGTGCATGTATGGAGACTGGCGAACGCCGCAACTTGACTGGGACTACTTTCAAGACGACGGAGCCGCGGTGGACCGTCGACCGTGGATCAACCCGGACACGTCGTTCTCAATCTGATAGGACCGCCGGGTGCTCCCGCGTCCCGTGTGGATTCAAGTCCATAGGAGTATCAGAATGGCTCAATGACCCAAGCCGCAGACCCCCACCTTCCCCACCAAGGCGACTTGTCCCGCAGAGTCGCCCATCGCCGCATGGAGCTGGGCCTGAGCATTGAAGAGGTCGCGCACGGAGCCGGGATCGACCCGGGGTACCTAGGTTATTTCGAGCAGAGTTCGGGGGTCCGGCTGAGCGCCGGGACGATGTTCCTGCTGGCCCTGGCCCTGCAGACGACTCCCAATGCCTTGGAAGGTGGGCGTGTGGACCGGCCTCCTGGACGGGGGAGGGCCGGGCGCCACCCCCAGCTCGAAGCTCTCACCCCCGCGCAATGCGAGGCGCATTTGAGTGCCGGGGGAGTGGGCCGGCTTGCCTTCATGTCGAAAAGAGGCCCGGAGGCACATCCGGTCAACTTCAGATTCACCGGGAGCGACGTCATCGTCAGCACCACCGTGATCGGCGCCGCGGAGCTTGAGGCCCAACCCGTGGTCGGATTCGAGATCGATCAGGTGGACGATGCCATGAGTGAGGGCTGGAGTGTGCTCGTCACCGGCCGGGTCCGACGCATTGACGATCCCGACGAATTGCTCCGACTGGCCTCACTCGACCTCGAGCCCTGGGCCGGCGGTGACCGTCACGCCATTATTGCCATCCACCCGGATGAGATAACCGGACGGGTCATAATCCAAGAGATCTTGCCGTAAGCGAAATGGGTCGAATCGGGTACCGGGCGCGGCGCCCGGGCATTGAGTCAGACGCCGGCCACGTGCACGAGCAAGCGGGCGTAGTCGACCAGATGGCGGTCGCTCAGGAAGTGAGAGCGTATGCGGCGCCGGGCCCGGCGGCCCATGGCCGCCAACTCGTCCGAGCGCGCCAGCAGGTCGGCCAGCGCATCGCCGAAGGCGACGAGGTCCGACGGGTCCGCCAAGAGAACCCCCGTGCCGGGCGCCACCTGATCGACGATGCCTCCCACCGCAGAGGCCACGACCGGGCGGGACTTCCACATGGCCTCGGCCACGGTGAGGCCGAATCCCTCCTCAAGGCTCTTCTGCACCACCACATCGGCCCGGCGCTGAACCGCGTTCACCATCAGGGCATTGAGCTCAAGGTCGTCCATGGGCAACGTGACCAGCCGAATAGCGTCGCGTTGCCGTGTCGGCAGCGACTCCCACGCGGCCACACACTCGCCCAGCACGGCTGCGCCTTCGGGGTCATCGGACACCTCGGCGACCGCGGGGCCGACGAGGGCCAGCCGGCAATCCGACCGGCCCGCCATCCGGTCGGCGAAGCCTTCCAGCACCCCTTGCATGTCCTTCAATCGGTCCCAGCGCGACACCTGGACGACCAGCCTTTCCTGCGAGGCCACCAGCCCCGCACCTCTTGTCGACGCGGAGCCCATGGTGCCTGCGCCATCGGGTCCGGGCGCCAGGTCGATGCGTCCCAGCAATGCGCGCACGGTGGCAGCGGAAAGCTTCGGGTTCTTCGGGGAGAGGGGATCGATGGAGGGAGGAATCACCCAGACGTCCTTCCCACCCAGGTGCCGAGGGACAAAGCCCCGGTGGGAGAAGACGAAGGCATGGCTTCCCTCCAGCTGGGGTGTCAGGAAGGCCCAGGCCTCGTCGGTGAAGCCGTTCGTCCTCTCGGTCCCTACGTGGCACCGCCAGATCACCCGGACCCCGAGCTCCGACAGCGCGCCAGCCAGTCCGGCGGCCTGGGGGTCGTGCAGGACGGCGACATCGTCGCGGCGGACGCGTTCCGTCAGCGCTGCGGCATTGGCCGCCATGACGGCGCTATAGCTCACGGATTCGGTCCGACCCAGGGCACCTCCGTCGCCGGTGGCTCCGTGGAGCCGGTTGTGCAGCCGCTTGGTGATCTGGAAGAACGCTTCATCGCAGTCGAGGACCACCCAGCGGGCATCCACTCCGCTCCCCCTGGCGTACCCGACCAGGAGGGGCAGCATTTCTGCCACGCCTCCGCCGGCTGCGGTCGAGCTGATGTTCCACACCGTGGCACCACCGAGGGCGTGACGCGCCTGTGCCGCCGCGTCAGCGAGGGCGCCCAGGCGTTCCCGTCCTATGAAGGGGAGGAGGCTCCCGGCCTCAAGCGGTGGCACCTCCATGTCACAGGGGTCCGCCACGCCTCCATACTCTCTCCCCGGGCGGTGGGCGCTGGACCCGGATGGCGCCCTGGGCGTACATCGCGAACGAAGCCGCACACAGCGTGTTTGTTGCGCTCGGAGCTCTCACGGCCGGGAAGCCGTGCGTGTCCTCGCACCAAGGGACTGATTTCCCGCTCCATAAAGGCGTGATGTGGTCTCCTTGGGAACATGACGACGATCACGCTCCGTGGTCTGGAGGGGGTGCATCATGACCACCGTGATGGCTAGGTCCGAAGTGGACGCGCCCAGAGCGACAGAGTCCGCCGGGTCGCCGGACCTGGTGCAGCTCATCGACCCCGAGGGCCACCGGACCCCGGGCTCCCCCTTCTCCGAATTGGTCGCGGACATCGGGCCCGAGGAGTTGCGATCCCTCTACCGGGACCTGGTGGTGGTGCGCCGAATCGATGCCGAGGCGACCGCGCTGCAGCGACAGGGACAGCTCGGCCTCTGGGCTCCGCTTCTGGGCCAGGAAGCAGCCCAGGTCGGGTCCGCCCGGGCCTTGCAGCCGGATGATTTCGCTTTCACCAGCTACCGCGAGCACGGTGTGGCCTACTGCCGTGGTGTCGAGCCGACGATGATGATGCGCTTCTGGCGGGGCTCCACGCAGTCGGGTTGGGACCCCTACGCGTTCGGTGTCACCACTCCCGCCATCGTCGTGGGATCGCAGGCGTTGCACGCCGCGGGTTACGCCATGGGGATCCAGCACGACGGGGCGAACTCCGCCGCCATCGCCTACTTCGGTGACGGAGCCACCAGTGAAGGTGATCTTTCGGAGGCGTTCTGCTTCGCGGCCAGCTTTCAGGCTCCTGTGGTCTTCTTCTGCCAGAACAACCAGTGGGCCATCTCCGAACCGGTGCGGCTCCAGGCCCACCTCTCGATTGCCCGACGCGGTGAAGGTTTCGGTGTCCCCGGCATTCGGGTCGACGGGAACGACGTCCTGGCCGTGTACGCCGTCACCCGTTACGCGCTGGCCCGGGCCTACGACGGTGAGGGACCGACCCTGATTGAGGCCGTCACCTTCCGCATGGGCCCGCACACGACATCCGATGATCCCACCCGGTACCGGGCACCGGCCGAGGAGGACGCCTGGAAGGCCAAGGACCCGCTGGCCCGGGTGCGCGCGCTCCTCCAGGCCGAAGGGCTCCTGGACGACCCCTACCTGAGGCAGGTGGAGGCGGCGGCGGATGAGACGGCCTCCGCGCTCCGGGCCGGGTGCCTCAGTACCGTCGAGCCGCTCGCGATGACCCTCTTCGAGGAGGTCTATGCGGAGCCGCACCCCCTCATCGCCGAAGAGCGCCAGCAGTACACCGAATACCTGGCCGGGCTGGAGGAGGTGCTCTAGTGGCGACCATGGCCCTCGGCAGGGCGATCAATGCCGGACTGCGATGCGCCATGGAGCGTGACCCGAAGGTGGTCCTCATGGGGGAGGACATCGGAAAGCTCGGTGGCGTCTTCCGGGTGACCGAGGGGCTCCAGAAAGATTTCGGCGAGCATCGGGTCATCGACACCCCCCTGGCGGAGTCCGGCATCATCGGAACCGCGGTGGGCCTGGCCATACGAGGGTACCGCCCGGTCTGTGAGATCCAATTCGACGGCTTCGCCTATCCGGCCTTTGATCAGATCGTCTCCCAGGTGGCGAAGCTGCACAACCGGACCAAGGGTGCCGTGATCATGCCGGTGACCATCCGGATCCCCTACGGGGGCGGTATCGGTGCCGTGGAGCACCACTCCGAATCGCCGGAGGCCTATTTCGCCCACACGGCCGGCCTCCGGGTGGTGACCTGCAGCAATGCGGCGGACGGTCATCTCATGATTCAGCAGGCCATCGCCTCGGACGACCCGGTGATCTTCCTGGAGCCCAAGCGTCGCTACTGGGAGAAGGGAGAGGTCGACGAAGAAGCATCCCTCGGGAGTACTCCGATGTACGGGGCCCGGATCGTCAAGGAGGGGACCGAGGTCACCATTGCCACCTACGGCCCGCTGGTGGCCACCGCCCTGGCGGCGGCGCACACCGCGGCCGAGGAGGGCGTGTCTCTCGAAGTGATCGACCTGAGGTCCCTCTCACCCATCGACTTCGACTGCCTCGCCACCTCGGTGGGAAAGACGGGGCGTCTCGTCGTTGCCCACGAGGCGTCCGTGTTCCTCGGCCTGGGAGCGGAGATCGCGGCGCGCATTTCGGAACGATGCTTCTTCTCCCTTGAGGCCCCCGTTCTCCGGGTCGGCGGTTTCTCCGTTCCCTACCCACCGGCGAAACTGGAGCAGTACTTCCTGCCCGACGCCGACCGCATCCTTGACGCGGTGGACCGCTCCCTCGCCACATGACGACGGTACGCGAATTCCTCCTCCCCGATCTGGGTGAGGGCCTCACCGAGGCGGAGCTCGTGCAATGGCGCGTGGGCGTCGGCGACACCGTCGAGCTCAACCAGATCATCGCCGAAGTCGAGACGGAGAAGGCGGTGGTGGAGCTGCCGTCACCGTTCGCGGGGACGGTGGTCGAACTCAAGGCCGTCCCGGGTACCACCATGGTGGTGGGGAGTCCGCTGATCACCATTGCGATGGAGGGTCCCGCTGACGCCCCCGCTGAAGCTCCCGCCGATCTTCCCGCGGATTCGGCCGAAGGCAAGGTGGCGGTGCTGGTCGGGTACGGACCTTCGGAGGCGCCTCCCAGCCGGCGTCGCCGCTCCCGCCGCCATGCCGCCGACGATCCGCCGCCTGGCGCTGGTGCCTCCCGGGCGCCGCTGGCCAAGCCACCGGTCCGCTTCCTGGCCCGGCAGCTGGACGTCGACCTGGCCGATCTGCAGGGCAGCGGTCCCGGCGGCGTCGTCACCCGGGAGGACGTCCGGGCCCACGCCACCGCCCCTGCCGATGCCGCGGGGCGGCCGCACCGCGGCCGGGGAGCTGACGGCGAGGGGGGAATGAGAGAGACCCGGGTCCCGGTCCGTGGCGTGCGCAAGCACACGGCGGATGCCGTGGTGCGCAGTGCTTTCACGGCACCCCACGTGACCGAGTTCGTCACCGTCGATGTCACACCGACCATGGAAATGGTCCAACGGCTCGGGGAGACCGCCGTGTTCACCGGCGTGCGGGTGACGCCACTCCTGCTGGTGGCCAAGGCACTGCTTCTCGCACTGGGGGAGCACCCGAGCCTGAACACCTCATGGGACGAGGCCACCCAGGAGATCGTGCTCAAGCACTATGTGAACTTGGGCATCGCGGCGGCGACGCCGAGGGGACTGATCGTTCCCAACATAAAGGACGCCCACCTGCTCTCCCTGCGAGAGCTGGCCGAGTCGCTCGCCGCACTGACTGCGACGGCTCGGGACGGGCGGAGCACACCGGCGGAACTGAGTGGTGGCACCATCACCATCACCAACATCGGTGTCTTCGGCGTCGACTCCGGCACGCCGATCCTCAACCCCGGGGAGGCGGCGATCCTGTGCTTCGGCGCCGTGCGGCGGCAGCCCTGGGAGTTCCGGGACGAGGTCGCCTTGCGATCGGTGTGCACCCTGAGCCTTTCGTTCGATCATCGGCTGGTCGACGGGGAGGAGGGGTCGCGGTTCCTGGCCGACATCGCCCGGACGCTGGCCGACCCCACCCTGCTCGTCGCCTTGAGCTAACGCGGTGCGCCGAGGCGTCTCTCCGGACCCACGACCCGCGCCCGATGGAGTACCGGGCAGAATGAGCACAAGCAACCCGAGAGGAGCATCCAATGCCCGAGAAGTCACCGCAGAAGCCGGCCGGCAAGAAGCCCGGCAAGTCCCTCAAGGAGAAGCGTGACGCCAAGAAGGAGAAGAAGGCCAGCCGCGGTGGGTTGGGCCACTGAAGCTCCCGCCGCCCCTGTGGCCACCACCGCCGGGGGGAACGTGGGTCATCGACCTCGATGGCGTCATTTGGCTCACCGGCCATCCGATCCCGGGCGCCGCGGAAGCGGTCACCCTGCTGCGTGGAGCCGGGGTCCGAGTTCTCTTCGCCACCAATAATTCTGCGCCCACGCGGTCCCAGCTGCACCGCCGGATGGCCGACTGCGGGATCACCGTGGACGACGGGGACGTTCTCAGCTCGGCCGACGTGGCCGCCTCCATGCTCGCCCCCGGATCGACCGCCCACGTCCTGGCTGAAGAAGGGGTACGCGAGGCCTTGACCGCCCGTGGCGTGCACCTGGTCACCACCGGCCCGGCCGATGCCGTCGTGGTGGGCTGGACCAAGTCGTTCACCTTCGAGGCCCTGGACGCGGCCGCAGGGTCCGTGCGTGCCGGCGCCCGACTCATCGGCACCAACCAGGACCCGACCCTGCCCACCCCCGACGGGCCGGTCCCGGGTGCCGGGGCCCTCCTGGCCGCGGTGGCCACCGCCGCGGAGGCCACCCCCGAAGTGGCCGGCAAGCCGCACCGGCCCACGGCCGAGGCCATCGGCGTCCGCGTCCCGGCCGGGGAACTGCGTGTGGTGGTGGGTGACCGCCCGTCCACCGACGGCGCCCTGGCGGCCCAGCTGGGCATCCCTTTCGCGCTGGTGCTCTCCGGCGTGACGAAGGCCGACGGCATCCCTCGGGACCCTCAACCGGCCACGGTGGCCGAGGACCTGGCCGCGCTGGTGCGAGCGAGCCTCGACCACGGATGAAGTAGTGCTTGCTTCCAGCTAGCAGTTCAGATACTCTTGTTGCATGGCAAGCAATGAACGAATCAAGAAGTACCTAGATGCAGGGAACGTGTTCAACAAGGTCACCAGAGCCCGGGCCGAGGAGATCGTGCGGGAACTGGCGGGCGCCGGAGATATCCAGCGGGGCCAGGCCAGGGAGTGGGTCGACAATCTGGTCGAGCAGAGCCGCAAGTCGAGCGAGCACCTGCTCGAGCTGGTGCGCCGCGAGGTGTCGTCGCAACTGAACAGGATTGACGCGCCCTCCCTGGAGGCGATCGCCCACCAGGTGGCCGACATCCTTAAGCGCTCGGCCGAAGTCGGTCGTTCCGCCACATCCGATGTGTCCAAGCAGGCGACCAAGACGGCCCAGGCGGCCCGCAGCGCGGCTCAGAGGGTGGCGCCGGTGGGCCGGAAGAAGCCGGCGGCCAAGAAGGCCACCGCCGCCAAGAAGCCGGCGGCCAAGAAGGCCACCGCCGCCAAGAAGGCCACCGCCGCCAAGAAGGCCGGCAGCTGAAGACCGGGGCCCGCCGTCGGCTCGACATCGAGCTCGTA
Source organism: Acidimicrobiales bacterium (assembly GCA_035534235.1). Classification (GTDB taxonomy): domain Bacteria; phylum Actinomycetota; class Acidimicrobiia; order Acidimicrobiales; family RAAP-2; genus Bog-473. The sequence continues at coordinate 50,527 of DATLSH010000079.1, read as the reverse complement.
CGGCGCGGCCTCGTCGCCACTCGTCAGGATGCCCAAGCGGCCATAGCCGCCGGCACGGTGGTCGTGGCCGGATCGACGGCCGCCAAGGGAGCGCGCCTGGTGTCCCCGGCCGAGCCCATTGTGCTCCTGGGACCACCGTCGCCGTTCGCCAGCCGGGGTGGCCACAAGCTCCATGCCGCGCTGACCCGCTTCGACGTCCCGGTTTCCGGCCGGCGTGCCCTCGACCTGGGCGCGTCCACCGGGGGCTTCACCGACTGCCTCCTCCAACACGGGGCCGCCCACGTGTACTCCGTCGACGTGGGACACGGCCAGCTGGACCAGCGCCTGCGCGCCGACTCCCGGGTCACCGTGCTCGAGCGGGTCAACGCCCGCCTCCTGACCCCTGCCCTCCTCCACGAGGCCGATCCGGACTTCGAGCCCTGCGCGCTGGTGACCGCCGACCTTTCGTTCATTTCGCTGCGCACGGTGACGCCCACACTGTGTGGCCCGGTGGGCCGCCCCGACGCCGACCTGGTGCTCCTGGTCAAGCCCCAGTTCGAGGCGGGCCGGGGGGTCGTGTCCCGTGGAAGGGGCGTGGTGCGGGACCCCGAGGTGTGGCTGGACGTGCTGGCCGGTGTGACGTCCGCCCTCCGGGACGCCGGAACCGGCATCATGGGGGCCATGATGTCCCCCCTGACCGGCCCGGCCGGCAACATCGAGTTCCTGGTGCACGCCCGCAAGGGTGCGGAGGGGCGCCCCTCGGGAGGGATCACCGCCCTCCTCTCCGATGCGGTGTCGGAGGCGGGAGGCCACCCTCAGCCCGCCGGCGACCCGGACTGACGGGAGAGCAACCATGGCGACGGCGACCTTTCTCGTGCATCCCGGTCGGCCGGATGCCCTGGCGCTGGCTCACGAGACGGCCGACTGGCTGGCTAGCCGGGGCGACACGGCGCGCATCCTGAGCTTCAGTGCGCCCGACCGGGTCACCGAGGCCGGGGTGGAGATCCCCTTCAATTCCGTCGACCTGACCGGGACCACCGTGGCCGTGAGCATGGGCGGTGACGGCACGTTCCTGCGCGTCGTGCGCCTGGCCTCGGCCGGAGACGTGCCCGTGTTGGGCGTGAATTTCGGGCGGCTGGGCTACCTGCCCGACCTGGTGCCCGATCAGGTGCGCGAAGCGCTGGTCAAGGTCTTCGAGGGCAACGCGGTGATTGAGGCCCGCTGCGCGCTGCAGGTAAGCATTGCCGACCGTTCTGCCGGTGATGACGTCTCGGTGCTGCTGGCCCTCAACGAGGTCGTCCTCGAGAAGATCGACTTCGGTCACACCGTCCGCCTGGCCACCTCCATCGACGGGGAAGAGGCGCTGACCTACTCGGCCGACGGGCTCATCATCGCCACGCCGACCGGCTCGACGGCCTACAACCTTTCGGCCGGTGGCCCCATTCTCTCTCCCGCCCTGCGGGCCATGGTGATCACGCCGGTGGCCCCGCACCTCTCCCTGGACCGCAGCCTGGTGCTGACCGACGAGCAGAGTGTGCGGATCGCCATCGTGCCCGACCGGGCCGGCGTGCTGGTCATAGACGGTCAGGAGATCGGACGCCTCCAACCGGGAGCGACCATCACGTGCCGGGTCGATCCCCAACCCGTGCGGGTCGTGCGGAACGAGCCCCAGAAGTTCGGTGGCATCCTCCGGGTCCGGCTCCTGGCCGACCGGGGACAATAGGGCGCCGGACCTCCCGTGCTGACCGAGCTGCGGGTGCGCGATCTCGGGGTGATTGAGGATCTCTCCCTCACCTTCGGACCGGGCATGACCGCGCTGACCGGGGAGACCGGTGCCGGCAAGACGCTGCTCGTCGAGGCCCTGCAGCTGATCCTCGGGGGAAGGGCCAACCCGGGATTGGTGCGGGCCGGGGCCGTGGAGGCGGTGGTGGAAGCCCGCTTCATCGCTGGGGGCAACGGCGGCGAGGAGATCGTCATCACCCGTTCGGTACCTGCAGCAGGTCGCTCGCGGGCCTGGGTCAACGGCCGCATGGCGCCCGTCGGCTCGCTGGAAGAGGTGGTGGCCGAGCTGGTGGAGATCCACGGGCAGCACGAGCACCAATCCCTGACCACGCCGGCGGCGCAGCGCAATGTGCTCGACGCCTTCGCGGGAACGGACCTGGCTCCGGTCCTCGCCATCCGGGACCGGCTGCGGGCGCTCGGCGCGGCCCTGGCCGACCTGGGCGGCGACGAGCAACAGCGAGCCCGGGAGGCCGACGTCTTGCGCTACCAGGTGGACGAGATCGGCGCGGCCAAGCTCTCGGACCCCGAGGAGGAGACCGCCCTACGTCGGGAGGAGGCCCGGCTGGCCGATGCCGCGGCCTACCGTGAGGCGGCGTCCCTCGCCCTGCAGCTGCTGGACCCGGCGGGACCCGACGGCGCCGGCGCCCTCGACCGGCTCGGACGGGCCGCCGGCGCCCTGGGCGGCCGGGAGCCCTTCGACGAGCTCAGGGAGAGGTTGGCCGCCGCGGCCATTGACGTCTCCGACGTGGCCCGGACGCTGCGGGATGAGGTGGAGGGCTGGCAGGACGATCCTCTCCGGCTGGGCCAGGTGCAGGAGCGCCGGCGCCTGCTGGCTGAGCTGCGCCGGAAGTACGGAGAGGACCTGGACGCGGTGATGGCGTTCGCCAAGGAGGCTTCCACCCGACTTGAGACGCTGCGCGACGCCGAGGGGGCGGCGGCCCGCTTGGGGGCCGAGCGGTCCGAACTCGGGCAAGAACTGGTCCGGGCCGAGGCCGAGGTGCGCCGCGTGCGGGCCCGTGCAGCCGGGGCGTTCGCCTCGCTGGTGGGGGAGCGCCTGGCCCGCCTGGCCATGGCCGGCGCCCGCTTTGAGGTCCGGGTGGGCGCCGAGGGCGCCGGCGAGCCGGTCGAGCTGGCCCTGGGTGCCAACGTCGGTGAGGCCGTGCTCCCCCTGGCCAAGGCGGCCTCAGGGGGCGAACTGTCCCGGGCCATGCTCTCCATCCGCCTGGTCGGGCCCGGCGGTCCCCAGACCATGGTCTTCGACGAGGTCGATGCCGGTGTGGGTGGGGGTGCCGCCCTCGCGTTGGGGCATGCCCTGCACGAAGTGGCACGGACGCGCCAGGTGCTCGTGGTGACCCACCTGGCCCAGGTGGCGGCCCAGGCCGACCAGCAGATCGGCGTGGTCAAGTCCGAGGTGGGGGGGCGGACGGTGACCTCGGCCTCGCCGGCGGTGGGGGAGGAACGGGTGATTGAGCTGTCGCGCATGCTCTCCGGCCATCCCGACAGCGATGCCGCCCGAGCCCATGCCCGGGAGCTGCTGCATGCCCTTCCCGGGACGTAGGGACAGAAATTCTTTCCCGCAGTCCACCACAACGTCTCCCGAGTTCGATTACCGTGGCCCGGTGCACCGATCATATGCCGCGACGTTCGGCGTCCCGCAGGTGGCGTGACCAAGTTCATCTTCGTCACCGGTGGCGTGTCGAGTTCTCTCGGCAAGGGCCTCACCGCCTCCTCGCTCGGCCGACTCCTCAAGTGCAGAGGGCTGCGCGTCACCATGTGCAAGCTGGACCCCTACATCAACGTCGATCCCGGGACGATGAACCCGGGTGAGCACGGCGAGGTGTTCGTTACCGAGGATGGTGGTGAGACCGACCTCGACCTCGGTCACTACGAACGCTTCATTGACGAGAACCTCAACAAGAGATCCAACACCACCACCGGGTGGATCTACCGTTCCGTCATTGAGAAGGAGCGCCGCGGTGACTTCCTCGGGCGCACCGTCCAGGTCATCCCCCATGTGACCGACGAGATCAAGGATCGGGTCAAGCGCCTGGCCGACGAGGACGTCGACATCGTCATCGTCGAGATCGGCGGCACCGTGGGGGACATTGAGATCGTCCCCTTCGTGGAGGCCATTCGCCAGTTCCGCCGCGACATCGGGCGGGACAACGTCTGCTACGTCCACCTCACCCTGGTGCCCTTCCTCGTCTCGGGCGAGCAGAAGACCAAGCCCACCCAGCACTCGGTGACCGAATTGCGCAGCCGGGGGATCCAGCCCGACGTCATCGTCTGCCGCAGCGACAAGCCGATCTCCGAGAGCCTGAAGCGGAAGATCTCCCTGCAGTGCGACGTGCCCATGGACGCCGTGGTCTCTGCGGTGGACGCCCCCAGCATTTACGAGATCCCGCTCGTCCTGCACGAACAGGGGCTCGATGCCTTCGTCTGCCGTACCCTGGGCATCGACGAGGCGCAGTATCCCATCGACCTGACCCAGTGGGAGCGCCTGGTGCGCCAGGTGGAATCACTCTCACGGCGGGTGAAGGTCGGGATCGTCGGCAAGTACGTGAACATGCCCGACGCCTACATGTCGGTGGTCGAGGCGCTGCGCCATGCCGGCTTCCACCATTCGGCGGCGGTGGAGCTGGACTGGATCGATGCCGAACTGGTACCGGGGCTCCTGGGGACCGACCGCCTGCGCGGTCTCGACGCCATCGTCATCCCCGGCGGCTTCGGCGAGCGGGGGGTCGAGGGAATGGTGGCCGCCGCCGGCTACGCCCGGGACAACGGCATCCCCTGCCTCGGCCTCTGCCTCGGCCTCCACGTGATGGTGATCTCCATCGCCCGCGACTGGGCCCAGCTCGACCGGGCCAACTCCCGGGAGTTCGACAGCCTGTCGCCCCACATGGTCATCGACCTCATGCCCGACCAGGCCGAGGTGACGGAGAAGGGGGGGACCATGAGGCTCGGGTCCTACCAGGCCACGCTGGTGCCCGAGTCGAGGGTGGCCCGGGCCTACGGGACCCTGGGCGTGACCGAACGCCACCGCCATCGCTTCGAATTCAACAACCGGTACAAGTCCAAGCTCGAGGCGGTCGGCCTGGTGTGCTCGGGCAGCTCGCCGGACGGCCGGCTGGTCGAGTTCGTGGAGCTGGCCGACCACCCGTTCTGGGTGGCGACCCAGGCCCACCCGGAGTTCAAGAGCCGGCCCGACCGGGCCCACCCGCTGTTCCGCGCCCTGGTGTCGGCCGCGCTGGAGCGGGCCGAAGGGCGCGAACCACACCTGCTCGACCTCGACGCCGTCCCGTAGGGGACGGTGCCGCCCTTCCGCCGCGTCGGAGAAGAGGAGCTCCTGCGGGCTTGGCTCTTCCGGGTGGACAAGTTTCACCTGCTCGACCCTGACGGGCGGCCCTTTGACCGCTTCGTCATCCGCCATCCCGGTGCGGTCGCCGTCGTGCCGCTGCACGACGACGGCCGGGTCACGCTGGTGCGCCAGTACCGGGCGGCGGTGGACTCCATGGTGCTTGAGATCCCGGCCGGCACCTGTGACCTCCATGGGGAGTCACTGGAGGGGACCGCCCGCCGTGAGCTGGCCGAGGAAGCGGGGCTGGAGGCGGGGACAATGGAGGTCCTGACGGGAATTTGGAACACCCCCGGGATCAGCGACCAGCACACCACCATCTTCCTGGCCCGCGGTCTCGTCCCGTGTGCCAGCGCTCCCATCGGCGTCGAAGAGGGCTTCCTGACGGTCGAGACGATCAACCTGGACCAGGTGGACGGGATGGTGGCCGACGGCTCCCTGAAGGACGAGACCACCATCCTCGGCCTCTACATGGCGCGGGCCACGCTCGGCCACGGCCAGGGGCCCCGGTGACGGCACCTCTGCCCCGCGACGCCGAGGAGTACCTCTCCTGGCTCCAGGTGGAACGGGGACGCTCAGCGCGCACCCTGTCGGCCTACCGCCGGGACCTGGCGGCCTACGGGGAGGCCGCGGCGGGCTCCGGCATGGAGGCGGCCACCGCGGCCGATGTGGCGGACTATGTGGCGGCCCACCGGCGCACGCACGGGGCGGCGTCGACTGCCCGGGCATTGTCGGCCATCCGGGGGTTCCATCGCTTCCTGGTCGAGGAGGGGCTGCGGGGCGACGACCCGACCGGGGAGCTGTCCGGCCCGTCGCCGCACGACCTGTTGCCCAAGGCGTTGACCGAGGAGGAGACCGAGCAGCTGCTGGGTGCCGTGATCGGCACCGGCCCGGCCCACCTGCGCGACAGGGCGCTGCTTGAGGTGCTGTACGGAACCGGGGCCCGGGTGAGCGAGGTCGTCGGTTTGAACCTGGGGGACGTGGCCGAGGCGGCGGAATCGGACGGATCCACCGACATGGCGCTCATCCGGGTCCTGGGCAAGGGGGACAAGGAGCGCCTGGTCCCTTTGGGTCGGATGGCCCGGGATGCGCTGGCGCAATGGCTCTCGGGGGAGGGCCGCCCGTGCCTGGTGCCCGCCCGGTGGAAGAGACGCAGCGACGCCGACGCCGTCTTCCTCAATCTGCGGGGCGGCCGGCTCTCCCGGGTCGGCGCCTTCGGGGTGGTCAAGAAGTACGCCAGCCGGGTGGGACTGGCCGAACGGGTGAGCCCCCACGTCCTGCGCCATTCCTGCGCCACCCACATGCTGGCCCGGGGAGCGGACATCCGGGTGGTCCAGGAATTGCTCGGGCATGCCTCCATCGCCACGACCCAGCGCTACACCAAGGTGTCGACCGAGCACCTCAGGAGCGCCTACGAGGGAGCACACCCTCGGGCGGGAACCAGGAGGGGGGGCGACCGCGTAGCATGAGCACCATGCCGAACGAGGCCCCTACGGCGGAGACCGCCGCCATCGACTACACCGCCCTGTTGCTGGCCGAGCAGGCCGGGCTCCGCGCCGAGCTCACCGAGCTCGGATTCGCCGGAGACGGCAGCGGGCTCAACTACGACTCCAACTTCGCCGACTCCAGCCAGGTCAGCGCTGAGCGGGGTGAGGCCGGGCGCCTGGCCACCGAGCTCCGCGAAGCGTTGGAGGAGGTCGAGGCCGCCCTCGGACGACTTGAGAACGGGACCTATGGCAACTGCGAGGTCTGCGGCAAGCCGATCGGGGCGGCCCGTCTTGAGGCGATGCCAGCCGCCCGGCTCTGCATCGTCGACGCCGCCAAGCAATAGGTGCCGACGGCCTACGGAGGCCCGGCAGGGGGGCGTCGCCCGCTGGATCAGCGCACCAAGCGGACCCTGTGGGTGGTGGCCGCGGCGGTCGTCCTGGTGGCGCTCGTCGCGCATCACAACATCTCAACGGACACCATCATCCTGTTCCTGGTCATCGTCCCCTCCATCATCCTGCACGAGATCTCGCACGGCTGGGTGGCCAAGGCGTTCGGCGACGACACCGCGGCGCGCGCCGGCCGGCTAACGCTCAATCCGATGAAGCACGTGGACCCGGTGGGAACGCTCATTGTGCCCGCCTTGCTGGCGCTGGGCGGGTTCGGCGTCTTCGGTTGGGCCAAGCCGGTGCCGGTGAACGTGAACCGCCTGCGCCACCCGAGGAATCAAGGTGTGCTCGTCTCGCTGGCCGGCCCGGCGACGAATGTGGGCCTGGCCGCCATCAGCGCTCTCGTCTTCGTCATCATGTTCAAGACGACGCTGCTTCGGACGGGCACGTTCACGGTGACGGAGCGGGTGGTCTTCTTCTTCAGTGTGGTCAACATCGGGCTGGCCGCATTCAACCTGCTCCCGATTCCGCCCCTGGACGGATCGGTGCTCTTCGAGCGGGTCCTGCCGGCGCGGTTCTGGCCGAACTACTTGCGAATCCGCCAGTACACGATGCCGATCATCATGGGACTTGTTCTCCTCAACTTCTATCTCCATCCGGGGCCGCTCACGTGGTTGTTGGAGCATCTCTACAACTGGTGGGCCGGCGTGCTCGGCCTGCCAGGGTTGTTCGGATAGGTCACTCTGCGGCCGGATGGGAGGGACCGTTCTCCCGTAAAGCTCTGCACGAACGGAGGGATATTATGACGTTCATGGACGAGGTCGAGCGCAAGCGCTTCCTCGACACCTTGCGCCAGGACGACGGATTCCGCTCCGAAGTGCGCCGTGCACTGCTCACCGAGGAGTTGCTCGGACTGCCCCAGACCGTGGCGGTCCTGGCCGCGTCGATCAGCGGATTGGTGGAGCACCAGGCCGAAATGCAACGCGCACTGAGCCAGTTGAGCGGCGACGTGGCCACTCTCGTCACCACGACCCGGCAGCTCTTCGAAATCGTCCAGAGCGGCTTCGCCGAGGTCCGCCGGGGATTCATTTCCGTCGATTCCAGGTTGGATCAGGTTGACGCCGAGGTCCGCGAAATCAGAGATCAGCCCGGCTCATAAGTCTTCGGAGGCTCCGACCGGACGCAATCCCGAACTCGTCTCCGGACGTAGTAGTCCCGGCGGCCAGGCGCCGGGATGCCGATCGCTTGCAGGGTTTGACCGGAGTGAGTCTTGATGATTCATGCTCTCCTCGCTCAGCTGGCCGGCGGCACCAGTCCCACGGCCCCGGCCGCCCGGGCATAGGTGGCGGCGGCCACACCATGGGCGCGGGACGCGCCCTCGGCCAGCACCGTGTCGACGTACGAAAGGTCCCCCTCCAGCTCGCTCCGGCGCAGGCGGACGGGTCGGAGGAGCTCGCACAGGGCCTCGGCCAGGTCGTTCTTGAGGTCCCCGTAGCGCCCGTAGCCCCCGGCCACGTCCTCAGGCGTGCGATCGGTGACCGCAGCCATGAGGTGGAGCAGGTTGGCCAACCCCGGCTTGGACTCCCGGTCGTAGCGCAGCTCCCCATCGGTGTCGGTGACCGCCTTGCGGACCTTCTTGGTGATGTCGTCCGGCGTGTCGAGCAGGGAGATCGTGCCCAAGGGGGACTCCACCGATTTCGACATCTTGCGCTCGGGATGCTGCAGGTCCATGACACGGGCAGCCGCGGGCGGGATCATCCCCTCGGGTACGACAAAGATCCTGCCGTAGCGGTTGTTGAAACGTAGGGCCAGCTCACGGGCCAGTTCAATGTGCTGGCGTTGGTCGTCGCCCACGGGCACCGCCGCCGCGTCATAGAGGAGGATGTCGGCTGCCATGAGCACCGGGTAGGTGAACAGCCCGACCCGTACCGTTTCCTGACCCTCACCCTTCTCCTTGAATTGGGTCATGCGCCGCAGTTCGCCCATGGTGGCCATGCATTCGAGCAGCCAGGCCAAACGGGGATGCTCGGGAACGTGGCTCTGCAGGAAGATGGAACAGCGGGCGGGGTCCAGGCCGATGGCGAGCATGTTGAGCGCCGCGTCCCTGGTGTTGGACCCGAGGGCGCCCGGGTCGATGTCCTGGGTCAGGGCGTGCAGGTCGACGACGCAGTAGAAGGCATCGTTGTCGTCCTGGAACGTCACCCAGTGCCGCAGGGCCCCCAGGTAGTTGCCGAGGGTGAAATTGCCCGACGGCGCAATGCCGGAAAGGACCCTGCTCATGGCCGCCATCGTAGGTGGGCGCTCGGGGGGTGCGCGGTGGGCGCCGGGAGGTTGGGTATCGTCGGCCCGTGACCTATGCGGTCTCCACACCCGTCTTCGAAGGTCCCATCGACCTCTTGCTGCACCTGGTGTCGTCCCATGAAGTCGATGTGCTCGACATCCCGATGCTGGCGGTCGTCGACCGGTTCGTCCGCGCCCTGACGGACCAGCGCGACCAGATCGATTTCAATCAGCTTTCGGAGTTCCTCCTGGTCGCAGCCATATTGGTGGAGCTCAAGTCCCAGCGGCTGCTGCCCGGCCGGGAGGACTTCGATGATGACGAAGAGCTCATCGGGTGGGAGGAGAGGGACCTCCTGCTCGCCCGCCTGCTGGAATGCCGGGCCTACGCCGCGGCGGCTGATGTCTTCGTGGCCCTGGCCGAGCAGGCCTCGCGGTCCGTCCCCCGGGAGGCCGGGTTGGACGATGACTTCGTCGTGCACGCGCCTGACCTCCTGGCCGGCGTCGCCCCGGAGGATCTGGCCCAGGCTTACCTGAGGGGTGCGGCGGAACGTCCGGTGCCCCGGGTCGACCTCTCCCATGTCACCGTGGACACGGTGTCGGTGTCGGAGGCCGTGGCCGAATTGATGGCCCTGCCCGAGGGACGGCGGGCATCCTCCTTCCGCGCCCTGGTCGAGGAGTGCCGGACCCGCATTGAGGTCATTGTGCGCTTCCTGGCTCTGTTGGAGCTGTGCAAGATGGGCCGGGTCTCGCTGGGACAGGGCCACACCTTCGGGGACCTCCGTATCTCCTGGTTGGAAAGCGGGGACATCCTGGCTGGCCTGGACAGCGGACGGGGTCTGGGCGAAATGGCCGGCTATGAAATCGACAACTACGAGGGATGAGCATGAAAGATGTGCGCCATGGAGCATGAAGAGCTTGGCCGTACCATTGAGGCCGTACTGCTGGTGGCCGTCGAACCGGTCGCCCCCCAGTTGCTGGCCGAGTTGCTGGAAGAGCCGGTCGAGAAGGTGGAGGAGGCGCTGGGTGTCCTGGGCCGGAGCTACGAGGCCGAGGGGCGCGGCATCGTGGTGGCCCGTATCGCCGGTGGGGCCCGCCTGCAGACCCACCCTGACCTGGCCCCCTACGTCGAGCGTTTCGCCAACCGCGAGGTCTCGCACCGGCTGTCCACCGCCGCCTTGGAGACGCTGGCCATCGTGGCGTACCGCCAGCCGGTTTCCCGGGGGCAGATCTCTTCGCTGCGGGGGGTCAATGTGGACGGGGTGACGCGCCTCCTCGAACAGCGCGGCTACATCGCAGTGGTCGGTCGGGCCGAGGGGCCAGGCCAGGCGGTGCTCTTCGGGACCACCGAACTCTTCCTGGAGCGCCTGGGTCTGGATTCCCTGGCCCAGCTGCCGCCGGTCGAGGATTTCCTGCCGGGGCCCGAGGTGGCCGGCGCATTCGAGTTGGATCTCCAATCTGCCTTGGGCTTGGGCTTCGAAGTGGGTTCCGACGACGCCTGACGCGGGAGCGCGGCCGGATGGCGAGCGCCTGCAGAAGGTGCTGGCCCGCTCCGGGCAAGGATCACGGCGAGCCTGCGAGGACCTGATTGCCGCTGGCCGGGTGACGGTCGACGGTGAGGTGGCGGTCCTGGGGCGGCGGGTCGATGTCGCCACGGTGAGGGTGGAGGTCGACGGGATCCTCCTGCCGGTAGCGCCCGACCTCGTCTACTACCTGCTGAACAAGCCGGCCGGGATCATCACCACGGCCGAGGATCCCCAGGGACGGCCGACGGTGATGGGTTTGGTGCCGGCCGAGCCCCGGGTCTTCCCGGTGGGTCGGTTGGACAAGGAAACCGAAGGTTTGCTGATCCTGACCAATGACGGCGCCCTGGCCCAACTGCTGGCGCATCCTTCCCACGGGATCGACAAGGAGTACGTGGTGGAGGTGGCGGGTGGCACACCCGCTCCGGGTGCCCTACGCGCGCTGCGCCAAGGCGTCGAACTCGACGATGGGCGTACGGCACCGGCCGAGGTGGGGGTCCTGTCCCCCGACGTGCTGCGCCTGGTCATCCACGAAGGTCGGAACCGGCAGGTGCGCCGGATGTGCGAAGCGGTCGGGCATCCGGTCCGCCGGCTGGTCCGCACCCGGATAGGTCCCCTGCGCGACACGCATCTGGCGCCCGGGCACTGGCGCCCGCTCAGCAGGGAGGAGGTCCGCTCCCTGGCCCAGGTCGCCGGGCGTGGCACCGGAACCTGACGCGGTAGCTGCCGGTCAGGTGGAGTGCCGCAGCACCGACTCTTCCCGACCGGCCAACGCGGCTTCCACCACCGACGACTCAATCTCCACCGAGACCCTTGACCGCTGCCGGGCTCGTCCAAGGGCCGCGCCGGCTGCCGCGATGACCATCTCCGGTGGAGACTGCGGGGCGCCACCCGCGCATCCGACACTCACCCGAGTGGATCGACCGGCGAAAGAGATCTGGTGCAGTGCGGAGACGATGCGATCAGCGAAGACGGCCATCTCCGTCTGGAAGGCATTGACGAACACGGCCAGCAAGGCGCCACCTCCGGTCCGGGCCACGACGTCCCCCCGCCGGAGCTGCGCGGAGATGGTGTTCGCCACCAGGCGGATCAGTTCGTCGCCCGCCTCTTGCCCATGGCGGGCATTGACGTGGGCAAGGTCGTCGATCTCGATTGCCATGACGGCATAGGGCACGCGGGGGAGATCTGCGGTTCGCCTCTCGAAGCCGCTGCGGTTGGGCAATCCGGTTAGCGGGTCCGTCAGGGTCTGTTCGAGGATCGTTTGGACCAGCTGGGCGCGGCTCAATGCCAGGCTGGCGATTTCGCAGAGCGCGCTGGTGTTCTCCAGGTCGAGGGTGCTGATTCCGTCGCCCTTTCGGCTGCCGATAGTCAGGACGGCGTACACCGTGTCGTCCACCATGATGGGCACATAGCCCGCGTGGGTGAGACCGATGCCCTCGTTGTAGGGCCGGACGGTAGGGCCGAGAAGATCGACGTCGAGCTCGGCCCGGAGCGGGAGCCCGGTCCGCACCGTCGTCTCTATCCACGGGTGGTCGCGCAGGGCAAAGGTCACCCCGCTGAGGGACGGGTCAGCGTCGTCGTGGTCGGAGAGGACCCGGGCGATCTCGTAGGTGGGGTCAATGTGGATCAGCGACGATCGCCGCGGCTGTTCCGTGTCGAAGTCGGTGAGCCTCACGGCGTACGAGGTGATCTGTTTGGTGATGGCCGCGACATCGGTGAGCCCGCGGAATTCCCGGGCCGCCTCAGCCAGGATCTGCGACGTGTGGAGGTGCCGGGTGAAGTCCGCCGCCACGGCCAGGGTCACGACATGGCGCGAGGACGTTCCGCTCGGGTTCAAGAGGGGAGTCCTGTTGACGTGGAACCACGAGATCTCCGTGTCCTCTTTGCCCCGGCAGCCGAGGATGGTGTGGTCCCCGACACTCCGCGACCCGGCCGGTGCGGAGAATGGCCCATCGGCCAACGCCAGGGATTCACCGTCGCTGGAGAACCAGTCCCACTCCCGTGTGATCTGGGCGATGTCGACGGCATCATTCCCGAAGATCTTCTGCCAGGCCGGATTCGTCTGCAGCAACTCACCGTGGACATCAACCACCGCGACTGCATCGGTCAGCGCCGCGAAGACCACCGACTCCTCAATCCGCCATGGACGGTCCGGCATGGACCGCCAAGCGTACTACCACGTGGACCGCGCGCGGAGGAGCCGGTGCCCGCGACGCTAGGCCGAACCGTTCTGGTTGGACGTCACCTTGGCGCCCGGAGGCAGTTCGAAGAGCGAAGCCGGAGGAGACGTCGTGTAGGACTTGATCGCAAAGCTGGTGGCATCGCTCGCCACCTTCACGTACCCGAGAATTCCCTGGGCCGTGGTGCAGATCGTGCTCTTCCCGGGCACGCCCGCGGCGACGAAGTCGACGCAATTCATGTCGAAGCCGTTGACCGTCATGGTCGACGACGTGACCTTGTCTCCGGCGAAACCGGCGGCCAACGAGAAGTCGCGTAGGAAGCCGATCCAGTGGGAGGGGGTGTAGAAGTCGAAGATCTGGTTCTGGACCGAGGCGCTGGCCGCACCCAACTTGTCACAGGTCCATTGGGTGCTGGACCCGGTACCCGAGGCGGAGGGTTGGTTGCAGGCGTACTCGCCTGACTGGTTCACCACCAGGTGTACGGGTGACGTGGAGCCGCTCCCACCCGTCGGAGTGTCTGCAAAGGCCAGCCCCTTGGGAGGTTGGACCGCGTACACGACCGTGGCCGGTGAGCTGCCACTGGTGACGTAGGTCGCCTCAAAGGTCGTCGACCCACCCGATTGCAGCTTGGAGTTGAAGGCGTCAATGGTGGCCTTGTTGCCCCTGATGTCATGGATCGCCGTCTTCACCTTGTTGATCAGGGAGCAGGCGTTGAAACCGAAGGCTCCCACCATGAGGGCGACGGCCACCACGACGCCGCGCCGGAGGTGGTTCACGTCTGTGCCCGATCGGTTGGTGCGGCTGGTCATTGTGCTGCCTCCTCTTGTTCCGCCCGGTGACGGGGTCCCTTGACCCGCCATCGGAACAGTACCGGTAGCATGACCCGCCATGGCAGCCGCTCTCATGGTCCGGGGTCTGCGCGGGGCTACCACGGTCGACGCGGACACGGCCGACCAGGTCACGGAGCGTTCCCAGGAGCTCATGCGTGAGATCATGACGCGAAACGAGCTGGCCGAAGAGGACATTGTGAGCATTCTCTTCACGGCGACGCCCGATGTGACCAGCATCTTCCCGGCCACCGCCATCCGGGAGATCGGATTCGGGGCGGTGCCCCTCTTGTGCGCGGCCGAGATTGCGGTGCCCGGCGCGATGCCGCGCTGTATCCGTGTCCTGCTGCACGTGCACAGCAGCAAGTCCAAGGACGAGATCCACCACGTCTATCTGCACGGCGCCCAAGTGCTCCGCGATGATCTCCCCGACTGAGGCCGGGGCGCGCCGGCGAGCGCTCGTCGTGGGGACCGGCCTGATCGGTGGCTCCATCGCCCTGGCCCTGCGCCGGCGGGGCTGGCACGTCTCGGGAGTTGACGCCCAACCGGATCGGGTGGGGCAGGCGCTCACCTCCGGGGTCATCGACGCGGCCGGGGATGACCTGGCGGCAGAAGTGGCCTTCGTGGCGACCCCGGCCACGGTGGTGGCCGGGGTGGTGCAAGAGTTGCTGGCCAGTCCCGGGCGGCGCAATGACGCGGTGGTCACCGATGTGAGCGGCGTGAAATCGGCCATTGTCGAGGCGGCCGATCATCCCCGCTTCATCGGCGGTCACCCGATGGCCGGCTCCGAGCAGGTCGGCCTGCGCGGGGCCGATCCCGGTCTCTTCGAAGGGGCCGTCTGGGTGCTCACACCCACCGGCACCACCGACCTGGGCGCTTTCGATCGGCTGCGGGGCGTGGTCGCCTCACTGGGTGCCGATGTGTTGATGCTCTCCCCGTTCGACCACGATCGCCTGGTGGCCGTGGTCTCGCATGTCCCCCATCTGGTGGCTGCCGTCCTGATGAATGCGGCCACCACCGGTGCCGAGCAGGACGGCGCCCTATTGCGCCTGGCTGCGGGGGGATTCCGGGACATGACCAGGGTGGCGGCCGGGCATCCGGGGATCTGGCCCGACATCTGCGCCGAGAATGCCGGTGCCATCGTCCACGCGCTCAACTCCCTGCTCAGTGACCTTTCGGTGATGCGTGACCGGGTCGCTGGTCAGGACCGTGACGCACTTCTGGGCGTGCTGCAGAAGGCCAGCGCGGCGAGGCGCAATTTGCCGGCGCGAGTCGCCCGGCCCGATCACCTTTCGGAACTCCGGATCCCGGTGCCCGATCGCCCCGGCGTACTGGCCGAGATCACGTCGCTGGCGGCGGATGCCGGCATCGGGATCTATGACATTGAAATCGCCCACTCGGCGGAGGGGCCCCGTGGTGTCCTCATCCTCGTGGTGGACTCGGCCGAGGCCCAGACCTTGGGCGACGCCATTGAGTCCCGGGGCTACCGGAGCCGGGCGGAGCCGATGGCGTGAGGGTTCCCCGCATCCTCGTGGTGCCCGGTGGCGCACCGTGCCGTGGCACCGTGCGCACCCCTGGCGAGAAGTCCATCTCCCACCGGTCGGTGCTTCTGGGTGCCCTGGCCGAAGGGGTGTCGGTCGTCCACGGCCTCTCCGACGGGGCCGACGTGGCGGCGTCCCTCGCCGCGGTGGAAGCCATGGGGGCCCGGGTCGAGTGGCTGGCCGAAGGGACCGTCGCCCTCCACGGCGGCCGCGGGCGGTTGCACCAGCCCGCCGGTCCGCTGGACTGCGGGAACTCGGGGACCACCATGCGGCTCCTGGCCGGGATGGTGGCCGGCTTCGGCTGGGAGACCGAGCTGGTGGGAGACCAGTCCCTCTCGGCTCGCCCCATGGACCGCGTGGCCGAGCCCCTGGCCCTCATGGGAGCCACCGTGCGCGGAGCCGGCCCCCGGTGCCTGCCCCCGTTGCGGGTGAAGGGGGGTGGGCTGCGGGGAATCGACTGGACCGCCACGGTGGCCAGCGCCCAGGTGAAGTCGGCCATCTTGTTGGCTGGGCTCTCGGCCGAGGGTCCGACCGTCGTCCGCGAGCCGGTGACCACACGGACGCATACCGAGGAGATGCTGGCCGAAGCGGGCGTCCACCTGACCGTAGAGGCATGGGGTGAGGGCCGGGTGGTGACGGTGCACCCGTCGGCCCTCAGACCGGTCGAGCGCACCGTGCCGGCCGATCCGTCGGCCGCCGCCTTCTTCGTGGTGGCGGGCTGCGTCGTGGAGGGCAGTGCCGTTGAGGTCGAGCGGGTGTACCGCGGTCCCGCCCGGCTCGGCTTCCTGGCTGTGCTCCAGCGCATGGGGGCGAAGATCACCGCGACCCCGGACGCCACCGGCACCACGGTCACCATACGCTCCGTGTCCGGACCGCTGCGGGCGACCACGGTGGAGGCGGCCGAAATTCCCTCCCTCGACGAGGTGCCGGTGCTGGCTGTGGCCGCCGCCATGGCCGAAGGGACGACGGTCTTCCACAGTGTGGGGGAGCTGCGGGTCAAGGAGGTCGACCGGCTGGCCGCAGTGACCGATATGGTCATCACGTTCGGAGGCACCGCCGTGGTCCAAGGCGACACCCTTGCAGTCACCGGGGTCGGCCCCGGGGGGTACCTGCGCGGTGCCCGGTTCGACAGCCGGGGCGACCATCGGATGGCCATGGCGGCCACTGTGGCCGGGCTGGCCGCGCCCCTCGGGGAGCACAGCCTGATCACGGGATTCTCCGCCGTGCAGACCAGCTATCCCGCCTTTGCCGACCATCTCCGCGCGCTCACCACGACCGGCGCACCCACTTCCGGGCCACGGGCGCTCATCGTGGCCATTGACGGGCCGGCCGGTGCGGGCAAGTCGACCCTGTCCGAAGCGTTGGCCCGGCACCTCGGGATGGACCGGCTCGACACCGGCGCCATGTACCGCGCGGTCGCCGCCCTGGCCCTCAGCCAGGGGGTGGCGCCCGACGACCCCGAAGGGGTGGCCGCCCTGGCAGCCGAGGCGGAGATTCAGGTGGGGGGCCGGGTCGTCATTGACGGCACCGACGTCACCGACGTCATCCGCTCAGACGCGGTGGGCCGGGCCGTGTCCCTGGTGGCGGCCAACTCCGAGGTCCGCCGGCACCTGGTGCGGCGCCAGCGGGACTGGGCCCTGGCCCGGGGCGGGGGAGTGATCGAGGGGCGCGACATCGGCTCCGTCGTCTTCCCTGACGCCGCGGTGAAGGTGTACCTGACGGCGTCGCTCGAGGAGCGCGCCCGCCGCCGGGCGGACGAATCGCCGGACGGGGTGGCCCGCCGGGACCGTATTGATGCCACCCGGTCAGCGTCACCGATGAAGGTGGCCGATGATGCCCACCTGCTCGATACCACGGGGCGCAGCGTGCAGGATGTAGTCGAGGAGGTTCTCTCGTGGCTGTGAGCACACCCGGATCCGAACCGGTCCCCACCGGCCGTGACGCCGCGGCCCATCACCACGCACCCGCTCCGGGCCGCCATCAGGAGTTCGCCGTTGAGCCGAAGCGCACCCTCGGTTATCGCCTCCTGCGGGGCACCTTCAATGTCCTCATGAGGATCTGGTTCCGCCCCCGGGTGGTGGGCCGGGAGCACGTCCCCGCCACCGGTCCCGTGATCCTGGCCCCCGTGCACCGCAGCTTCGCCGACTTCGGCTTCACGTCGTTTTGCACCAAGCGCAAGCTCTTCTTCATGACCAAGGACTCCATGTGGAAGAGCAACCTCCTCGGCAAGCTGTTGCTCTATGTCGGTGCCTTCCCGGTGCACCGCGAGTCGGCCGACCGCGAGGCACTGCAGAGGGCCGAGGAGGCGCTCGAGCGGGGCCAGGTGCTGGTGCTGTTCCCCGAGGGCACCCGGCGCCAGGGCCCGGCCATTGAGGACCTGATGGAGGGGGCGACGTTCCTGTCGGCCCGCACCGGCGCCCCCATCGTTCCCATCGGCATCGGAGCCTCGGACCTCGCCATGCCCAAGGGCCGCGCCATCCCCAAGCCCTACACCATTCAGGTGGTGATCGGCCCCGCCATGGCGCCGCCGGCGCGCACCGGGGGTGGCCGGGTCTCCCGCAGCGCCGTGCATTCGGCCACGGCCGATCTGGTGGAACGGCTTCAAGCCGTTTACGACGAGGCGAAGGCCAAGACGGGCCGTTACCCGTAGGCCACCCTCCCGGGGACGGGACCCTGCTTGACGGATACTAGCTAGTATGACATACTAACTGGTATGCCATACCGAACAGTATTATTTACCGTGCCGGTGCAAGAGGGGTCCGACGACCCCAAGGAGTGGATCAGGAAGGAGCTCGACTACGAGCACCTTCTCGACACCCTGCTCGCGGCGTCGGTGCCAGAGCCAGCCCGGGGCGTATGAAGCCTGCGCCGAAGGCCGGGCCTCGGACCAGGCCCGGGCGGGAGGAGAAGAAGGCGGCGACCCGCGACGCGCTGATAGAGGCGGCCACCAAGGTCTTCGCCCGCCAGGGCTATGTGGCGGCCAGCGTCGACGACGTGGCCTGGGAGGCCGGCCTGACCAAGGGCGCCGTGTACTCGAACTTCGCCTCCAAGGATGCCCTCTTCGAAGCGGTGATCGAGCGGGCGGACGACCGGCGGATGCGCGAGATCCTCGAACGGGTCGACTGGTCGGCACCCGCCTCCGAGCAGGCGGCGTGGGCCGGTCAACAGTTCATGGCGATGAATGATCCCGACCTGTTCCTGCTGATGCTCGACTACACCCTGCACGCGGCCCGCTTCCCGGCGGGGAACGAGTCGATGCGCTCGGGCCATCGCCGGCTCAAGGCGGCGGTGGGAAAGACCATGGAGCGCATGGGGGCCGAGCTGAACTGGGATGTCCAGGCAGCCCTGCCGATCCCCGAACTCGTGACCGCGTTCTTCGCCATGGCGGACGGTGTGGCGCTCGAGCAGCTCTACGACCCGGACGGCTGCCCCGAGGATCTCTACGCCAAGATGCTCACGATCTTCGTGCGGGGCCTGGTGGCAATTTCCGAGGACCCGTCGGGTGCCTCTCCGCCCTCGGTGGCCGCGCCATCGCCGAGCTGACCTCTCGACCTCAGACCCGGGCCGAACGCCGCTCCCGCCACCACGTGGTGAGGACCACGCGGGCGTAGCGCAACCCGAAGAGGTAGTTCTTCCCCTTCTTGGACGTGCCCGAGGAGCGGGGGAGCCACACGGTGGGGCGCTCGACCACCCTCCAGCCCCGCTTCAGGCACACCATCAGCAGTTCGGCCGTCTGGTACTGGGCCTGGGACAAGCGGTGGGTCACGTCCTCGAGCATGGTGGCCCGCAGGGCGCGGTACCCGTTGGACGAGTCCGTCAGCCAGGTGCCCCCCACGGCGCTGATCACGAGCGAGAAGAAGCGCACCCCGGCTTTGCGGAAGAGGTCGGTGGTGGTGTCCCGGCCCAGTCGCCGCGAGGCCAGGACGAAGTCAGCCTCGTCGTCGACGAGGGGCTGGAGGAGGCCGGGGATCTCGGTCGGGTCGTTCTGGCCGTCGGCATCGAGGGTGACCACGAACTGGGCGCCCAGCTCAATTCCCAGGGCATAGCCCACACGGAGGGCATAGCCGTGGCCCAGGTTCTCGCCGAGAACGAAGGTGACCGCACCCGCACGCAGGGCGACCTGGTCGGTGGCGTCAGCACCCCCGTCGACGACCACCAGGGTGGTGAGGGCCAGCCCGCAGGCGGTACCGGGCATGTTGGCCAGGACGTCGCCGATGTTCTCTTCCTCCTGGTAGGCGCAGATCAAGCCCACGACGGGGGAGAACTTCAGGCCGGGGTAGCGCTGATCGAAGTCCTGCCGGGCGCGCCTGATGACCTGCCGGGCCCGATCCGGGTCGGTGTGGATGCTGGCGGTATCAGCGAGGCCGCCCCGCCGCCTCAACTGGCGTGCAGGGAGCCGAAGACCTGGCGCACCAGGGGTTCGAAGTGCGAGAGCGGCTTGGTGGGGTAGTCGGGGTCGAAGCTGGTCTGGTCCCACTCGTCGGCGAATTGCTCGGCCAGGGCGTACCAAGGTTCGCCCTGGTACTGGTCTCGGGCATTGGGATCCTGCCCCAGGTGCTCGTAGTAGTGCCGGCCCTGGAAGTCCTGATGGGCCAGGATCATGTGGAACGTGTCGTCACCCACATAGGGGCGCAGGATCTCCGCTGCGATGCGAGGGTGGTTGAAGACCGACACGGCTTTGCCGATGTCGTGACAGAGCGAAGCCACCACCACCTCGTCGGAGGCTCCGGCCTCCTCGGCCCGGGTGGCGGTCTGCAAGGAGTGCACCAACTGGTCGACCGCGAAGCCGTCGGTGATCTCCTCCAGCGAGGCCAGCATGCCCAGCACGCGATCGGCCACGCGGGGCTGGTGCTCCATGGTCTCGACCACAATGTGCTGCCACTGGTCGGCGTTCGATTCGTCCATCCGGGTAAAGGTCACGGAGCCATCCTCCCACTTCGGGGCCTCATGAAGCCAGCACGTTGAGCACGTCGGCCGCCGAGACGGCCCGGTCCTCGGCCGCCGGGTCCGATCGGATGCCGCCGGGGCGACCAGCGAGAAATCCCAGCGTGGAGCTCACGGCCCGTAGCAATTCCCGTAGCTCGGGTGGGGGTGGGAAGTACTCGTCTTCGGTGGTCACCGTCACCTCGGTGACGCCCTGGCGCGGCGCCAGGCGGGCGATCACCTCCTCCACCAGGGCTTCGGGGGCGGACGCACCCGCCGTCACCCCGACCGTCCCCACCAGGTCCCCCGGCAGCTCGTCGGCCTCGTTGATCCGCAGCACCCGGGGGCAGCCCGACGCCCGGGCCACCGTCTCTAGCGCCACGGTGTTGGACGAGTTGGCCGAGCCGATGACTACGACGGCGTCGGCCTCGCTGGCGATGGCCTTAAGAGCCGCCTGCCGGTTGGTGGTGGCGAAGCAGAGATCGCTGCGGTTGGGCATCCAGAGGTCGGGGAATCGGCGCCGGGCGGATTCCATGAGGCCCCGCCACTCGTCGTGGCTCAGTGTGGTCTGGGCCAGGAGGGCCACCGGGGTGCCGGGCTCCAGACCGCCCTCAACCTCCAGGGCGACGAGGTCCTCTTCGTGTTCCACCAGGCGTACTGACTCGGGCGCCACGGCCATGGTGCCGACGGCCTCCTCGTGGCCGGCGTGCCCGACGTAAAGGACGGTGTAGCCCTTGCGGCTGCGGACCTTGAGCTCGTGATGGACCTTGGTCACCAGGGGGCAGACGGCGTCGACCACCACTCCTCCCTGGGCCCGGGCCGCCTCGACGACTGCCGGGGCCGACCCGTGGGCGCTCAACATCAGCGGCGCCCCCGGCGGCACCTCGCTCACATCGTCGACGAAGACCACCCCCTGATCGCGGAAACGGTCCACCACATGCCGGTTGTGCACGATCTCGTGGTAGCAGTACACCGGCGGCTCGAAGACCCGCACCATCCAGGCCAGGGCCTTGATGGCCTTCTCCACGCCGGCACAGAACCCCCTTGGTTCGGCCAGCAGGACACGGTCCACTCCGGGCACAGGCTCCACGCTACCGGGAGTCTGAAACACTTCTCCCTCATGCCGACCTTCTCCGTCACCGCACAGAACCTGGCCTGGGTGTCCACCGCGCCCGTCGTCCTGAAGAACATCGTCGCCATCAACGCCACACCCGGAGACGTTTTCTAGCGGCTGGCGGACCTGGGTGCCCGGTCGGAATGGTGCGTCGGCATGAGGAAGGTCCGCATCGACGGTCCGTCCTCAGGGGTGGGAGCGCAGCGCACGGTATGGGTGGGCACGACCCGGGTGCAGGAGCGCTTCGTCGAGTGGGTGCCGGGGGAGCGCCTGACGTTCGCCATCATCGGTTCCAACAGGTCGGGCCTGGCCTCCATGGTGAAGGACTGGTCCCTGGCAGTGGAACCCGCCGACCCGACCAGGTCGATTCTCACGGTGACCATCGGCATAGCCCCGAGTTCCCTCCTCAAGCCCTTCCCCAAGCTGGTGAGGACCGTCACGTCGAAGCTGACCAAGAGGGGACAGGACGGCATCACCCTCCAGTTTCCCTGAGGTCGCCTGACCAGATCCCTACGGGAGGCGGAGGTGCTCAGCCACGGCCGCAGGAGACTCGGCGAGTCCGGTGGCCAGTAGCTGGGTGTCGGAACTGACCAGCGCAATGCCCAGCGATTCGGCCGCGGCTGCCCACGCTGCGTCGTAAAAGGTGAGTCGGTGAGCTGCGCCAAGTGCCGCCGCCTGACGGAGCCATGCGGCAGCCATGGCCAACGGGGGACCACAGATGACGATGAGGTCGTCAATCTGGTCAGCGACGTCAGATGCGCCCCACCCGAAACCACGGAGAAGGACGTTCCCCATTTCGTAAAGTGCCAGGTCGATAATCCGCGCGTGAACTTCGCCAGCCGCTGCCGCTTCACGAATCGAGCGTGCCTCAGCGAGCTCCGACTCTCCCTCGCCGTGGAACCACTTGATGAGAACGGACGTATCGACTAGGAGAGTGGTCAACGCCGGTGGTCCCTGTCCCGTCTGACCAGCTCGGCCGACTCGAACAACCCGGCGGAGCGGAATCGCTGCTCGGAACGGGCGATGGCCTGAGCGACTATCTCAGGTTCACGTCGGGCCAGTTCCCTCCGGGCGGCGGCCGCCAACAGCGCGCTACGGCTCATGGAGCGCCGACGAGCTTCCTCATCGAGGTCCCGGATCAGTTCTTCGGGAAGTGACACCATCACTTTGGACATACTCTAATTATAGCTCAGGGTAATGCCACTGTCATTTTTCCCCACTCCACTAACCTGGTGTGATGTCCGCTCCCACGGTGACTTCGGTCACCGAGGCGTCGCCGGCAGCCCGCGCCGGACTGGTCGTGGGTGACGAGCTCCTCTCACTCAACGGGCAGGTGCCGCGCGACGTCATCGATTTCCAGCAACTGACCGACGCCGATGACCTCGCCGTCATGGTCAAGCGCGCCAACTCGACCCTGCCCCGCCTGGTCCGCGTCGACAAGGAACCGGGCGAGCCCTTCGGCGTGGAGGTCTCCTCGGCCGTCTTCGACCGCATCCGCACCTGCGACAACCACTGCGCCTTCTGCTTCATCTACCAGCTCCCCAAGGGGATGCGCCGCAGCCTCTACCTCAAAGACGACGACTACCGGCTCTCGTTCCTGTACGGGAATTTCACCACCCTCACCCGCTTCACCGAGCTCGATGCCGAGCGCATCCTCACCGAACGCCTCGGCCCTCTGTTCGTCTCGATCCACAGCACCGACCCCGAGCTGCGGTCCCGCATGCTGCGCAACCCCAAGGGGGCGACCAGCCTGCGTTGGTTGTCGGTCCTCCTCAATGGCGGCATTGAGGTGCACGGCCAGATCGTGGTGTGCCCCGGGGTCAACGACGGTGCCGCCCTTGAGGACACGCTGGCCGGCGTCCTCGACTCCTACCCCAAGCTGGCCACGGTGGGCGTCGTCCCCCTCGGCCTCAGCCAATTCTCGAAGGAGGCCGAGATGCGCGCCCATACCACCGACGAGGCGGCCGGCGTCCTCGATACCGTGACCGAGTGGCAGGCCGTCTACGGCAAGGTGCTCGGACGCCGCCTGGTCTACGCCGCCGACGAGTACTACCTCCTGGCGGGCCGGGACTTCCCGGGCGCCCGCCACTACGACGGCTTCCCCCAGCACGAGAACGGCATCGGCATGGCCCGCGCCTTCGCCGATGCCTTCCACCGTCCTGAGAAGAAGGGCCCCGGCGGCGTGCGCCACGGCTTCTTCGCCTCCGTCGACGCCGCTCCGGCGGAAGGCTACCGGGCGCCCCGCCTGCCCGTGATGCCCGCCGGAGCCGACCATCGTCCAATCACCGTCCTCACCGGCGCCTACGGCGCCCGTGTTCTCGGCCCGCTCCTGGCGCAGCACCCACGCCGCGACGTCGACCTTGTCACCATCCCCAATGCCTTCTTCGGGGGCAACATCGGCGTGGCCGGCCTCCTGACGGGGGAGGACCTGGCCCGCGCGCTGGCCGACCTGCCGAAGGACCGGCGCTATCTTCTGCCTGACGCCTGCCTCAACGAGGGCCGCTTCCTTGACGGGCTGACCCTGGCCGACCTCCCCCGTGCCGTCGAAGTGGTCCCAACCGATGGCCACTCTTTGCGCACCGCGCTTGAGGGCACCTCGTTCCGCTCGGCCTGCGCCGCATGACGGTGGCCACGACCAAGCTGCCCATGGTGGTCGTGGCCGGACGGCCCAACGTGGGCAAGTCGTCGCTGGTGAACCGCATAGTCGGTGAGCGGTCGGCCGTCGTCGAGGAAGAGCCCGGCGTGACCCGGGACCGCAAGGTCCTGACGGCCGAGTGGGTGGGTGTGCCCTTCTCCATCATGGACACCGGCGGTTGGTTGGCCGGCGGGGACGTCCTGGACGCCAAGGTCTCCGAGCAGGCCGAACGCGCCCTGGCCGAAGCCGACGTGGTCCTGATGGTCGTCGATGTCACCACCGGCGTGACCGAGGAGGACCTGGCTGCCGCCAAGGTCATCCGCCGGGCCGGTCCCCCGGTGCGCCTGGTGGTCAACAAGGTCGATGACACCAACCGGGAGGCGGCGGCATGGGAGTTCGTCGCCCTCGGGGTGGGGGACCCCTTTGCCGTCAGCGCCCTCCATGGGCGGGGGACCGGTGATCTGCTCGATGCGGTGGTCGACCTCCTGCCCCCTCCAGTGCCCACCGAAGAGGAGGAGAGGGAAGCGGCGTCGGCGGCCCGGACCGGTCCCGGTGGCACCCCGCGGGTGGCCATCATCGGCCGGCCCAACGTCGGGAAGTCCACACTCTTCAACAAGCTCTTGGGCGAGGAACGCTCCATCGTCCACGACATGCCGGGCACCACGCGCGATGCCATCGACACCGTGGTCGAGACACCGGACGGTCCAGTCTGCTTCATCGACACGGCCGGGCTGCGCCGACCCTCCAAGACCGAGCGCGGCACGGAGCACCACACGGTGCTCAGGGCCCTGCGGGCTCTCGAGCGGGCCGACATCGCCGTGTTGGTGATCGACGCCACCATCGGGGCTTCGCACCAGGACCAGCGTCTGGCCGAGCGCATCGGCGTCTCGGGGTGCCCGGCCATCGTGGTCCTCAACAAGTGGGACAAAATTGCCGTCGACGATCGGGACGATGTGCTGGCCGGGGTGGGGGACCGCCTGGCCTTCCTCGGTGCGGCCCCGGTGCTCAAGCTCTCCGCACTCTCGGGCAAGGGGGTGCACCGCATCCTTCCCGCCCTCCGTGACTCGGTGGAGGCCTATCACCAGCGGGTGCCGACCGGGGCCCTCAATCGGGCCACCCAGGAGCTCCAACTGCGCCACGCGGCACCCAGAGCACGCATCCGCTACATCGTTCAGGGGGCCATCGACCCTCCGACATTCACCCTCTTCACCAACGGGCGCCTGCCCCAGACCTACATCCGCTATATAGAGCGTGGACTGCGCGAAAAGTTCGAGTTCGGGGCCACGCCGATGAAGCTGCGGGTCCGCATCGGCGGCAAGTAGTGGCCCGGAGTTCCTAATGGCCTGGTGCGAGGAGTGCGACACCCTGGTTGAGGACACCGACCTCGGTGCCGAGGGCGAGTGCCCGACCTGCGGCACCATCCTGGCCGACCAGGAGCGCCAGCCGATCCCGTGGTACTTCAAGGCGATGCTGGTGGCCAGCGTGATCTACCTGGGCTACCGCGGCTACCAGGGTGTGACCTGGATCGCCGCCCACGTGTAGGGTCGCCGCCCGTGGCGATCTACGAAATCGACGGCGTGGCACCCCGGATCCACCCCGAGGCCTACATCCACCCCGACGCCGTCCTGATCGGCGACGTCACCGTGGGCGCCGAGTCGACCGTGTGGCCCGGTGCCGTCCTGCGCGGCGACTACGGGACGATTTCGGTGGGCGCCCGCTCCTCGGTACAGGACGGCACGGTCATCCACGCCGGGCCCGGTTTCCCCACCACAATCGGCGACGGCTGCGTGGTCGGGCACCTGGCCCATTTGGAGGGCTGCACGGTGGAGGACGATTCCCTGGTCGGGTCGGGCTCGGTGGTGCTGCACCACGCCGTGGTGAGCCACGGGGCCACCGTCGGCGCCAACGCGGTGGTGCCCAACAACATGGTGGTGCCACCGGGTGCCCTGGCCGTCGGTGTCCCGGCGCAGATCCGGGAGGGCGGGTCCAATCTGAAGCTGATCCGGATGTCGGCCGACGAGTACGTGGCCAACGGGAAACGGTTCCGCCTCTCGCAGCGGCGCCTTGACTGAGGGTGGCTATGAGGTAGGTGGTTGCTTGAGGGCGCGGATCTCCGCCTCGATCTGATCGAACCTTGCCCCCATGGCGATGAACTGGGCGTCCATGGTGTTGAACCGCTCGTCGATGGCCCGGAACCCCTGGCGCATTTCGGTGGCCAAGTTCTGTGTGATCACGAGGAGCTGTCGGGTCGTGTCCACGAGAGTTGTCACATCGCCGCGGGTCTCTGCCATCTCTCGTTCGTTCCGGGTAGCGCGCTCAACCAGGACCTCCACGGATTGGGGTACGCCGAGGAGCTCCGCCGAGAGGATCTCGCGGCGCAGTTCAGCCCGGAACCCGCCGTCCTGGCGCAGGGTGTCGAGCAGCCGGTTTCGCTCCACCTCATCCATCAACGTCATCGTACTCCTCTGTGCTTAGACCACTGACAAGGGAGAACGGTCCCGACGAGTGTCTGCTGTTCCCTTTGGGGTCGCCAACGGAATCGGCTCATCCGACCGGGTCGGCCCCGGAGAACGTCGCTCTACCGGCGCGCCCGGACGGCGGCGGCGCTGTTGAAGACGTCAGTGCCGAAGGGCGTCAGGCCGGCGCCGGCGGCGAAGCCGAGGTGACCCCGGCCGTCCGCACCCCCCTTGGTCAGCCCCAGCAGGTCCTCGTAACTGCGCAGAGCCGAGTAGTGGTTGTAGGAGCCCGTGGTGTCCGTGGTGCCCGGAGCTATGTACCTGGGGTTGAGCAGGAGCATCCCCACCTGGCCTCCTCCCGGTGCGGTGTCGCGGCCCAGGCCGGCGTTCCCGGGCGCGTGGGTGTTGGGGCCCGGCTGCTCGTTGCAGCAGGCGGCGGCGTAGGCCGGGGTCGACGTGTCCACGTCGGCTTCGTCGAAAGTGATGGCCACTAGCATGTCGCCGTTCCGGTAGGCGGGGGAGCCGAGGATGAGGGGCATCCAGGCCCTCAGAAACCGATCGACGCCGGTGAGGCCGCCGGTGCTGTCGGGCCCGGCACAGGTACCGTCGTGTCCGTCGTTGCACAGGTTCGGCGTGATGAAGCCGAAGCGGGGCGTGGTCTTCTCGCTCTGCAGGTCCCGGGCCAGGTGGCCGGTGGGGGCCGGGCTGCCGTGGGCACCGAGAATTCCCAGGGGCACCACGTTGGCATCGCACGTCGCCGGGTTGTCGATGACGGAGTGGAACCAGACAAAGGGGTTGTGACGGCTGGTGTACTGGTCCGCTGGGGTGGCGATCTCCGCCGTGTCGGTGGCCCCGGGCGCCGGATGGCCGCAGTCGGAGCCCCCGCCGGGGTCGGTCACCCCGCCGTCCCGGGAGGGCGTGTTGCCCATGTCCTGTTCGTAGGCCCGCCACGGCGCCACGTGGGTGACGCGGTTGGGGGGATACCTGGCACTGAGCTGGCTGGCAATGGTCTGGACGGTGCCCGGGTAGACGCAGCCCTGGCCGTCGATCTGCCCGGGGTTCAGCGTAACTGAGGGGTCCGGGGTGCCCGGGACGACGTTGGCGAACGTGAAGCCGCCGTCGGCGCAGTCGGCCTGGGTGTCCGCAGTGGGCGCCTGCCCCGAGACCTGGGCGATGTAGTTGTCCAGGCTGAAGTGCCCGATGCCGTAGTAGTTCTGCAGCAACTCGCCCTGTTTGCGCAGGGTCCCGTTGAGGTAGGCGGCGGGTGAGCCGGTCCCGAACGTGGTGATGTAGCCCTGGTTCTCCAGTTCTACAAGGAGGATGTGATTGATTCTCCCGGGCGGGAGCGCCGCCCGCACGACGAGTCCCGGAGGGGTCGCGGCGGTGGCGGGCTGTCCCGCGGCGGGGAGTACGGAAGCCAGGCAGATGCCCAGGCAGGCGGCCGTGCGCCCTGCCCTCAGTCGAAGCAGTCCAGCGGAACCGTCCACGTCAGGACCGTCCCTCCTCGCGCGGGATTCTCAATGGTGAGGTCGCCCTGGAGTTTCTCGGCTCGACGGCGGAGATTGTCCAGACCGCGGCCCTCCTGCTCTCTTTGGGCTGCACTCATGTCGCGGCCGTTGTCGCTGACGCGCAGCTGGCACTGTTCGTCCACCACGGTGAGCAGTATCTCGGCCTCGGTTGCACGGGAGTGGTATCCGATATTGATGACCGCCTCGCGGACGATGGCCAGGAGCTGCGCGGCGAGCTGGTCGGAAATTCGGGAGTCGACCGGTCCTTCGAAGGTGGCGTGGATGTCGAACCCTCTGACCATCCGGAGATCGACCAGGAGAGAGAGAAGGCGCTCGCGTACCCGCCGCTTCAACCTGATCAGCCCCACGTCGAGGTTGGTGGAACGAAGTTGACGGATGGCGCCGTCGATCTCGAAGATCACATCCTGCAGCTGGTCGGACAGGGTGCCGGTGCCGATCTCGGCCGAAATGGCGTCGAGCTTGATCCCGGCTTCATGGATGCGCCGCATCACCGTGTCGCGCTGTTCCTTGGCGAATCCCTCTCGTTCCTTGAAGGCAGCCACTTCTTGAATCTGGTCATGGAGTCGGGTGTTCTCAATGGCGATGCCCGCCGTCACGGCAATGGCGCCCACGACTGCCTCGTCGTCGTCGCTGAACTCAGGCGATCCCACCTTGTCGGTCAGGTAGAGATTGCCGTATACCGTGCCCCTGACCCGGATAGGCACACCGAGGAACGAGGTCATGGCGGGGTGGTGCACCGGGAAGCCGACGCTCTGAGCATGCGCGTCAAGATGGGCCAACCTGAGCGGTGCCGGGTTGGCAATGACCACGCCGAGCACACCCAGTCCGGTCGGATTAGGGCCGATCCGCTTCTCCTCGTCAGCGGTGAGCCCGACGGTGATGAACTCGGCCAGAGCGGTTCCTTCGTCATTGAGAACCCCCAGCGCACCGTAGCGGGCGCCCGTCAGTTTGCGAGCCTCACTCACGACGTGACGCAGCAATGCCGGCAGATCGAGATCGGCCACAATGACGAGCGCGGCATCGAGTGCCCGGCGCACCGTGGTGGCATCCTCAATCTCGTGGTCGGGCATCGGCCTATCCCTCGGCTGCGGAAGCGGAAGGGTAGCAGCGGGGGCACGGGGTCTCGTAGGGCCAGCCGCAAGTGGCCACATGGTCCACGTCCTCGGCCGGCCGGAAATCGCCACGGATGGTGGCAAATTCTGCTGCCGGCTCTTCCGTCACCAGACCTCCCCGCCCTGCCACATGGTGCCTCGCCCCGAACCGCGCCGGGGTGATCAATTGGTGCCACCGGAACTTACCCCACTGACCGGCGTCCGGTCCATCGAACTCCTCAGGTATCGATGCTGTCGCGGGTCAATCGGGGGCTGGTGACGTCGGCACCCAGACGCTCGGATCAAGGGTCCCGTCGATCGCGCTCTGGGCGACATCGGTCAGCCGCAGATGGTGGCTGCGGGCGAAACTACGCAGTCGATCGAAGGCTTGGGTCATGTCAATCCTGGCGCGTTCGGAGACCACCCCCTTGGCCTGTTCGATCACGATGCGGCTCGTCAAGGCGTGGGTCAGTTGTTCGCTTACCCGCTGTGCCTCGGCGGCGGCACCATGCTGGAGCACACTGATGGTGGCCAGATCAGCAAAGCCACGAGCCACCATCACATCACGCTCGTCCATGGGGTCCTCCTCAATGCTGAAGAGGTTCAGCGCGCCGATCGTCCTCTCACGTAGTCGTAGAGGAAGGGCGAAGACCGACTTGAACCCGGCCTCGAGCGCAATGACGGAGAAGCGTGGCCAGCGACCCGAACCGGAGCGGAGGTTCTCGTGACTGACGCGCTCCCCGGTACGGAAGGCTTCGAGGCAGGGCCCCTCATCCGCCTGCAGCTCGAAGAGCTCCACCACCTGCATCGTTTCGCTGGAGGACGCCACCAGCCGCAGCTCAGCGGATTCCTGGGCCAGCATGACGCCGGCGGCGGACACCCCGAGCACCCGCACGCAACGGTCAGTCAATCCGGTCAGGAGATCGACCACATCGAAATTGTCCACCAGGTTGTCGGCCATTTCGACCAGAGACCGAACGATTGCGTGATCTCGGGATTTCTCCACCGTGCCTCCCGGTGAGCCCCGGTGCTTCCCGTGACCGGGACTCACAAGAAGCTTAATCTTCGTGCCACAACGTCCTCGGCGACCTCTCTGACCAGCCGGTTGTCACTGAAGGCACGGGCACGGAGGCGGATGAGCGCGTCCGTGACGCTGACTCCCAGTTGCACGGACACCATGCCCGCCGCATTGTGCACGACGAATTGGAAGTTGGAACTGAGTTCGAGATCCCCGGCCGCCATTCCTTGTACGGCATCGGCCTGCCCATTGAGCACCTGATCTGTGATGACATCAGCCATCAAAGTGGCGTCAGCATGCTGGTCGTCGCTGAGGGAGCCCGGTCGATCCATGTAGAGGTTCAAGGCACCCAACCGGGCTGTGCCGGACCGCAACGGGAATCCGAACACCGAACCCACGCCCGCTTCGAGCGCACGCGGGGTGAAGGCAAACCATCGGGGCGTGACCGGATTGGCCAGATCCGGCTCAAGAACGACTCGATCCTGTTGGTAAGCATCGACACAAGGGCCCTCGCCGAGGGTGTACTGCAGTTCCTCCAGCAGGTTGCTGACGTTGTTCGAGGAGCACAGCGAACCCTGGGGCACAGCGCCGGACATGAGCATGACCCCTGCGCCGTCAACACGGATGATCTCCTTGGCCACCCGGCATAGGCGGGCGGGTTTCCCCACCTCACCGCCCTCCGACTCCAGTCGTGCAGTGATGCGATTGAGACGGTCCGCTGACATTCAGGCTCGGGGTGCACTCGTCGAGCGGGCAGCGCCTTCGCTTCGGACCCGATGGTGCACGGACACTCTCCCATCCACGAAGGAAGTGCGCCGGAGGGGACCGGGCCAACGCTCATCCGGGTCCAGTTGGTGGAACCCACCATCACGGTACAGCGCCGCAATCACCCCCGCAGCGCCACCCTCCGATGGGACCCCTTTTCATCGGGGCCGGGGTATCCATCAGGAAGTCACGGGGCCACCCCGCCCCCATTCCCTCCCGTCCAAGCCCAGCCGGCCCCCTCGCCAGGATCGCAGATGTCCCCTTCTCTTTCCACCCGCTACCGGGTAAATTGGTCTTGCGGAAAATGTTTCCTCCCGCCCTGACCCCGCGGTGCATTTGAACCGGGCTGTGTTGGGGGTGTCGAAGTGGAGAGTGATGAGAGACTCGCAGACGTTCTGAGCGAGTTCGCCCGCACCATGATGACTGATGTGCCGATCCAGGAGATCCTGGATCGCCTGGTCGCACGCATCGTGGAGGTAGCTCCGATCACGGCGGCTGCGGTGACCCTGATCGGCATGGGTGGCGGTCCGCGCTACGTCGCGGCATCGAGCGGTCTGGCGTTGAAGTTCGAGTGCCTGCAGAACAATCTCGGCCAAGGTCCCTGCCTTGTCGCCTATCAGACCGGCAAAGCCGTCGCAGTGCCGGATCTGGGTCGGGATGACCGGTTCCCGAGGTTCACGCACAGGCTGCAGGAGGAGGGCTTGGCTGCCGCCTTCGCATTCCCGCTGCGCGCCGGTGACAACCGGATGGGTGCGCTCGCGCTGTATCGCAATGCCCCCGGGTTGCTGGACCCTGCAACCACGAAGGCAGCCCAGACGTTGGCCGACGTGACAGCGGCCTACCT
This sequence comes from Acidimicrobiales bacterium, assembly GCA_035534235.1. Taxonomy (GTDB): domain Bacteria; phylum Actinomycetota; class Acidimicrobiia; order Acidimicrobiales; family RAAP-2; genus Bog-473. The sequence continues at coordinate 18,814 of DATLSH010000079.1, read as the reverse complement.
GCTCAACGCTGCCACCCGGGCCGACCTGCAGAGCTCGTTGGAGCGATCACGCGAGAGCGCCCTGCACGACCCGCTGACCGGTCTGGCCAATCGGACACTGCTGTTCGAATCCCTGGACAAGGTGCTGGCTCGCCATCGGCTTGCGAGCGGCCTGATCTGCATACTGTACTTCGATCTCGACAATTTCAAGATGATCAATGACGCGCACGGGCACCGGATCGGCGATGAGCTACTGGTATCCATCACCGGACGCCTCAAGAGGCTCATGCGGCCGGGCGACACCCTGGCCCGCCTGGCCGGTGACGAGTTCGTCATTCTCTGCCCAGACCTTAAGGACAGGTCCGAGGCGGAGCTAATTGCCGCCCGCGTGATCAGCACACTTGGCAAGACGATCAGTCTGTCGATAGGGAACGTGGAAGCTCGCGCCAGCATCGGAATCGCCTTGGCCGAAAGCGCCACTGTCGTCTCAGACGACCTCTTGCACGATGCGGACGTCGCCATGTACCAGGCTAAACGCGGCGGTGGCGGCCGTTACCAGATCTTCAATCCGGGAGAACGGCGCCTGATCGACAGGGTCACCGGATTGCATCAGGGCCTTCGCCGAAGCTCATAACGAGCCTTGTCGGTGCTCACCGACGCCCTCTTCCGGGCGCGGTACACTGCTGTGCTTTCAACTTCGCTCCTGACCGCGTCGCACGCACAACCGGGCGGACGGAACGGCACTTGTCGCATATGGGTGCCTGACCGGAAAGCAGTTGTCACGGGCTGTGGCGCAGCTTGGTTAGCGCGCTTGACTGGGGGTCAAGAGGTCCCGGGTTCAAATCCCGGCAGCCCGACCGGATGCGGTAGCCGGCGTTCGTGCCGGGGGATAGTCGGCCATGGGGGTGATGTGGATGGGATGGAGACACGGCGAGATGGGGCGAGTTGTGTGAGTTTGGCCGATCAAGCCTTTCGGAGCGATTCAGAACTGAATGAAGTTAAGCTCACCATCGTCATTCCGGCCTTCAACGAAGGGAAGCGGATAGCCATCGGTCTGGACACGCTTGTGAGCTCCATGGCGCGGGGGGAACTAGGTTCACAGTCGATTGAGATCATTGTGGTGGATGATGGAAGCACGGACGACACGGCCGAAAGGGCCCGGAATCTCCTGAGGACAGTTCCGGGCTCCCGGGTCATCGGGCTCGTCGAGAACCGAGGCAAGGGTGCCGCTATCCGGGCGGGCGTGGCCCAGGCACGCGGAGCGGTGACCGCTCTCATGGATGCCGACATGGCAGTCCATCCGTCACAGCTCTCATTGCTCCTCACTGCGCTCAAGGAAACGGACGTGGCCATCGGTTCACGTTCACTTCCCGATTCGATCACCGAAGCCGACACATTCTTCCGGGTGGTCAGCGGTCGGGCCTTCACGGGGATTGTCCGGGCGCTCATCGGCCTGCCCTTCAGTGATACCCAGTGCGGGTTCAAGGCGTACCGCACTCCGGTGGCTCGTATTCTCTTCCATTACTCGGCGATCGACCGGTTTGCCTTCGACGTGGAAGTGTTGGACCGGGCTGTACGCCTGGGACTCCGGGTGGCGGAGGTGCCGGTCCGGTGGGTCCAGGTCGGCGGGAGTCGCATCCGGCCGCTGGCGGATCCCTGGTCCATGGTGACCGATCTGCTCCGGATCCGGAGCGAGCACCAAGACACCCAGCACGTCCATGCGGTGGTGGTCCGGTCTACTAAGGGGATCAACCCGACCATCGAGAGAGCTCGCTCGCTCCTGGGACCCACCGTGCCGATCGTGCAGTGGCGAGGGGACGTGTTGGTGCTCCTGCCGCTTTATGGCCAGCATGAGATGGACAACCTGATCAGCGGGCTCGAACGCTGCGTACCCTCCGCGACCATTGTGAAAGCAACATTCACGGAAGCGGAGATCGAGAGGATGGCTCCGCTCTCGTTCAAGAGCGGGACTGCAGTTTCCGACGTATCGGCACCCTGACTGCACTCCTCACGTTGGTTTCAGCACGGTGAACACGAACCCGGAGTTCTCCAGCAATGACCAATGGCCATCAGGTTCCGTCGTCACGATCCGGGAGCCTGCATCGACGATGGTCGCTCGGACCTCGTCGAAAGGGACGGAAATGAGATGCATCGGATGAAGTCCGAGTCTTCCGTACAAGAAGGCGGGGGAGAGGCCAAGCCTCCGGAGGACGACATATGGAGTGCGGCGGTTGGCGAACATGCGGAAGCCGGTACGGACGGGAATCTGGAACTGGGCGATTCCTCCCGGCTTCAACACACGAACGAACTCGGAAATGTATGCCTTCGCCATTTCCGGGTCCGGAAGATGCTGCAGTACCCTCGAAGTGAAGACGAAATCGAAAGACTCGCTCGCCAGCATGTTCAAATCGGCGCGCAGGTTCGCGGTGAACTCCAACCCCGACACACCATGGTGGATCCGTTGAGCAGAAAGGACCATGGCCGGAGATACATCCAGGCCCATGACGTGATCGAAGTGTTGTCCGAGCGCCGCGGTCAGGCGGCCGAGTCCACAACCGAAATCCAGCGCCGACCCCGTGCCGAGGGAAAGTCCGGTGGCCCGGATTGTTTCAAGGGCTCGGGCTACTTCGGTGCGGCCGCTCTCCAGAAATTCGTGAAGGTCCCAACGCGCATGCTTCTTGTCGCGATCCGAGATGATCGCCCACATAGGGTCGAGTTCTGCCAGCTCGTCCCACTCGGAGCTCAGCTGATGGAGCGAGCTCCCTACGTGCATGCAGGTCGTCCCATGAATCTACCGTCGGCCACCTGGCTGCATTCGCCGAACCTGTGCATGGGGCCCCAATCAGAATTGTCGGCGGGAAAGTGCGGAACGAAGGACGATATCAATCCTGCCCGTAGGGAGGCCAGTGCTGTGGGGGCACGAAACGTCCTAAGTTCCACATTGCGATGAGAGCGGACCGAGCGGCAAAGGTGACCTTCAGTGGCAGGCTGGTGACTCGCCGTGTGCCGCCTTCGGGTTCCTGAGACTCCGCGCATGGGCTCGACCTTCACTGCCGGCACTCCGTCCGAAGGGGACTCCCCGACCGCCAGCGGTCGGGGAAAACATCGGGTGAAAGCTCGCCACGCAATCCCGGTGCTTCCGGGTCGCTTTCCCGAATCTCTCCTCACCATATGTTTGGTGGTGGTTGCGTTCCTGCAGCGTCCCGGCCGAATCGTCCGCGATACCAAACTGGATCTCAGCATCGATCCTGGCCGCTTCTTGTCCGACGCAACCCACTTGTGGGACCCGAACGTCAATTTCGGGTCGGTACCGAATCAAGCCTATGGCTATCTTTTCCCCCTGGGCCCCTTCTACTGGCTCGGTTCGTCGGCACATCTACCCGAATGGATCATTCAGCGGCTGTGGTTGGGATTGCTCCTGATCGTGGCCACGTGGGGAACAGTGTTCCTGGCAGAAGCCATGAGAATCGGTGGTCGATGGTCGCGCCTGGCCGGGGGAGCGGCCTACGCACTCTCGCCTTTCCTCCTGGTGCAGATTCACGATACCGCCTACGTCATTCCGGCCGTCTTGCTTCCCTGGGTCATCCTCCCCCTCGTCCGGGTGGAGCAAGGTCGGTTGACTCCTGGGGCGGGTGCGGCACGATCGGGGCTTGCCGTGCTACTCATGGGGGGCATCAACGCGACAGAAGTCGCTGCCGTTCTCGTTCTGCCCGTGCTCTGGTTCGCCACCAGGAGACCCGTACGCAGACAGGCCAGGCTCTTCGTCCTCTGGTTGATATCCGTCGGCCTTGCCACCGCATGGTTTGTCCTGCCGCTGCTGTTCCAGGCGAAGTACTGGTTCAACGCGGTCCCGTACACGGAGACGGCGAATACAACTACGGCGACATCGAGCATCGCCGAGGTACTGAGAGGCGCAGGGATCTGGACGTCCTTTAGTCTCGCTCCGACCTGGACCACGGCCGGGCTCATGATTGAGTCAAATCCGGCCGTCATTGTGGCCTCTGCCCTGATCGCCGCGACCGGACTCTACGGTCTCGCTCGTCGAGAGATGCCTCAGCGGAATCTCCTGGCGACTGCGGTGCTCCTCGGTGTGGGTGTGGTGTGCTCGGGCTACTGGGGCCCTTTCGGTGGCCCGCTCGCGGTAACCGTCCACGCGGCGCTCGACGGTCCGTTGGCGGTATTTCGCAACATCGCGAAATTTCAACCGGTGATCACGTTGGCGCTGGTCTTGGGGTTCGTGCACGCCGTGGAGCACAGTGCCATCGCCCTGGTCAGGTCGAAACGGCTGGGAAGGAGGCCCCTACAGGTGGGGCTCTTCGCTGTCACCGCCGCCACGGTGGCCTTGGTCGCCGGACCGGCCTTGACTGGCCAGATCTACCCGGAAGGGTCCTTCGTCGCTATCCCCGCCTATTGGCACCAGGCCGTCGACTGGCTCAATACCCGGGGTGGGATGTCCACTACCCTGCTCATTCCGGGGAACGCCTTCGCCGACCTCAGCTGGGGCAACCCTCTCGACCAGCCTATTCAGCCATTGGCGTCCGTTCCCTGGGCGAATCGCGCCATCGCGCCTCTGGGCTCCGTCGGCAACACCCAGTTCCTCGATTCCATCGACCGGGTCTTGGCCAGCGGACAACCCGAGAGTGGGTTGGCCCCCTATCTGGCCCGGGCGGGCGTGCGCTACCTGTTGGTGGAGAACGACGTCAGTTCGGCCACCACGGGCAGCCCACCACCGGCCGCCATCCGCCTTGTGCTGGCCAACGAGCCCGGCGTGGACCGGGTGGCTCGCTTCGGGCCGGTGGTCGGCCATTCGGATTCGGGACCCGGTACCGTGAGCCTCTACGATCCGCACGGAGTCACTTCCGCCATCCGGTCGTTGGAGATCTACCGAGTTCTCCCCGCCAGGGAGGGAGAGGCATTGGTGACCACGTACCCACTGTCCGATGGCATCAGGCTCTCCGGTGGCCCACAGGCGATGCTCGCGCTGGCTGACTCGGGGGAGTTCCCGCACCTTGCGGTGACCTTGAGCGGTGACGAGCTGGGTCCGACATTCAAGAACACGACATGGGTCGTTTCCGATACCCAGCAGCGTCGAGCCACTACCTACACGAGCCTGTATGACAACGTCTCGTATCTGCTCTCGCCCGGAGAAACCGCGGCGGGTACTCTCGGACAACCCAAGCAATGGATCGTCGTCCCCGGCACCCGGCACGAGACAGTGAGCTCGCTGACGGGCGTAAGCTCGGTGGCTGCATCGTCCTACGGCCCGCTCTTCACGAGTGTACCGGGGCTTCAGCCGCTCGCCGCACTCCTGCCGGGAACCGTGGGCTCCATGTGGCAAGCCAGCCCGACCGACCGAAGCCCTTGGATTGAGATCCGATTCCTGCACCCATTGCGACTTCACGAGGTCACCATCACGCCCGGACCGACCGAGCCGATGCAGACCGACATCACGAAAGTGAGGATCTCCACCGATCGCGGACAGGTCACGTCCATGCTGGCATCCGAGGCCCGGCCTCAATCAGTTCCCACCCCCGTGGGCGAAACTCGCCGTTTGCGGATCACGTTGGTCGGCCTTAAGGAACCCAAGACCGAATTCGTCACGGGACCGGCGATCTCACACATTCTCATTCCCGGGCTCACGGTGGCCCAGAGTTGGAAGGTCCCCGATGACGGGAGTTCCAGCGCGCACATCACTCCCACCTATCTCTTCACCTCTCCCATGCCCAACCAGCTCGCCTTCTTCAAGACTCCCGACGACCAGGTCAACATGTCCAGGACCTTCACTGTGCCCCGTGCGGCCACGTTCTTGGTGGGTGGAGAGGCCACCCCCCGAATCTCACCCTTCCTCTATGCCCGGGAGTTCCCGTCTCCAGCCCAGCCCCTCACTTCGGAGGCAGAGTTGAAGGCTCCATTCGTGTTGCCCTGCGGTTCCGGCCCGACCGTGACGATGGATGGCGTGCACTACCCGACAGCCGTCAGCGGAACCATGGGGGACTTCTATGCACTGAGGCCGATGTCCATGACTCCTTGCCCGGGCGGGAGAGCCCTCACCCTGCTGCCGGGCACGCACACCTTCACCGCCGGCGATGACTCCGGGAGCTTCAAGATCACCAGCCTCCTCCTCATCGGGACACCTCTGCAACAGTTGGGTCCCCCACGTAGTGTCACCGTTGTGCGATGGGGAGCCGAAGATCGCACCGTCACCGCATCGGCGGGACCGGCTGCAATAGTGAACGTTCATCAGAATTTCAGCTCCGGATGGATGGCGATGGTGAACGGACGGAGACTTCACGCCGTCCGCCTCGAGGGTTGGCAGCAGGGCTGGATCCTTCCGGCCAGCTCACAGCCCCAGGTCGTCGACATGCACTTCACCCCGGAGGAGCCGTTCCGCCTGGTACTCGGCGTGGGAGGCGTGCTGGCCCTGGTGCTCGCTGTCTGGTCACTGCTCACTCTCCGGCGGCGCCATCTTGGCGAAGCCGTGGCGATGGAAGCCGCGCCGTCACGTGGATTGGTGGACACGGGTGAGGCAGTGGAGGGCAGCGCCCGGTCGGCCCCACCCATGTCGGTGCTTCGTGGGCTGTCTTGGGCGGTGTTCCTGGGCGCGACCGTGTTTCTCATTGCCGGACCGGTGGCGCTCGCAGTACCACCTCTGATCGTCCTGGGGAGGATCTTCTCCCCACGTCACTCGTGGCTCGCCTGGACGGCCTTCGGGGGAGCGTTGCTGGCCGGGGTCACCATTGCCATCAATCCGGCTTACCTTGCCGGCCCGTGGATCGGGACCGGGAGCTACACCTCCCAGGCGCTGGCCGGACTTGCCGTGGGTGCCCTCGGCGTGAGCCTGCTCGGTGGCCCCAGGGCCCGACCGGATGGTTGATTCCATGCGCATCCTCGCCGTGAGTTGGCGCGATCTGGCGCACCCGCTGGCCGGGGGAAGTGAAGTCCTTGTCGATCGGCTCTTGAGGGAGCTGCAAGCGCGTGGCCACGAGGTGGCCCTGGTGTGCGGTGGACCGGTGGGTGCTCGCCCGTACCCCGTTCACCGGGCAGGTGGCACCTTCACGCAGTACCTTCGGGCGCCCCTGATCTGCGCCACCCGGCTCCGCCATTTCGACCTCGTCGTTGATGTGGAGAACGGTGTGCCGTTCTTCTCTCCCCTCTGGCGACGCCGGCCCTCGGTGTGCCTGGTTCATCACATCCATTCAGATCAATGGCGCACACGGTTCCCCCCCCTGGTGGCGGCCGTCGCCAGCGCAGTCGAGCGCTTCCTCATCCCACTCGTCTACCGGAACCGCCTCTTCGTGGCCGTCTCTCAGTCGACGGCCGACGCGTTGGAGGGGATCGGCGTCGAACAACGGAGGATCCGGGTAGTGGAGAACGGGATTGATGTCCCCTCCGGACCCATTGGCACAGAGTCGTCGGAACCGCTCTTTGTGGCACTCTCCCGCTTGGTTCCGCACAAGCGTGTCGCCTTGCTCCTGGAAGCATGGCGTTCGGTGCAGCCTGTGGTCGGGGGGCGCTTCGCCATCATTGGTGACGGGCCGGAGCTCACCGACTTGCGCGGTCTGGCCGAGGGGTTGCCGGGTGCCGAGATGTTGGGTCACATCGGCAATGCGGAAAGGGATCGCTTACTCGCTGAAGCATGGCTCCTGGTCCACGGGTCACATCACGAAGGGTGGGGGGTGGTGATCCTGGAGGCGGCCGCAGCCGGTACGCCCACCTTGGCCGTCGATGCACCCGGAGTCCGTGACGCCGTCCTCGACGGAGTAAGCGGAGTTCTCGTCCACGCTAGGGAGGGCGAGCTCACGTCGGCCCTGTCGGCAGCCTGGATTGCGCTGGCGGGCGATGCCGGGCGCCGGAAACGGATGGGGGCACGAGCCCGGCAACGCGCCGGCGAGTTCGAGTGGGGCCGGGTGGTCGATGCTTGGGAAGCTGTGGCCGCAGAAGCACTCACAGGAAGCCAGGACCGTCCGGGCGGGAGGGAGGGGCTGGCGACGCCAGACACCGTGCCCTCACGTCTCAAGAGGAGCGGATAACCCGTGGCAATCGCTTCGCACATGGTGAGCTGGATGCCACCCCGCCTCTTCGTTCCTCTCATCGCTTGGCAGTACCGATTCTTCGAGCCAGAACTGGGAAGGCTCGATGAATTTGTCCCGAAGCATCGGGGTGCCGTCGATGTGGGTGTCTGGTGGGGCCCTTGGTCGTGGTGGTTGGCCAGGCGAGTTCCTAGAGTGGACGCCTTCGAACCGAATGCCGAACTCGTGGCCAGCCTCGCAGGCGTCTTGCCGTCCAATGTGCAGCTGCACCCCGTAGCGCTGGGAGAACGTTCGGGCGAAGCAAACCTGTGGATACCCCCGGGAGGAATGGGTACGGAGGGTCGCGCCTCCATAGAATCAAGTTGGCAGCCGGAAGATGTCGGGAGAATGCAGCCGGTCACAACCAGGCGGCTGGACGACTTCGATCTGGGTGACGTCGGGTTCGTCAAGATTGACGTGGAGGGCCACGAGTTCGCGGTGTTGCAGGGGGCGGTGGAACTCCTCTCAACCCAACGGCCCGCGTTGCTGGTCGAAGTTGAGGAACGCTCCCACAACGAGGGGCACCTGGACATGATCGTTGAGTTTCTCGGTGACCACTCGTACCACGGGAAGTTCCTGCAGAGGCGCCGATGGCATCCGATGGAGGAGTTCGATCGCCCAGGTGCGAGGTCCATTTCGGTCCGGGCGGCCCAGCACGGCTACGCCACCAATTTCCTCCTTTACGCCCGACGCCACGTGCACAACTTCTTGTTCACGCCACGCTGAGGGCGCACCGGGAGCCTGGCCGCCTCCCCAGTGCCTTGGCGGAAGGTGCATCGTTCAACGGTGCGAAGTGGACGACCCTTCATCGGGGCGGAGGGTGCGCGGTAGCGTGAGGTTCCTATGCTCCAGGTCGCAGAATGCCCGGGATATCCCTAATCCATGGCGATCCGAAATGTGATCTCCCGATTCCTGTCGCATCCGAGGGTCTACCGACTGCAACGGCGCATGTTGGGTGGGAATCGCCTCGAAGAGAGGCTGGCCCCCTACACCGCACTCGCGGTGCAGGAACGCCCAACGGGCACCGTGGTGGATGTGGGCGGGGGAACCGGACGCAGCAGGTCCCTGTGGCCCGACGCTTGGTCCTATGTCAGCATCGATCCCGATGAGCGAGCGGTGCATTTCGGCCAGGTCGGAGCAGGAACTGAACGCGCCGTCGGGGACGCGTCAGATCTGCCATTTCCCGATGGCTTCGCTGATGCCGTCCTATTGAAGGATGTCTCCCACCATCTCGATGGAGAGAGGTGGGAGAAGACTCTCTCCGAGGTTCACCGTGTCCTCAAGTCAGATGGATACCTTGTGTTCCTTGACGGTGTCTGGTCACCGGGGAGATGGGTATCGCGATTGGCATGGCGTCTTGACGTAGGGATGTATCCAAGAAAAGCCACGGAAATAGAGAACGCCATTGCGGTCCATTTTGACGTGTCGGCTGTCGAAAGATTCTCCGCGATTCATGATTGCGTCATGATGCTGGCCCGGCCCCGCGTCAAGCCCAGCGCTCCCATGATTGTAGGAGCGATGGGCAATTGACGGCGAGTGAGTTGGTTCAGTTGCCGCGGGCCTTAATCGCCGGGATGGCCGACGGGGCTGCGGCCACAAGGGCGGCAATGAGGCCGAGGTACGCACCGATGCCCCACGAGACGCTGACGACACCACCACCACTGGGCTTGAACAGGAAGGCCAGGATGGTGAGCACAGCGTTCACGCCCGTAGCAATGAGCAAGAGGCGCTCTTTGGGCATGGGGAGATTGATCGGCACCTTACCGAAGCCGGCAATGGCCACGAGGTAGGCCAGGATGGCCAGGCAGATGAGAAGGACGAAGTACATCCAGAAGTGATGCAGGCCGTTCGCTGAATACGAGTACACCGAGACGCTGGCCGTGTACCACGGAAGGAAGAGTAGAATGAAGAGCACCAGGGAGGCCCCTCCGGTGATCTGCTCTTCCTTTGACAGCCGCTTGAGGTCGAAGGCAAATGGTCCTAAGCCCGATCCGGACGATCCTCCTGCGGGTGACGGCGTGGACGCCGGGCTACTCGACTGCTGCTCCGGTGCGTACCACTTGCCGTCCGACGCCTGCCACCATCCTTCGCCTTGCGAAGTGTCGCTCATCGTTGCCTCCTGATCCCGATTAGGTCGAGACTTCTCACCTCGACAGAGAGATATTGGCACGTGCCCGGGGCATATGCATGGACCATGCGAAGCGACGGTGCACTTTGCGGTGGTGAGCCGCCCAGCCAGGCTCCCCCCATTCCCATGTTCGAGAGAAGCCGGGTGCCTGAAATGCCGCCGGAATCGGACCATAAGCGCAGATCATCGGGCCTTCCTGGTCAACTTGCTCAGACCCCCGTACAGGCCACGGCCGCTGCTCCGGCCGGCGGCGCCTGTTACCTCGGGGGCGACCGAGGGGCAAGCCGGCGGCAACTCGTCCCCGCCGGAGGGTGACCCGGCCCGAGCCCACTGCGTGGCCGGACGTTCTATCCTGAGGACACGCAACGATCCCCAGGGAGGGAACATGGGCATCTTCCAGCGAGCGCACGACATAGCGCAGGCCAAGACGAATAAGGCGCTCGACGCAGCAGAGAAGCCTGACGAGATGCTTGATCTCTCGTACCAGAAGATGCTGGAGCAGATCACCCAGGTGCGTCGGGCCCTGGTCGACATCGCCGGATCACGGAAGAACATCGAACTGCAGGAACAGCAGTTCCAACACACGATCGACCACCTGCAGGATCAGGCCAAGGCTGCGCTGGGACAGGGCAAGGAGGACCTGGCCAAGGAGGCCCTCAGCCGCAAGGCGGCGGCCCAGCAGCAGATCGACCAGATGGAGCCCCAGCGCGCCCAGCTCACCGAGGAGGAGGGCAAGCTCACCCAGACGCTCTCGGTGCTCCAGAAGCGCGTCAACGACTTCCGCACCCAGAAAGAGACCCTGAAGGCCCAGTACACCGCGGCCAAGGCCATCAGCTCGGTCGACGAGAGCACGGCGGGGATATCCAAGTCCTTCAACGACTCCGGAGCGGCGCTCCAGCGGGCCCAGGACAAGATCGCCACCATGCAGGCGCGCTCGGGCGCGCTCGACGAGCTCCTGGAGTCGGGCGTCCTAGAGGACGTCGGCGGCGGGGGAGACGATATTCAGAAGGAGCTGGACCAGGTGGGAACCGATGCCGCGGTCGACAAGGAACTGGCCGCGCTCAAGGCCGAGGTGGGGAGTGGCGCTCCCGATCCGCAGGCCCTGGCGGCGGCGCCCGAAGAGGCGGCGCCCTCGGCCTAGGGTTTCGCCCCGCCCCCTGCAGTCCGGGGCCCGGAAAGCGGTCAGCCCCGGTCGGTGGGGCCGGAGGGGAGGTGGGGCGGTCGCGTCCCGGCATGGACCTCGAATTCGGACCACCAGCTCGCGCACTCTGCGGGGACGGGGAAACCCAATTGCTTGCGCTGTTCGACCGCCAGCCGGATCTGCTCCTTGCGCTCACGCACCATGGCGAGGGTCCCAGCCTCCCCGCTGCCGGCAGAGACCTTCTGGGCCCAGAGTGTTTCTTCCAGCTTCCAGGCCTCGAACCGGGCCGCCACCAGCATGTGGGTCTGGGCGGCCACTTCGGCCACTATGGCCGCGTCGCCGACGGCCATGACATCGGCGGCCCGCAGCCAGCCGTAGTCCATGTTGATGCGCAGCAGTCCGGGCTCAATCTCGAAGAGCCCGACGATGTCGACAACGGGGTCGATGGTGGTCAGGGTGGTGCCGGGCGGGAGGGCGGCCGCCAGATTGTCGCGTTGGCGATGGGCCAGCCCGATCATCCCCATCGCCCTCAGTCCGATGTGGGGGGCGGTGGCGGTGGTGTAGTCGTGCTCGTCACGGGCCAGCGCCAGCGGGATGGCGGCCACCGCGATGATCCGGGTCGCTCCGAGCTGGACCGCGGCGTGCACGGGGATGATCTGCAGGACACCCCCGTCGACGTAGTCATCGTCGGCCATCGGGTGGGGCGGGAAGACCAGAGGCACGCTCGCCGATGCCACGGCCCCGTCGACCAGGTCCACCGGACCGGACGCCGATCCGAGGGCCGGGGTCAGCGCGTCGTCTTCGACAATTGTCCCGTCCTCGGTCACGTAGCGCAGGACTCCGGCTCGCAGCGCGGTGACGGCCAGCCGGAGTTGGAGGCCCGGTCGGTTGATCAGGGACTGGTCGATGGGGCCGATGCCGCTCGGACCGCCCTGGCGCAGGGCATCGGCCAGCGGCTGGAGGTTCAGAGCCGAGCTCCCGCTCGTGCGGAGCTTGCGGCGTGCCTTGGGCAGACGGAAACCGGCTCCGAGAAGGAGCCGGAACATCCGGCGCCGGCGGCGGCGTCGGGCCCGGCGCATGACCCGCCGCCGGCCACCGGTGGCCTCCGATCGGCTGCGGGTCTCGCCGAGCGGAAACGGCGGACGCGTGCCCTCGGTGAGGGCCGAGGCGATGGAGTTACCGAGCTCGGTCCCCTGGAGGGCCTGGAGCCACGCTTGCTGGCCGAAGACGAGGTCGGTCCGGGTCATGGCCAGGATGTCATCCTCAATCTCCTGGACTCGCTGGACGAATTCGCCCAGCGTGCGGGCTTGGGCCAGTACCGATGCCGCCAGGGCTCCCGCCGAGGCGGCGGTGACGATATCGGGGGTGATTCCCTCCTCGCCGATCAGGTACTGCAGGGCCCCCACCTCGAATGAGCCCTTGGCGCCTCCTCCGGCCAGGACGAAGGCGGTCGACCCGGAACGCGGCAGTTCACTCACGGGCGGCATTCTGGCACCGGCGACACCAAGGGGCAACGGGCCTCAACCACCGGCGGCCGCGGTGACCACCTCAATAAGCGTGCCGGGCACGGCCGGTGTGGTGTGCCACTCGGAGCGGGGGATCACGCTGCGATCCACGGCGACGGCGATCCCCTTGGGATCGGCACCGGCCAGGCCGGCCACCACGTCGGCGATGGTGCTCCCGGCCGCCACGCGCAGAGCATCGCCGTTGACCGTCAACGTCACGCCCCTCATGCGGGAGCCAGGGCGCCCACCAGCGGCGTGACAGGTCGTCGGCCGAAGAGGTCCGTCACCGCGGCCGCCGTCAGCGGGGCCAGGAGGTAGCCGTTGCGGAAGTGGCCGGTCGCCACCGCCACCTGTTCCAGCCGGGTCCACCCGATGCACGGGGTGTTGTCCATCGTGGCCGGGCGCAGGCCGGCCACGGCTTCGAGGAGCTCCAGCTCGTCCACGCCCGGGAAGACGGTCCGGGCGTCACACAGCAATTCGTGCACCGCACCCGCCTGCACGGACGTCGCTTGGCCGCGCTCTTCGACGGTGGCCCCGACCACCACGGAGCCGTCCCTGCGGGGTACCAGGTAGATGGAGTGCCCGCGGACAAGGCCGCGCAAGGTGCGGGGAAGTGCGGCCCGGGCGGGTCCACCGCCCAGCGGCCCCAGACGCAGGATGTGCCCCTTGACCGGGCGGACGGCGGGCAGTCCGGCCTCGGAGAGACCGGCGATGGAGGGCAAGCCGACGCCGGCCGCCAGGAGGACGTGGTCGGCCCGGAGGCGGCGGCCATCCCCAAGGGCCAACTCGGGACCGGGATGGAGCGCAGCCACCGAACCATTCACGAATGTGACGCCCCTGCTCCGGCAGGCCCCGATGAGTGCGGCCAGGACGGCGCGGTTGTCCACCTGGTGGTCACCGGGCACTTCTATCCCGCCCCGTACGGCCGGGGTCAGTCCCGGTACGAGGGCGCGGCACTCCGACGCCGTACGCCGATGCGCGGCAAGGCCTAGGGAGTGCTGGTAGGCCAGGAGATCATCGAGGGCGACGCGGTCAGATGAATTCAGCGCGACCGTGAGGGTGCCGGACTCGTCATGGCCGATGGCCTGGCCCGCATCCTCCTCCAGCGCGGCGGCGAACTTCTTCCAGAGCCCGGCCGCTTCCAGGAGAAGCGCGGTGAGCCCTTTCTCCCCGAACTGCGCCTCGGTGACCGGGGCCAGCATGCCGGCGGCCACCCAGGCGGCCCCGCCGCGGCCCGGATCCGGGGCGACCACCGTCACGCCGTGGCCGTGGCGGGCCAGCTGCCAGGCGCAGGAGAGGCCGATGATTCCGCCTCCCACAATGTGCACCCGAACTGCCATTGTGCTCAGCCTAGGAGAGCGATCGTGTATCCTGTTCTTTCCACTTCTGGGCCAGCGCCGTCCCGGTTGACGTTCATTCTCCCACCACTTCTGGAAGGACGCCGATGGCGACAGGCCTCTACGATCCGGCCTTCGAACACGATGCCTGCGGCGTCGGCATGGTGGCCGATCTCCATGGTCGGGCCGACCACGACATTGTCGATCGCGGCCTGTCCGTCCTGGAGCGACTGGCGCACAGAGGTGCCTCGGGTGCCGAGGTGGAGACGGGCGACGGTGCCGGCATCCTCGTGCAGGTCCCACACCGGTTCCTGATGGGTGCGGCCGCGGCGGCCGGTTTCAGCCTGCCCGGCGCCGGTGGATACGCGGCGGGCCTGGTCTTCCTGCCCCGCGACGGTGACGATGCCGCCAAGGCGAAGCACAAGGTGGGGCAGCTGGCCGCCGAGGAGGGTCTGTGCGTGCTGGGCTGGCGCGTCGTCCCGACCGAACCCGCCGGGCTGGGCGAGACGGCTCTCGGTGCTATGCCGGCCATTGAGCAGGTCTTCGTGGCACCGGCGGGCGAGGCGGGGGCGGCCGGGGACGTCATGGCCCTGGAACGCCGGGCCTTCGTCCTGCGCAAGCGGGCCGAGCACGCCGTCGACGGGCTCTACTTCCCCTCCCTGTCGGCCCGGACGATCGTCTACAAGGGCATGCTGACCTCCGAGCAGCTGCGCCAGTTCTTCCCCGACCTGCGGGACCCGACCTTCGAGTCGGGCCTGGCCCTGGTCCACTCACGCTTCTCCACCAACACCTTCCCCAGCTGGCCGCTGGCCCACCCCTACCGCTACCTGGCGCACAACGGGGAGATCAACACACTGGCCGGCAACCGGAACTGGATGCGGGCCCGCGAGGCCCTGCTGGCCACCCCCCTGATTGAGGGCGACCTGGCGCGCATCTACCCGATCTGCACCCCCGGTGCCAGCGACTCGGCCAGCTTCGACGAGGTGCTGGAACTGTTGCACCTGGGTGGGCGCTCCCTTCCCCATGCCGTCCTCATGATGATCCCCGAAGCGTGGGAGAACCACGGCACCATGGACCACGGGCGCCGCTCCTTTTACCGCTACCACGCCAGCCTGATGGAGCCGTGGGACGGTCCGGCTGCCGTCTGCTTCACCGACGGGACCGTGGTCGGAGCGGTGCTCGACCGCAACGGCCTGCGCCCCGCCCGCTACTGGGTGACCGACGACGGCCTGGTGGTGCTGGCCAGCGAGGTGGGCGTGCTCGACATCGCCCCCGAGCGCGTCATCCGCAAGGGCCGGTTGCAACCCGGCCGGATGTTCCTGGTCGACACCGCGCAGGGGCGCCTGGTCGAGGACGAGGAGATCAAGTCCGCGCTGGCGGCCGAGCAGCCCTACGACGAGTGGCTGGCGGCGGACCAGATCCGCCTTGACGAGCTGCCGCCCCGAGCCATGCTCACCCCCCAGCACGGTCGGGTGGTGAACCAGCAACGCCTCTTCGGCTACACCACCGAGGAGTTGCGGGTCATTCTGGCCCCCATGGCCCGCACCGGGGGGGAGCCGCTGGGCTCCATGGGGTCCGATGCCGCCATCGCCGTGCTGTCGGATCGCTCCCGGCTCCTGTACGACTACTTCACTCAGCTCTTCGCCCAGGTGACCAACCCACCCCTCGACGCCATCCGGGAGGAGCTGGTGACTTCCCTGTCGGCTACCGTCGGCCCCGAATGCAACCTGCTTGAGGCCGGTCCGGCATCCTGTCGGCAGATCCTCCTGCCCCTGCCGGTCATCGACCGCGACGACCTGGCCAAGCTCATGTACGTCAACGAGCACGGGGAGACACCGGGCTTCAAGGCGTTCGCCATCGACGGGCTGTTCGAGGTCGGAGAGGCGGGGGAGGCCGGACGGCCGACCGCCGCCGGTGGCGAGGCCCTGGCCCGGGCCCTGGAGGATGTGCGGCGCCAGGTGTCAGGGGCCATCGCCGGTGGGGCCAACCTGATCGTGCTCTCGGACCGCAACTCCACCGCCACCAGTGCCCCCATCCCGTCGCTGCTGCTGACCTCGGCCGTCCATCACCACCTGGTCCGGGAGAAGACGCGCACCCGGGTCGGGCTGGTCATTGAGACCGGTGACGCCCGCGAGGTGCACCACATGGCCCTGCTCATCGGGTACGGGGCGGCGGCCGTCAATCCCTACCTGGCGCTCGACTCCATCGACGACATGATCTCCGAGGGCCTGTTGGAGGGCGTGTCGCCCCGCCAGGCCCGGCGCAACTACATGAAGGCATCGTGCAAGGGTGTGCTCAAGGTCATGTCGAAGATGGGGATCTCGACGGTGGCCTCCTACACCGGCGCCCAGGTCTTCGAGGCCATCGGCCTCGACCGGGTGTTGATCGACGAGTACTTCACCGGCACGGCCAGCCGCATCGGCGGCGTGGGGCTGTCGGTCCTGGCGGCCGAGGTGGCCACCCGCCACCGCCTGGCCCATGAGGCCCGGCCGACCGAACGGGCGCACCGCGAGCTTGAGGTGGGCGGGGAGTACGCCTGGAGGCGCGAGGGCGAGTACCACCTCTTCAACCCCAAGACGGTGTTCAAGTTGCAGCACGCCACCCGGTCGAAGCGCTACTCGATCTTCAAGGAGTACACGGCCGCGGTCGACGACCAGTCCGAGAAGCTGGCCACCCTGCGGGGGTTGATGCGGTTGCAACCTGCATCAGGGGGCCCGATCCCCATCGACGAGGTTGAGCCGATCTCGTCCATCATGGCCCGCTTCTCCACCGGTGCCATGTCCTACGGATCGATCTCGGCCGAGGCCCACGAGAACCTGGCCATCGCCATGAACCGGATCGGCGGGCGTTCCAACACGGGGGAGGGCGGGGAGGACGCGTCCCGGTTCGTCCCCGACGCCAACGGCGACCTCCGGCGGAGCGCCGTGAAGCAGGTGGCCTCCGGTCGCTTCGGGGTGACGAGCGAGTATCTCGTCAACGCCGACGACCTGCAGATCAAGATCTCCCAGGGAGCCAAGCCCGGCGAGGGAGGCCAACTCCCGGGCAAGAAGGTCTACCCGTGGATCGCCCGCACCCGGTACTCGACGCCGGGCGTGGGGCTCATATCGCCGCCACCGCATCACGACATCTACTCAATTGAGGACATCGCCCAGCTGATCCACGATCTGAAGTCCTCCAACCCCGCCGCGCGCGTCCATGTGAAATTGGTGGCTGAGGTGGGTGTGGGCACGGTGGCGGCCGGGGTGGCCAAGGCCCACTCCGACGTGGTGCTGATCTCGGGGCACGACGGGGGCACCGGTGCGGCCCCGCTGACGTCACTGAAGCACGCCGGCATACCCTGGGAGATCGGCCTGGCCGAGACTCAGCAGACCCTGCTGGCCAACGGCTTGCGCGATCGGATCGTGGTGCAGGTTGACGGCCAGCTCAAGACCGGCCGTGACGTCATCGTCGGGGCCCTGCTCGGGGCCGAGGAGTTCGGCTTCGCCACGGCTCCGCTGGTGGTCTCCGGCTGCGTCATGATGCGCGTCTGCCACCTGGACACGTGCCCCGTCGGCATCGCCACCCAGACCCCGGCACTGCGGGCCAAGTTCAACGGCAAGCCCGAGTTCGTGGTGACCTTCTTCGAGTACATCGCCGAGGAGGTGCGCGAGCATCTGGCGGCACTGGGACTGCGCTCACTGGATGAGGCCGTCGGGCGGGTCGACCTGCTCGACGTGGGCGCCGCGGTGACCCATTGGAAGGCGGCGGGGCTCGACCTGTCATCGGTGCTGGCGCGGCCCGACGTGCCGGAGAGGACGGCCCGCCACCAGACCCGCCCGCAGGACCATGGACTGGAGAAGGCTCTCGACCACGCGTTCCTCGGCCCGTGCGCCCCTGCCCTGGCCGACGGCACCCCGGTCTCGCTGGAGATGCCCATCTCCAATGTGGACCGCACGGTCGGAACGCTCCTGGGCTCGGAGATCAGCCGGAAATACGGCGCGGCCGGGTTGCCCGACGACACCATTGTGCTGACGTTCTCGGGTTCGGCCGGCCAGAGCTTCGGGGCCTTCCTGCCCCGGGGCGTGACCATGCGCCTGCTGGGCGACGCCAACGACTACTTCGGGAAGGGACTGTCCGGTGGGCGGCTGATGGTGCGCCCGCCCCTGGCTTCGCCCTTCGCGGCCGAGGAGCAGATCATCGCCGGCAATGTGATCCTCTACGGGGCCACCGGGGGCGAAGCCTTCATCCGGGGCCAGGTGGGGGAGCGGTTCTGCGTGCGCAATTCGGGGGCGGTGGCGGTGGTCGAGGGCGTGGGTGATCACGGTTGCGAGTACATGACCGGAGGGCGGGTGGTGGTCCTGGGCCCCACCGGGCGCAATTTCGCCGCCGGAATGTCGGGCGGCATCGCCTACGTGTACGACCCGGCCCGCAACTTCGGCCAGCGCGTCAACATGGAGTTCGTCGACATGGAGCCCCTGGACTCCGAAGACGGGCTCCTGGTCCATGGCCTGGTGGAACGGCACGCGAGGGAGACCGAATCGGCTGTGGCCTCCCGGCTGCTGGCCCAGTGGGAGACGGAGGTCAGGGAATTCGTGAAGGTGATGCCGCGGGACTACCGGCGCATTCTGGACGCCACCCGTCGGGCCGAGGCGGAAGGGCGCTCGGTCGACGAGGCC
>DATLSH010000078.1:0-32881 GCA_035534235.1 Acidimicrobiales bacterium | reverse complement strand
TGCTGGTACCGTTC
Organism: Acidimicrobiales bacterium; assembly: GCA_035534235.1. Lineage (GTDB taxonomy): Bacteria > Actinomycetota > Acidimicrobiia > Acidimicrobiales > RAAP-2 > Bog-473. The sequence continues at coordinate 32,867 of DATLSH010000078.1, read as the reverse complement.
ACTTTGGAAGTGCCCTCCTGGTTTGAGGTCCTGTTGCGTAGACACCAACAGTTTCCCCTACTCGGGGGGCATATCCGCGGACGCGGCTCGTTCAGTTCATGCGGCCTCGTGAATAGCTGGGGTTAAGCAATCCAATTGAGATCGGGCGAAGAGAAAGCAGGCCGAAATGCGCAGAATGATCCTCGCATCGACGGCGATGATGATGGCCGTCTTGGCATCTGGAATCGTGGCATGTACCAATATTGGAGTCAGCACTGCCGGTGCGGCGGAACACTCCAGTAAGTCCGTTAAGGCAACCTTCTGCAGCGCGAACGATTCAATCGACCGAGCAAGCGCAAACGTCAACTCCGATGCCGCCTTTCTGGCCGTCATTAAGAAGCACTCCCACGACCTGGCGGTCATGAAGAAGAACGCCCCATCCGGAGCGCTGGGTCAGACAGTGAAGACGTTGATCAATGCCGCCGAGGCGGCCGTCTCCTCCAACAACACCAACGCACTCAACAATCTCCCCAGCGGTGGTTCCGTCGACACCTACTGCGGGGTCGATGGGAGCGGCAATCCGTTGCCGACGTACTTCGGTAAAGGAACGACGACCGCATTCTGCTCGACTTTCCTTCCGATCTACGTGGCTGTCGGGAACGCCCCCGATCAGGCAGGTGTCCTCGCCGTTCTCACGGCTCATCAAGCACAGATCAACCAACTCGCGTCGAAATTGTCGTCATTGCCCAAGTCGATCAAGGCCAAGGCCACGGCCACAGTGGACAAGGCGCAAAAGGCTATTTCGTCGAAGAATCCATCGGCCATTGGAGGCGGCAATGGTCCGGCGGGCTACGTCGCCCTCTATTGCGGGCAAAACCAATAGGGCGATTGACTCGGAGAGTCTCTCCTCGAAGACCCGCACCCGGAAACCATGAGGGCGACAGGCTCCGTGAACTTACGGATGGATTCGGTGAAGCTCGAATCGAGATCGCGAACTGGTAGGACCCCCTGCCCCCGCACATTGCCGTCGGGCGCGTGCCCACACGGCCGTGGTCCGGTCACTGCCCATGCCATTTCGCATTTTGGTTCGGCCCTCGACAGCCTGTCTTCCTCGGTCGCGGACGGTAGTGACATTGCTGGTGAACTCCACGACGGCTCGTTGAGTACGGCAGCTGCGCACGTCCAGGGTGCCCCCGTCGCCGGGTCGGTGGGACAGCTCGGCTCTTACGGGATCGCCCAGGTATCCAATGGTGCGTCATATGGCACACTGAACCGCAATGTTGCGTCGACTGTTCACCTGGCGGATGAATGTGTACCGGCTCATTGTCGGCGCCATAGTCCTGGCCATCGTGATCCCTGCATACGCAGTCGGGGTACAGGCGATGTGGCTTGTCGCGATCGTGTGCATCCTTGTCGTCATCGGTGCCGTGGTTGCCGGAAAGCGCGTGCCGACGATCCGAGAATGGCTGCGTCACTGATCCCTTGGGTTCCCACCCATACGCTGCCCAAACCATTCACCGAAGTGGTGGATCACTCAGCAGCCAACTCAAACCTCGCCGCCGCGACGCTGGGGTGCCGGGCAGATGGTTGTTGCGTCGTTCTTACCCCTACCGCAGTGCAGTGAGGGTGACGGTGATCGTGCGTCCGTAGGCCGGATTCGCCCCTAGTCCGGCCGGATCGCTGGTGGCCTGTGAGGGCCCGAGGTTCACGGTGAAGACCGGCTTCCCGCCCACGCCGGTTGCGCAGGATTCCGGCACCGCGACAGTCACCACTCCCGTCCCTTGGAGCGTGAGCCCCTGGCAGCTCACCGAAGTGAGCTTCAGGAATTCCACCGGCTGGCGGTCGACCTGGAACTGCCACCCCCAGATTGAGAAGTTGGTGTTGATGCTGCGATAGTCGAACACCGTCGGTGCCGGGGGCGGGTTGCCGCCGCCGCCGGCGTGCAACAGCCGGGCATAGGCATACTCCTCAAGGCCGCGGAGCCAGGCGTTGCGGTAGGAGTCCTGGTGGTTGCCCTGGTGGAGGGCGTAGGTGTTCGTCACACCCTCTTCGGCAAACGCCGTCACCATGTCGACGTTCATCGGGAACACAATGTTCTCGAACGGCTCGCTGCTCACGTCGTTGCTGAGTGCCCCCGTGTCGCCGGTGATCGTCTGCATCGGGATCATGTCGTTGGAGAAGAAGTTGATGCCGATCGACTGCGCGGACGACGCCGACGCCCTTGCATTCATGGCCAGGTCTGGCGGCATGTTGCCCCGGAAGTACGCCTGGTCGGCCACCGGGTCTCCCAGCGCGTCCAGTGCGGTCGTGAACGTCCCTACCTGCGATGGCAATGGAGCGCCCGTCACCGGTCCCGTCCCCGATGGCAATTGCTCGTAGGTGACCGGGATCGGCGGCTGGACGCCGACAGGCAGCGTCACCTTGCCGGGCTCCGGAGCCGGTGCGAACAAGAAGTTGAACGCCCCGGAGACCGCCTCCATGGTGCTCCATGCGTCCGGATGCTGCAGCCCGAGGTCGAAGGATCCGTAGCCGCCGAGGGACACCCCGGCGATGGCCCGGTAATCACGGCTGGTGCCGGCCGGCAGGTTGCTCTGGACGAAGGGGACCAGTTCGTCGAGGATGAAGCTCTCGAATTGGGGCGGCGGCGTATCGTAACGTTGAGCGTCCCCGCCCAATGCGTAACGGGGATTCCAGTTCACCCAGTAGCTGTCGAGACCGGGGCTGGGCCCGTAGCCGCCCGGCAGCGTCTGGCCGAGGGGTGCCACCAGGATCATGGGAAGTGCCGGGGCCTTGATCCACGTGCTCGGGTCCTGGTAATTCCACGGAGCGGCCTCAAAGCCGGCGGGAGGTTGGCTCGCCTCAGAGGCGATCCAAGCTGACGATGTTGTTCCGGGGCTACCGAGCATCTCGGTGTAATTGCCGCCGAATCCGTGAAGTAGGTACATCGTCGGGCACCTCACGGCGACTCGGTGATGGTCCTTTGGACCGCCAACCGGCGGCGGTGCGCACTGGGGCGGGACGTAGTACTCGAACGGCGCCGGGATGCCGTTGCCCAGCAGGTGGGTCGTCAGCTCCTGGCAGGCGACCGTGCCCACTGTCATTTCAATGCTGGTTCCCTGTGCCGGGGGAGCGGCGCAGGTCGGGAACTGGTTGGTGGCATATGCCATGGACATCGGCACGGCAGCCGACGCCGTGAACACGCCGCCGATGAGCGCGCCAACGGCCACAAGGCCGCCCAGTCTCCGCGGTGCCCGCGCCGAAGCAGCTGTCCACCGCATTCCAGTATCCCCTCGTCGTTGTCAAAATTTGGAGCTGTTTCAGGTGGTAACGCCGGCACCTCGTCAAACATGCGGAATGACCCAGTGAGGAGAGTCGGAGCGCCGGGATGAAGCCGGCTGGGAGAAACCACTAAGACCAATCGCCGCCGTGTTCGTTGTGCAAGGAACGAAGACACTCTGCGACCAGGTGAATGGTCACGGTCCTGACACTGGCCGGCCCACCACCGCCTCTGGGCAATTGACAGGCGACGGTGGTGTTCTGGAAGCCTCGGGCTGCCCTGTTCGCCAATGAACGGACGCTGATGCCCGTGCTTGTCACCATCGCCCCCGCGGCCACAGTGTCTCGGCGAGTTCCGCTTCAGGCCACCGCTGCCTCACCTGGTTGCCTCACCCGTCCCCGGTTGAGCGGGGCCGGGTGCCTCAGTCGGTGATCTCCTTGAGGCGATTGGCCATTTCGGCCGCGTGAGGGTCGGCGGCGGCGGGCGCGGCGGTGAGTGCCATGAGCTTGGCCATGTCCCCCTCGACCTTGACCTTGCCGGCCATGAAGGCCTGCATCCCGGCCTGTGGGTTGCCCTCGACGAGGATGGCCTTGGCCGTTTCGTAGTCGACCGTCACCTTCAGGTGGTGGTCTTGAATGTGGCCCGTGTCGAGCACGAGCTCGCCGGTGGTGGTGTCCATGTGGGCCTCAATGTCCATGTCGCCGAAGGGGACGCCGGTGACCACCAGGTTCATGCGCACCTCGTGGGCGATGGGTGCAGTCTTGCCCTCGTACTCGGCACGGATCTTCCGGGCCTCTTCCAGCCATTCGTCACTCAAGAACGGGTGCGGCATCGCGGTGCTCCTCAATCGTCGGCGGGTGATGACCCCGGGGACCGGGCTCGGGATCTGTCCCCCGAGCTCCCGGCTGCCGGAACGATAGTCGCCTCACCAGTAGCATGCCGGGACGTGACTGCTCCCATCCTTCCTGGCGCCGAGCCGTACTCAATGACCGGCGACGCACGCGGCGCGCTTGTCCTGCACGGGTTCACCGGCAATCCCCAGTCCATGCGCGGCCTGGCGCTGGCCCTGGCCGACGCCGGTTTCACCGTGGAGATGCCGCTCCTACCCGGTCACGGGACCACGGTGGCCGACATGGTACCCACCCGTTGGAAGGACTGGTCCGACGCGGCCGAGGCGGCCTACACGGAGCTGGCGGCCCGCTGTGACTCCGTGGCGGTGGTCGGGCTCTCCATGGGCGGCTCACTCGGGGTCTGGTTGGCCCAGCGCCACCCCGAGATCGCCGCCCTCGTCCTCGTCAACCCTCTGGTCTCCCCGCCCGACGCCGACACCCTGGCTTTCATTGACGCCATGATCGACGGGGGTGACGAGTTGGCACCGGGCGTGGGCTCCGACATCGCGCTGGAAGGAGCGGTGGAGTCGGCCTACCCCGAGCTGCCACTCCGGGCCGTGCGGTCATTGTTTGCCGCCGCGGCCGAGCTGGAGGAGGGACTGGGCGCGGTCACCTCCCCCCTCCTGATCTTCACCAGCACCCAGGACCACGTGGTCGACCCGAGATCCAGCGAGCTGCTGGTCGAGAGGGTCAAAGGACCGGTGGAGCGCATCGTGCTCGACCGTAGCTTCCATGTGGCCACACTCGACTACGACAAGGACGAGATCGAGGTCCGCACCGTCGAGTTCGTCTCCGGGCTCCTGGCATCGACAGGGGCATGAACGGCGCCGGAGATCCGGGCCGCCCCACAACCTCCAACCCGGTCACGCTCAGCCGTGACGACGTGATCCATGTGGCGCGCCTAGCCCGGCTGGAGCTGGGAGACGACGAAGTCGAGCTCTTCACTGCCCAGCTCCGCTCCGTGCTCGACCATGCGGCCGACGTGGCGGCACTCGACCTGGCCCACCTTGAGCCGTCGACCCGGCCCATAGCGGTGGAGAACGTCCTGCGCCCCGATGAGCCCCGTCCCAGTCTGGATCGCGCCGAAATCCTGGCCGCGGCGCCCTCGGTGGAGGACCACCGGTTCCGGGTGCCGCGCATCGGAGGCGAGGCTCCATGAGCAGCGCCCGCGCCCTGGCCGCCGCCGTGCGAGCCGGAGAGCGATCGGCCCGGGAGGCCACCGAGGGCGCGCTTGACGCGGTGGCCGCCCGCGACGGGGTGCTGCACGCCTTCCTCTCGGTCCAGGGTGATGAAGCCCTGGCCCGGGCGGACGAGGTGGATGCCATTGTGGCCCGGGGCGGCGATCCGGGACCGCTGGCCGGGGTGGCCCTGGCCCTGAAGGACAACCTGTGCACCCGCGGGACGCCCACGACCTGCGGTTCGAAGATCCTCCAGGGCTGGTGCCCTCCCTATGACGCCACCGTGGTGGGGCTGCTGCAGGGGGCCGGCGCCATTCCGCTGGGCAAGACGAACATGGATGAGTTCGCCATGGGCAGCTCGACGGAGAACTCGGCCTTCGGCCCCACGCGCAACCCCCATGACACCGGTCGGGTCCCCGGCGGGAGCAGCGGGGGCACGGCCGCCGCGGTGGCCGCCGGCTTCACGCCCCTCGGCCTGGGCTCGGACACCGGGGGATCGATCCGCCAGCCCGCCGCGCTCTGCGGTGTGGTGGGAATGAAGCCGACCTACGGGCGCGTCTCGCGCTACGGGCTGGTGGCGTTCGCCAGCTCACTCGACCAGATCGGGCCCTTTGCCGCCGACGTGGAGGATGCCGCACTGCTCTTCGACGTCCTGGCCGGCCACGACCCGCTCGACAGCACGTCCCTCAGCTCCGTTCCCGAGCCCACCGTCGACGCGCTGGAGCGGGGAGTCGACGGTGTCCGGGTCGGCGTCTGCCCCGATCTCATTGAGGGTTGTGCGGCCGACGTGGCGGCGCGGGTGGGCGAGGCCGCTGAAGCACTGGCGGGGGCGGGCGCTCGGGTCGAAGAGATCCGGATTCCCGAATTCGCCTACGGGTTGTCGGCCTACTACCTCATTGCGCCGGCCGAGGCGTCGTCCAATCTGGCCCGCTACGACGGCGTCCGCTACGGACTGCGGGTCGACGGCGAGGACGCGGCGGCCATGAACACCGCCACCCGCACCGCCGGTTTCGGGGCGGAGGTCAAGCGCCGGATCATGCTGGGGACCTACGCGCTCTCGGCCGGTTACTACGACGCCTACTACGCGCAGGCCCAGCGGGTACGCACCCTGGTGATGCAGGCCTTCGAACGCGCCTACTGCTCTGTCGACCTGCTGCTCGGCGCCACCGCGCCGACCACGGCGTTCGCCCTGGGGGCCAAGGTGGACGACCCCCTGTCGATGTACATGAACTACATCTGCACCATCCCCTCCAACCTGGCCGGTCACCCCGCCATCTCGGTGCCCTTCGGCGGCGGCGACGACGGCCTGCCCGTGGGCGTGCAGGTGCTGGCCCCGGCGCTCGAGGAGGCGCTGCTGTTCCGGGTGGCCCGGGTGCTTCAGGAGGCGGCGCCGCCCGGAGGACCGCCGGAGGGGGGTGTGGCGGCGTGAGCGCAGGGGCAGGGACCAACTGGGAGATGGTCATCGGGCTGGAGGTGCACTGCGAGCTGGCCTCGGCGACCAAGTTGTTCTGCGGGTGCCGCAACGCGTTCGGCGACGAGCCCAACGTCAACGTGTGCCCGGTGTGCCTCGGCCTGCCCGGCTCCCTGCCGGTGCTCAACGAGCACGCCGTGGAGCTGGCCATGCGGATCGGGACGGCGCTGCACTGCGACATCCGGCCCTCCACGTTCGCCCGCAAGAACTACTTCTACCCGGACCAGGCCAAGGACTATCAGATCAGCCAGTACGACCAGCCCCTCAATGTAGGGGGGTGGCTCAATCTCCCCGACGGGACCCGGGTGGGCATCACCCGGGCCCACGTGGAGGAGGACACGGGCAAGCTCACCCATGTGGGGGGCGGGGGCCGGATCCATTCGGCCCGCCACGCCCTGGTGGACTACAACCGCTCCGGCGTGCCGCTGGTGGAGATCGTGAGCGAGCCCGACATCCGCTCCGCCGCCCAGGCCAGGGCCTACGCAGCCGAGCTCAGGGGGATCCTGGTGGCCACCGGAGCGTCCGACGGGCGGATGGAGGAGGGGTCGATGCGGGTCGACGCCAACGTGTCGGTGCGCCCGGCGGGCAGCGACGCCCTGGGCACCCGGTGCGAAATCAAGAACCTCAATTCACTGCGCTCGCTCGGGCGGGGCATTGAGTACGAGGCGGCCCGGCAGATCGCCCTCATTGAGGCGGGTGAGAAGGTCGCGCAGGAGACCCGGCACTGGGACGAGGCGGCCGGGCGGACCGACTCCATGCGCTCCAAGGAGGAGGCGAACGACTACCGCTACTTCCCGGAACCCGACCTGGTGCCCCTGGTGCCCAGTGCGGACTGGCAGGCCCGGGTGCGGGCGGCCATGGGTCCCATGCCGGCGGACCGGCGGGCCGGCCTGGTGGACGCGCTCGGCGGCGCGGCCAGCGAGGCCGAAGGAGAGCAGATACGGGCCGTGGTGGACCTGGGCCTGGACGCGCTGGTCACCGCCGCCGTCGACGCCGGGGCGCCGGTGGCCCTGGCCCTGGCCCGCGCCGCCAACGAGGTGGCGGCCCAGAGCGGGGCTGGTCTGGTGCTTCCCGCCGACTCCTTCGCCGCCCTGCTGGCGCTCGAATCGGGCGGCCGGCTCTCGGCCACCCAGTCCAAGGCGGTGCTGGCCGCCCTGCTGGACCGGGGCGGGGGAGACCCGTCGGCGGTGGCCGAGGAGATGGGGTATGAGGCCCTGGGTGCTGATGCCCTGGCCGCCACCGTGGCCGAGGTGATCGCCGCCCATCCCGGCGAGTGGACCCGCTACGTACAGGGCGACGACAAGCTGACCGGTGTGTTCACCGGGGCGGTCATGAAGGCCACCTCGGGCAAGGCCAACGGCAAGGAGGTGGCCGCCGAACTGCGCCGCCTGCGGGGACCGGCCAGTTAGCCGAGGGGCGCTCCGGCGCTGGGCCACTGCCTGTGCGATGCCCGGAGGTCCGGGTCCTAAGCTGCGGGGCCATGAGTGCCGAGGTGGGTGAGCGACCGGGAGTCAAGCCGCGCAGCTTTGAGGTGACCGAGGGGCCGACGCGGGCACCGGCCCGGGCCATGCTGCGGGCGGTGGGGATGACCGACGCCGACTGGGACAAGCCCCAGATCGGCGTGGCCAGCAGCTGGAACGAGGTGACGCCCTGCAACATGCCGCTGGACCGCCTGGCCAAGCGGTCCAAGGAAGGTGTGCGCGCCGCGGGTGGGTTCCCCTTCGAGTTCGTCACCATCGCCGTCTCCGACGGCATCTCCATGGGCCACGAGGGGATGCGCGCCTCGCTGGTCAGCCGGGAGGTGATCGCCGACTCGGTGGAGATCGTCATGCACGCCGAGCGATTCGACGGGCTCCTCACCTTCGCCGGGTGCGACAAGTCCCTGCCCGGCATGCTCATGGCGGCGGCGCGGGTCAACCTGCCCAGTGTCTTTCTTTACGGCGGCTCCATCCTCCCGGGGCGCCTGGGCGATCGGGCGCTGGACGTGGTCAGCGTCTTCGAGGCAGTGGGCGCCCACGCCGTCGACGCGCTGAGCGACGAGGAGCTCAGCCTGATTGAGCGCAATGCCTGCCCCACCGAGGGGTCGTGTGCCGGCATGTTCACCGCCAACACCATGGCCTCGGTCGGTGAGGCGCTCGGCATGTCGCTGCCCGGGAGCGCGTCACCACCGGCCGTGGATCGGAGGCGCGACGACTTCGCCTTCCAGTCCGGCCTGGCCGTGGTCCGCCTGCTGCAGGAAGGGATCCGCCCGCGCCACATCATGACCAAGGAGGCGTTCGAGAACGCCATCGCCGTGGTGATGGCCCTGGGGGGCTCCACCAATGCCGTGTTGCACCTCCTGGCCATCGCCTACGAGGCCCGGGTGGAGCTTGAGCTGGACGACTTCAACAAGGTGGCGGCCCGGGTACCGCACCTGGCCGACACCAAGCCCCACGGCAAGTACCACATGTTCGACGTCGACCGCATCGGCGGCGTGCCGGTGGTGATGCGAGAGCTGCTTGACGCCGGACTGCTGCACGGCGACTGCCTGACGGTGACCGGGAGGACGGTGGCCGAGAACGTGGCCGCGCTCGACCCACCGGCACCGGACGGCGAGGTCATCCATCCCCTGACCAAGCCGATCAACGTCTCCGGTGGCATCGCCATCCTCCGGGGCACCTTGGCCCCCCTGGGCAGCGTGGTCAAGGTGGCCGGCCTCGACACGAGCCACTTTGACGGCCCAGCCCGCGTCTTCGACGGCGAGCCGGCGGCGATGGACGCCATCCTGGCGGGATCGATCGTGCCCAACACCGTGGTGGTCATCCGCTACGAGGGGCCCAAGGGTGGGCCGGGCATGCGGGAGATGCTGGCGGTCACGGGTGCCATGAAGGGGGCGGGCCGCGGCGGTGACTGCGCACTGGTCACCGACGGCCGCTTCAGTGGCGGCACCCACGGGTTCTGCATCGGCCACGTGGCTCCCGAAGCCGTCGATGGCGGCCCGATCGCCCTGGTGCAGGACGGCGACCGCATCGTCATTGACGTGGTCGCCCACACCGTCGATCTCCTGGTGGAGGGGGACGAGCTGGAGCGCCGGGCGGCGCAACTCAAGACATTCGAGCCCCGCTACACCTCGGGCGCGCTGGCCAAGTTCGCCCGCCTGGTCAGCGGGGCGGAGCTGGGAGCGGTCACGCGGGCCTAGGACCGGTCGCCGGCAGGCTGCCGAAGGATAGGTTACGTCATTTTAGGAAGTGATGTAAGATGGAGGCGTGCGGCGCCTCCAGATCATGATGGAGAGCGACCTCGATGAGGCTCTGAGCAGGCGCTCTGCCGAAGAGGGGACGTCGAAGGCAGCGCTCATACGTCGTTTTGTGCGCCTGGCCCTGCAGCCCCTGCCACCCCTGGACCAGGATCCGTTGGCCGCTATGGTCGGGGCCGATTCCTTCGAGCCCGTACCGGTCGACGACGTCGCCTATCGGTGATCTTCGTCGACACCTCGTTCTGGGTCGCGCTGCGCAATCAACGCGACGCTCACCATGATCAGGCCACGCAACTGCTCTCGGAATGGGCGGACTCCCAGCTGACCACCACGAACCACGTCCGGGGCGAGACGTGGACCTACTTACGGCGACGGGCCGGCCACAAGGCAGCGGTGGATTTCCTCAACGTCCTTGAGCGGTCACCCAGAGTGGGGATCCTGCGGGTGAGCGAGGAAGTAGAAGTGCGGGCCTTGGAGTGGCTGCGCAAGCATGACGAGCGCGAGTACTCGTTCGTCGACGCCACGAGTTTCGTCGCCATGAGAACCCTGCGGGTCCACCAGGTGCTCTCCTTCGATGGTGATTTCAGTGCCGCCGGCTTCACCGAGTTGCGGCCGGAGTAGCCAGCGGCCCGCGGTGACGCGTCAGGCCTGCGGCTCGACGATCCCGTTGTCGAAGGCGAACACGATGGCGGCCGCCCGGTCGCGCAGATTGAGCTTGGTGAAGATATGCCCGACATGGCTCTTCACGGTCACTTCGGAGATGTGGAGCTCTGCGGCCACCTCGGTGTTGGAAAGGCCGCGCCCGATGAGCGCCAAGACCTCCCGCTCGCGTTGGCTCAGCGTCTCGGCCCGCGGCCCGCTCGCCTTGGGCGACGCCATGGTGCGATAGGCGGCGAGCACCCGGGCGGTCACCGTGGGATCCAACCAGGCTCCCCCTGCGGCGACCACCTTGGCGGCCCGGATCAGGTCCTCACCCGGCGCATCCTTGAGCTGGAAGCCCGAGGCGCCGGCGCGCAGCGAGGCTGAGAGCACCTCGTCATCGTCGAATGTGGTCAGGATGAGCACCGGCGGGGAGTCGGGTCGCAGGCGCAGCCGCCGCGTCGCTTCGGCGCCTCCGACATCCTTCATGCGGGCGTCCATGATCACCAGATCGGGACGATGCGTCATGACGGCGTCCTCCACTTCCGATCCGTCGGAGCATTCGCCGACGATCTCGAACCCGGCCCGGGGGGCCAAAATGCGCTGCAGTCCGGTGCGGATCAGCTGTTGGTCATCGACCAGGAGGACCCTGATCACACTGGCGGCGCGCTCAGTGGGAGGCGGGCATCGACCTTCCAGGTGCCGTCACCGTTCCCGGCCGCCGCCACACCGCCCAGGAGCTCGGCCCGCTCGGACATGCCACGCAGCCCGTTCCCGCCCGCCGGCATCCCGCTCGCCGCGCCCGCCACCACCGGGTTCACCACACTGACCCGGATGTCCTCGCTGGTGACGCTCACCCAGAGGCGCACCGGAGCTCCGGGGGCATGCTTGACCGCGTTGGCCAGTGACTCCTGCACGACGCGATAGGCCGCCAGGCCGGTCGCCAGAGGCACCGCGTCCAGGTCGCCGTCCAGCTGGAAGTCGACCGCGAGCCCGGCCCGGCGGAAGTCGGCCACCAGGCGGGGCAGGTCGGCCGCCCTCGGGGTGGCGTACTGCGCGCTGTCCGTCCCCGGGGAACCCAGCAGCCCCACCGTGCGATGGATCTCCGCCATGGCGGAGCGACCGGCGGCTTCGGCATCTTCGAGTGCGGCCAGAGCCTCTTCGCTCTCGCCCGCCTTGAGGGCGAGGCGGGCCCCCGAGAGCTGCAGCATGGTGACCGCCAGCGAGTGGGCGATCAGATCGTGGATATCGCGGGCGAGCCGATGCCGCTCGTCTTCGACCGCCTGCGCAGCCAACCGGGACTGGGCCTCCGCCAGTTCGTACGCCACCTTGACCTGCGTGCGGTACGCCGTCCCACCCATCCACCCGATGGTGAAGGCGAAGGCCCAGATGGCCATCCCGGAGAAGTGGTTGACCGTGGTGAGCACGATCAGGCCGGCCACTCCCGCCGCCCACACCGCGGCGCCGAATTTCGGCCCCGCCGTGGCGGCCATCTCGCCGATGAGGATGGTGACGAAGAAGGGCGAATAGTCATATGACTCCCGGAACGAAATGCTCAGCCAGTAGGCGCCGGCGAGCACGACAACGGACCACACAACCAGGACCGGGTATTCGAATCGCCACCCGCGCAGGAGGAACTTGGGCCAGGCAAACATGTCCAGCACCCAAGGCACCGTGATGGCGGCAATCACCAGGAGGTCGAGGTTGGGCCGGATGAACTGATGGCGCTGTGCGGCAATGGCCACGCCCACGCAGACGACGAACAGGCCGACTGCCTGGGGCACCCGTTCCGACCAGGGCAGGCCGCCGCGCAGGGAGTCCTCTGGACATGCCCGGTCGCCTCGCTCCATCACCTAAGGCTAGAAGGAGGTCGAGCGCGGCGCATCAACCCGGGGGCTGAACCGGCTCCGACCACGGGTGGACGCGGAAAGCCGTTCCGGGCACGATGCCGCCCGTTCCCCGTTTCCGTACCGTGGTGGGTATGCCGACCGCTCATGCCAAACCCATCGGGGTCCGCGCTCCCTCACCGGATCGACGGGACCCGGTCATCGCCGTCACCGGACTGACCATGCTTTATGGCAACCGTCAGGTGGTCAAGGGCATCGATTTCACCGTCGGCTACGGCGAGGTCTTCGCCTTTCTCGGGCCCAATGGCGCCGGCAAGACGACGACGGTGGAGATCATGGAGGGGTTCCGCTCCCGCACCGAGGGCGACGTGCGCGTGCTCGGGATCGATCCCGAGTCGGCATCGCCCGCCTGGCGGGACCGCGTCGGCGTGGTGCTGCAGGCATCGGTTCCCGAGCCCGACCTCACCGTGGAGGAGACCATTGACCTCTACGCCGGCTTCTACCACCGTCCTCGGCCTACCGCGGAGATCCTGGCCCTGACCGGGCTGGACGCGCAGGCAACCATGCACAACCGCCGCCTTTCGGGGGGACAACAGCGCCGCCTTGACGTGGCCCTCGCCCTGGTCGGTGATCCGGACCTTCTCTTTCTCGATGAGCCGACAACCGGCTTCGACCCGGCGGCCCGCCGTGCCGCCTGGGAGACCATCGCCAACTTGAAGAAGCTGGGCAAGACCATCTTCTTGACCACCCACTATCTGGAAGAGGCCGAGTACCTGGCCGATCGCATCGCGGTGATCTCCGCCGGCCACGTGGTCGCCACGGGTACGCCGGATCAGCTCGGGGGTCGCCATCTCCGGCCGAGCGTGGTCCGCTTGCGGCTCAACCCGGTCCTCTCCGACAACCGTTGGCCGGAACAGTTCGCGGGGCGGGTCCACACCATTGACGACGGCAGAGCGGAGTTCGAGTCCGCCGATCCGGCAGAGGATCTCTGGGCCCTCATGAAGTGGGCGACCAACGTTGGCGCACGGATTGAGGGGCTTGAAGTCGCCCGCACGACGCTGGAGGAGATCTATCTCGCCCTGACCGATGAGAGGAACACACCATGACCGTCCTGCCCGTCACCGCCACGGCCGATTACACCACCTATGAGTTCGGCGCGTTGAGCCAGCGCCAAGCGGTGTCGAACCGGCGCTCGGTGGGGCTGCTACGCCACCAGGTGAAGTACGAGATGCTCTCCGTGCTCAGGAACCGCCAGGCGCGCTTCTTCATGATGGCCATGCCAGTGGGCTTCCTGGTCCTGTTCTGCGCCATCTTCGGCAACGGCCTCATGCACGGGGACGGCCTCAGCGTGCGTGCCTCCACCTACTACGTGGCCAGCCTCACCACCTTCGGCATCGTCGATGCCGCTTTCATGGCCCTGGTGATCGGCATGGTCGAGACCCGCGAAGCGGGGATCCTCCGGCGCCGGCAGGCCACGCCCCAGCCGTCGTGGGTCATAGTGGCCGGACGAGCCGTGACGACCGTTCTCACCGCCATGGGCACGGCGACCGTGCTCCTGGTGATCGGGCGGATAGCTTACGGGGCATCGACACCGCTCGGTGGACTCCCCGCGCTTCTCACGACCGTCGTGGTGGGGTGCGTGTCCTTCTGCTTCCTCGGCTTCGCCATCACCGGCGTCGTCCGATCAGTGCAGGCGGCTCAACCGGTGGCCATGGCCGCCGCCATGCCGCTCTTCTTCATTTCGGGCGTCTTCGTCCCCTGGGTCTTCATTCCCCACTGGTTGCAGCATGTGGCGGCGGTATTCCCGGTCCGCCCGCTGCTGACGTCGATCCTGGTGCCCTTCATCAGCCACGGTGCGATGTCCACCTGGAGCGTGGGCGACCTCCTTGTGGTGGCGGCATGGGGAACGGGGGGCTTGATCCTGGCGCTGCGTTCGTTCAAGTGGGCCCCGCAGGACATCTGACTTCTTCGGCAGGCCATCCCGACTCGAAGGGAGTCTGCAATGAAGACAGTCCGTGACCACAAGCTCGTCACCCTGGCCGGCCGGCCGGTCGGCTCCCGGAAGGCCTGGCGGTCGCCTGATCGCCGAAGCGGTCCCGGTAGAAGGCGAAGTCCCGGCGTACGCCCTCGGCGGTCAAGTCGAATTCTTGGAGGGCGAATTCATGGGCGCCCTCCTGCCCGGGCCGGTGGGCGGAGGCCCATTCCTGCACCGCAGCCCGGCTGACCTCGTCGAAGGGGATGCCAAGCTTCTCGAAGGAGTCAGCCACGGCACGCACCGGGTCGGTGTTGAGCGTCTGGAAACTCACGTCGGCGAAGGGCTCCTCGCCGACCTCCGCCCGGAATCGCATGGCCCGCCGCAGCGCCTCCTTCCAGATGGCAGTCTGCTCGGCCCCGATACCGGCGGGGGGCTCCTCGCTCACCCAGCTGCGGGTGTAGGCGATCAGGCTGCAGACCGAGCCCATCACCTCGGCCGGGTCCCGGTGGGTCCAGATGAAGCGGGCGCCCGGGTAGACGGCGCGCAAGGCGGGCAACGAGAGCATGTGCACGGGCGTCTTGAGATGCCACTGGCGAGGCGGGCAGTGCCATTGGAGAAGCTGCAGGGTGCGGAGGTGCCACTGGTAGGCCGCAGCCATGTCGCAGTCGAGCACCCAGCGGGTGTAGCTCGGCACGGTCGCCATCCCGTCGAAGTGCGAGGTGCGGAACTCCATACCCAGCAGGTCCTGGCACTCGGTCGGGCCGGTCGCCGTCTGGAAGTAGAGCGAGCGCATGCGGGGAAAGGTGTCGTACATCGCCTGCAGGCCCTGCGCCGTCTCGGCAATCCGCGGGTCCGTGGCCTCGGTCGCCGTCTCGGGCGGCGGCACCGGTGACGACGACTCCCACAGGCGCAGGGAGCGGATGGCCGGATCGGCATGCAGCAGGTTGCTCAGGGCCGTCGTGCCGGTCCGCGGCAACCCGATGATGAAGATCGGTGCCGTCACCTCCTGGTCGGCGATCTCGGGATGACGGCTGCAGGTGTCCTGAATCCGGAGGCGGCTGGACAGGAGCCCTACCAGGCGCATGCGCATGATCTGCGTCCCCAGTGGGGTGAGCCGGCCTTCGGTCTGCAGGGCGTCGGTCAGCCGCTTCAGGCCCTCGCGGAAGGAGTCGGCGCCGAAATCGGTCAGCCCCGTCCCGGCCACGGCGGCCGCCATGAGGTCGTCCCGGGCCAGGGTCACAGGAAGTCTGAGCCTCCGTCGACGTTGACGTTGGCGCCGGTGACGTAGCCGTTGACCCGGGAGGCCAGGAAGGTCACCACGACGGCTATGTCCTCGGGCAGCCCGGCCCGACCGAGGTCGGCCGGCTGGTGGAAATGCCGGTCGATCCACGTCATGACGTCGACCGGATCGGTCGGGTCCAGATCCTCGGCGGCGAACATCGGGCGCAGTCCCTCGCTGAAACTGGCCGTCACGATGGAACCGGGGCTGACCGTGTTGACCAGGATCCCTTCGGGGGCCAACGACTTGGCCAGGTTCTTCGACACGCTGGCCAAGGCCGCCTTCGCAGCGGTGTAGGCCACCAGCAGCGGGCTCTGCCGCTGAATGGAGTGGGCCGAGATGTTGACGATGCGCGCCCAGTCGGCGGCCCGCAGCAGGGGGAGGGCGGCGCGCACGCAGCGCACGGCCGACATGAGGCCGATTTCGAAGACGGCGTCCCAGTCGTCGTCGCCCAGGTCCTCAAACTTGCCCGCCCCGGGGCCCACGGTGTTGACCAGCACGTTGAGCGAGCCCCAGTGGGCGTGTATGGCGGCAAAGCCGGCCGTCACCTGCTCGGCCCTTGTCACATCGGCCACCAGCCCCATGGCGTCGGGGGCTCCCGCCGCCCGGAGCGCCTCCACCGTCTCGTCGAGCTCGGACTCCTGCCGGGCCAGGACGGCCACCTGCGCCCCCTCCCCGGCCAGGGTCAGGGCGATGGATCGGCCCATGCCCTTGGTGCCGCCGGTGACGGCGGCGCTCGCACCTTGGAAACCGAGATTCATGCGTGCTCCTTTGTCTGGGTGTGCTCTGAGAGGGTCAGCGGGGAAAACGCTTGCGCACGCCGGCGCGCCGCACGGCCAGCGTCTCTGCCCGCTGCGCCGGGGTGACCCGCGGCGTCGACGCCGGCAGCACCGAGGCGAGATCGTCGAACGTCACCACGGTCGTCGCCGGCACCGGCGCATTCTCGGCCCGCACCCAGCGCACGATGGCCGGGCCGCGCCGGTTGCCCGCGGTGTCCAGCCAGTTGGCCACGCCGGGATCCCGGTGAGCCACCACGGCCCGAAAGACCCCGCCCTCAAGCACGGCCTGGTGACCGTTGAGCGAGGACTGGTGGCCGGCGTAGTCGATCGACTCCCACCACTGGTTGCCCAGGGCCAGGCTCCAGTAGAGCGATGGTGGCGGCGTGACCTCCACCACGAGCGCCTCGTCGTCGGCCAGGTCCCAGCTGCCCCACACGGTGACGTTGTCGGTGGCGCCGCCGATGTCGGCGCGCACCACGGGCGGGCGGAACGCGTTGATGCCCTGGGCCCGCCCCATCTCCTCAATGTCCCACCAGAAGCGCACGCTCTCGCGCACGAACGCGCCCAGCGCGGCCAGCTGGCGGGCCGTGCGCTCCTCGTCGTTGTGCGCCACGGCCAGGCGGGCGGGGCGTGGCGTCAGGCACTCAATCTGCAGCGAGGCCGGTTCCTCGGCGACCCAGTCGTAGAAGAACTGGCGGACCACGAAGGACGAGGCGCCGCCGGCCAGGGGCAGCCAGTTGTCGCCGCGGCGTTCGGCCGAGAGGAACAGCTCGAACGTGCCGTCGGGCTCCATCACCAGGTCGTCGGCCACCACGTCACCGGCGTTCCCCATGCGGGCCATGACCTGGAAGCCGACGAAGCGGGCACCGCCGCGCCGGCCCCAGACCCGGTAGTCGGCGTCCGGGCGCACCGAGGCTCCCGCGTACAGGGCGTCGGGGCAGTCCATGCCCCACTTGAGGTGGTTGTCCACGTTGCCCGGCCGCAGCACCGGCTCGTAGGGGTCAGAAGTCCGGAGCGCTTCGTCCACGCCCAGGGCCAGCAGGACCATGAGGTGGCGGTATCCCGCTGCGTCCCCGTCACCTCCCGCAGGGAGGCGGTCGGAACGGAGGAACGCGCCGGCTTCGCCGAGCGCGCCCAGCAGGAGGTCCCAGGCCTCGCCGGAGTGGAGACTGGCGGCGCCGAGTGTCCCGGTCCGGCCGGCCGAACCGACCGAGGACGGCAGCCAGGCCGGTTCCGCATTGCTGCTGCTCTGGGGCCCCCCGGACACCCGGGTGACTCTAACGGTGCGATCAGGTCGATGCCCGGGGTTGTGACCGGATCGCCGACGTGCCACAATGTGCGGACCATGCACGCAATGAGCCCCAACCCTCACGGAATCCTGGTACTCGTAACGTAGGCGCGCGGCCACATTGCAACGCGCGCTCTTCGACCTCCCAGCCGGGGGGTCGTTTCATTTTCCGGAACGATTCGCACGCACCACCTGACGTCGGACAGCTATAGACAGAGAGACTGAGGAAGCAACGATGCAACTCACAGGAGCGCAGGCACTCATTAAGAGCCTCGAGATGCAGGGCGTCGACGTCATGTTCGGCCTGCCGGGTGGCGCCATCCTGCCGGTGTACGACCCCATCATCGACTCCTCCATCCGCCACATCCTGGTGCGCCACGAGCAGGGCGCCGGGCACATGGCCGAGGGCTACGCCATGGTGACGGGCAAGCCGGGTGTGGCCATGGTGACCAGCGGACCGGGGGCCACCAATATCGTGACCCCCCTGGCCAACGCCTACATGGACTCCACCCCGCTCATTGTGATCTCGGGACAGGTGGCCACCGGGTCGATCGGCACCGACGCCTTCCAGGAGTGCGACATCACCGGGGTCACCATGGGGATCACCAAGCACAACTGGCTGATTAAGGAGGTGCAGGACATCCCCCGGGTGGTGGCCGCCGCCTTCCATGTCGCCACCACCGGGCGGCCGGGCCCGGTGCTCATCGACCTGCCCAAGGACATCGCCAACGCCCCCATGGAGTGGTACTGGCCCACCTCGGTCGAGGAGCTCGACCTCCCTGGCTACCACCCGGTGACCGACGGCGACCCGGTACTGGTGGCTCAGGCGGCCGACCTGATCGGCGCCGCCCATCGTCCTGTCCTCTATGTCGGGGGTGGGGTGCTCAAGGCCCGCGCCGCCGAGGCCCTGCGGGCACTGGCCGAGCGGACGGGGATCCCGGTGGTCACCACCCTCATGGCCCGGGGGGCCTTCCCCGACTCACATCCCCAGGCGCTCGGCATGCCGGGCATGCACGGGCACTACACCGCCGTGACCGCCCTGCAGCGCAGCGACCTCCTCATCAGCCTGGGCGCCCGCTTCGACGACCGGGTGACCGGGAAGATCAGCGCCTTCGCTCCCGAGGCGAAGATCATCCACGTGGACATCGATCCGGCCGAGCTGGGCAAGGTGCGCCGGCCCGATGTGGGGATCGCCGGCGATTGCCGCCTCGTCATTGAGGAACTGCTCACCGCCATGACTGCCCGGGGGGACGCGCCGGTGGTCCGGGACCTGGCACCGTGGTGGGCGCAGATCCACCAATGGCAGGAGAAGTTCCCGCTCTACTACGACCACGCCGAAGGTGGGGCCATCAAGCCGCAGAACGTGGTGGAGCAGCTGCGTGACGCCGCACCCGAGGATTGCATCGTGGTCGGTGGCGTGGGGCAGCACCAGATGTGGGCCTCGCAGTACTGGGAGTTCAACCACCCCTACACGTGGGTCAACTCGGGGGGTGCGGGGACGATGGGCTTCGCCGTCCCGGCCTCCATCGGGGCCAAGGTGGGCCGGCCCGACCGTACCGTCTGGGCCATTGACGGAGACGGGTGCTTCCAGATGACGGCGCAGGAACTGGTCACGGCGACGGCCGAGCAGATCCCGGTCAAGATCGCCATCCTGAACAACGCCTACCTCGGCATGGTGCGCCAGTGGCAGGAGATGTTCTACGGCGAGCGCTACTCCGAGGTCTACCTCTCTCCGGACCTGCCGGACTACGTCAAGTGGGCCGAGGCCATGGGGTGCGTGGGCATCCGGGCCGAGACCCCCGAGGACGTCGGCCCCGCCATTGAGAAGGCCAACTCCATTGATGATCGTCCCGTCGTGGTGGACTTCCGCACCGACGCCTTCGAAAAGGTGTTCCCCATGGTGGCTGCCGGCCAGTCCAACGACGACATCGTGGTGCACCCCGACCAGGCGGCGAGGGCCCGATGACGCCGGCCCACCTGGCGGCGGTGCCCGATGAGAAGGCTGCGTCGCCGCGCCACCACATCCTTTCGGTGCTGGTGGAGAACAAGGCCGGCGTCCTCTCCCGGGTGGCGGGTCTGTTCAGCCGGCGGGGCTTCAACATCTACTCGCTGGCCGTCGCCCCGACGGACGAGGACGAGCACTTCAGCCGGATCACCATTGTGGTCGATGTGGAAACGGCACCACTCGAACAGGTGATCATGCAGCTGGACAAGCTGGTCAACGTGGTCTCCATCGGTGAGCTCTCGCCGGCCGAAGCGGTGGAGCGGGAGCTGGTCCTGGCGACGGTGGCCGTGGGGCCGACCGAGCGGTCCCAGGTGATTCAGCTGGTGGGTGTGTTCGGTGGTGAGGTGGTCAGTGTGGGCGCCGACCGCCTGACCGTCATGCTGGCGGGCCGTCCGGAGAAGATCGACGACTTCGAGGGGCTGCTGGAGCACTACACCGTGGTGGAGCTCCAGCGGACGGGGCGGGTCGCCCTGCCTAAGCTGGACCGCCACTGAACGTTGCATGGCAACGTCACGGAGAGACCTGACCAGAGATACCCGACGAGAGAGAGCTCACAACATGGCCACGCTGTACTACGAATCCGACGCCGACCCGACGCTCATCGCCGGGCGCAAGGTCGCCATTCTGGGCTACGGCTCCCAGGGCCATGCCCACGCATTGAACTTGCTTGAGTCCGGTGTCGACGTGCGCGTCGCCCTGCGCGAAGGGAGCACGTCGGTGCACAAGGCCGAGGAGGCGGGCCTGCGGGTCACCTCCCTGGCCGAGGCGGCGGCCGAGGCCGATGTCATCATGATGCTGCTGCCCGACACCGAGCAGAAGGCCGCCTATGACGCGCACGTGGCCCCCCATCTCAACCAGGGCGACTGCCTCATGTTCGCCCACGGGTTCAACATCCGTTTCGGGCAGATCGTGCCGCCGGTGGGAGTCGACGTGACCATGGTGGCCCCCAAGGGACCGGGCCACCTGGTGCGCCGGACCTACACCGAGGGCGGTGGGGTGCCCTCGCTGATCGCCGTGCACCAGGACGCCACCGGCAAGGCACGGGACCTGGCGCTGTCCTATGCGCACGCCATCGGCGCCA
Organism: Acidimicrobiales bacterium; assembly: GCA_035534235.1. Classification (GTDB taxonomy): domain Bacteria; phylum Actinomycetota; class Acidimicrobiia; order Acidimicrobiales; family RAAP-2; genus Bog-473. The sequence continues at coordinate 11,944 of DATLSH010000078.1, read as the reverse complement.
CCCGGGCCGGCGTGTTGGACACCACCTTCGACGAGGAGACCGAGACCGATCTCTTCGGCGAGCAGGTGGTCCTGTGCGGAGGGTTGACCGCGCTGGTGACCGCCGGCTTCGAGACGCTGGTCGACGCCGGTTACCAGCCCGAGTCGGCCTACTTCGAGTGCCTGCACGAGCTCAAGCTCATCGTCGACCTGATGTACGAGCAGGGCATCGCCGGCATGCGGTACTCCATTTCGGACACGGCCGAGTACGGGGACGTCACCCGGGGGCCCCGGGTGATCAACGAGGCCGTGCGGGAGGAAATGCGGAACATCCTCGGTGACATCCGCAGCGGTGCCTTCGCCGAGGAATGGATCGCCGAGAACAAGGCCGGCCGGCCCCGGTTTGAGGCCCTGCGCAAGGAGGGCCAGGCGCACCAGATTGAGGAGGTCGGCCAGGAGCTGCGGGCCATGATGCCCTTCATCGCCGCCGGCAAGACCCGGGTGCAGGACGCGTCGGGGGGCTGAGCGGAGGTCTGGCCACCTGCGAGCGGGCGAGTGATCAACCGTAGGGCAATGGCAACGGTGAGGCAATGGGATTGAGTCCGGTCGCCACTGGGCCTCGGCCGGCCGACGGGAGCGCATGCAGATACTGAGAGCGTCCGGAAGGGTCATCCATGCGGTTGCCGCCGGGATGGCCGGATCGGCCATGGTGGCGTTCGGGTCGCCCTCAGTGGCGTCGGCCCAGGCTCCGCCGCCGGCCCGCTACACCTACCAGGCCCCGGGCGGTGCCCACACCGCCGGCAACAGAGTCATAGCCCTCACCTTCGACGACGGTCCGGGTCCATACACGGCGCAGGTCCTGTCGGTCCTCGAGCGCTACCACGTGCCGGCCACCTTTTTCGAGATCGGCCAGAACGTCGCCAAGTACCCGCAGTACACGCGGATGCTCGCCGCCGCCGGCTACCCGGTCGAAGACCACACCTGGGCCCACGCTGACCTGACCGCTACCCCGGCATCGAAGATGTCGTACCAGATCGACCAGACCCAGAACGAGATCAGGTCCCTCACGGGCCAGACCCCGACATGCGTGCGGCCGCCGTACAACGCGTGGAACGCCGGCGTGCTCGACCAGATGGCCCAGCGCGGGTTGACCACCATGAGCTACTCCATAGACCCGAGGGACTGGACCCTTCCGGGCACACCCGCCATTGTCGCCCGGGTAGTGGGGGCGGCGTCCCCGGGCGCGGTGGTCGATCTGCACGATGCGGGAGGGCCACGCAACGAGACGGTGGACGCCTTGCCGCAGATCATCGGTGACTTGGAGTCGGAGGGCTACACGTTCGTCTCTCTTTGCGGGCAAGGGCCGCAGGCGAGTGCGGTGTACGGCTTCGGCCAGGCACCCGTGCCCGGCCAGCCAATTGTCTCGAACAAATCACTGGTCGGTGCCGCCATCAGCCCGCAGGGCGGGGGGTACTGGCTGGCCGGCGCCGACGGTGGAGTGTTCGCCTTCGGCGACGCCGGCTTCTCCGGGTCTCTCGGTGCCCAGACCCTCAACGCGCCGGTCGTCGGCATCGCCGCCGACCCGATCTCGCACGGGTACTGGCTGGCTGGCGCCGACGGTGGGGTGTTCGCCTTCGGCGACGCCGGCTTCTACGGCTCGGTCGGTGGCCAGGCCCTCAACGCGCCGGTCGTCGCCCTCGCGCCGGCCCCGGACGGCGGCGGGTACTGGCTGGCTGCCGCCGACGGTGGAGTGTTCGCCTTCGGCGACGCCGGCTTCTCCGGCTCTCTCGGTGCCCAGGCCCTGAATGCGCCGGTCGTCGGCATCGCCGCCGACCCGACCACACACGGGTACTGGCTGGCTGCCGCCGACGGTGGGGTGTTCGCCTTCGGAGCGGCCGGCTTCTACGGGTCGCGCGGTGGCCAGGGTGCTCCGGGCGAGTTCTTCGCCCTCTGCCCCACAGCGGGGGGTGGGGGCTACCTCCTGGCCGGCCAACTCCCCGCGTAGTCCGAGCTGAGCCCTGGCGCACTCCCTCATCGCCACCTGTAGTGTCGATCCGACCAAGGAGGTCACCGTGATCCTGACCCGGCTTGAGGAGTCGCCCGAGTACACGGCGCGGCGTGAAGATCTGCGACAAGCCGAGGTAGAGCTCATGTACCAGCGGGAGAAGGTGGCGGCACTGCGGAGGAGCCTGCCCCACGGCACCGCCGTCGAGGACTACGTGTTCGGTGAGGGCCCCCGCGACCTGACGCACGGCGACAACCCCATCACCACCGTACGTCTCAGCGAATTGTTCTCGGCACCGGAACGGGTGCTGGTGATTCAGCACATGATGTTCGGCAAACGGCAGACCTCTCCCTGCCCGATGTGCACCCTGTGGATCGACGGTCTCAGCGGTGTGGCGCACCACATCGCGCAGAACGTCGACTTTGCCGTTGCCGCTGCGGCGGACCCGGCGCGACTCCGGGACTTCGCCCGCGTGCGGGGCTGGGACAACGTCCGCCTGCTCAGCTGTGGCGAGAGCACCTTCCAGTACGACCTGGGCGCCGAGGACGAGCAGGGGAACCAGGACTCGACGTTCTCCGTCTTCACCCTCGACCCCGACCGGACGCCTCGCCACTTCTACTCCTGCCACCCCTCCCTGTCCGACGACATCAACCAGCGGGGGATCGACCTCCTCTCCCCGGTGTGGAACCTGCTCGACCTGATCCCGCAGGGCCGGGGCGACTGGTTCGCCAGCCTCGACTACTGACGCTGCTGTGCCGGCGTAGCGTGGCGGGCATGTGCCGAAACATCACCACGCTGCGGGGCCTGGAACCCGAGGCCACCCCGGACGAGATAGAAGCCGCAGCCCGCCAGTACGTCCGCAAGGTCAGTGGCGTCCAGTCGACGTCGCCGCGCACCGAGGAGGCCTTCGGGCGCGCCGTGCGTCAGGTGGCGGCGGCGACCTCCCTCTTGTTGGCCGAGCTGCCGCCCCGCCAACAGCCGCCGCCGACCCTGCCCCCGCTGCGACGCCTGGCTCCCCAGCCTGATCGATCGTCCTCGGGCGGGACCGTCAGTAATATACGTTGACAGTTATATAAGTAATAAGTAATATATACTGAGTGACGCTCACGTTCGAGGTGCTGGCCGAGCCCAACCGGAGGCGCATACTCGACCTCCTGCGGGAGCGGGAGCGCCCCGTGGGGGATCTGGTCGCCGCCCTGTCCCTGAGCCAGCCTGCGGTGTCCAAGCACCTGAGAGTGCTGCGCCAGGCCGGGCTGGTGGAAGCCCGCACCGACGCCCAGCGCCGCATCTACTCGGTCCGGGCCGAGCCATTACGGGAGGTCGACGCCTGGCTCGACCCCTTCCGCCGCTGTTGGGCTTCCCGCCTCAACGCCCTGGAGCGGCACCTGCAGATCATGGAGGACGCCGGGGACCCGGAGTGGAGTTGAGACGGAGACCATCAGGAAGGTGCCATGAACGCGACCGAGGACGGGGAGTACGGCACCTTCGAACGGCGCGGAGGTCAGCGGTCCTGCGCTACCGGACCGCTGACGCCAGGTCCACCCCATTGTGCTACGCTGTCGCACATGGAGATCGGGGTGCGTGACCTACGTAATCGTACGAGCCAGGTCATTGGCGCCGTGCGGGCGGGTGAGCGGGTGGTCCTGACAGTCCACGGCGAGGCGGTCGCCGACATAGTGCCCCACGGACGCCGGACCCGTTGGCTTCCGGGGGAACACTTCCGAAATGAGCTCGCCGAGCGCTCCGCTGATGCAGGTCTTCAGGGTGATCTCGAGGCACTCGCCGGGCAGACCCTGGAAGAGCTTTGAGCATTGAGCCTGCAGGGCTGCTCGACACATCGGTCTTCATCGCACGTGAAAGGGAACGCACTCTGGGTTTGCTGCCGGAGAGGGTGGCAATATCTGTCGTCACCATCGGCGAACTGACGCTCGGAGTGCTCAGTGCTCGGGGGACACCCTTGAGCGCCCAGAGGGGGGACACGCTGGCACTGGCGAAGGCGGCCGACCCCATCCCAATCAGCGAGTCGATCATGGGGACGTGGGCCCGCTTGGTCCTCGACTGCCGCGCCGCCGGTGTCCATCGGACCGTCAAGCTCACCGACGCCCTGATCGCCGCCACCGCGCTCGATCTCGGTCTCCCCGTCGTGACCCAGGATCATGATTACGACCAGATGGCTCGAGCCCATCCGGACCTACGGGTTCTCAAGGTGTAACCGGGCCAGACCAGGCCGCAGCGGTGGCGGCTAACCTCCCTGCTCGTGCAGATCGCCGGTTCGGCCGCCCTTGTCACCGGTGCCTCGTCGGGGATCGGTGCGGCCACGGCGCAGGAGCTGGCCCGCCGGGGCGCCCGGGTGGCGGTCGTGGCCCGAAGGTTGGAGAAGCTGGAGGAAACGGCCAACGCCTGCCGGCGCCACTCGGCGGAGTCGTTCGCCTATGCGGGCGACGTGGCCGATCGCACCTTCTGCGAGTCGGCGGTGGCCAAGGTGACGGAGACCTTCGGGCGGGTCGACATCATCGTCAACAACGCCGGCATCAGCCTGCACAAGCACTCGGCCGAGGCCACCGTGGAGGACATAGAGGGGGTCATGGCCGTCAACTTCTTCGGTCCCGTCTACCTGACCAGTGCCGCCCTTCCGGGCATGCTGGAGCGCCGGCGTGGGTCGGTGGTCAACGTGACGTCTGTCGCGGGCTACGTGCCCAATCCCAAGGAGGGTGCCTACGGGGCGTCCAAGGCGGCCCTGTCGCGCTGGTCCCACGGCCTGTCCGTCGACCTCCACGGCTCGGGCGTGCACGTGGGGGTGCTCAGCCCGGGACCCATCGACACCGAAATCTGGCTGTCGGAAGGCGAGGAGCCCTACGCGGGGAAGCTGTTCTCCCCTTCGGTCGTGGCCAGGGGCGTCGCCCGCATGGTCGAGCGGGAGGCCACCCACATGACCGTGCCCCGCCGCTTCGGTGCCGTCGGCGCGCTCTATCCCCTCTTCGGCCGACCTATGCGCTGGGGGATGCGGCGCTACCAACCTGACGAAGGCAGCCGGCCGGAGTGATCCACGCGTGAGGACCCGTGGCCAGGAGGCCACGGGTCCCCCACAACGCTTGGTGATGGGTGCAGTGTCAGCAGCCGGTGCTGACCGCCACCTGTCCGGCGCCGTTGCCGACGGGGGTCTTGTTGATGGCCGCCGCCGTGGGCAATGCCGGGCTCCCGGCGGTCACCCCGCAGGTGCCGGCGTAGACACCGGGCGTGGGCCAGAAGGGGGCCGGGGCGGCCGGGGACCGGTTGGGGTCGGGGTCGGCGAAGACCTGCACCCCGGGGTTGGCGTACTCGGTGGCCGGCTCGGACGAGCGGAGGGCGTTCATGCCGCCGGGCCCGCAGTTCGAGGCGTCGGTGGTGGAGCCGGGTGAACTGCCCCCATAGGCGCCGCCGCCGTTGCAGTTCTGGCTCTGGGTCAGCGAGGGGTTCTGGGCGGCGTAGTCGTACACGTTGGCGCTCTTGGGGGTCCCGGCGGCGCAGGGGGCTTGTGACTTCTTGGCAGTGTGGGCCGTCCCGTTCTTGCCACCCCGGGCGACGTAGCTGCTCGGGGCGCCACAACCCTGGGCCACGGCCTGCTGCTGGGTGGTGACCTCGGCGCAGATGCCGTCGGCGCAGAAGCCGGTGCTGAGGTTGGCCAGCCCCTCGGGGTGGGTCAGGCTGGGCGTGCGGGTGGCCGACTGCGGGGTGACCGAGGCGGTGATGGCCCCGCCGTCCGACGAGCCGCTGGCGGCGCCCGAGTCGTTCGGGTAGCCCGCTGCGTTGTTGTACGGGCCAACGCCATCGTGCTCGCCGTTGTCGGTGTTGTCGTCCTCAGCGAAGTAGACGAGCAGGCCGTTGGCCACAATGGGCTTGTAGGCCACCGCGGTGCCGTGGTCCAGCGAGCCGGTGGTCGTCCCGTAGCTGGTGTCCTCGCAGGGCTTGCCCAGCTTGGCCACGACGGGGCAGTAGTACTGGTAGTAGTCGTAGTTGATGGCGAACCCGGTGCCGGCGGTGTTGTTACCGCACCCGTAGTTGGAGTACTGGGTGTTACCGGTCTGGTTGCCCGGCACCGGCGTCTCGCCGTAGGGTGCCGCCCCGCCGCCGGTGCCTCCGGTGTTGGCGGCCACGCAGCCCCCGTGGGGGCTGCCCGTGTAGCCGGGCTCCCCGATGCTGTAGGGGGTGTTGGTGCCCACGGAGTTCGGGTCGTTGGGCGCCTGGTTGTTGCCGACCTCGGCGTAGCGGGTGTTGTTGGGATTGGCCACCCCATTGGTGGTCCCGCCGCTCTCGACATTGAGGGCGGTGTTGTGGCAGCCCGGGTACTGCAGGCCCTGGGGGGTGGCCCAGTCAGAGGAGTAGGGCTGGCAGTCCATCTGGCTCGTCTGGTAGCCGCCGCCGGTGGCGCCGGTGGCGATCCCGGCCCACGTCACCAGCGATGCGACAGCCAGAGCTCCGGCCAAGACGGCGGTCGAAGCCGCTCTTCCCCTCAATCCACGCATTTGCATTCCCCTCGTCTCTTCCCAGTCCCTCTGGACCCGATTGCCGACCCACCGGGAGTCCTCCCGCCGGCCGTGTCGACACCAGCAGAACCCCGGTGGAGCCCAGGACTTGCGGTCCCTGGCGCCGGGACGGGGACCAGAGTGCCTCTGAACTGGTCTTCTGTAGTCCAGATTTCCCAAACAACCGTTGGGTGACGAGGTGGTGCGGTTCCGGTGCCGGGCCTCGCCTCGCCGGACTCCTCCCGGGTCAGGAGGAGCCGAGGGAACCCTTCAGCTTGAACTCCGCCTCGTAGGCGAAGCCCACCACAAAGACCTCCGGCAGGGGGGCCGGCGCGATCAGGACGTCGAAAGCCAGGCGGCCACCGGTGCGCAGGACGAGGCCGTAGGAGTTCACCGTCTGCCCGTTGTCGTTCAGGGTGCTCCAAGTCCCGGTGGCCTGGTCCGCCAGGGCGGGCATGGGGACCGGGGACACCAGGTCGGCGATCTGCGACGACCCGGTGTTGCTCTTGCTCAAGAAGGGCGGGCAGCCCGGGCGCGTGTCCTTCTGCCAGGCCGTGGCGAACGCAGTGGCCTCGGACACCGGCAGATCGACAACGACCTGGAAGGCGACGAACGACGCCGCATCGAGCTGGACCTGCGCGCCCTGGGAGAAATCCGGCAGGGTCACCCGAGCGCCGCAGGGGGACCTCGGATCCGGATCTTGGAAGAGCGCGCCCTGCCGGCTCGGGGTGGTGACGGTGAGCCCGGGTGGCCCGCCGGGGATGGCCATGACGTTGCTTCCGGTCAGCAACGCAGATCGTTGGGAGAGCGTGCCCATTCCGGCGGACAACGGGGGCGTTCTCGAGGGCGACGATGGTGAGGACGAGCAACCCGACGCGGTCAGGACAACACAGGCGAAGGCGGTGGCTCGCACCGGGAATCGCAAGACCGCCACGGGCGTCACGTTAACAAGGTGAATGAAATGGACGCCTTCGCCGCGTCGGGCGAAGAACGTTGCTCCGGCGGTATCTCCCGGAAGCCCTCGGATCGTGGCGGGCCCATGAGCGCGCCACTGGTACCGGCGAGAGGCAGGAAAGAGCGAAGGGAAGAGCCGTGACAGGAGCCAGGATGGGACGGTTGGCTCTCGGGGCCTTCCTGGTGGCCGGCCTGTCCGGCGCGGCGGGAGCAGCAACCTCTCCGGCCGGTGCGGCCGTCGGCGCCACTGCCAATACGGGCGCGCCCTGCACGGCGTCCTGGACGATGTACCAACACGACGCCAACCACACCGGCGGGGGCTGCTCGACCCTGAGCACCGTGTCGGCCGCCACCATGCTCCCGGCCTGGTTCGCCGCCACGCCCGGTGCGGTCACGGCCGAGCCCACTGTGGCCAGCGGCATGGTGTACGCCGGCGACTCCTCGGGCCTCTTCCACGCCGTGGACCAGGCCACCGGGGCCACTCGCTGGACGTTCTCCATGAATACCCCGCTCCCGTGCTTCCGGGACCAGCCCAACCCCTCTGCCGATCAGCACAAGGGTGGGTTCGGTTCCATCACCTCGTCGGCCAATGTGTCGTCGGACGTCGGGGCCAACCCCGCCCATCCGGGCGATCCCACGCTGTACTTCGGCGGTGGGGGCTCGCTCTACGCCATTGACGCCCTCACCGGCGCCTGCGACTGGGCCCAGGACCTGGACCCGGGCAAACCCACCAGCTCCATAGAGGTCGAGTCCTCCCCGGTAGTCGACACCTCGGTCAGCCCGCCCGAGGTCATCGTCGGCAACGACGACAACAGCAGTTCGGGGATACAGGTCACCGGCACCTTCGCCTTCAACGCTCTCACGGGGGCATTGCTCTGGCGCTACGAGCCCGAGCGCGATGTCACCCTCTACCCGTCGCAGTTCGGGGGGAGTGACGCGACGACGCTCAGTTGCGGGGATGGCACGGCCAACGCCAACTGCAATCCCGTCAATGTCCCCGGCCTCGGGCAGAACTCGACGACCTGGGCCGATGCCTGTGGCGACGTGTGGGCGTCACCCGCACTCGATCCCACCTACCTCGATCCCGCCGGGACCAACACCTACCAGTCCGCCCAGCCTCAGGCCACCAAGGACCCGGTGTGGCAACCGAAGACGATCACGGCCAACGGACTGGCCAACAGCGCGTCCGCTCCTGACGGCCTGGTCCTGTTCGGCACGGGCAACTGCGGCGCCAATCCGGCCCCTTCGACGACCTATGCGCACGACGACTATGCCCACACCGAGGGCGAGTTCGCCCTCGACCCCGTCACCGGCGTGCGGGTGTGGAACTGGTTCGCGCCGTTCAACCTGTACAACACCGGAAATCCCAACGAACAGGGTTCGGGGGACGACGACTTCGGCTCGTCCCCCATCCTGACCACGGTGCCCAACGGCGACTTCCCGGCCAACGGCGATCCCTGCCCGGGCGCCGGGGGCTCGACGCCCCTGGTCATTCAGGGAAGCAAGGCGGGCTTCGCCTACGCGATTTGCGAGTCGAACGGGGGGGAGGTCTGGGGCGTGCAGGGTGCCCAGGCGGGCCAGCTCGGCCCCAGCACGGTCGGCGCCCTCGGCGGCTACATCGGCAGCCCGTCAATCGGGGTGACCCTGGGACGCCCCACGGCCTACTTCGATGCCGCCATCTTCCTCCCCTTCGCCGACAACGGCGTGCGCCTGCCCGGGAGCGGCGATGACGCCGGCGCCACCTGCCCGGGCCTCATCGGGCCCATCCCCCTGCTGCCCGCCTGCCCCGATCCCTCCCTCATAAAACACCCCGAACGGCTGCTGTCGGTGCAGGCCATTGATGCCGCCACCGGGGCCATCGTCTGGCGGGCCGCCGCTGCCCCCAGCTACGCGGCCACCACCTACAGCAACGGCGTCGTCTTCGCCGCCTCCACCACCACGTTCACCGACGATGCGTACGACGCCAACACCGGCCTGCCGCTGTGGCGCTTCCCCCTGGCGGCGGCGGTGGCGTCGGGGACGGCCGTCGTCGGCGGGAGCGCCTACGTCGGCTCGGGGTTGTCGGAAGGCCAGGCCGGCTCCACGACCGTGCCCCCGGGCCGCAACGGGATCTGGCGGTTCGACCCCAACGCCCTCGTGAGCAACGGCACGGGCACGGGCACGGGCACGGGAACGAGCACGGGCACCACGCCGGGCACCAGCATCGGCATCACCACGCTGGTGTGCGGCACCGAGTCCGCCGCCAGCTGCAGCGCCGGTGGAGCGGGGCCTTGGACCTCAAGCGTCTTCCTGGCCAGCGGGAACACCGCCTACTGGAAGATCACCGTCACCAACACCGGGCAGACCGCCCTGGGCGGCGTCACCATCAGCGATCCCGTGGTGCCGGCCTGCGGCAACCCCTCGGCTCCGATGTCGTTGGCCGTGGGGCAGTCGGCCAGCATCTACTGCTCCTCGGCCGATGTCACGAGCACGTTTACCAACGTGGCCTCGGCGGATTACAGCGGCCGGATCGGAACGGCGCCAACGTCGTCGGCCCAGGTCAACGTGGTCACTACCCAATCGGAGGCTTCGGCCAACACTGCGGTGGTGGCTGCGGCAGCTCCCGCCGTGACGGGCTAAAGAGTTCGTCGTCACCGAACCGCGTCACCAACACTAAGAAAGCGAACCCACCATGAGCATGCAGGGAAGAGTCGTCGTCATCACCGGGAGCAACATCGGCATCGGGCTCGAGACTGCGGTCGGGGTAGCCATGGCGGGCGCCACAACGGTGCTGGCCTGCCGCAACCAGGAGAAGGCGGCCGCCGCGGCGGCCCAGGTCAAGGAGCGCACCGGCAACGAAGAGGTGCACGTGGTCGCCCTGGACCTGTCCGACCTGGAGTCGGTGCGGCACGCCGCCGAGGAGATCATCTCGCGCTGGGACAAGCTCCATGTCCTGGTCAACAACGCCGGCGGCACGTGGTCGGAGCGCCTGGTGACCAAGCAGGGGTTTGAGCAGACCCTCGGGGTGAATCACCTGGGGCACTTCCTCCTCACCAACCTCCTGCTGGAGCGCACGGTTTCCAGCGCGCCGTCCCGCATCATCAACCTGTCATCGGTGGGCCACCACATGGCCTGGCGCGGCATGCGTTTCGACGACCTGCAGAGTGAGAAGCGCTATGCCGCCATGGAGGCCTACGGGCGCTCCAAGCTGGCCAACATCCTCTTCACCCGTGAGCTGTCCAAGCGGGTGGCCGGTTCGGGGGTGACGGTCAATGCGGTGCACCCGGGGCCCGTCCGCAGCGGCTTCGGCATGGACGGCGACCTGAAGGGGATCATGGGTTGGGGCAACCGGATGATCCGGCCGTTCGAGATCAGCGCGGCGTCGGGGGCCAAGACGTCCATCTACCTGGCCACGTCTCCCGAGGTCGAGGGCAAGACCGGCCTGTACTGGGTGCGCAGCAGGCCGGGCCATATGAGCACGCAGGCGCACAACGACGAGCAGGCAGCCCGTCTGTGGGAGGAGAGCGAGAAGCTGCTGGCCTCGGTGGGATTCATGCTGGCCTGACGGGGACCCGACGGGGCTCAGGCCGTGCCCGCACGATCAGGCGGCCAGCGCCCCCACGACGTGGTTGATGCAGGCACACAGCGAGGCGACGTCGTCGGGCTCAATGGCGGGGAACATGGCGATGCGCAGCTGGTTCCGGCCCAGCTTGCGGTAGGGCTCGGTGTCCACAATCCCGTTGGCCCGCAGCACGGCGGCCACGGCGGCTGCGTCGACGGCATCGACGAAGTCGATGGTGCCCACCACGTGGCTGCGGTCCGAGGGCCGCTCGACAAAGGGGCGCGCGAAGTCGGACTGCTCGGCCCAGGTGTAGAGGATCTCAGCCGACCGATCACAGCGCGACGCCGTCCATTCGAGGCCACCGTTGGTGTTCATCCAGTGGAGCTGCTCGGCCAGGAGGAAGATGGTGGCCAACGCCGGCGTGTTGTAGGTCTGGTCCAGCACGGAATTGTCCACCGCCGTCTTGAGGTCGAGGAAGGTGGGGATCCAGCGGCCCGACGCGGCGATCCGCTCCACCCGCTCAAGCGCGGCCGGCGACATGAGCGCGATCCACAACCCGCCGTCACCGGCGAAGCACTTCTGGGGGGCCAGGTAGTAGGCGTCGAACTGGTGGGCGTCGACTCTGAGCCCTCCGGCGCCCGAAGTGCCGTCCACGGCGACCAGCCCACCCCCGTCGGCTGGTAGGGGCGCCCCTTGGGGGCGACGGATCGGCATGGCGACGCCGGTCGACGTCTCGTTGTGGGTCAGGGCGTAGAGGTCGACCGCGCCGTCCGCCACCGGTAAGGGGTGGGTGCCCACTTCGGACGCAATGATCTGCGGCTCCTTGAGATGAGGGGCGGCAGCGGCACACGCGGCGAATTTGGAGGAGAATTCCCCAAAGCTCAGGTGCTGGCTCTGGGTCTCGATCAGGCCAAAGGTGGCGGCGTCCCAGAAACACGTTGTTCCGCCGTTGCCCAGCACGACC
>DATLSH010000077.1:0-22456 GCA_035534235.1 Acidimicrobiales bacterium | reverse complement strand
ACCCGGGCGACGGCGTGCTCGTAGCTCTCAATGGTCGATTGCGTGCGGCCGATCCTTTTGCAGTGGACGAGATACGCCTTGAGCATTTCGCCCACGGTGACCTTCGGCCTATCCGCCGGGGTGCCCTCCGCCAGCTCGGCGGCGAACCTCTCCAGCTCCGCCTTGGCCTCCCCTATGCCGCCCTTGTCCTTGGGGGCCACCTTGACGACCTTGGAGCGCTGACGACTTTCGCCGGGCACCCGAATTCTGAGACGGACGCGCCGTGGCGACAGCCATGTAATGCCCCCGCTGCCGTACTCACGACGGGACTGATTGGCGGCTGGCATGGGAGAAATCTAGCCGATATTGAGTCACACTTGAGTCATTTTCGACCCTGTTTCCTACAAAAGCCCTGGTTGACGGTGAGTCGGCCTGTAGGCGGGATTCTGTCCAGCCCTTGCGGGCCTGGGTGACCATCCATCTGAGCGGCCTACCAGGGGAAGCCCCTCTTTCGAGAGGCGGGCGAGCAGCCCATTTCCCACGCTTGGCCTTGCTCCGGGTGGGGTTTACCGAGCCGACAGGGTCACCCCGGTCGCTGGTGCGCTCTTACCGCACCGTTTCACCCTTACCTGTGCGGACCCGGAGGCCCGCCATCGGCGGTCTGCTTTCTGTTGCACTTTCCTGCGAGTCGCCCCGACTGGCTGTTAGCCAACACCCTGCTCTGCGGAGTCCCGACCTTCCTCAACACGGTCCCGCAATGCGGGCCGTGCTGCGGCCACCCGGCCGACTCACCGTCACCGCCATTCTGCCACCACAAGGGACCGCGTGATACACCGCGTCGGTAGGGTGTCGGGGATGCCGGGCCGCACCCATCAGCTCTTCGATCCCGAGGCCCCACCGGCCAGCGGTTCGATCGATCCCACCGAAGGCGGCGGGCGGGCCGGGGTGCTGTCGATCGGCGCGCTCTACGACGAGGTGGAAGAGGCTCTGACCTCGGTGTTTCCCCGCAACCGCCAGCTGTGGGTGCGGGGGGAGATCCAGAGCTTCTCGGACCAGACGGGACGGTCGGGCCACTGCTACTTGGACCTGGTCGACCCCGAGGAGGGCGGGGGAGGTCCGGCGCCCCGGGGCCGCGGCGCGCCGGCCCTCAAGGTGAAGTGCTGGAAGGGGACCTGGGGACCGATGAAGGCCGACCTGGGCAATGAGGGCATCTCCCTGGCGGAGGGCATGGTCGTCGTCCTGCGCGGCAACCTCGATCTCTACCGGCCCAAGGGGGAGATCGGGTTCATCCTCTCCGAGCTCGATGTCACCGCGCTGCTGGGTCGTTTGGCGGCGCAGCGGGCGGAGCTGATCCGAAAGCTGGAGGCCGAGGGTCTGCTGCGCCGCAATGCCGCGGTTCCGGTGCCCGAGGTGATCCTGCGGGTGGGCCTGGCGGCCAGCCCGGGAACCGAGGGGTACCGGGACTTCCTCGGTCAGCTGACCGGTTCGGGCTACGCATTCGAGGTCAGGGTCGTCCCGGTCACGGTGCAGGGGGGTGACGCGCCGGCTGCCGTGGCCGCCGCCGTCGCCGCGCTGTGCCGGACCGACTGCGATCTGATCGCGGTGGTGCGCGGTGGTGGTTCGAAAGCGGACCTGGCCGCCTTCGACGCCGAAGCGGTGGCACGGGCGATCGCCGCCGCCACCAAGCCGGTGTGGACCGGCATCGGGCACACCGGTGACGAGTCGGTGGCCGACCTGGTCGCCCAGAGGGCGTGCATCACCCCGACCGAATGCGGGCACCAGATAGTGGTCCACGTCGACTCCTGGTGGAGCACGCACGTGGCGGCCCCGGCCGCCGCGCTGGCCCGGCGGGTGCCGTTGTTCCTGGCCGAAGCGGAGAGCCGGGACGCGCGGGCGCGGGGACGCCTGGCCAGGGCGGCGCGGGGCCAGCTGCGGGTGCACGGCGAGCGACTGTCGGTGCGGGCAGGTGCGCTGGCCCGCCGGGCTCCTATGAGCCTTGAGGTGCGGTGGAACGGGGCCCGCACGCACGCGGCCCGACTGGTTCCGTTGGCTCTCGGGCACCTGGCCCGCCTGGGCGAGCGGATGCGATCGTGGCAGCGCCTGCTCACCGCCTATGACGTCGACCGCCAGCTCGAGCGTGGCTACAGCCTGACCCTCGGCCCAGATGGGAAGCTGATCCGCAGTGTGGGAGATGTCGAGGTGGACCAGGCGATCATGACGAGGTTGGCCGACGGCACGGTACGTTCCCGGGTCGAGGCAACCGAGAAGAACGAGGAGACGTGACGATGGCAGCGACCAAGGACCCCGCACCGGTGGAAGAGTTGAGCTACACCGATGCCAGCACCGAACTCGACGCCATCGTCGAGTTCTTCGAGCAGCGCGAGGTCGATGTGGACGTGCTGGTGACCCGACTCGAACGAGCCACGGCCCTGATCGACGAGTTGGACAAGCGCTTGCGCCACACCCGGGCGCAGGTGGAGGAGTTGGTGCCCCGGCTGGAGGCCATGGCGGGAGAGGTCGATACCGATGGGAGCGCAGAAGACGATGGGTGAGGCCACGGTCGAGGATCGGCTCTACTTCCGCCAGCTGCTCTCGGGTCGGGACTTCGCCCGGGGCGATCAGATGGCCCGGCAGATGGTGAACTTCGTCTACCTGATCGGGGACCGGTCGTCGGGGGAGGCGGTCATCGTCGACCCGGCCTACGCGGTCGGGGAGCTGCTGGACACACTCGAAGAAGACGGCATGACCCTCACCGGGGTGCTCGGAACCCACTATCACCCCGACCACGTCGGCGGGCAGATGGCCGGGTGGTCGCTGGAGGGGATCAGCGCGCTGCTTGAGAAGGTCCAGGTGCCGATCCACGTGCAGAGGGAGGAACTGCCCTGGGTCGAGCGCACCACCGGAGTCGGCGCGGCGGACCTGGTAGGGCACGACAGCGGCGACGTCGTCAAGGTGGGTGCGCTCGAGGTCGAGCTCATCCACACGCCCGGCCACACGCCGGGCAGCCAGTGCTTCCTGGTCGAGGGTCGCCTGGTGGCCGGTGACACCCTCTTCCTCGAAGGCTGCGGCAGGACGGACCTGCCCGGGGCCGACCCGGTTGCCATGTACGAGTCGCTGCACACCCGGCTGGCGCGGGTCCCCGACGAGACGGTGCTCTTCCCGGGTCACCTCTACTCGCAGGAACCCTCGCAGAGCATGGGCGACACCCGACGGTGGAACTACGTCTTCCGGCCCCGCTCCGTGGAGGAGTGGCTCGCCATGTTCGGCGCGTGACGCCCGAAGAGGGGTTGACCCCCGACAGCACCGTCGTCGTCGTCGGGGCGTCGCTGGCCGGATGGCGGGCCGTCGAGACGTTGCGCGCCGAGGGATTCGCCGGCGACATCACCCTGGTGGGAGAGGAGCGGCACCTGCCCTACGACCGGCCCCCCCTTTCCAAGCAGGTCCTGGCCGGCACCTGGCCGCCCGAGAAGGCGGTCCTGGCCGACCGCAAGCGTTCCAGCGAGCTCCGGGTGCACGAGGTCCTGGGTCACCGGGCGGTCCGGCTGAATGCCGAGGCACGCCGGGTCGAGCTCGACGATGGCGCCACGCTGACGGGTGACGCCATCGTGCTGGCCACCGGGGCCAGCCCAAGACGGTTGCCCGGCACCGAATCGTTGGGACAGAGGGACGGCCTCTTCACCCTGCGCACGCTGGACGACTCCCTGGCCCTGCGGGCCGCCGTGACCGCCGGCGCATCGGCCCGGGTGGTGGTCATCGGCGCGGGCTTCATCGGTGCCGAGGTGGCCTCCACCTGCGCCGGACTGGGTTGCCGGGTGACCGTGCTGGAGGCCATGGAGGTTCCGCTGGCCAACGTGCTGGGTCCGAGGATCGGCGGGCACTGTGCCGCCCTGCACGGGGCCCACGGCGTCGACTTGCGGACCGGTGTCGGCGTGGCGGGCATTCGGCCGGCCGGAACGGCGGCCCGGCTTGAGGTCGAGCTGGCGAGCGGCGATGTCCTTCAAGCCGACGTGGTGGTGGTGGGCATCGGCGTGGTGCCCGCGACCGACTGGCTGATCGACTCGGGGTTGACCGTGGACAACGGCGTGGTCTGCGATGACCGGCTCTTCGCCGCCGCGGGGATCGTGGCGGCGGGTGATCTGGCCCGCTGGAACTGGCGACATGACGGGTCCGAGGAGCAGATCCGCATTGAGCACTGGCAGGTGGCCGCCGAAGCGGGGGTGTCGGCGGCCCGCAGCGTCCTGGCCGGACGGGCCGCGGCAGCGTCGTTCACGCCCATTCCTTACTTCTGGTCCGACCAGTACGCCATCCGCTTCCAGGTGCTGGGGAATCCGGGTGGGAACGACGAGGTGGAGATCGTTGAGGGCTCGCTCGACGAGGGGAAATTCGTGGCCCTGTACGGGCGGGCCGGCCGCCTCCGCGCCGTCATGGCCATCGGCAAGCCCCGGCAGTTGATGGCGTACCGCCCCCTCCTCGAAGCGGGCAGCAGCTGGGACGACGCGCTGGCCGTCACGCACTGAGGAGCGCCGCCAGAGTGGCTGGGTCGGCGCCGGCCACGTCAAGGATCTTGTAGCGGTGCGCGGCGCCGGAGAGCAAGGTGACGGCGTGCCGTCGTACCCCGAAGGCCCGGGCCACGGCGGCGATCACCGCCTGGTTGGCCCGACCGTCGACGGCCGGCGCGCTGACGCGGACGATGAGCACCGCCGGATCATCTGTCCCGTACCGGCCACCGACCACGGTGCGCGGGGCATTCGGGTAGGCCCGCACCTCGACCCGCATGCCGGGACCGGCGCTCAGAACGAAATGCCGGAGAGCTCGGGGATGGTGGCCTCGGCCTTGGCCCGGGCGGCCAGCCAGCGGGCCCGGGAGTGCGCCCTGGTGGCGTCGTCCTGGCGCGGCTCGACGGTGCGGCGGGGAGAGAAGGTGTCGGCGAGGTCGTCGTCCGATCCGTAGGCACCGATGGCCAGCCCGGCCAGGAGCCCCGCACCCAGCGTGGTGGCCTCAAGGATGGGCGAGACCTCCACCGGGCGCCCGATGGCGTCGGCCAGCGCAGTGACGAAGACGTCGTTGTCCGACATGCCGCCGTCGATGCGCAGGGAGGCGATGGGGAAGCCGCTGTCGGATTCCGAGGCCTCGACCAGATCGGCCCCGCGATGGGCCACGCCTTCGAGGACGGCGCGCACCAGCTCGGGGCGGCCCGACCCGCGGGTCAGGCCGACCAGGGTGCCCCGGGCCCCGAAGTCCCACACCGGCGTGGCCATGCCGAGCAGGGCCGGGACGAACCACACGTCGCCCGTGGTCTCGCACCGGGCGGCCACGGTGGCCGACTCGGCGGCCGTGTCCAGCAGGCCGAGGTCGTCGCGCAGCCACTCGACGCAGGTGCCGGCCGAGAGCATCACGGCCTCGGTGCCCCAGGTGGCTCGGCCGGCGATGCGGTAGGCCACGATGGGGAAGGTGCCGGCTGATCCCCGGCCGGCGTGGACGGGTGGCCGGCCGGTCCCGGTGCACTGGTCCAGCATGCCGCCGGTGCCGAAGGTGGCCTTGGCCATTCCGGGCCGGGTGCAGCCCTGGCCCACCAGTGACGCCTGCTGGTCCCCGGCGATGCCGCAGATGACCGGCGCCCCGGGGAGGGCGTGGGAGCCGCCGATGGCACCGGAGGAGTCGACGATGCGCGGCAGCATGGCCAGCGGGATGTTGAGGCGCTGAAGCAGAGGTTCGTCCCAGGTGATGGTGGCGGCGTCGACCAGCGCGGTCACCGCGGCGTTGGTGGCGTCGGTCACGTGGAGGGCGTCGGCGCCCGACGACACGCCACCCGAGAGGATGAAGGCCACCCAGCTGTCCACCGTGCCGAAGCACAGCTCGCCGGCCCCGGCCCGGGACCGGTCGGGGTCGACCTGGTCGAGGATGGCCATCACCTTGGTGGCCGATGCATTGGGGGCGAGCCGGATGCCCTCGCCCTGCAGGACCAGGCAGGTGCCGACGGTGCGCAGGTCCTGCCACCCGATGCCCGGTGCCACCGGCTTCCCGGTCGCCCGCTCCCACACAATGGTGGAGGCCCGCTGGTTGGCGATGCCCACCGCCTCCACCGGCCCTCCGTCGGCCAAGGCGGCGTGGGCCACCGCCAGGACGGCGTCGGCCATGAGCGAGGCGTCGAATTCGACCAGGCCGGGTGCCGGCGTGTCGGGAAGGACGACGGCGTGGTGGGCGTGCGCGACCGTGGCGTCGGGCCGGACGATGGCGGCGCGCACCCCTGAGGTCCCCACATCGACGACGAGGACGCTGCCGCCGCGGCCGCTCATGACCAGGGGGACGGACCGAAAGGAGAAGGTAGACCGAACTTGCCCGGGTTGAGGATGCCGGCCGGGTCGAAGGTGTTCTTCAGCCCGACCAGCACGTCGAAGCCGGTCCCGAGGGCGCGGGGCAGGAAGCGGGAACGGTTGAGCCCGATGCCGTGGTGATGGCTGATGGCGGCACCATGAGCCAGCGTGGCGTCGGTCACCGTGTCCCAGGCCTGGCGGTAGTACTTCTCGCGCCACCCGTCGTCACCCTCCGGGCCGCGGCCGGCAAAGGTGAAGTAGAGGCAGGCCCCGTCGGTGTACGCGTGCGATTGGTGGGCCGACGCGGCCAGGGTGCCGTCAATGGCCTTGAGGGAGGCCACCACCTCGTCGAAGAGCGCGGGCAGCGCGGCCCAGGGCCCCGACACCTCGGCGGTGTCGACCACAATGCCGGCTCGCCACAACGGGGCCAGCGCCGAGACGTCGTTGCGGTGGCCGAGCCAGCGGTCCACCAGGGCCACGTCCAGTGGTTGGGCGCCGGCTCCGGCGCTGCACTCGTCGTCGATGACGGCGACGGTGGCGGCGAGCAGGGCGGGATCGGTCTCGTCGAGCACGATGAGGATGTTGGTGTCGGGTTGCTCGAAGTTGCGCGCCGATTCAGCCTGGTCGTACAGGCGGAGGACGGCCGGGGTGGCGCCGCGGCGCAGGATCCTGCGGCAGGCCTCGAGCCCGGCGGCGAAGGTGGTGAAGCCGTAGGCCCGCCGCTCCTGGGCCGGCGGCAGGGGGTGGACGCGGAAGCGCGCCTCGGTGATCACGCCCAGCGTCCCTTCGCTGCCCACGAAGAGCTGGGTCAGGTTGGGGCCGGTGGCGGCTCGGGGACCGTGGCCCTCGGTGCGCACGATCCGGCCGTCGGCCAGGACCACCTCCAGCCCGAGCACCATGTCCTCAATCTTCCCGTAGCGGGTGGAGTACTGCCCGGCGCCGCGGCAGGCCAACCAGCCGCCCACGGTCGAGAGGTCCATGGACTGGGGCCAGTGGCCCAGGGTGTACCCGGTGCCGACCGTGCCCAGCGCCGACTCCAGGTCGGGGCCGAACGTGCCGGCCCGCACATCGGCCGTGAGCGAGGTCTCGTCCAGGCCCACCAGGCCGTCGAGCGCGGTCAGGTCGAGGGCGACCCCGCCGTGGACGGGGATGGAGCCGCCGCACACGCCGCTGCGACCGGCCATGGGAGTCACCGGGACGACCGCGTCGTTGCAGGCCGCCAGCACCGCCGAGACCTGGGCCGTCGTCGATGGTCGGACCACGATGGCCGGGCGTTGGGGCACCGCACCCTGGGCGGCCCAGCCGATGGCCAGGGGCCACCAGTCCCTCCCCGCTTCGGCCCGGGACATACCGTCGGTGAGGACCTCGGCCCCACTGGCCGCGATGAGGTCCACCAGCACGCCGGGGAGCTCCACCGTGGCGCCGGCGAGGCGGTCGGAGATGTCCGCTCCGGCGGCGTCGATGGGGGTGACGGGAGTGGGGACGGTCATGGCAGGTCGAGACCGGCCGTGAGGAGCTCCTTTTGGCACGACTCAATGAAGCGGGCGACCTGATCGGCCGCCTCCCCCTCGTCCCAGCCCATGTCGGGTGCCATGAGGCCGGCCACCCGGGGCGCCGCCGCCATGGTGGCCTGGGCCAGCTGGATCATGGCCCGGGTCCGCCGGGCCAGGACGTCTTCGAGCGTCCGAGCCATCTCCTCACGGGCGGCGTAAAGGACTTCGGCCCCGGTATAGGGCAGCCCCGCCACCACCGGGTCGAGCAATTCGGGGCGGCCCTCCGCCAAGGCGAGGACGGCCGCCGACTCGGTGCCGTAGCGCGCCACCAGGTGGGCGCGGGGGTGGGCCTGGGCTACGGGGTCCCGGTTCTTGGTGGTGGCGCCGATCAGGCGGAGGGACTTGGTGATGCAGCGGCGGTCCCTGGGGGACTCGCCGAGCCGGCGCACGACGGCGTCCACGGTGTCCTGGGACATCTTGCGATAGGTCGTGAGCTTGCCGCCGGTGACGGTCACCACACCTTGCTCCGAGGTGCGGACGGTGTGGCGGCGCGACAGGTCCGCCGTGCGCTCCGAGAGGTGGCCCCCCTTCTTGCCCGGGGCCAGGAGCGGGCGCAGCCCGGCCCACAAGCCGGTCACGTCGGCCCGGGTCAGGCGGGAAGTGGTGAGGTTGTTGGCCGCATCGAGGAGGTAGTCGACGTCCTCGGGGGTGCACGCCGGGTCGTCCAGGGGACCCTGGTAGTCGGTGTCGGTGGTGCCCAGGTAGACGAGGTCGGTGTCGGGCCAGGGGACGACGAAGATGGAGCGGCGGTCCTTGGGGACCGGGATCACCGCCGCGATGTCACAGGGCAGGCGATCGGCCGGCACAGTCACGTGCACGCCCTTGGCCGGGCGGATGGAGCGGGAGAAGGTGCCCCCGTCCATGGCGCGCACGTCGTCGGCCCACACCCCGGTGGCGTTGACCACCACACGCGCCCTGATGGCGAACTCGGTCGAGTCGTCGCCGGGGTCGGGGCGGACGACGGCCCCGTTGGCGGCGCCGCGGGCATCGGTGGTCAGGCGCAGCACCGGGGTGTAGTTGGCCACCACGGCGCCGTGCTCCAGAGCGGCGGTGCGGGCCAGGGTGAGGGTGAGGCGGGCATCGTCGGCCCGGGCGTCGAAGTAGAGGAACCCGGCCACCAGGTGGTCGGCGTTGAGGGTGGGGAGGTGGGCCAGCGCCTGAGCCTTGTCCAACCTGCGGTGGCGGGCGCCGATGCGCCAGCCTCCCGTGATGTCGTAGAGCCACAGGGCGGTCGAGTACGAGCGGGCCACCGTCTTGGAGACGACGCCGTCGCGCCCGAAGAGCGGGATGAGGAAGGGAAGCGGCGCCACGAGGTGGGGCGCGTTGTCCAGCAGGCGCTGCCGCTCGGCCAGGTTCTCGTAGACCAGGCGGAACTCGCGCTGCTGCAGGTAGCGCAGACCCCCGTGGACCATTTTGGAGGACTTGGAGGAGGTACCGGAGGCGAAGTCCTCCTTCTCGACCAGGGCCGTCCTCAGGCCGCGACTGGCCGCATCGAGGGCGACCCCGGCCCCGGTAACGCCCCCGCCGATCACCAGCACGTCGAACTCTTCTTCGCCGAGGCGGCGCAGTGAGTCCTCACGGCAGAATCGGTGCACCGGCCAAGCCTGCCACATCCGATCGGAGCCTGATCCTGGGAGGAGGGGGTGCCGGCTGGGGTGCCGCGCCCCATTGATCGGCTCTTATGCTGCCCGTATGCCGAGCGCAACAAGCCTGGCCTGAAGGCATCGGGGGATCCGGTGACCTTAGAGGGCGCTCTCGCACCGCCCGCCGACATCGCTCCCACGCCGGAGCAGCACCGCCGGATCCTGGTCATCATGGGCGCACTCATGCTCGGCATGATGCTCGCCGCGCTCGATCAGACCATCGTCTCCACTGCGCTGCCCACCATCGCCGGCGACCTGCACGGGCTCAACCATCTCTCGTGGGTGGTGACGTCGTACCTGCTGGCGACCACCATCTCGACGCCGCTGTGGGGAAAGCTCGGCGACCTCTACGGCCGCAAGAAGCTCTTCCAGCTCTCCATCGTGATCTTCCTGGTGGGCTCCATGCTGTCCGGGCTCTCGCACAACCTGGTCGAGCTCATCGCCTTCCGGGCAGTGCAGGGCATCGGAGCCGGTGGCCTGATGGTGGGAGCGATGGCGATCATCGGGGACGTGGTGTCGGCCCGGCAGAGGGGGAAGTACATGGGGTACTTCGGTGCCGTCTTCGGACTGACCAACGTGGCCGGACCTCTCATCGGAGGGCTGTTCACCCAGCATCTCTCCTGGCGTTGGATCTTCTATGTCAACGTGCCGATCGGCATTGTCGCCCTCTTCGCCATCGCCACCGTCCTCCACCTCCCGATCCAACGGGTGCAACACAGGATCGACTGGGCCGGCATCGCCCTGCTCTCGGCCGGTGTCACCGTCATCATCCTCATGACCACCTGGGGCGGGTCACAGTACGCCTGGGGATCAGCGACCATCCTCGGGATGGCGGCGGCCGGTGCCGCGTTGCTCGTGGCCTTCTGCCTGGTGGAGTCCAAGGTCACCGAGCCGATCATCCCGCTCCACCTCTTCCGCAACCGGACCTTCAGCTCGGCCCTGGGCGTGGGCTTCATCGTCGGCTTCTCCATGTTCGGGGCCATCGTGTACCTCCCCCTCTACCTGCAGACCGTCCACGGGGCCACACCCACCGCGTCGGGCCTTGAGCTCCTCCCCATGGTGGCCGGCATGCTGACCACTTTCATCGCCAGCGGCCGTCTCGTCACCCGCACCGGTCGCTACAAGATCTTCCCGATCGCCGGTTCGGCGGTGCTCTCGGTGGGATTGCTGCTCCTCTCACGGCTGGGGCCGCACACCACGTTCCCGCTCACCGCGGCCTACATGGTCGTCGTCGGCCTGGGTCTCGGGATGGTGATGCAGGTCATTGTGGTGGCCGTGCAGAACTCGGTTCCCTACTCCCAGCTGGGAGTGGCCACGTCGACCACGACCTTCTTCCGCACCATCGGCGGGGCGTTCGGGGTCTCGGCTCTCGGTGCCGTGTTCAACGGCCAGTTGCTCAACCAGTTGCGCGCGCACGCCTCGGCAGCCCAGCTGAAGCTCCTGAGCGGGGGCTCGGTCACCGCCAACCCGGAGCAGATTGACCATCTGCCCCCTGCCCAGCGGGTCGTGTTCGTCGACGCGTTCAGCCACGCTCTGGTGACGGTGTTCCTGGTGGCGGTGCCCTTCGCCGTGCTGGCTTTCGTATTGAGCCTCATCATGAAGGAGATCCCGCTGCGGACAACGGCGCCGCAATCGCGTCAGGGCGTGGTGGGGAACGACCCCGCGGGGCCGACCGCCGTGGCGGGCGCCCTGGCCGAGCTCTGATCGGCGCTCCACCGTGGGACCATGGGCCCGTGGACGCCGAGGAGTGGCAGCGGA
Organism: Acidimicrobiales bacterium; assembly: GCA_035534235.1. Lineage (GTDB taxonomy): Bacteria > Actinomycetota > Acidimicrobiia > Acidimicrobiales > RAAP-2 > Bog-473. Next base: position 11,209 of record DATLSH010000077.1, on the reverse strand, counting down.
CTGGGCTCTATGACCCCACTGCCCCCGGCGCCGACGAGCGGAAGGCCCTTCTGGAGTACCTGACGGAGCGGGGCGCCACCATCGACCAGATGGTCGACGCCCACCGACTGGGGGGACTACCCGCCGTGGCGGGCGATATCGTCGCCGGCCCGGTGATCCCTCCCGTCTCGGTGGCAGAAGTGGCCGCCGGGCTCGGGGTCACGGCCGAGAGGGTGGAGAGGATCCTGCTGGCCGTGGGCCTGCCGGTGGTGGCCGACGACGTGCTCCCCCATGACCTCCCCGCGCTCCTGCGCACGTTCGAGCAAGGAGCCGCCGTCATGGGCGAGGACGCCATCTTCGCCTTCACCCGGGTGCTGGGAGCGGCCGCCGCCACCATCGCCGAAGCGGCGGTGGCGCTCTTCTACGCCGAGGTGGGTCCGGGATCCGCCCGCGAAGGGCCCGACGAGCTGGCGCGGGCCAGGGTGTCCGAACGGGCGATGCTGGCCTTCACCGCGGTGCCCGAATCGCTCGCCGGCGTCGTCATGGCCCAGTTCTTCCGGACCTCGCGCCGTGCCGCCCGGGTGCGGGGCTGGACCGTCCCGGCCGCGGCCGGCTCGAGCGAGATTGTGGCTCTGGGCTTCGTCGACCTGGTCGGCTCCACCGCATGGGCCCAGGAGCTCAGCCTGCGCGACCACAGCCTGGCCCTTTCCCGGTTCGAGTCGGCCGCCTGGTCGAGCGCCTTTCTGGCCGGTGGACGGGTGGTCAAGATGATCGGCGACGAGGTGTTCTTCACGGCTCCGACGGTGGACACCGCCTGCCGGATCGGGACGGAGATCTGCCGTGCGGTGGCGGACGACGCCCTGTTGCCCCCGGCCCGCGGGGCGGTGGGCCATGGTCCGGTGCTCCCGAGGGAGGGGGACTACTTCGGCCCCCTGGTCAACGTGGTCTCCCGCCTGGCCAAGGCGGCACCGCCCGGGTTGCTCGTGGTCACCGAGGACGCGGCAGCCTCCCTCCGGCCCGCCGGCTGGGCGCTCGAGGCGCTGGGCCCGCAGGTGCTGCGGGGACTGGACCACGCGGTCACGGCCTATGCCGTCCACGGGGACGCCCCTCCGCCCGTCGCCGCATTTTGACAACAATTGTCAGAATGGTGCGGGACCACTACGTTGGCGGCGTCATGCAGCCCGCCGAGGAATTGACCCAGCTCTTCCGGGCCCACGGGCGCAAGATCACGGCCCAGCGCCAATGCATCTTCGGGGCCCTGGAAGGGGACGTCACCCACCCTTCGGCGGAGCGGGTGCACGACAAGGTGCGCCGGGTCATGCCCAACGTGTCGCTGAGGACCGTCTACCAGACCTTGAACGACCTGGCCGAGCTGGGTGAGATCACCGTGCTCGACGTCGGCACGGGATCGGCCCGTTTCGATCCCAATGTGGAGCACTCCCACCATCATCTGGTCTGCCGCTCCTGCGGCAAGGTGCGCGATCTGGCGGCGGAGTTCCCCGCCCTGTTGGTCCCGCCCGGGGCGGCGCAGGGCTTCGACGTGGCCAGCGCGGAGGTGGTCTTCCGCGGGTTGTGCGACGAGTGTCGAACATGAACACAAGAGAGAAAGGGTACGAACAACCATGCCAGCATTGAAGGGATCCCAGACCGAGGCCAACCTGAAGGAGGCGTTCGCCGGGGAGAGCCAGGCCAACCGCCGCTACCTCTACTTCGCCCAGAAGGCGGACGTCGAGGGCTACCCCGACGTGGCCGCCCTCTTCCGCTCGGTGGCCGAAGGCGAGACGGGCCATGCCTTCGGTCACTTCGACTTTCTGCGCGAGGTGGGCGACCCGGTGACGGGCGTGCCGGTGGGCCCCACGGAGGACAATCTCAGGTCGGCCATTGAGGGCGAGACCTACGAGTACACCGAGATGTACCCGGGATTCGCCAAGACGGCGCGCGACGAGGGTTTCGAGGAGATCGGTGAATGGCTCGAGACGTTGGCCAAGGCCGAGAAGTCCCACGCCGGGCGCTTCACGCAGGGGCTCGAGTCCGTCTCGTAGGACGGCGGCCGGATGACCGCCACCTACGACCCCACCGATCCGAAGTACTTCGATCCGGCCGCGCTCACGGTCGAGTTGGACCGCGTCTTCGACCTCTGCCACGGGTGCCGTCTGTGCTTCAACCTGTGCCCGTCGTTCCCGACGCTGTTCAGGTTCATCGACGCCAACGACGGCGACGTCTCGGCCCTGACCGATGACGAGCGCGACCAGGTGGTCGACGAGTGCTACCAGTGCAAGCTCTGCTACGTGAAGTGCCCCTACGTGCCCCCGCATGAGTGGCAGCTCGACTTCCCGCGCCTCATGAGCCGCGTCCACGCCGTGCGCCAGAAGCAGGGCGTGGGGATGCGGGAGCGACTGACCGATCAGTTCCTCGGCCGCACCGATCTCCTCGGTCGGGCCTCGGTCATGGGGGCACCGGTGGTCAACTGGGCCACCGGAACACCGGGAACATGGACGCGCCGGGTCATGGAGAAGACCGTCGGTCTGGCGTCGGAACGGTTGTTGCCGCCTTACGCCCGGCAGCGCTTCACGACCTGGTTCAGGAAGCGTGACGGTCCGGCCGCCGCGCCGGGGGGAGTGGGAGCCGTCTCGGTGTTCCCCACCTGCTTCGTCGAGTACATGGATCCCGACGTCGGGAAGGACATCGTGCGCGTGTACGAGCACAACGGCCTGGCCTGCGCGCTGCCCGAGGGGACCAGGTGCTGCGGGGCGCCTTGGCTGCACTCGGGCAACCTCCAGCAGTTCGACCGGGCGGCCCGGCGCAATGTGGCGGCGTTGGCGTCCGAGGTGCGGTCCGGGCGTGACGTCGTGGTGGCCCAGCCGACGTGCGCCTACGTAATCAAGCGGGACTACCCCCTCTACGTCCGGGGTGCCGACGCCGACCTGGTGGCGGCGCACACCTACGACCCGGCCGAGTACCTCATGAAGCGGCACAAGGATGGCGAGGACCCGTTCAGCCTGCGGACGGAGTTCCCCGGGCGCCACGAGGGCGCGGTGCCCGACTCGGTGACCTACCACGTGGCCTGCCACCTGCAGGCTCAGAACGCCGGACTGAAGAGCCGCGACCTGTTGAAGGTGGCCGGGGTGCGGTGCACGCTGGTGCAGCGGTGCTCGGGGATCGACGGGACCTGGGGCTACCGGGCCGTGCACTACGACATGGCCCGGGAGGTGGCGGCACCGCTGGCCCGGGAGATCCGGACGGCGGGGAACGAGACCGTGTGCGGGGACTGCCATCTGGCCAACGGAGCCATCCTGCAGGAGACGGGGTCCAAGCCGGTGCACCCCATGCAACTGGTGGCCCGGGCCTACGGCGTGGGGGGCACACCGTGACCCACGACCTGACCCTGTCCGACGTGCTGGACCTGCGCGCGTATGAGCGGGTGCGGGACCGGTACCGGGCGGCGGTGATCGCCCGCAAGCGGGTGCGGCGGGTGGCGCTCGGCCCCATCATGACGCTGGTCTTCGAGTGCGTCGACACGGTGCGCTTCCAGGTCCAGGAGATGGCCCGGGTGGAGAAGATCCTGAGCGATGAGGCGATACAGGTCGAGCTCGACATCTACAACCGCCTGATCCCGGCGGCGGGGGAGCTGTCGGCCACCTTGTTCATTGAGCTGACGTCCGACGGCTCCCTGCGGGAGTGGCTGCCCCGGCTGGTCGGTATTGAGCGGTGCATGGGCGTCGACGTCGGTGGTGACGTCGTGGCGAGCGTGCCCGAGGCCGCCCATGCCGCCGCCCTGGTCCGGGACTCGGTCACCCCGGCCGTCCATTACCTCCGCTTCGCCTTCTCGCCGGCCCAGGTGGAGGCGTTCGGGGCCGGGGGCGCCGATCAGGTTGCATTGGTGGCGACCCATCGGCACTACGAGGCGCGCACGGTGCTGGCGGCCGAGGTGCGCCAGGAGCTCCTGGGTGACCTCTTGGGCACAACAAAGCCGCTTCCCCTGGGCTGACCTGGGAAGATTCTGTGTGTGGGCCTTTACAGACCCGCCGGGCGTAAGCCATACTCTTCGTTCGCCGGAATTCGGTGTCGGCGCCGTCGGGTGCGACCGGACAGTGCCTCCGACCAGGGCGAATGATGTCCTTATCCGTCCTTTATGAGGAAGTGTCTCCCATGATCGCCACCACGTGGCGCAAGCAAGCCGCCTGCCGGGGCCTCGATGTCGAGGCTTTCTACCCGGTGTCCGAGGACGAGGCCGATGCGGCCGAAGCCAAGGCTATTTGCGCCGTCTGCCCGGTTCGTCAGGCCTGCCTTGAGCACGCGCTGGCCCACCGCGAGCGTGAGGGCGTCTGGGGCGGTACGACGGAGCGGGAGCGCCGGCGGATCGTGCGCCAGCGCCGCAAGTCGGCCTGACCGGCTGCACTGACTGGCGTCACTTCTTGGTGACCCGGGTGGAGGCGCCCAGGGTGCAGGGCACCGGATTCCACGGTTCGGGCTGGGTGTTCGTGTAGACGTCGGCGGGGATGCTGGCCCCGGTGGGAGTCGTGGTCGTGGTCGTGGGAGAGCCGTTCACGGTGAGCTCCGAGCCGGCGACGAACAGGGTCACGGTGTTGCCGCTCAGGCTGGGGTCGGGAACATAGGAGATGCTCCCGCTCAAGCCTGCGCCGAGGGAGTGCGCGGCCGCCAGCCCGGTCGGGCCGTACCAGATCTGCGACGGGCTTCCGGGGGCGAGCGGCTTGGGTGCATCGCCCACCTCAACGACTTGGAAGCCGGACTGGGTGAGGGCCGTGGCCGTGGCATGGGCGATCCCGGTCACCGACGAGGCGTTCAGGACCTGGACATCGACCAGGCCCGGCGCCACGGCCGGGATCGTTGGCGTGCTTGTGGGCTTGGGTCTGGGTCGGGGCATGCCGGTCCGGTTGAAGGCGCTGATCATGTCGTCGGCGTAGGGCTGCGCCGGGAGGAGCACGGCCGCCCCGCCGCCGGTGGTGTAGCTCGTGGTGGGGAGGGTCTCGGTGACCAGGTGCGACGAAGCCAGACCCTTGAAGTTCTCGGCGATATGGAGGAGGTCGATCTGGCTCAGTGAGCTGTCGATCGTCACGTTGCCCACGGCGGCCGAAATGAATCCGTTGATGGCCACCGGGTCGGTGACGGATGCGTTGACCTTGGCCAGCACGGCGCGGAAGAACGCGTCCTGGCGCCGGATGCGGCTGAAGTCGGACAGGCCGTCGTACTCCCAATTGCCGTCCGTGTTCACGTACTGCAGGTGCCGGCTGCGCACCAGCTGCAGGGCGACGGTGCCGTTGACCACCTGGCAACCGAGGGTCCTGACGTTGAGGCCGGTGAAGGCGTCACGCACCTCGGTCGTGAAGTTCATGGTGATGCCGCCCAGCGCGTCCACCATGCCCGAGAAGCCGGGGAAGTCGACCGACATGTAGTGGTTGACGGGGATGCGCAGGACCTTCTCAACGGTCTGGACCAGGAGGTCGGGTCCCGAGTCGAAGGCGGAGTTGATCCGGTTCATCCCCTCTATGCCGCTCTTGTTGGTGGGGATGTCGACCCAGAGGTCGCGGGGGATGGAGAGGACGGTCACGGTCTTGGTGGCCGGGACGAAGCGGGCCACCATCGTCACGTCACTGCGCTGGCCCCCGGCGTCGACCTGGCTGCCGAAGGCCCTGACCTGGGTGGCGTTCTCGACGAAGGCGCGGGAGTCGGATCCGACGAGCAGGAGGTTGAAGGGCTGGTTGGCGGCGGCCTGGGCGATCAGGTGGCGGGCATCCACCTTCTTGATCTGGTCGAAGCGGTAGGTGGCGTACAGGACCAGTCCGCCGGCCCCGACCACGCCGATGAGGAGGATGATGGTCAGGGAGAGCAGGATCCGGCGCCGCCAACGATGGCGGTGGCGCGCCGCGTTCTTCCGGTCCTTCCGCAGCTGGGCCTGGAGGGCGCTTCGGGTCTGCGGAGGCGCGTCGGGGGTCAAGGATCAAGAAGGTACATGGCGGGACAGTCCGGTAGCCTGCGCCGGTGGATTTCGGCCTCCCCGAGGAACTGCACGACCTGCAGGCCACGGTGCGCCGCCTGGCGCAGGACAAGGTGAAGCCTCGGGCCCGGGCCATCGACAAGAGTGGGGAGTACCCCCAAGACCTGTATGAGGCGTTCCGGGACGCCGGGTTGCTCGGGCTGTGCATCCCGACCGAGTTCGGCGGCTCGGGAGCGGGGATCCTCGGGTTGGCCGTCGCCATTGAGGAAGTGGCCAAGTACTCCAACACGGCGGCTCTCATGCTGCTGCTGACCCGGCTGCCCACCGGTCCGGTGATGATCGCCGGCACCGAGGAGCAGAAGGCGAAGTACCTGCCGGGGATCTGCGAGGGCACCATGCGGGCGGCCTTCGGCCTGTCCGAGCCCCAGGCCGGCAGTGACGTGATGGGCATGCGCACCCGGGGGGTGCCCGACACCGACGGGGGGGGCGGCTGGATCCTCAGCGGCACCAAGTGCTGGATGTCGGGGGTCCGGGAGGCCGACTGGTACACCGTGTTCGCCAAGACCAGTGAACCGACCAGCCGGGCCCATGACTCGGTGACCGCGTTCATCGTCGAGCGGGGGTGGCCCGGAGTGGAGGTGGGACGCACGGACCACAAGATGGGCGTGCGCGGCGTCGACACGGGAGAGCTGTTGCTGTCCGATGTGCGGGTGCCGGCGGAGAACGTGATCGGGGAGGTGGGCGGGTTCCGCCTGGCCATGCTGGGGCTCAACGCCATGCGTCCCATCGTGGCCGCCCGGGGCATCGGGCTGGCCGAGGGCGCACTCATGTATGCCACCGACTACGTGCAGCAGCGAGAGGCGTTCGGGCGGACCATCGCCGACTTCCAGGGAATTCAGTGGGAGATCGCCAAGTGCGCCGTCGACATTGAAGCGGCCCGCCTCCTGACCTACCGCGCCGCCGTCCTGGCCGATCAGGGCAAGTTCACCAAGGAGTACGTGCCGTACCTCTCGATGGCCAAGTACCACGCCACCGAGCTGGCCGTGCGGGCCTCGTCGCTGGCCGTGCAATTGCTCGGTGCGGCGGGTTACATGGAGGACCATCCGACCGAGCAGTGGTACCGCGACGCCAAGCAGCTGACCATCGTTGAGGGCACCTCGCAGGTGCAGCTCGGATTGATCGCCCGGGGCGTGCTGGACCGGGACCTGTGGTGGGACTGACGGCGGGTCCGGCGCTGGCGTGGCCCGACGTCCTGAGCCGCCTGACACGCCGCCAGTCGCTGACGGCGGACGAGGCCGAGGCGACCCTTGGCGTGGTCCTGTCCGGCGAGGCCACGCCGGCCCAGATCGGGGCGTTCCTGGCCCTGCTGCACGCCAAGGGCGAGTCCATCGAGGAGGTCACCGGTCTGGCCCGGGCCATGGTCGACGCCGCCGTTCCCCTCCCGCTCGACGAGGGCGGCGGCGTGGTGGTGGATCTGGTCGGGACGGGCGGGGACCGGTTGCGGAGCATCAACGTGACCACCCTGGCCGCCTTCGTGGTCGCCGGGTGCGGGGTGCCGGTGTGCAAGCACGGCAACCGGGCCGCCTCATCGGCCGTGGGGACGGCCGATGTGCTGGAGGCGTTGGGCGTGGCCATTGAAATCGGCCCCGAAGGCGTGGCGCGCTGCGTGTCCGAGGCGGGGATGGGCTTCTGCTTCGCCCAACGTTTCCACCCGGCCATGCGCTTCGTGGGACCGGTGCGCCGAGAGCTGGGCGTACCCACTATCTTCAACTTCCTCGGTCCCCTGACCAATCCCAGCCGGACCCGCTACCAGCTGGTGGGTGTCAGCGATCCCGCCATGGCGCCCATCATGGCCAACGTGTTCGGTGCCACCGGGAGCCGGCGGGCCATGATCGTCTTCGCCGACGACGGCCTGGACGAGCTCAGCGTGACCTCGCCCTCCACCGTGCTGGAGGTGAAGGGCGACGGAACCGGGGACTACGAGATCTCCGAGTGGCGGGTCGACCCGGTGGCCCTCGGGTTCCCGCCGGCCAGCATGGAGGACCTGCGGGGGGGCGACGCCGCGTTGAACGCCCAGGTGATCCGCTCGGTCCTCGCCGGTGAGCACGGCGCCCGCCGCGACATCGCCGTGCTCAATGCGGCCGCCGGCCTGGTGGTGGCCGGCCGGGCCGGGGACCTGGCCGAGGGGGCGGTGCTGGCCGCGGACTCACTCGACAGCGGGCGGGCCTCGGCGGTGCTGGAGGGCCTGGTCGCTACCTCTCGAGCATGGATGCCCCCCCGGCAGGACTGACCCGCCACGCCCGGAGGGGGGCGTGTACGGCCGGGTCCAGCGCCGGCGAGTCGGGCCGGCACAGGGCGATCACGCAACCGCCGAAGCCCCCACCGGTCATGCGGGCGCCCAGCACGCCGGGCTGGCTGACCAGATGCCCGACCAGGGCGTCGACGGCGGGGACGCTGACCCTGAAGTCGTCGGCCAGGCTGCGATGACCCTCGGACATGACGGCCCCCACGGCGGCCAGGTCCCCCAGTGACAGGAGGCGCTCGACCTCGCGCACGCGGGCGCACTCGGTGACCACGTGCCGGGCCCGCCGGCGCAAGACCGGATCGCCCAGTCCGCTCAGATCACCGGGCCCGCAACGTCCGAGGGCGCGCCCGAGCAGTCGGGCCGCCGACTCGCACTCGGCGCGCCGGGTGGCATAGGGCGAACCGTTCAGCAGGCGGGGCGCCCCGCTGTGCACGACGACGAACGCGGCGTCGGCGGGTAGGCGGACTTGGCGCATCTCCAGAGTGGAGAAGTCGATGTGGAGTGCGTGGTCGGCTCGGGCGGCGACGATGGCCAACGGATCGAGCAGGCCGACGTGGGCACCAGCCAGGGCTTCGGCCTGCTGGCAGTGCCGGGCCAATTCGACCGGTTGTGCAGCGTGCCCGAGGGCCAGGGAGAGGGCGACGGAGAAGGCGGCGCTGGACGAGAGCCCGGCCCCAATCGGGATGGTGGTGGTGACGCGGACGGTGCCGCCGGTCTTGGGGTGGCAGAGACGGATGAGTCCGGCCGCCAGGAGGGCGTGCGGGGAGGGAGGGGCGGTGTCGCCCAGAGGTATCTCCAGATGGTCGGGGAACTGGTCGGAGTCGAGCCCGATCAAGAAGCTGCCGGGCTCGGGGCTGAAGGTCGCCTCGGTGGCCAGGTCGATGGCCATGGGGAGCGAAAGACCCTCGTTGTAGTCCGTGTGGTCGCCGATGAGGGTGACCCGGCCGGGGGCCCGTGCGGTGGCGCTGGAGGTGGCGCTGGAGCTGGGCACGCATCCAGCTTGACCCCTGCGGGCCGCTCGGGTCACGATCCTGCGATGGCTGAGACTTCCACTCCCCGTAGCGGACCGCTGAGCGGGATCAAGCTCATTGAGCTGGCGGGCATCGGTCCCTCGCCCTACACCTGCATGATGCTGGCCGACGCCGGGGCCCAGGTCATCCGGCTGGAGCGGGCGGCGCCCGGCGCGGCCGAGCGGGCGGCGGCTTCGTCCGGCCCGTACTGGGACCTGCTGAACCGCAGCCGGGTGTCGGTGGGGATCGATCTCAAGCATCCCGACGCGGTCGAGCTCGTGCTCGGCCTGTGCGAGCAGGCGGACGGTCTCATTGAGGGATTCCGGCCCGGAGTGGCCGAGCGTCTGGGCGTCGGGCCCGAGGCCTGCATGGCGCGCAACCGGCGGTTGGTCTATGGGCGCATGACGGGCTGGGGCCAAGACGGCCCGATGGCGTCGGCGGCCGGCCACGACATCGACTACATCGCCATCGGCGGCGCCCTGTGGTCACTCGGCCGGGCCGACTCGGCGCCCGTGCCGCCGCTGAACCTCATCGGTGACTTCGGCGGCGGCGGCATGCTGCTGGCCTTCGGGATGGTGGCCGCCCTACTGGAAGCGGTGCGCTCGGGTGAGGGCCAGGTGGTCGATGCCGCCATGGTGGACGGTGCCGCCTCTTTGATGACGATGATCTTCTCCTTCCATACCTTCGGCATCTGGAACGAGGAGCGCGGGGCCAACATGCTCGACACCGGTGCGCCCTTCTACGAGGTCTACGAGACGGCGGACGGGAAGTGGATGGCGGTGGGGGGGATTGAGGCCAAGTTCTATGCCGAACTGCTGGAGGGTCTCGGACTTTCGGGAGATGCCACGCTGCCCGGGCAGATGGACAGGGAGCAGTGGCCGGCCATGAAGAAGCGCTTCGCCGAGGTGTTCCTGACCCGGACCCGGGACGAGTGGGCGACCACATTCGACGGGACCGACGCCTGCGTGGCCCCGGTGCTGTCGCCCTGGGAAGCCCACGAGCACCCGCACAATGTGGCCCGGAAGACCTTCGTGGAGGTGGACGGCGTGGTGCAGCCGGGTCCGGCGCCCCGTTTCTCGCGCACGCCTGCCGCGGTGAGCCGGCCACCCTCGCCGCCCGGGGCGGACACGGTTTCGGGGTTGCTGGAATGGGGCGTCGACGAGACGACGATCGCCAAGCTGCAGGCCTCGGGGGCGTTGAGTTAGGGCGGGATGACCGAGGAGGTGATCTCCTTGCGGGCGGCACGTCCCAATGAGGGTGCGGCGCTGGCCCTGGTGTTCGGATCGGCTCGGGCGGCGATGGCCTACCTCCCGGTGCTGCACACGGCGCAGGAGAACGTGGTGTTCTTCTCGGCATGCGTGGCGCGCGGTGGTTGGGTGGAGGTGGCCGAGGTGGCCGAAATGATGGTCGGGTTCTGCGCCGTCCACGAAGGGATGGTCGAGCACCTCTACGTGAGGGCGGAATGGCAGGGGCGCGGGATCGGAGGCGCCCTCCTGGGTCGCGCCATGGCGGCACACCCCGCCGGACTGTCGCTCTGGGTGTTCGAGGAGAACAGTCGGGCGCAGGCGTTCTATATGCGGGCCGGATTTGTGGAGGTGGAGAGGACTGATGGCAGAGGAAATGAGGAAGGCGTACCTGATGTGCGCATGAGATGGGACGGTGTGGCCACGTGACCGACTTGGCATTGCGGGAGTGTGGGTTCCACCGTTTGGGGGATTGGTCGGCGGGTCAGGGCGGGTCATGGCGGCACTCTACGGAGGGGTTGTCACACCCTCCCCCTACCCTCTCGTTGTGGTGTCAGCAACCGTCGGATCGAGGCTCGCCGGGGCCGTGCGCACGCTGCAGGAGATCGTGCGCACGACGCAGCCGGGGTCGTGCTCGGGTGATGAGGCCCGCGAGATGGTGGGGCTGTGGGGCGAGGCCGAGCGGGCCGCCGCGTCGGCGATCGCCCTCCTGAGC
>DATLSH010000076.1:0-27932 GCA_035534235.1 Acidimicrobiales bacterium | reverse complement strand
GCTCAGGAGGGCGATCGCCGACGCGGCGGCCCGCTCGGCCTCGCCCCACAGCCCCACCATCTCGCGGGCCTCATCACCCGAGCACGACCCCGGCTGCGTCGTGCGCACGATCTCCTGCAGCGTGCGCACGGCCCCGGCGAGTGTGCGCACGGCTCCTTCGAGCGTTGATTCGACTGACGTTGCGACCACAACGAGAGGGTAGGGGGAGGGTGTGACAACGACCAGGGATCAGCATCCGAGCACCCCCCAGGTAGCCTCCTCCCCATGCCGGACTTCGAGGTCGTCTCCCCGTTCCAGCCCTCCGGCGACCAGCCCACGGCCATCGCCGCCCTCGTCGAGGGGGTGAGGAGGGGCGACCGGTACCAGACTCTCCAGGGCATCACGGGATCGGGGAAGACGGCGACCATCGCCTGGATGATTGAGCAGGCCCAGCGGCCCACCCTCATCATTGAGCCGAACAAGTCCCTGGCCGCCCAACTCTCCTCGGAACTCAGGGACCTCTTCCCCAAGAACCGGGTCGAGTTCTTCGTCTCCTACTACGACTACTACCAGCCCGAGGCCTACCTCCCGACCACCGACACCTACATAGAGAAGGACTCGTCCATCAACGACGAGATCGACCGCCTGCGCCACGCCACCACCTCCTCCCTCCTCATGCGAAGAGACGTCATCGTGGTCGCCTCGGTGTCCTGCATCTATGGCCTGGGCTCGCCCGATGAGTACCGGGACCGCATCCTCGGGCTCACCGTGGGGGAGCAGCACGACCAGCGCGACATCCTGCGCAGGCTGGTCGACCTGCAGTACGCCCGCAACGACGTCAACCTGGTGCGGGGCACGTTCCGGGCCCGGGGTGACACGGTGGAGATCCACCCGGCCTACGAGGAGCAGGCCCTCCGCATTGAGATGTTCGGCGACACCATTGAGCGCATCGTCCCCTTCGATGTGATGACGGGTGAAATGGGCGACGAGATGGAGGACATCGCCGTCTACGCGGCGACCCACTACGTCACCGGCGACGACATCGTCCAGCGCGCCGTCGGCACCATTGAGATCGAGCTCAGAGAGCGCCTGCAGGAGTTCGCGCAGCAGGGAAAGCTGCTAGAGGCGCAGCGCCTCCGGGTCCGCACGGAGCACGACCTCGAGATGCTGGCCGAGACCGGCGTCTGCTCCGGCATTGAGAACTACAGCCGCCACCTGGACGGCCGGGCGCCCGGGGAGACGCCCTACACCCTCCTCGACTTCTTCCCCAAGGACTATCTTGTGGTGATCGACGAGAGCCACGTCGCCGTGCCGCAGCTGCATGGCCAGCACGCCGGCGACCGCTCCCGCAAGGACATGTTGGTCGAGCACGGTTTCCGCCTGCCCTCCGCGAGGGACAACCGCCCTCTGCGCTTCGACGAATTCGTCGAGCGGGTGCCCCAGTGTGTGTTCGTCTCGGCCACCCCGGGGCCCTTCGAGAAGGAGCACTCGACCCAGATGGTCGAGCAGGTGATCCGGCCGACGGGACTGGTCGATCCCGAGGTCACGATCAGGCCGACCAAGGGACAGGTGGACGATCTCCTGGAGCGCATCGGCACGACGGTGACCGCCGGCGCCCGCGTCCTGGTCACCACCCTGACCAAGAAGATGGCCGAGGACCTGACCGACTACCTGGCCGACGCCGGCGTCCGGGTGCAGTACCTGCACTCCGACGTCGACACCATCACCCGCATTGAGATCCTGCGCGAGCTGCGGCTGGGCACCGTCGACGTCCTGGTCGGCATCAACCTCCTGCGGGAGGGGCTGGACCTCCCCGAAGTGGCGCTGGTCGCCATCCTCGACGCCGACAAGGAGGGTTTCCTCCGCTCGGCATCATCGCTGATCCAGACCATGGGCCGGGCGGCCCGCAACGTCGACGGGACGGTGGTCCTCTACGCCGACACCATCACCGACTCCATGCGCGAGGCGGTGTCGGTGACGCAGCGCCGCCGTGAGATCCAGACCGCCTACAACCGTGAGCACGGGATCGATCCCCAGACCATCCGCAAGGCGGTCACCGACATTCTGGAGCGTCTGCGGGGGAGCGGCGGGACCAACGCCGGGGGCCGCTCCACCAGCGCCGGGCGCAGCCGGGCCGAGGTCCGCCGGAACGCCGCGGTCAGGGGGAACCGGCGACCGTCGCTCCTGGTCGAGGGGGACGCCTCGACCCCGGCCGTAGCCGTCGAGCTCATGGGCCAGTTGGAAGCGGAGATGAAGGCCGCCGCGGCCGAGCAGCGCTATGAGGAGGCGGCGCTCCTGCGGGACGAGATCGCCGAGCTACGGGCTACGGTGACCACTTGATCATGCCGACCACCGCCCTCCTGCGCCAGACCGTCGCCACCTACGCCGCCACCGTCACGGCTCGCGACGCCGACGCCTACGCCGCCCTGTTCACGCCCGATGCGGTGCAGGTCGATCCCTACCCGAGCGCGCCGAACGTGGGGCGCGACGCCATCCGGGCCTTCATGCAGCGCTCCATCGAGGCCAGCGAGACCATGCTGTTCGAGGTCACCGAGGTGCACCCGGTGGCCGATCGGGTGGCCATCGCCTTCCACATCACGCTCACCCTGGCCGGCGATGCCACCATGCACATCCGCGGCATCGAGGTCTTCACCGTGACCGAGGAGGGCCTCATCTCGGCCGTCGACGCCTATTGGGGCGACGAGGACGTGGTCTAGCCCGAGGACATCCCGACCATGGGCGCGTTGAGGTGCGTGCTCCCGGCCGAACCGAAGAACCCGGCGTCGCCGAACGTGAAGATGCCACCGTCCGAAGCGACCAACCAGTAGCCGCCCCCATCGGGGGTGGTGGCCATCCCGACGACCGGCTTGTTCAGGGCCAGGCTGCCGGTCGAACCGGCAAACGCCGCCGACCCGAAGCTGAAGATGCCCCCGTCGGAGGCCACCAACCAGTAGCCGCCCCCGGACGGCGGGGCCGCCATGCCCACGATGGGCCGGTTCAGACGTTGGCCGCCGGTCGAGCCGCAGAACGGGGCGGAGCCGAAGCTGAAGATGCCCCCGTCGGAGGCCACCAGCCAGTAGCCGGCCCCGTCGTGGTTGGCCGCCATGCCCACGATGGGCCGGTTCAGCCGGGCCCCGCCCATGCTTCCGTGGAAACGGGCGTCCCCGAAGCTGAACACCCCGCCGTCGGAGGCCACCAGCCAGTAGCCACCACCGTCCGGGGAGGCCGCCATGCCCACGATGGGCCGGTTCAGGGGATGGCCGCCCGCCGATCCCCAGAAGGGGGCGCCGAAGCTGAAGATGCCCCCGTCGGCGGCCACCAGCCAGTAGCCGCCGGTCGCCGGGTCCCTGGCCATGCCCTCGATGGGTTGGTTGAGGTGGGAGCCCCCGGTCGAGCCGAGGTACGCGGTGCCTCCGTAGTCGAAGATGCCGCCATCGGCGGCGACGAGCCGGTATCCGGGGCTGACGATGCCCCGCAGGGGCACGGCCTGCGTGCCGTTGGGGCCGCTGACCGACAACGTGCCCGAGTAGATCCCCAGGTTATTGCCCGTGAAGGTGATGGGCACGGTACAGGACTGCCCGACCGCCAGGTTGCACCCACCGCTGCCGACCGAGAAGTTGGCGCCCCCACCGGTCACCGCCACGTGGACGTTCATCGCCTCGCCGGAGGCCCACAGCGGGAGCGGGCTGGTCTGCGTGCCCCTGGGGGGCACGTTGAGGGTGAAGGGAGCTGGGTTGACGCCCACGGGAAGATTCGGGGTCACCTGGGACCAGGTGAAGTAGGGGGAGTCCCGGGTGTCCCCCCCGACCAGGAGCTCGGCCACCCCGCCGCCGTCAACTCCGCCGCCGGAGTAGCCCGAGCCCATGAGGGCGGGGGAGGAGTAGGCGCCCAGGATGTTGTCCCGGTGGCCCCAGCAGCCCGGCGCCGAAGGGGACGTGCACGACCCGTTGACGGAACCCGACCCGCCCCAGCCGTCCTGGTACATCCAGGCCTGGTAGGCCCACAGGATGTTGGGCCCGCTGGCCCAGTTGGCTCCCCAACTGCTCCCGTAACCCGGGCCGCTGGGATCGCGGCCCTGGTTGGCGCCGGCCTGGGCGAAGGAATCGAGGGCGGACGCCTCCCCGCTGAGGGGAGCCAAGCCGCGGTCGACCCGTTCCAGGTCGGCCAGCACGAAGATCTGCTCCTGCGGGGTGAGGGAGTTGAAGTTCGTGGGGATCGACATGGGGACCACCCCCTCCGACGCCCGCAGGGCATTGAGCACTCCGAGCCCAGCCGGGCAGCTTGCGCTGGCGGCCCCGGAACCCGCACACGGGCCGCTGTAAGAGGGGGAGGGTGCGTAATTCGACGGCGGGTTCTGCGGGGGCACGATGGCGGCACCCAACGGTCCCGTGTCGAAACCCAGAAGGCCGACGAGTGCACATGGAGCGGCCAGAGCGGCCCGGGACCACCTGTGGAGCAAGGAAATTCTCAACTTTCGAGATCGGCGACGTAGTGATCCGAAGCACAAACTTACACGCGGGCGGACCTGTCAGAGCACACCGGTATCCTCCTCAAATGGCCGACCGTCTCGTGGTGCGTGGCGCTCGAGAGCACAATTTGCGCGATGTCTCTCTTGACCTGCCCCGGGACAAGCTGATCGTCTTCACCGGCCTCTCAGGCTCCGGGAAGTCCTCCCTGGCCTTCGACACCATTTACGCCGAGGGCCAGCGCCGCTACGTCGAGTCCCTCTCGGCCTACGCCCGCCAGTTCCTGGGCCAGATGGACAAGCCGGATGTCGATTTCATAGAAGGGCTCTCGCCCGCCATCTCCATCGACCAGAAGTCCGCCTCGCGCAACCCGCGGTCGACCGTGGGCACCATCACCGAGGTCTACGACTACCTGCGGCTCCTGTATGCCCGCATCGGCCACCCGCACTGCCCTCGCTGCGGCCGGCCCGTGGCGCGCCAGACCCCACAGCAGATCGTCGACCGGGTGCTCGAACTCCCCGAGGGGACCAAGTTCGCGGTCCTGGCGCCGGTGGTGCGGGGACGCAAGGGGGAGTACAGCACCCTGCTGGACGACCTGGCCAAACAGGGCTTCGCCCGGGTGCGGGTGGACGGCGTGCCGGTCGAACTCTCCGACCGGGCCGGCGTCACGCTGGCTCGCTACGAAATCCACACCATTGAAGTCGTGGTGGACCGGCTGGTGCGTCGCGACAACATGCGCCAGCGCCTGACCGAGTCCATTGAGACGGCCCTGGAGCTCACCGGCGGCACCGCCGAGGTGTTGATCGGGGAGGAGGGGATCACCTTCTCCCAGCACCTGGCCTGCACCCATTGCGGTATCAGCTTTGAGGAGCCGGCCCCCCGCAGCTTCTCCTTCAACTCGCCCTACGGGGCCTGCCCTTCGTGTGTCGGGCTGGGCACCAAGTTCGAGGTCGACCCCGAGCTGGCCGTGCCCGACGACTCCCTGTCGTTGGCCGGTGGTGCGCTGGCTCCGTGGGCCGGCGCCCGCAGCGAGTACTTCACCGGTCTGCAGGCGGGCGTGGCCGAATTCGGGGGCTTCTCCACCGAGACCCCGTGGAAGTCGCTCAAGGCCAAGGACAAGAAGCTCATCCTGTACGGGACCGGCACCAAGGCGGTCCACGTGACCTACAAGAACCGCTTCAACCGGACCCGCTCCTACGAGGCGCACTTCGAAGGCATCATCCCCTGGCTGCAGCGTCGCCATTCCGAGGCCGAGTCGGATTGGTCACGGGAGCAGATCGAGCAGTACATGCGCGAGGTGGACTGCCCCGGGTGCGACGGCGCCCGCCTCAAGCCCGAGTCGCTCGCCGTCACGGTGGGGGGCCGCAACATCCACCAACTGTGCAGCCTGTCCATTGCCGGAGCGGTGGAGGTGATGGCGACCCTGGAGCTCAGCGACCGTGAGCACATGATCGCCGACCGGGTCTTCAAAGAGGTGCGCGAGCGCATGCAGTTCCTGCTCGATGTCGGTCTCGACTACCTGTCCCTGGCCCGGTCCGCCGCCACGCTCTCCGGTGGCGAGGCCCAGCGCATCCGCCTGGCCAGCCAGATCGGGAGCGGACTGGTCGGCGTGCTCTACGTGCTGGACGAGCCGTCGATCGGCTTGCACCAGCGCGACAACCAGCGGCTCATCGGCACGCTGGTGCGGCTGCGGAACCTGGGTAATACGGTCATCGTGGTCGAGCACGATGAGGAGACCATCAGGTCGGCCGACTATGTGGTGGACATCGGTCCGGGTGCGGGCGAGCACGGCGGCACCGTGGTGCACGCCGGTCCGGTGGCCGGCAAGGGCGGGCTCCTGGCCAACAAGGCGTCCATCACCGGCCAGTACCTCTCCGGCAAGAAGTCCATCCCCGTCCCGGCCCGGCGCCGGCCCGGTACCGGCGAGGTGGTCACCGTCCGGGGTGCCCGCGAGCACAACCTGCGCGGCATCGACGTCTCGTTCCCCCTCGGCTGCCTGGTGGCGGTCACCGGGGTCTCGGGCTCGGGAAAGTCCACCCTGGTCAACGACATCCTGTTGCGCGCCCTGGCCCAGCACCTGCACCGGGCCAAGACGCTGCCCGGGCGCCACAAGACGATCGAGGGCATGGGCCACCTGGACAAGGTGGTCGACGTCGACCAGGCGCCGATAGGCCGCACCCCGCGCTCGAACCCGGCCACCTACACCGGGGTGTTCGACCACGTGCGCAAGCTCTTCGCCCAGACCTCCGAGGCCAAGGTGCGCGGCTACCAACCCGGCCGCTTCTCGTTCAACGTGCGGGGCGGACGGTGCGAGGCCTGTGCCGGCGACGGCACCATCAAGATTGAGATGCACTTCCTGCCCGACGTCTACGTCCCCAGCGAAATCTGCCAGGGCGCCCGCTACAACCGGGACACGTTGGAGATCACGTTCCGGGGCAAGACCATCGCCGACGTGCTCGACCTCTCCTGCGAGGAGGCGCTGGGCTTCTTCGCCAAGCAGCCGCCCATCGCCCGCCACATGCAGACCCTGGTCGACGTCGGGCTGGGCTACGTCCGCCTGGGCCAACCGGCACCCACCCTCTCGGGCGGCGAGGCGCAACGGGTCAAGCTGGCCAGCGAGCTGAGCCGGCGGCCCACCGGCCACACCTTCTACGTCCTCGACGAGCCCACGACCGGCCTCCACTTCGACGACACCCGCCGCCTGCTGGAGGTCCTGGGGCGGCTGGTCGACCAGGGCAACTCGGTGGTGGTCATTGAGCACAACCTGGACGTGGTCAAGACGGCAGACTGGGTCATCGACCTCGGGCCCGAGGGCGGCGACAAGGGCGGCACCGTGGTGGCGGAGGGCACTCCCGAGCAGGTGGCCAAGACGGCGGGGAGCCACACAGGGGAAGTGCTCGGGAAGGTGCTCATGTGATGGCCAGCATCCGTTCCAGGGCCACCCGGGCCCACCCGGCGGTCTCGGCGTCCACCGAGATCTGATTGCGCACCGCGCCCTCCACCAGGCCCTCGAGCACCCAGGCCAGGTGGGGGCCGTCAATGCGTGACATGGTCGAGCACGGGCACACCAGCGGGTCGAGGCAGATGACGGTCTTGTCCGGTGACTCGTCCCCCAGCCGCTTGACCAGGTGGATTTCGGTGGCGATGCCGATCACCGAGCCGGCCGGTGCCGCCGCCACGCCGCGGATCAGGTTGTCGGTGGACCCGACCAGGTCGGCCATCTCCGCCACTTCGTGGGCGCATTCGGGATGCACCATGACGATCCCGCCGGGATGGGCCGCCCGGAAGGCCTCGACGTGCTCGGGCCGGAAGCGCTGGTGGACCGAGCAGTGGCCCTTCCACAAGAGGAGCGTGGCCTCTTTCACCTCGGCGTCGGACAGGCCGCCCAGGGCCAAACGCGGGTTCCACACCCGCATGTCGTCCGCGCGGTAGCCGAGCTCGTAGCCGGTGTTGCGCCCGAGATGCTGGTCGGGGAAGAAGAGCACCCGCTCGCCCCGGCCCGACTCAAGGGCCCAGGTCAGGACGGCGCGGGCATTGGACGACGTGCACACGGCGCCCCCGTGGCGGCCCACGAACGCCTTCAGGGCGGCCGACGAGTTCATGTAGGTGATGGGGACCACTGCGGCCAGGTCGATGACGCGTGCCATCTCCTCCCATGCCTCCTCCACCTGTTCGATGTCGGCCATGTCGGCCATGGAGCATCCCGCGTTGAGGTCGGGGAGGAGCACCTTCTGGTGCGCACCGGTCAGCACGTCCGCCGACTCGGCCATGAAGTGCACCCCGCAGAACACGATGTACTCGGCGTCCGTCTGGTCGGCGGCCAGCCGGGAGAGCCCGAAGGAATCGCCCCGGGCGTCGGCCCACTGCATGACCTCATCGCGTTGGTAGTGGTGCCCCAGGATGAACACCCGGGGCCCCAGCGCACCCTTGGCCCGCCCGATGATGGCGGCCAGTTCCTCGTCGCTCGCGGTGCGGTAGCGCTCGGGGAGCGGGGATTGGAGCCTGAGCATCTGTCTGCCCCCTGATCGGCCGGCGGGGACAGCCTGGTCGCCCATCCGCGGGTATGTCGGCCTCGGTTCGAGAATGTCTGCCGGAAACCAGGCCGGCCCGATCAGTGTAACGCCCCTGGCCCGTCCCTGCGCGAGAGTGGAGCCGATGCAGTATCGGCCGCCGACCGGGTCCATTCCCGATGCCCCGGGCTCATACCAGTTCTTCGACGCCGAGGGTCGGGTCCTCTACGTGGGCAAGGCCAAGTCGCTGCGCCACCGCCTGCCCAACTACTGGCAGGACCCGGCCAAGCTCCCGCCCCGCACCGCCCAGATGGTGGCCCAGGCCGACCATGTGGAGTGGGTCGTGGTCGACAGCGAGGTCGACGCCCTCATACTGGAGCACTCGCTCATTCAGGCGCACCTGCCGCGCTACAACGTGCGGCTCAAGGACGACAAGAGCTACCCGTGGCTGGCCGTGACCGTGGACGACGAGTGGCCCCGTCCAGCCGTGGTGCGGGGCCGCAAGCGCAAAGGGGTCCGCTACTTCGGGCCCTACGGCAACGCCGGGGCCATCCGCTCCACCCTCGACCTCCTGGTCCGGAGCTTCCCGGTGCGCACGTGCGCGGACACCAAGTTCACCCGGCACGAGCGGCTCGGGCGCCCCTGTCTCCTCTTCGACATCGACCGCTGTTCGGGTCCGTGCGTGGGCGCAGTGGACCACGCCGCCTATGACGCCTACGTCGGGGACCTGATGGGGTTCCTCTCCGGGGAGACCGAGCCGGTCCTGGCCCGGCTGGAGTCCGAGATGCTGGCCGCCTCGGCTGACCTGCACTTCGAACGGGCGGCCAGGCTCCGCGACCGCATCTCCACCGTCCGCAAGGCGGCGGAGATGCAGCAGATGGTCTCGGACCGGGCCGACGACTTCGACGTGATCGGCCTGGCCGAAGACCCCCTGGAGGCATCCGTCCAGATCTTCGCCGTGCGGCGGGGGAGGGTCGTCGGCCACCGTGGTTTCGTGGCGGAGAAGGTGGAGGACCTGAGCGGGCCCGAGTTCATGCGGCTGATCGTCGCCCAGGTCTACGGCACCGACGGCGCGGAGGTGCCCAAGCGCATCCTCGTCCCCGAGGAGCCGGCCGACCGCGCCGTGCTGGAGGACCTGCTGCGGACGCGGCGTGACGGCCCGGTGGCCATCGTGGTGCCCCAGCGGGGCGCCAAACGCGCCCTGCAGGAGACGGTGACCCGTTCGGCGACCGAAGACCTGGCCCGCCACCGGCTGCGCCGGGCCGCCGACCACAACGCCCGCTCCAAGGCCCTGACCGAGCTGCAGTCCGTCCTGGCGCTGCGGCAGGCGCCGTTGCGCATCGAATGCTTCGACATGAGCCACCTGCAGGGAACCGACTACGTGGGTTCCCTGGTGGTGTTCGAGGACGGCCTGGCCAAACGGTCGGACTACCGGCGCTTCAAGGTCAGGACGGTGGCGGGGAACGACGACTACGCGGCGATGGAAGAGGTGCTGACCCGCCGCCTGCGCCTGCTGGTCGAGCCCGGAGACGATCGCCCCCGCCGCTTCGCCTACCGGCCCAACCTTCTCCTGGTCGACGGGGGAAAGGGCCAGTTGGGGGTGGCCCAGCGGGTGGTGCGCGACCTGGGACTGGAAGGGGAGATTGAGTTGGCCTCGTTGGCCAAGCAGTTCGAGGAGGTGTACCGGCCGGGCTCGTCCCAACCGGCCCGGCTCCGGCGCGGCTCGGACGCGCTGTACCTGCTGCAACGGGTGCGGGACGAGGCTCACCGATTCGCCATCACCTTCCACCGGGAGAAGCGGGGCCGCCGCATGACGCGCAGCATCCTTGACGACATCCCCGGACTGGGGCCCACCCGGCGGGCCCGCCTGGTCAAGGAGCTGGGAGGGGTCAACGCGGTGCGCGCGGCGCCGCTCGAGCAGCTCCTGGCGCTGACCTGGCTGCCCGACGCCGTTGGTCTCGCCGTGCACGACGGTGTGCGCAAGACTGGAGGACGGTGAGCGAATTCCTCGTAGTGACGGGGATGTCGGGGGCCGGGCGCTCGACGGCGGCCGCCACGTTGGAGGACATCGGTTGGTTCGTCATCGACAACATGCCGGCCGCCCTCATCATGAAGATGGCCGAAATGGTCGATCATCCCGGCTCCGAGGTTGAGCGGGTCGCCCTGGTGATCGGCCGCGGCGGGGGCAGCACGGGCTCCGAGTACTTCGACGACCTGCCCGGCGTGCTGGACGCGCTACGGGACAATCGCCGCCGCGTCCGCGTCCTCTTCCTCGATGCCAGCGACGAGGTCCTGATCCGTCGCTACGAGGGCACCCGGCGCCGGCACCCGCTGGCGGCGCGGGGCGTGGAGGAGTCGATCGCCGACGAGCGGCGCCTGCTGGAGCCCGTGCGGGAGCGGGCCGACCTCTTCATCGACACCGGCGAGCTCAATTCGAACCAACTGCGCACACGGATCTTCGAGTCCTTCGGGGACGAGCGGGGTGCCGAGCACATGCTGACTTCGGTGGTCTCGTTCGGGTACAAGTACGGGATCCCGCTCGATGTCGACCTGGTCTTCGACTGCCGCTTCCTGCCCAATCCCTACTGGGTGGAGGAGCTCCGTCCCTGCAGCGGTCTGGACCAGCCGGTGCGCGACTACGTGCTCGAACTACCCGAAGCGCAGGACTTCGTGCAGAACGTGGACAGCCTGCTCACCCCGATCCTGCCGGCGTTCATCCGGGAGGGGAAGACCTACCTGACCATCGCCATCGGCTGCACGGGCGGACGCCATCGCTCGGTGGTTCTGGCCCAGGCGCTGGCCGATCGCCTGAGCGCCCATGGACCGGCCGTCTCCGTGTTCCACCGGGATGTCGACCGGTGAGCTCCCGGCCGGCCGTGGTGGCCCTCGGAGGCGGTCATGGGACCGCGGTGACCCTCCGGGCGGCCCGCCGCTACGCCGGCCAGCTGACCGGTGTGGTTTCGGTGGCCGACGACGGCGGGTCCAGCGGCCGGCTGCGCGAGCTGCTCAATGTGGTGGCCCTGGGCGACATCCGCAAATGCCTGGTCGCGCTGGCCGAGGAGGGCTCCGCACTGGCCCTGGCCTTCGACCGCCGTTTCGAGGAGGGGGAGCTGGCTGGGCACGCGCTGGGGAACCTGATCCTGGCCGGCCTGGTCGAGGCCACCGGCGACCTGGTGACGGGCGTCCGGGAGGCGGCCGACCTCCTGGGCGCCGTGGGGGATGTCCTTCCGGCCACCAGCGAGCGCGTCGTCCTCAAGGCCGAGGCGGCCCAGGGATCGGTGGCCGGCCAGGTGGCGGTCATGGGCACCGGCAACATCTTGACCGTGGGGCTGGTGCCGGGCGACGCCCAGCCACCGCCGCTGGTGGTGGAGCGCATCCTGGCCGCCGACCAGATCGTGATCGGGCCCGGGTCGCTCTTCACCAGCGTGTTGGCCGCCGCCGCGGTGGGAGGCATCGCCGACGCGGTGGCCCGCTCCGCGGGCCAGGTGGTCTACGTCTGCAACCTGCGGCCGCAGCGGCCCGAAACGGCGGGATTCGACGTGGCGGACCACGTGGCCGCTCTGGCCAGGCACAATGTCGCGATCGACGTGGTGCTGTGTGACAGCATCCAGGGGATGCCCATCGGTGAAATGGACGTTGCACTCGTCGATGTCCCCCTCACGGGGGAGAACGCGCTGGTGCACAGCCCGGCCCGACTGGCGCAGGCGCTGTCCGGTCTGCTGGCATAGGCACCCGAGAGGAAGAGGGTCCGGATGACGGTGCGTGTCGGTATCAACGGGTTCGGGCGCATCGGGCGCAATTTCCTGCGGGCCATTGTGGCCACCGGGGCCGACATTGAGGTGGTCGGGGTCAATGACCTGACATCGGCCGGCACCCTGGCCCACCTCCTGCGCTACGACTCCACGCAGGGGAGGATGTCGGTCCCGGTGGACGTGGAGGGCAGCGACCTCCTGGTGGGTGACCAGCGCATCCGGGTCCTGGCCGAGCGCGAGCCGGAGCAACTCCCCTGGGGCGCCCTTGGCGCCGACTTGGTGATTGAGTCGACCGGACGGTTCACCAGCCGGGCCGACGCGGCGGGGCACCTACACGGATCGGTCAAGCGGGTCATCATTTCGGCACCCTCGGGTGACGCCGACGCCACCTTCGTGATCGGCGTCAACGACGGCGACTTCAATCCGGCCCAGCACGTCGTGGTCTCCAACGCCTCCTGCACCACCAACTGCTTCGTGCCCATGGTCAAGGTGGTGGACGAGGCCTTCCAGATCGTCAGCGGCCTCATGACCACGGTGCACGCCTACACCAACGATCAGAACCTGCTGGACCTCACCCACACCGACCTGCGGCGGGCCAGGGCGGGGGCGGTCAACATCGTGCCCAGCTCCACCGGGGCCGCCCGGGCCACCAGCCTTGTCCTGTCCGCCATGAAGGGGCGTCTCGACGGCATGTCCCTGCGGGTCCCCCTCCCCGCCGGTTCGATCACCGACTTCACCGCCGTGGTCCGGGGCAACCCGTCGGTGGCCGAGGTCAACGCCGCCTTCGCCGAGGCGGCGGCCAAGCCACCACTCGACCGGGTGCTGGAGTACACGGAGGACCCCCTGGTATCGAGCGACATCGTGGGCACCGCGGCTTCGTGCACCTTCGACGCCGGCCTCACCATGGTGCAGAACATCAACGACGAACTGTCCCTGGTGAAGGTGGAGGGCTGGTACGACAACGAGTGGGGGTACTCCAACCGCCTGGTGGACCTCACCCTCCTGGTCGGGGGCTGAACCTGTGGATGCCCTGCACGGGCTCCCGCTCCTCGACGACCTCCCGGATCTGGACGGGCGGCGCGTCCTGGTCCGGGTGGACTTCAACGTTCCCCTGCACATCGGCATCGACGGCCGGGCGACCGTGGCCGATGACTTCCGGATCACGACGGCGCTGCCCACCCTGCACTGGCTCTCGGAGCGGGGTGCCGAGGTGGTAGCCTGCTCGCACCTGGGTCGACCGGAGAGCAAGCGGGATCCGCGGTGGGAGATGGACCCCGTCCGGGACCGCCTCCAGGCGCTGTGCCCCGGCGTCGCCCTGGGCGAGAACCTGCGCTTCGACCCCGGTGAGAAGGCCAATGACCCGGCCTTCGTGACCGCTCTCGTCGCGGGATTCGACGCCTATGTCAACGAAGCCTTCGGGGTCACCCATCGCCGCCATGCCTCCATTGTGGGCCCGCCCCGGTTCCTGCCCAGCGCCGCCGGTCTCCGATTGGCTCGGGAGGTGGAGGTGCTCGGCGGCATCCTGGAACAGCCGTCCCGCCCCTTCGTGGCCGTCGTCGGCGGGGCCAAGGTGGCCGACAAGTTGCCGGTGCTGGAGGCCCTGGCGGCCAAGGTGGACACCCTGGTCGTGGGTGGGGGCATGGCCTTCACGTTCCTGGCCGCCCAGGGACGGGGGATCGGGAGCTCCCTCTTCGAGCCTGAACATGTAGAGGAGTGCCGCCACCTGCTGGAATCGGGGGTGGAGATCCTCCTGCCCTCCGACATCCGGGCGCTGGAGCCGGGTGGGACCTACGGACGGCAGTCCGGGGGACTCGGACCGCGGGGCGGAGTCAAGATCATTGAGCACGACCTTCCTGACGGATGGACCGGGCTCGACATCGGGCCCGACACGGCGGCCGCCTTCGCCGAGGTCGTACGGGGAGCGGGGACGGTCCTGTGGAACGGCCCGTTGGGGGTGTTTGAGGACCGGCGATTCGCCGAAGGCACGCGCGTCGTCGCCCAGGCCGTGGCCGACTGTGAGGGGTTCTCCGTGGTGGGCGGCGGTGACAGCGCCAGCGCCCTCGACGAGTTGGGTCTGTCGGACGAGGTCAGCTTCATGTCGACCGGTGGGGGAGCCTCCCTCTCCTTCATTGAGAGTGGGGGCGCCTTGCCGGGGCTCGCCGCCTTGCGCCAGGCACCGAACGCACCCCACTGATGGCGGAGCGCCAATGACGGCAGGGCGTCGCCCGCTCGTGAGCGGGAACTGGAAGATGCACCACGACCACATTGAGGCGCTGCACATGGTGCGCGATCTCGGCCTGCGCCTGAAGGCCGACGACGTCGCCCTCGTCGATGTCTCGCTGCACCCGCCGTTCACCGACCTGCGCACGGTGCAGACCCTGGTCGAGAAGGAGCGCATCCCCGTCTCGCTGGGCGCACAGCACTGCTCGGACCAGGATGCCGGGGCGCGCACGGGCGAGGTCAGCCCCGCCATGCTGGCCCGTCTGGGCACGGCGTACGTGCTGGTCGGGCATTCGGAGCGTCGCACTCTTTTCGGGATGGATGACGCCACGGTGGCCGCGACACTCCAAGGGGTGCTCCGTCACGACATGACGCCCATCGTCTGTGTGGGGGAGAGCGAGGAGGAGCGCAAGGGCGCGCTGACGGAGGCCCGGCTCACCGATCAGGTGCTCGCCGCCACCGAAGGGCTCCCTCCCGAGCAGGTGGGGCGGCTCGCCTTCGCCTACGAGCCCATCTGGGCGATCGGCACGGGGCAGGCGGCAACGGCGGAGGACGCCGAAGACGCGTGCGGCTTCATCCGCTCCCTCCTGGCCAAGGTGGCGGGCGGGGCGGTGGCCGAAGCCGTCCGGATCCAATACGGCGGGTCGGTGCAGGCGGAGAACGCGGCCGATCTGATGTCCGAACCGGACGTCGACGGGCTTCTGGTGGGAGGGGCCAGCCTGCAGGCTTCGACGTTCCTTCAGGTCATTCGCGCCGGCAGCGCCTGCTACCGTTCCTAGGCTGTTCCGGCAGTTCTGGCTGTTCTGGTTGTTCCACACCGAGTTGGAGGCTTCGTGTCCGCAGTGACGTGGGTGTACATCGTGATTGAGGTCTTGGCCGCCCTCGGACTGATCTTCCTCATCCTCATGCACAGTGGAAAGGGAGGCGGTCTCTCCGACATGTTCGGAGGCAGCGTGGGTGCGGCCGCGCAGGGATCCACCGTGGTGGAACGCAACCTGGACCGGATCACGGTCACTGTGGCCATCATCTTCACCTTCACCACATTGACGCTGGACCTGCGGCTGCAGTGACGCACCGGGGCCGACGGCCCGGGTGGCGGCGAAGACTGCTGGGCACCGGTGCGGTGGTGGCCATCTCCGCCGCCGGGTGCCACACCACCGGGACCACGAACACTGCGGTCACCTACGTCGGGGTCAAGGGGGGCACCGTCAGCTTCGGCACGTCGATGAGCCCCACCGGCTGCAACCCGCACACCCCGTCCGGAGACACACCGGCGACGCGGATGGTCCTCGGGGCCGTGCTGCCGAGCCCGTTCTTCGTGAGCACCGCCGGCGCGCCGACGCCCAATCCGAACCTGATCGTGCAATCGGAGTTGGTCAGCACCAAGCCCGAGACGATCGTCTACACCTTGAACCCGAGAGCCACCTGGTCGGACGGGGTGCCGATCACCGCGTCCGACTTCGCCTACGCCTGGACCCAACAGCGCGGCGGCTCCGGCAGTGCCCCGACCGTGTCCAGCATCGCCGGCTACAAGGACATCTCCTCGGTCACCGGCTCGAACATGGGCCGCACGGTGACCGTGGTGTTCCGGACGACCTTCGCCGACTGGCAGATGCTGTTCACCGATCTGCTCCCGGCGCACGTCATGGAGAAGGTCGGCTGGAATCCGAGCTGTGCGACGGTGAACCCGGCCATCGACCTCTCCGGTGGCCCATTCAAGATCACTTCGGTGTCGGCGCAGACCGTCACCCTGGGCGCCAATCCCGATTGGTGGGGAACACCGCCCAACGCCCAGTCGGTCATTGTGCACTTCGCCTCGTCGACCGACCAGCTGGCGCAGTGGATGAGCTCGGGCTTCGTGCAGGTGGCCCTGCCCAGCGCGGTCACCCTGCCCTTCCTGGCCCAGATGACGTCCCTGCCCGACGTGCAGAGCTCGGTCGACAACTCGGCCACACTCCTCGACCTTGAGATGGCCAGCGGTCCGGACACCCCGGTCCCTCCTGACGTGCGGGCCGCCATCGCACTTTCCATCGACCGCCAGGCCCTGGTCGACCTGCAGGTGGGTTGGGCCATACCCGGCATTCAGGTGGCCGCCAGCCACCTCTACCTGCAGGGACAGACCGGATACCACTCGGTGACGTCTTCTTCGTCGACCACGACAATCCCCACGTTGCCCTCGACGACCACGACCACGATCATCGGGCAGGGGGGCGGTGTGAACTTTCCCACCGCACCGGTGCCCGCCCAGGCGGCCGCGCTGATGAATGCCGCCGGTTACCTCCGGCCCGCCGGCGGTTCCTGGCACTCGGCGTTCGGGGCGCCCTTCGCGCTCCACATTGTGGTCGACGCCGGTGATCCCTGGGCGGCGGCCTCGGCCCCGGTGCTCCAATCCCAACTGGAGGTCGCGGGCTTCACCACGTACCTTTACCCCGTGGCCAGCGCGTTCCGCGCCGGTGAGGTTCTGGCCGACGGATACGCCGACATGGCGCTCCTGCCCCGCACCGGCTCGCCGTTCCTGAGCCAGTCCCAGGCCTGGTACACGAGCGAGCTCGGGCCGCCTGGACAGATCGGTTCGGAGAATTGGACCGACTACTCCAACAGCCAGTTCGATGCCCTGGTGGACGCCGCCTCCCAGCAGCTCAACCCTGATACGGCGGCCGCCAGCTACGCCCAGGCCGACGATCTGTTGTGGGAGGACGTGGTGGGCCTCCCACTCTTTGTCGAGCCGAGCACCCTGGTCTGGAGCCGGACCATCGGGGGAGTGGTCCCCACCCCGGTCAGCGACAGCCTGCTGTGGTACGCCCAATTCTGGGCCGTGCGCAGCGCCGAGTCGACCAGCAACACCACCCCCTCCCTCCCCGGCCAGTAGCGGCGGACCACGCGGTACGCTCGGAGCCGCAAGCCAGTCGGAGTGGCGGAATAGGCAGACGCGCCAGCTTGAGGGGCTGGTGCCCGCAAGGGCGTGGGGGTTCAAGTCCCCCCTCCGACACCATGCTCCACCTCGGTATATGCCGGACCTTCGAGGCGGGCCCCTTTGCATTGGTAGTACTTCATCGCGCGTCCATCGCGCGGTCGACTCACGGATTTGCACATTCCGGCACGGATTGGGCCTACGTGGCGCCGGTAGCAGCTGTGGCTGCTGGTATCTACGCCGCGCTGAGCTACTACCACCAACGCCGTTCGTCAGCAGTGGCGACTGATCGCCATCTATCGTCCATCCGGCCCTGACCCTGCATTTCGGTTGTCGGGTTCCAGGAGGCAGTACCAGAAAGACTCATCGTAAGGACATCCAATCCCGGGGGCGCTGCTATCGATTGGATGATCGTCCTGCAGATGGGGGCGTCCGTGTTCTCATACCGTGTAGCGCTTCCCGCGCACTACCAGACGGGACCGGGTGGCCGGGTAACGCTCAACGCCATCGGAAAGCTGAGCACAGCAATCTCACCAGGGTATATGGGTATCCATGCGTCGTATGCGGTTGACTCCGACGGCAACGGATGGAACATCGCGACCGGCCAGCGAACCGACAAGAGTCTCATTGAGCACGCGCGCGAGTGCATTGCGCCCGAGGGGCTGCTGCTCGACGAGTCAGGAAACCCCTCGTTCGACCCCTCGCGCGTCCTTCCGAGCCAAAGCGACGACCTCGGCGGAGTCGGCACCAGACCGGGTGATTCGACGCCCGCAGGAGAAACCGGAACGGTCGCTTCTTCTCCCAGGCCGACGCGGCCATGGTCCCCGCGGTTTCCCGCCGGAGCGACGGCACTACCTCAGAAGTGGACCGGGGACGAGGAAGTGGCGAAGGTGAAGATGAACCCCACCGCGAACAGCGCCAGCCCGAGAGCGACGATCCTCTTGGTCTGAATAAAGGCCACCACGAAGGTGATGGCTGCGGCCAGGGCGAAGATGAAACCCCAAAGTGGCATCGGTTCTCCTATCAGTTGGTAAGTACGAATACGGCCTGGTTGTTGGTCGGACGACAGCCCGTGATCGATACTAGGACGTTGTTGTCCCGGTCCCGTGCTGGCCGAGGGACTGCACCCCGTCGGACACGGTGAGGGCGATACATAACCGCGCCACGCCTTCGGTGCCAGCTTCGTAAGGTTCTTGCGAAACTGGGCAGTGAACATTCGGTTCGCGGCCCCAGTGGTGCTGTACTCGACCCGTAGCAGTCGACGACCCGTTGGCCTGAATGCCCCCGCTACACGCAGTTCAGACTGGAGGCAGCGGGCGTAACGCTGTGAGCGCCCTGATGGATGACGGTAATGGTGCCCTGCAAGGTCGTCTGACTACCCTTCGTGAGCGTCTGGTGCGCCGTCAGTACACCCTCGCCCGTGTAGGCCCCGTTCGGGGACCTGACGTGGACAGTGCAGGCTGGAGTACCGGAGCCAGAACCCGTGTTGGTGACTTGAACACTCACCCTCACCGCAGCCGGGTTGATCGGCTGCATGCTGACGATCGAAGCGCGGTAGCTGACGTTGGTCCCTCCATTAAGCACCACCAGAACTACCACGATGACGGCAATCACGATAAGGCCGATGAGTACCGCCATGAGGCCTGCACCTCGGCGTCTTTGGGTTGGAACAACTTCTGCCATCAGTAGGACCTCTCGCTCTCGGGTTCTCAGTTAGTAATCCTTACCCATTCACGGCGCAAGTTCGCCCCGAGGGGGTGAGTTAGGTACCACGCGGCGGTCCGCGGAATACCGCCCTTGACCTGGGAGAATGTCGGCCTTTCATCGGATGGCCAGGAAACTCCCGCTGGGCCCCATTTCAACGGTGCACCTCAAAGCTTCAGGTAGACGACGTCCTCTCCCTGCGCATGCGCCACTGGGGGGTGTTACTTGGCAAGTCGGTCGAGCACTACCCGGTTGCTTTCGCTGCAAGCTTAAGAATGGCCCTGACTTCTTCGATTGTATCTGGGCCCTCGCTCTGATTGGCGGTGATTCGAGCAATGTGCGCATCTTCCGAATCGACTCTACTGACGTCGTCGGGCAGAGGCTCCCTCTCTTCAGCGCTCTTGCTCATGTGTCCATTGTGTCACCCGGCTGTTCTCGCTTCTGCCGCGCTCCCTTCCTCGTTCGAAAAAGGATGCAGCAATGATCCGCGGGTCTGTTTGACGGATGTTTGACAAGAGCATCAGAAAGTGCCTCTGACCTAGTGTCGGAGGGGGACCCGTCACCGTGCCTCTACGCTAACCGAGCAGGCACGATTCTCCGGTCAGGGCTTCCTGGTTGCGGGCGTCAGTCGCCCTCGCTGACCATGGGGGCGTTCAGGTGCAGGGCGGCCGCGCTGCCCAGGTCGGTGGCGTCGCCGTAGAAGAGCGAGCCGCCGCTGCTCTGGGCCAGCCAGTACCCTCGGCCCGAAGAAGTGGGCGCGAGGCCGACCACCGGCGAACTGATCGGCACCGCAGCCCCGGAGCCCTCGAACGGCGCATCACCGAAGGCGAAGACCCCGCCGTCACCGCCCGCCAACCAGTAGCCATGGCCGCTCGTGGTGCCTGCGATGGCGGTGATGCCCTCATTGAGGGCGTGGCCGCTCATTGATCCGTAACTCTGGGCGCTTCCGAAGGAGTACACGGCTCCATCGGCGCCCACCAACCAGTAGCCATGGCCGTCGGGAGCGGCAGCCAGATCGACGATGTCGCGTACCCCCGAGTTCGACTGGGGGACCGAGCCGTAGAAGCGCGCGTCACCGAAGCTGAACACGCCGCCGTCGGCGCCCAGCAACCAGTATCCCCCGCCATTGGGCGTCGACGCGATGCCGACAATGTTCCGGACGGTGACATTCTCGCCGGGGAGTGAACCCAAGTAGGCGGCATTGCCGAAGCTGAACACGCCGCCGTCGGCTCCGGCCAACCAGTAGCCCCCGTTGTCGGCCGTGGACGTGATGCCGACGATGTCATGGACCGGCCCCACCACGCCGGGGGTCAGGCCGGGCACGGAGCCGTAGAACTGGTCAGCCCCGAAGCAGAAGACGCCGCCATCGGCGGCCACGTCCCGGAAACCGGCCCGGCGAGACGGGGGTGCGATAGTGGTGGTGGTGGTGGTGGTGGTGGTGGTGGGAGTCACCTGGGTGGAGGCCGTGGCCGACGGACCACCGTTGGCCGCCACGGTCCGACCGGTGAAGATGACACCGGTTGAGGTCCCGGCACTGTCGGTCTCGGTCACCGTGGCCGTGAAGGTGCCCGAAGTGGCGTAGGTGTGCGAGGTGGAAGCGGTGGCCGTCTGCTGCGTAGGCGAACCATCACCGAAGTTCCACACGTATGACGTGATGCTGCCGAAGACGACCGTAGAGCCGGCGGCGGAGATGGTGGTCGCCTGACCCACCGGAGCCGGAGTGGCCGAAATGGCGGCAATGGGCGCCTGGTCGGGCACCACGGCCAGGCCGGCGGGGTCTGTCCCGGCCGAGAGTGAGGTGGCCGACACCGTGGGGCTGGCGCTGTCCGCCCCGTCGATCTCCGCCACTGCACCGGGGGTTCCGGACTGT
The DNA here is from genome assembly GCA_035534235.1 of Acidimicrobiales bacterium. Lineage (GTDB taxonomy): Bacteria > Actinomycetota > Acidimicrobiia > Acidimicrobiales > RAAP-2 > Bog-473. The sequence continues at coordinate 7,020 of DATLSH010000076.1, read as the reverse complement.
GCCACGTAGACGAACTGGCTGTCCGGCGTGACGGCGACCGCGATGGGCGCGCCAAGACCCGTCAAGGTCGTGGCGACCGAGGGCGAGCCGGCGCCGAGTCCGCTCACCTGGCTCACGGTGCCCGAACCGAGATTGGCGACGTAGGCGTACTGCCCGTCGGGCGTGATGGCGATGTCGCGGGGCACCAGGCCGACAGTGACGTTGATGCCCACGCTGGGCGAGATGGTGTCGGCTCCGTCAATCGCCGTGACATTGCCATCGTTGCTGCTACTGACGCTGGAGTCATTGGCGACGTAGACGTGTGTGCCGTCCGGGGTGGTGGCGAGGGCGGTGGGAGTGGAGTTGGCGGGCATGGTGAGGCTGGAGCCCACCGTGGGGGTGGCCGTATCGACGCTGTCGAGCACGATGACCTTCCCGGCACCGGAAATGACCCCATCGGCCACGTAGGCGTGCGTGCCGTCAATGGCGATGCCTTCTGGAGTGGAGCCGGCGCCCACGTTGAGAGTGGTCAGGATCGTGGGGGTGGCTGTGTCCGCACCCCGAATTACCGTCACCGAGCTCGATCCGGAGTTGGTCACATAGGCGTACTGCCCGTCGGGCGTGATGGCCACCGACCACGGCTGGGACCCTGCGGTGAGGGTGGTGAGGAGGGAGGGACTGGCAGTGTCGACCCCCTGGACGACACTCACTGTGCCCAACCCGGCATTCGAGACGTAGGCGTACTGCCCGTCGGGCGTGATGGCCACCGAGTTGGGACGGGTGCCGACGGTCACCGGGATCGTGGCACCCGAGGGTCCGATGTCGCTCAGGTTGGCCGACTGAAAGTTCGCCACCAGCACCGGCCAGGCATCCACCGAAGTGGGGGCGGCTCCGGCGGGGCTGGCAAGCAGGGCGTCGGCCGCCAAGCCCGCCACACCTCCGATGAGGGCAACCCCGGACATGAACGGCACCGACATAGCGCGGCGAAGACTCCAGCACACTCGACTCATGACATTCCCTCGGTTTGGAATTGCTCTGGGGGTGAGAGGAAGTTAGCGCACTTCGGGTTATCCATCTGACTGGACCACCGCTGTTCACGCCGCTCACCAGAGTCTCTCTGCCCGGGGACGGTCCATGCTCGGCGGGTGGCCCCGCCTTGCCGGCGGCAATGGCGGCACCATCCGCCGGGAGTGCCTGGACCGACTCCTCTTCCTCGGCCGCCGCCATTTCGAAGTCATCCTCGCCGAGTACGTGGACCACTGCAACGGGCATCGGCCTCACCGATCCCTCGATCAACGATGTCCCTCGGGGGTCACGGGCAAGGCCACCTCGATCACCGAACCCGACAGCGCTGGCATCGAACAAACCGACGTCCTTGGCGGGCTCATCCACGAGTACCGGCTTGTCGCCTGAGCTGGAGTGATGGAGTTCTCGGCACCCGCAAGGTTCGCCTGACAGTTACGGGATGAGCGTGAGTGTGTCGGCGTGGCGCGGTCGGACGACATTGAAGTGCCGGCGATCCAGGGTTGCCAGCTCAACGATCCCGAGACGTTCAGCCAGGGCGACGGCGCAGGCGAAGGTGCCGATAATGAGGGACGAGCGCCCTGGTTCCCCGAGTACCAACCGACGTGCGATGGACGCGAGCAGCCACATCTCCAGTGTCGCCTCCAGTCCATTACCCGAGGCGAAGGCAATGACTGGGCACGTCGCTGCCACGAAGCATCCAACCCTTGAGGCCCACCTCGGAAGCCCCAATCCGTTCAACAATCGCGAGGCTTCGCGCACCGAGAGCATGCCGAAGAGCAGAGAGGCCGCCTTCATCTTCAGGAGAGCGGACCCACCGGGAATGAGGTACAGGACCGCGGCGACGATCAGATCCAATGGATTGGTGAAGTCCAGGACGTACTCTCCGGGATTGATGGCAAGTCCACTGCCGTGGACGAGGTTGGCCGCATAGCGAAGCGTGAAGAACGTGTCATCAGGGCTCGCCGCGAAGGTCAGCGACGCCACGACAAGGAATGGCAGATACCTAAAGAGGAAGAGATCCCGACCCGGCGGTTCTACGGAAGGCGACAACTGATGTGGCCCACTTTGGTCCGCAACGAGTTGCTGTCGTTTCACCGGCCCTCCGACCCGTAGACGCCAAGTCGTGATGTCAGGTCAGATCAGGGTTCCCACGAAGAGGAGCCGGGTTGGATTGCCCCGAACTGACTGCATCTGGCCGCCATGATCGGCACCAAGTCCGTGGTGGGACCTCGCGGCGTTGCTCGATGCCTATTGAGTGCCCGGATGGCGCTCAGAGCCCCCTGAAGTACATGCATGTACGATCACATTGAAGAGCGAGAGCCAGCGGGAGGGCACATGAGCGACATGTCACAGGGTCAGGACTGGTGGATCGCCTCTGACGGCAAGTGGTACCCACCCGAACAGCACCATGACTATCAGCCACCACCACCACCGCCACCACCACCACCACCGCCGCCTCCACCCCCACCCCCACCACCTCCACCCGCACCACCGGCACCGCCGCTCCCGGCCGACGGTCCGGGATCGGGGGTACCAGTGGCCAGCGAGGTCACGCAGGCCATGCCCGTGGCAGCCCCCTTGACAGACACCTCACCTTCGGGGACTCCGGCGGCCTTTCCGGTCACGGAGGCGATGCCAGTGGCGACCCCGCCAGTGGGGGTTGCGCCGCAGGGTGTTGCCGCGGTCGGTGAGGTTCCGCCGGCCACGCCAGTAGCACGGGGGCGGGTCACCGTGCTCCGGGGGATCAACGTCGTTGCTCTCGCAGGAGCTGCGGTGGGCCTGTTCCTGGCCTGGGCCAAGACTCCCGCCCTGAGCTTCACCGGCTACAAGCTCCCCGACGGCAAGTTCTTCGGGATCTACCATGGAAAATCGTTCGGAGTCATTCTTGTGGTCGTCTTGCTCGTCCTCGGGTGGCGTGTGATGAGTGCGAACCGTGCGAACGGTTCCCTGCTCTTCATCCTCTGGGTGGCACTGGTGGCACTTGCGACCTACGAAATTGCGGAGATCCGATACTTGAATGTGTATGGCGTGAGCATCGGCGTAGGTCTCTATGCCGATGCGACAGCGGCAGTTGTCGGAGCGATTGCAGCCTTCATAGACACGGGCAAGCATTGGTACTCAGCGGGCGCCAGACCGGCGGCATCCGTTCTCGGGCGGCGGTGGACCTGGGTCGTTCTTGCCATCGCCGCGATCGCTGTTGGTGCGGCCGGCTATGCCGGTGCCAATCAGAAGAACTCGTACAGCTCGGGTTACACCGGAAACTCAGGAACCAATCTCCCCACGACGACGGTGCCACGGGGGAACTCCGGCAACTCCGGCAACTCGGGCAGCTCGGGTAGCACGGGTAGCTCGGGTAGTACCGGCAACACGGGCAACACGGGAACCACCACCACGGCGCCCACAGGAACCACGGGGAATACCTGAAGATCCCCAACCGACGAAACCGTCGGCCTGGGAATGGAGCGCGTCCCGGCGTGGCACATCGGTTCAGGCGGCCGGCTCCCGCTCGGTTTCCAGCTTGGGCGATGAGGCAACGGGGCCGCGGCGAGAGCGTCGTTCGGCCATTGACAGGACGATCCCGGGCTGCGCAGCGCCGAGGGGCAACTCAGCGAAGGGTACCGATCCGATCCTTCCCACGCACCCCACAGGCGGGGCCGCCGGAGGGGGGAGCGCGCGGTCACCAGGTGACAACATGGGCGGTCGCGTCAGTGAATGCCTTGCCGTTGACTGTCCAGTTCTCCGGAACGGTCCTAGCGCTGGGCACCACCGTGAACGAACCGTGAGCCTGGGGGAACCAGAAGCTGAAGGTGAGCTGGCGCGTGGCACCGGGAAGGAGATCGACATTCACGCCCGCCAGGAGCGTCGGGCCCTCCTGCCCGTCGACGGCCACCGATTCACCCGGTCCCACCGCCAGGCCCCGGACGTCATTGGGAAGGTTGACGGTGTCGATCCCCACATACTCCCCGTATTTGGTAGCGAGGCCCGGGTATGGACCGGCGATGTACTCGGACTGTCCCGGGGGAGTGTGGTTGGCCAAAGTGACCGTCATGATCGCCGAGGTCCGGCTTGCGTGTGAAACCAGGTGGAGGTCGGTGCTGATCGAGAGATATTGGTCCAGCTTGTTCCCCCCTCGGTTGATGACGTCCGACACCAGGGAGCTCCCGGTCAATTGCCCGGATACCCCGGTGGAGCGCCAGACACCCTCGGTGGCGGGATCGGCTGTCCAGAGCAACAGATGCCGACCCGAGGTGGCGGAAGAGAGGGCATCGACCATCGCATGGAGACCCAGAGGCCGGGTCTCAAGGGCGTGCATCATGGCCGAGGCCAATGCCCCCAGCTCGTCAACCCGGGCGGCCTGGGTGGAGATCGCGTTGTAGCCCTCCCCGGCGTATTGGTCGTGGAGGAGGAGCTGGTTCACATTGGTCGCCGAGACGACCGTGCCGTCCGCGGTGGCGACCGGCCCGGTGACGTTCAACAATTCCTCAAGCCCGTTCACGTCCAAGGTCAATACCCCATCGACCACCTGACCTGTGCGGGCCTTCCACATTGCGGCAGCCAACGCGCCATTGACGTCGAATTGGGGGGTGAGACCCAGGTTCCGCCAGTCCACGCCGGGCAGCAAGAAGCCCCAGCGAGCCTGCAGATCACCGCCGACCGGCACGGCTCCCTTCGGCAGGGTCAGCGCCGTCGTCGGGACCATGGCGTTCAGGTGGAGCTCACCACCCGAGGTGGTCACCGTCCCCGCCTCTAGGAATGCCCCGGAGCCCGCTCGCATTTCTGCGTTGTTGCCGGTCAACAGGAGGTATGTCTGGGGCCCCTGCAATATGGACGCCGCCGCCGTGGCCGCGGCAGATGTCCTGGCCAGGGTGGTCTGTACCTGGCTGAGCTCGTTGGAGAATTTGGAACGTTGCCGGGCCAGGGCGCCGACGAGGGCCTGGGACGGCCCGAGATCTACCCGGCTCAGTGCGCCGTGGGTTGACGATGCCAGTTGGGACAGTTGTTCGAGTGCCCGGATCCGATCAGGGCCCGCCGTGTGGGGAAGCTTGAGCAGCTTCTGGGACCGGTTGACGGTCGTCACGCCGATGCGGCAAACCTGGCCGGCAGCCAGTGCGAGGTCACGGACCGATCGGAGCTGGCGTCCCAGAACCGGGAGGACATCGACGGGCCAGAGGAGCGGCGAGGCCAAGAGGCCGTGCGCTGATGAGAAGCTCCCTTCGGCGGACCGAAGGGGTGCCAAGGGTGTCCCGGAAATCAACCCGTTCGCCGAAAGGGTGGCCTTGGCTGCCTGAACCTGGTTCGCTCCCTGGCGTACGTGGCGGGCGGCGAGGAGCAGATCGATTGCCACCGCTGCCGACCAGATGAGCAAGAATGCCCCGGCGACACCCAGGACGATCCGGCGCCGCTTCCGGATGCGTCGCCCGCCCATCGCACGGACGCCACCTTCGTCTTCGGGCTGACGAGCCGGATCGCGCCGGGCCCGCTTCCTGGCGCTTCTCACTCGGGCGAGCGTACCCGTGGCTCCCGCAGTGACGGGGCAGCGCTCGCCTCCTTCGGTCCGTCCTGTGGACGCCCTCGGGCTTCAAACGGATGTTCGGGCAGACTGAGCAGGAGTTATTCACCAGAGATTTCGCGGCAAATCACAAGTTTCCCGGCTAGGTCTCGTTATCCCTCATCATGGCGACGAGTCAAATCGAGAGAGTGAGGCTCACGTGCGCCGGCATGTCACATGGCGGCCCGGTGCCTGCCAACGATGGGAACGGCTTCCCGACCGCGGCTCCCGAAAGCGCATCGTCCGTGACGACATTGCTTCGAGCGAGGCAAGGGGGTAATCGGTGGGCCCTGTTTATGACCAGGTTCGCCGACCAGGATGTGCTGTTAATCCGACTAGGCTAAGAAACCCTTTAGGAATGGAGAGGGAAAGACGATAATCCCTGGTCAGCTCCGGGCGATTTACCGATTTGGAAGGCTGGACAAAGGGCCATCCGGCCCGACGAGACATGAAGCTTGAAGGAGGATGGGCATGGGTAAGGAACTGAAGCAAAAGGCCAAGATGTTGGCATGCGGCCTGGGAGTGGGTGCGGTCTTGGCGATCCCGGCCGTCAGCGTCCTACCGGTTGCGGCCGGTGCAGACAACACCTGCTACACGGGATGCTCGAGCAGCAGCTCGGGTGTGACCGACGCCAATGGGCAGGGTCTTGCCACGCCTTCCACGTCGGCGGGCAGCGCGAGCCTGGCCTTCACCGGAGCTGACCTGGGAGAAATGGCCCTGATCGGCGTCGGAGCCGTTGGCGCCGGGACCCTCCTGGTCCTGCGCAGCCGGCGTCGTCTGGCCTGACCGTCCAATTTGCAGGTTTCACAATGCCCACTTGACCGACAAGTGCGCGCACAGCCCAGCTACAAGACAGCAGTAAGGAGAGGTTGACAATGTCTTCCGTTACCATCGGTAGCGACTTCCGCTCCTGGCTCCCCAGCGCAACATCAGCCCGGACCAGGGTGGCGAACAGAGTCATTACGGACCGCACCGAGCCAAATATCTCATTTGGCAAAGCGGTAGCCGCCGGTGACTTCCTCGCGCTCGTTGTGGTGACGGCTTGGTTCGTGCCGAATGTGGTCCAGTGGTGGGTGCCGGCCATGATGACAGGCATTCTCGGACTGTTCGCCCTGCGCGGCCAGTATCGGTCCCGCATCACCATGAGCGTGGCTCGGGACGCCGGCTCCATCGTCACCAGTGTGGCCGTCTCTCTGATGGCCCTGTCTGTGCTGGAAGGGCTGAGCGGGCATGCGGTGAACTTCCGGGCGACCGGCCTTGCCGCCGGCGCTGCCGTGGCCATTGTCCTCGCAGCCCGGGCCGGCGTCTACGCCTCCATCCGCCAGGGGAGGAGACGGGGTTCGTTCGGGGAGCGCACCCTGATCATCGGCGCCGGACCGGTGGCGGTGCGCTTCGCCGAGACCTTGGAGGAGCACCCCGAGTACGGTCTGCGGCCGGTCGGGTTCCTCGACGACTGCGAGGGCGAG
>DATLSH010000075.1:0-11450 GCA_035534235.1 Acidimicrobiales bacterium | reverse complement strand
CTAGTGTCCTGGCAGGTTGTTCCGCCAAGAAATTCTGACTGAACGGGAATTTTCTGGTTTGAGGCCGCGTTGTCCGGTGTTATACGCCAACATCGGAGGAACGCTATGGCCCGTCAAGGACGCCCCACTGTCGAGATCAATCTGAGTGTTGAGGAACGCTCCACGTTGGAGCGCTGGGCCCGACGCCACAGCTCCGCCCAGGCGCTTGCCCTGCGGTGCCGGATTGTGCTCGCCTGTTCCGAAGGTCTTACCCATCGCGAGATCGCGACCGAATTGGGCTGCAACCCGGTGACGGTCGGCAAGTGGCGTCATCGCTTCGCCACCGACCGCCTTGATGGGCTGGTGGACGCCCCTCGTCCGGGCGCGGCTCGCACCATTGGCGACGACGTGATCGAGGCGGTGTTGGTCGAGACGCTCGAGAGCGCACCGCCCGACGCCACGCACTGGTCGACGCGGGGCCTGGCTGCTAAGCACGGCATCAGCCATACCACCGTCGGGGAGATCTGGCGGGCCTTCGGGCTCAAACCGTGGCGGGCCGACTCTTTCAAGGTGTCGCCCGACCCCGACCTGGTGGAGAAGATCCGTGACCTGGTCGGGCTGTATATGAACCCCCCGGTGGCTGCCGCCGTGTTCGCGGTGGACGAAAAGCCCCAGATCCAAGCCCTCAACCGCACGGCCCCGACCCTGCCCATGTTGCCCACCACCCCGGCCCGGGCCACCCACGACTACGAGCGCAACGGCACCTGTGACCTCTTCGCCGCCCTCGAGATCGCGACGGGCAAGGTCATCACCGATATCCGCTCGCAGCACACCAGCGCTGACTTCGTGGCTTTTTTGAACAAGGTCAACCGCAACGTTCCCGCCGAGCTCGACGTCCATGTGATCCTCGACAACCTGAGCGCCCACAAGACGCCGACGGTGCACAAGTGGCTGCTGCGCCACCGCCGCTTCCATCTCCATTTCACACCGACCTACGGGTCGTGGATGAATCTGGTGGAACGTTGGTTCTCCGCGCTCACCACCAAGAAACTGAAGCGCTCCGCCCACCGCAACGTCAAGGAACTCGCACGAGACATCGAGGCGTGGGCGGATGCCTGGAACGAAAACCCCAAGCCGTTCGTCTGGCACAAGAGCGCCGAGGACATCCTCGAACGGCTCGCCGGTTACTGCACCGCTATCAGTGCTGGAGCCTGATGCGATTTTCATGGCCCTTCAGCCTGCCAGGACACTAGTGGGACGTCGTTGATCGCCGCGACCCACCTTGGCCGGGCTGTGGGCGAAGCAGCCGACCCACTCGGGTCCCGGGTGCTCCGCAATGGCCCGCAGGGCGGTGCTCCCCGCAAAGCCGTTGGTCGACTGCACCACCCGCAGAGGTGGTGTCGGGTTGCCTGCCGGTGCCGGGTCTACGTCTCTCACCTGGCCTTACGATACAAAGGAGACAAAACATACGAATAGTGTCTAATCTGTCGCAAGTGATCCTCGCCCTCCAGCCTGATCCTCGTCTGTCCGAGAGCGAGCCTGCCCCATCCCCGGTGTACCACGCCACCGAGGAACGGATCCTTGAGGCAGCGCTCCGCCTCATCGGCCGCCGCGGCGTCAAGCGTCTCGGCATGCAGGAGATCAGCGAGGCGGCCGGCGTCTCACGGGGCACCCTGTACCGCTACTTCCCCAGCAAGGACCATGTGGTTGCCGCCGCAGCGGACTATGACGAGCGGAGGTTCACCGACGGCCTGGACCAAGCGCTGGCCACGGCAGATGATCCGGGGCAGCGCATCAGGACCTTCCTGGCCTACGCCTTCGCCTTCATCCGGACGCACCCGGCTCGCTCGCTCTTCGAGTCCGAGCCCGAGTACGTCATGAGCTACCTGCTTGACCATCTGCCCGCGCTCCGCGGCTCACTGGTGGATCAACTGGGCGCCGAGTTGGACGCCGTGCCGGCCGTGGTGCGCGGGGACCTGAGTCGCGACGAGCTGGCCGATCTCATCGTCCGGCTCTTTGCCAGCAGCTGGATCATCCCCGAGTCGGACGACCGCACGCTTGTGCAATCCATAAACAACGTTCTTCTGCCGCCACCCCGGTAGATCACCACGAAGGGAACCCATGGACGCGACGACCGAAGGCCATCAGTCAAACCCGCTGGACGGGATGGATCCCGAAATGGCGGCCCACCCCCAGCCCATGTACAAACTCCTGAGGGACGAGGGTGCCGTCCTCCCGTTGGAGGGCATGGGGGTCCTGCTCTCGCGCAAGGTGGACATAGACCAGGCGCTGCGCCACCCGGAGATCTTCTCGTCCAACATGGACGCCCTCGACCTCAAGACGGCGCGCCCGATGATCCCCCTGCAGATCGACCCTCCCGAGCAGAAGAAGTACCGCAAGCTGCTCGACCCGCTCTTCGCTCCCCGGAAGATGGCGCTCCTCGAAGAGGAGGTGGCCGCGCTGGCCAACGACCTCATCGACCGGTTCATCGACCGGGGCCAGGTCGACTTCGCCACGGACTTCTCGGTTCCCTTCCCCTCGCAGGTCTTCCTGACCCTGCTCGGGTTGCCCCTCGAAGAGCTCGACCGCTTCCTGGCCATGAAGGATGGCATCATCCGCCCCGATCACGTGACCGGCGAGCCCTACGGGAGCGATCCCGTCCACGCCTACCAGCAGAAGACGGCCGACTCGGTCTACGCGTACTTCAACGGGGTCCTTGATGAGCGCGAGATGGAGCGCCGGGACGACATCCTCTCCCACTTTCTCGACGCCGAGGTCGACGGGCACCGGCTCACCCGCGAGGACATCCTCGACATCTGTTTCCTGTTCCTCATCGCCGGGCTCGACACGGTGACCGCCACGCTGGACTGCATGTTCGCCTTCTTGTCCCAGCATCCCGAGCAACGGGACCAGCTGGTCAGTGACCCCGGCCTGATCCCCTCGGCCATTGAGGAGCTCCTGCGCTGGGAGACGCCGGTCATGGGCGTGCCCCGCGTGGCCGTCACCGACACCGAGGTATCCGGCTGCCCGATCCACGCCGGCGATCAGGTCATGATCATGCTCGGCTCGGCAAATACCGACGAGGCCGAGTTTGAGGATCCTGAGTCGGTGCGCTTCGACCGGGAGGAGAACCGGCACCTGGCATTCGGGGGCGGCATCCACCGCTGCCTGGGCTCGCACCTGGCCCGCATGGAACTGCGGGTGGCGTTGCGCGAGTGGCACCGTCGGATCCCCGAGTACTCGGTGGAGCCGGGCCACACCCTCGTCTACACGCCGGGGATCCGTTCCATTGAGCACTTCCCCATGCGCTTCACTGCCGCCGGATAGGGGAGTGCGGGGCTGAGTGCCGGGGGTGGGGCGTCACCTCTGGGAGGGGGTTCCCGTCACCCAGTGCCCATGGCAGATGTGACGTCGGTGTGGGCGAAATCATCACCCTTGAAGAGCAACGGCTCACCACTGGCACGAGCCAATGCGCAGGCGAAGCAGTCGCCGAAGTTGAGACCGGCGGAGTGACCGCTGCCCTTGCCGAAATCGCGGTAAGCCTGACGGGCGATCTCCGCATGGCGCTCGATCACCGGCTCAACCCTGACACGGGCGATGGCCAGCAGATCGTCCAAGCGACCGCTGAGCACCGGGTCGCGGTTGGCGTCGACGACCATGGCGGTCTCGACGTAGGTTCCTGCCGAAATGAGCGGAGTAGTCGCACGGCCGAGGGCATTGACGTAGCGATCAGCGTCAGGCTCGTCACGCAGTATTGCGATGATCGCCGAGGTGTCAACGATCATTTCGGCAACCCGGCCTCGTCATAGAGGAGATCACCGTGGTCTGCACTTCGGAACGGCTCGACCCACCGGCCTGCAGCATCGATGCCGATCTTCCGCATCCGGTCGGCACGCTCGGCCACCACGCCCTCGTCCTCGCCTCGGACCCGATTGAGCCGTTCGCTGACCGCCACGGTCACGGCGCGGGTGACGCTCTCGCCGGTTGCGGCGGCCAGTTGGCGGGCCAAACGCTCTGCCTGCTCGTTCTTGATGTTCAAGCTCACGGGTAGAAATCGACCATTACTCTTCTTTCTTTCTACCAATCGAAGTGGCCAGACCGACCAGGTCGATCGCCGCAGTGCCCGCATCGCCGACATGTTCGGTCCACTGACGGCCGTCCCAGAAGCGCCACCGGTGGCGCCCCGAAGGGTCGGGATACCAGCCCGAAGGGACATCGAGTGGTACCTCCGGGTGATGGAGGCGCGGCGGGAGCCGGCCGCCGATCCGGGCCAGGCGGCTGAGACGAGTGAGCTCGTCGACCAGGAGATCGGCCTCGGCGACGGTGCGATCCCGGAACTCCCCGTGCGCCCTCTTGCCGGCCACATCGACGTGGACGGTGGCCAGACCGAGAAGGCGCTGCACCGGGCCCTGAACCCGGCGGACGCTCTGGGTCTTGACCAGGGGGACCCACGTGGTCGACCGGTTGAGCCGGCCGGTGTGGCAGACGGCGTGGGTGTCGTCGTGACCGGCGGCCAGGAAGTGGAAGCTCAAGGGCGCCTTCAGCCGGGCCCGCCGGGGTGGGGGTGTGCGTACGGGGTCGGCTCCCCCCATGAGCCGGACGACCATGTGCCACGAATCCTGCCGGGAGCCCACCGGGAGCAGAGCCTTGCGGACCACCCCGGTCCCCTCGCCGCGCTGGTTCCGGCTGGTGGCCCCGGCGATCTCCACCTCCAAGAGGCACCAGCCGAGGGGTCGCCACAGGAGGGGTTCGACCTGGTGTACCGCCTGTATGCGCCCGACCGGGATGGTCTCGGAAACCGTCTGGAACAGGCCGCGCCTGATGTGGATCCCTTCGGGTGCATCGACCGCCTCAAAGTGGTACTGCCCGGTGAGCCGGCGCCAGACCGCCCCGGCGAAACTCAGGAGATAGAGCGCCAGGGCTCCGGTGGCCGCGGTGGCGGTGCGGGGGGCGATCACGTCAAGGACCAGCAGGGTGCCCACCGTCCCGATCAGGAGGATGCTCTCCCACGACAGCAGCACCGAACCGACGAGGCGCCGGGTGGTCACCCTGGCCATCAGCCTGTCCGGACGGTCGACGCCGGTCGGTTGCTCACGAAGGTCGCTCAGCAGCGCGCCCCGCAGCGCAATCGCCTCGGCCTCGGAGAGGTAGGCCAGCTTCCCGTCGGTGGCGCCGGAGCCGGCCAACCGGATGCGCAGCTCGGACACGCCGAGCACGCGGGCAGCCAGCGGCCGGAAGATGTCCACGGCCTGAATGCGGGTCAGTGGAAGGCGACGGGAGTCCTTCCGCACCAGTCCGGTCTCAATGCGGAGCGTGTCCCCCTCAATCCTCCATCGGGTGACCATGAGGTGGATGACCCCGGAGACGGCGGAGATGAGCCCGAACGCCAACAGGTAGGTGATCTCGGTCGTGGTCCCCTGGCCTCGTTGGCGGGTCGAGGACAGCACCAACCCGAGGACGAGGGCAGGGGCCAGGCGCCCGACGCGGGCGAGGGGGGACAGCGGATGCAGACGGCTCCACCCGCCGTCTCCGGTCGCCGGGTGGCCCAATGGATCGCTGCTCACATGCCGGGCGCCATGGACTCGCCCAGCTCGGTGAGCCTGTCCCGCAGCCGGGCCGCTTCGCCCTGCTCCAGCCCGGGTATGCGGGCGTCGCTGGCGGCGGCGGCCGTATGGAGCTGGACGGTCGACAGCTTGAAGGCGCGCTCAATCGGGCCGGCCGTGACCTCGACGAATTGCATGCGTCCGTAAGGGACGACCGAAAGCCGTCGCACCATGACGCCACGGGCCACGATCAGGTCCTCATGGCGTTCCTGGTACCGCCAGGCCAGGAAGCGCCGGCGGACGAACCACGCCGACGCGGCCCCGGCGGCCCCCACGACAACCACGGCGGTGGTGCCGGCGACGGCACCGAGGGCGGGGTAGAAGATCAGCCCCGAGAGCGCCGCCACCAAAAGGGTGACGGTCACCAGCTCGGCCCGGCGCATGATCCACAGCCCGGGCGACGGATGGAACCAGGTGGGTCCTTCACTCTGCGTCATGGGCGAGACGCTACGGCGGAAGCGCGGCGGTCGATGGGCAGGGCCGTTCGGGATGGTGTGGCTGATCAGGGAGATCAGGGAACCGCGGCTCTACGGGATGCCACAATGGAGTCGACATGGCCACTGACCCGGTGAGCGAGGACGGTCCCGGGCCGTGGACGAGGAAGCTGGCCATGGCGCTGGAGCCCGTGGCCGGCCAGGTCTACTTCTCGCCCGAGTGCCATGCCGAATACGAAAAGCTCGGCTTTTCGCCTAGTCCCGGGACGTTGGGCAACGGCGTGCAACTCCCCGATGGTCCGGCCTACTTCACCAGCCGGGGCTCGGTCATGGGGCAGGTCCCCGGACACGTCGTGGCGGCCGCCTTCGCCGTTTTCAACCCGGACGCCGTGGTGCCCTCGGTGACCCTGGGCTGGAGCAAGACCGATGCCGTCACCATCTGTGGCGCCCGTACCCGTGGTGCCACGGCACAGCTGGTACGCATCCTCGGTGCCGAGCCGGAGGGTTTGGCGCGGGTCACCGAGCTCCTCGGCCAGGCAGTGGCCCGGTTGAGACCCGAAGGGCGGCCCCTCTTCGCCGGGCTGCTGAGCCTGGGCCTGCCGGGTGACTCCATGGGCGACATGTGGCGCCTGGCCGACGCCCTGCGCGAGTACCGGGGGGACGCGCACACGGCGGCGTGGGTGGCGGCCGGTCTCGACGCCACCGAGGTGGGCCTGCTCACCGAGCTCTACTGGGGCCTGCCTCTCCGCAGCTACGTGCGCACGCGGGCCTGGTCCGACCGGCAGCTCGACGACGCCGAGAGCCGGCTGGTCGCCCGTGGCCTGGTGGCCGACGGGTCGATGACCGAAGCCGGTCGGGCCTTGCGCGAGTCGATTGAAGCGGCCACCGACCGGCAGTGTGAGGTGATGGTGCATGCGCTCGGTCGCGCCGTCGGTGAGCTGGTCGACCTGCTGGCACCGTGGGGCGAGGCCATCCGCCAGGCCGCTGGCTATCCCGCCCAGGGTCCCCACGACCTGGCGCCGCGGCGCGCCCCTCAGTAGAGCGGGGACCAGCTGGCGCTGCGCAGGATCCGGCTCTCCCACTGGTCACGCACGGCGAGGGCGTCGTGCATCCAGGTGCCGGGGGCGGTGGCCGAGGGGGGCAGTTCGTTGGCCAGCAGGTAGAGCAGCGCCTTGTGGTTCACCACCCGTTGCCACAGGATGACCTCGGTCGTCTTGTGGGAGCCGTAGACCGGCTGGTAGGCCGCCTCGAGCTCAATGATGCTGCGGCCGCCATCCTTCGACTGGGCCAACGTGCGGTCGTAGAGCGTCCCGGCCTGGTCCAGGTAGGCACTCAGGGCCCCGGGGAAGGGCCAGGCTGTGTCCTCCATGAACAGGGTGAGCTCGTGCTCCTCACCGCTGGTCGGCACGCTGACCAGATCGATCTCCTGCCGGGGGGACCACCGCACCGGCGTGAGGATCTTGGCTTCGCACCGGTGCCGCATGGCATCGACCCGGGACGACCAGTCCGCCAGGTCACCCTGGCGCACCCGCTCGGCCAAGGCCGACCAGGCCAGGGCGTCCCGACAGCCCGTGATGGTGACCACGGTATAGGCGGCACCGCTCCCGTGGGCCAGCCGTAGGTACCACAGCAGGCGGGCGTCGTCGCCCCGGCCGAGCGCGGGAAGGAACTCTTCGCGCCAGGCCCGGTCGAATGCTTCCTCGTGCGCCCCGGCCACCCGGTGCACCTCGTGCAGCAGCAGCATGGTGAGCCCCCTCCCGGACGTTGATCAGCGTGTGGTGGCGATGCCGCCGTCCACAGGGATGACGGCACCGGTGACATAGGCCCCCGCCCGGGAGGCCAGGAAAATAGCGGAGCCCGCCATGTCATCGGGACGGCCGATGCGCTTGAGCGGCGCGCTGGCGGCGATCTGCTCGCCGAATGCGTCCAGCGTGGCGGCCATCATTTTGGAGGGGAAGGGCCCCGGCGCGAGGGCATTGACGGTGATGGCAGGGGCCAGGCGCTTGGCCAGGTGCCGTGTCAGCTGGTGCACAGCCGCCTTGGAGGCCGAGTACGAGTAGGTCTCCAGCACGGGCACCGTGATCCCGTCAATGGAGCCGATATTGATGACGCGGGCCGGCTCCTCCTGGGTGCCGGCCGCTTCGAGCAGCGGCAGCAGGAACTTGGTCAGATGGAAGACGCCCTTGACGTTAAGGGCGAGCACCTTCTCGAACGCCGCCTCGTCGAAGTCGGCCAGCGGCGTGCCCCAGGTGGCCCCGGCGTTGTTGACCAGGATGTCCAACCGGTCGACTTGCGCGGCCATGGCGGCGGCCAGGCTCCGGCATCCGGCCTCGCTGGAGAGATCGGCCGGGATCCCGATGCAGGTGCCCGCCTGGGAGAGCTCGGACGCCACCTCGGAGCAGGCGTCCGCCTTGCGCGAGGAGATGTAGACCGTGGCCCCGGCGGCGACGAACCCTCCGGCGATCATCCTGCCGATGCCGCGGGTGCCCCCGGTGACCAGGGCAGTCTTGCCGGCGATGGAGAACAGGTCCTGGGTGTTCATGGATGCATTCTGGCCCGGGTGGTCACGGGGCGGCCAGCGCCACCGCGCTGCGCACGAGCAACCCGGCCCCCACCCGCAGGGACCCGTCCTCCACGAAGAAGGTGGGGCTGTGGTGCATGCCACTCGACCCGTCCGGGCTGCCTCCCCCGACGAAGAAGTAGCAGCCAGGGAGACGGTTGAGGAACTCGCTCACGTCGTCGCTCGGAGCCATGGGGGGAATGCGCAGGACGTGCTCCGCTCCCACCATCGACTGAGCCTGGCCCTCCACCAGGTCGGTGACGTGCGCGTCGTTGACCACGGCCGGCGTCTGCTCGGGCAGGTGCAGGTCGATATCGACCCCGTGCGAGTCCCCGACGGCAGCGCACAGGGCGCGTAGCCGGGCCAGGGCCTCTTCGCGCTGCGCACCGGTGAAGGTGCGCAGCGTGCCCGCCACCGTGGACGTCGTGGGCACGACGTTGACGGCGGTGCCGGCGGAGAGCATCCCGGCGCCGCACACGCAACTGGCTCCCTCATAGGTGAGCCCTTCGGCCACCTCGTCCAGGCGGGCCACCAGGTCGGCGGTGGCCCGGATGACATCACCCTTGCCGGTCGGGGTGGCGCCGTGGCCGCCGGGCCCGCGCAAGGTGATCTGCAGTGAGTGGGCCTCGGACATGGCGACGCCGCCGCGCAGGGCCACCAGGCCGGTGGGGAGGTGAGAAGTCACATGGAAGCCGATCAACCGGGCCCCGGACATGACCTCGAGCGCACCG
Source organism: Acidimicrobiales bacterium (assembly GCA_035534235.1). Classification (GTDB taxonomy): domain Bacteria; phylum Actinomycetota; class Acidimicrobiia; order Acidimicrobiales; family RAAP-2; genus Bog-473. The sequence goes on along the minus strand of DATLSH010000075.1, from coordinate 2,143 downwards.
GCTTCGACCATCCTCTTGGCCCCGCACAGCGCCTCCTCACCGGGTTGGAAGAGGAAGATGTAGCGGCCGGGCAGGTCCTCCCGGCGTGAATGAAGCACGCTGGCCACCCCGAGCAGGGAGGCGGTATGGACATCGTGGCCGCAGGCGTGCATGACCCCGTCGAACTCGGAATGGACCTCCCGGGAACTGTCCTCGGCAATGGGCAGGGCGTCGATGTCCGCCCGGATGACCACGGTGCGACCCGGGCGGCCACCCTGAAGGGCGAAGATGCCCCCGGTCTCGGTGACGCGCCTGACCTCGGGGAGGCCGAGCGCGGCCATGTGGTCCCGGATCAGCGCGGTGGTGCGATGCTCGGCGAAGGCCAGCTCGGGCCGGCGGTGCACCGCGCGCCGTGTCTCGACCATCTCGTCGAAGACGGCCTCAACGGGATCCGTCCCGAAGAGGTCAGCCACCGCTCAGCGCCCGAGGAGATCGCGGGCGATGTGGGTGACCTGTATCTCGTCGGTCCCGGCGTAGATCTGGAAGACCTTGGCGTCGCGGGCCAGCTGCTCCACCCGGAATTCGGACATGTAACCATTTCCGCCGAAGAGCTGGACGGCCTCCATGGCCACCTCGGACGCCGCCTGGGCGGAGTAGAGCTTCATGGCCGACGCCTCGGCCAGGGTGAGGTTCTTGCCCTTCGACGTCATCTCAATGTGGCGGAAGACGAGGTTCTCCACGTTGAGGCGGGCGATCTCCATGCGGGCTAGCTTCAGCTGGATGAGCTGGAACTCGGCGATCGGGCGCTCCCAGAGCAGCCGGTCCTTGGCATAGGCGACCGAGAGCTTGAGGCACTCCTCAATCAGGCCGAGCGACATGGCGGCCACCCCGGCCCGCTCGGTGACGAAGTTCCCCTTGGCGCTGTCGCGCCCCTCGCTCCCGCCCGGACGCCCTTCGGTCTCCCCGAGGAGCCGGTCCCGGCCGGCGCGGACGTCGGTCAGGAACAGCTCGCCGGTGGGGGAGGAATGCAGGCCCATCTTGCGGAAGGGCTTGGACTGCTCCAGACCGGGCATCCCCGAGTCGAGGATGAAGGTGAGGACCGGCCGTTGGCGCAGCGGGCTGTCGCTGCCGTCATCGAGCTTGGCGTAGAACACGATGGTGTCGGCGTAGGGGCCGTTGGTGATGAACGTCTTGTTCCCGTTGAGGATGTACTCGTCGCCGTCACGCCGGGCCGTCGACTTCATGCCGCCCAGCGCGTCGGAGCCCGAGTCCGGCTCGGTGATGGCCCAGGCGCCGATCTTGTCCAGGGTCAGCAAGTCGAGACCCCAGCGCTCCATCTGCTCGGGGGTGCCACCCTTCATGATGGTGCCGCCGGCCAGGCCGGTGCTGACCCCGAGGGCGGTGACGATGCCGGGGCAGTAGTGGCACAGCTCAATGATGGGGATCAGCGTCAGGGCGGCGTCCCCTCCGCCCTCCCGGCTGGCGGGAGCGGTCCCGCCCGATCGTTTGCGCTCCAGCTGCCGCTTGAAGCCGTCGCGGGCCAGGGCGTCCAGGCCGAAGGTCGCATACAGCTTGCGGATCACCTCATAGGGCGGGGTGTCGCCGTGCTCGAGCTCGTCGACGTTGGGCTTGATCTCCGCCTCCACGAAGCGCCGCACCGCGTCGCGGATCGCCAGCTGTTCCTCTGACCACTCGAACATTTCCAACCTCCCCGGGGATTCCGGCCGACCCTACCGGGTCGGATCAGGTGCCGGCGATCCGGTGCGCGGCCCAGGTGCCGTTGGTGCCGACCGGGCACCCCTTGAGGTTCAGCCGAACCGGCCGCTTATGTAGTCAAGGGTTCGCTCGTCGTCGGGGTGCTCGAAGAGCTTGGTGGTGGGGGCAGCCTCAATGAGCTGGCCGGCCCGGTCATCGCCCATGAGGAGGAAGGCGCAGTAGTCCGAAACGCGCACGGCCTGCTGCATGTTGTGGGTCACGATGATGACGCTGACCCTGGTCTTGAGCTCGGTGACGAGCTCTTCAATCCGCTTGGTCGCCTGCGGGTCGAGCGATGATGTGGGCTCGTCCATCAGGAGGACTCGGGGCTCGACGGCGAGCGATCGGGCGATGCAGAGGCGTTGCTGCTCACCACCCGAGAGCATGCTGGCATGAGCCTTCAGCCGGT
>DATLSH010000074.1:0-56590 GCA_035534235.1 Acidimicrobiales bacterium | reverse complement strand
CGAGAACTCATCTCCTTTGTCTAGCTTCCCTCGGGATGTCAGTCACGTTCGGCTACCGAGGAAGCTTTGGATTGCGAACCCGTCCGATCCGCTCATGCCACAAGGAGCATGTCGCTTCTACCAAGCGCCCGTGACTGCTCGTGTTCGATGAGCGGCGTAACCTGCCTGGTCATGGAAATGCACGAAGCGCTGTACACGACACGGGCCATGCGGCGGGTAAGGTCCGAACCCATCCCCCACGAAGTCCAGGCCCGCATTCTGGACGCTGCCATCCGCGCCCCCAGCGGAGGCAACCAGCAGAACTGGCGCTTCCTGCTCCTTGACGATCCCGCCCAGAAGGCGGCCCTGGCCCCCCTCTACCGGCACGCCATGGGCCAGCTGTGGGAGACCGTCTACAAGCCACAGCTCGACGCCGCCGCGGTCGATCCGGACTCCCCCACTTCGGTGGAGATCCTGCGCGTTCAGCGTTCGGCCCAGTGGTTGGCCGACCACTTCGAGGACGTCCCGCTCTTCCTCTTCCCCTTCTGCCAGTACGATCCCAGCGGCGGCTCGATCTTCCCCGCTGTATGGAGCGCCATGCTGGCCGCCCGGGCCGAAGGTGTGGGCAGCTGCCTCACCGCGCTACTGCACTTTTTCCATCCGGCCGAAACCCTCAAGATCCTTGAGGTGCCGACTGACCAGGGCTGGCTCCTGTCTGGGTGTGTGAGCTTTGGGTACCCGACGGGAAAGTGGGGTGTGGCGGCCCGGCGACCGGTCGACGAGGTGGCCTTCCGCAACACCTGGGGCGCCCATGTCGGTTTCACGGTGCCCGAACCGCTCTGGGTCGGCTGACCCCGGGTTCGGTCAGACCAGGGCCCGGTTCCTGCACGTCCGGCGTTTGGACCTTCCCACGGCAGCGCTGACCGGCTTGGTCTTCACGGTCAGTGAGGGCGACACGGGTACCTCGCCGGCGGCGGACCACGCTTGCTCGGTGACGGCGTTCACCCTGGCCGGTATTGCGGCCGCGACTGGTGTAGCCGCAGCGTTGCGCGCGAACGGAACACTTTCCAGCGCCAAGCTCGCCTCAGTGGAGTAGTCCCGAAGAGGGCGTCCCCTTCGGCAGCCGTGGCCCTGATGGTGGCTGTCCCTCACACTTGAGGAAGCCCAGCGATACCGAACTACGACAACCGCAAGACCTCACTGCCGGCCCTTCCATCCCCCGACTCAACCGGATCCGGACTTCGACACGATTTCTCGGGTATGAGCGGAAACAGTAAACTGGTATTTCGACACCATGAATATTCGATCAGCGCTGATAGAGAGGGCCCGTATCGAGGCGCAGCGCGCTTACATGAGGTTGCAGCCGTTCTGGAAGTCCGTCGGTGAGATTCGCTCCGGTGACCCTGCAGCTGCCGCGTTCGCGTCGTTCGGACCCGGTTCCCGGATCGCCGAGCCCCAAGTGGCCCTCATTAACCCTTGGGCGGTTTCGATAGGCGCCAACACTTACCTTCGCTCCTACCTGATCATTGAGGCGTATGCGGCGCCCGGCCAGATCGTCATAAGGCTCGGTGACGGCATTCAACTCGGCCACTACGTTCGGCTTGTCGCCTTCAACGGCATCGTAATGGAGGAGCTCGTCGGCATTGGCCACGGCTGTACGATTGCCGACTCTGTACACGACTGGAAGGGCGTAGGCTTGGACGAAGGACGGGCCCTGTGGGACACGTCGGCGAAGCTTGGTGCTTCACTGCGCATCGCCAAGGGCGCGTTTCTGGGCAACAATTGTGTGGTGTCCGGGGGCATCACAATCGGCGAGTGGGCGATCGTCGACCACAACACGGTGATCAACAGGGACGTCCCACCCCACACAATCGTTGGTGGCTATCCGGCACGCGTGCTGCGTGCCCGGGATGAAGATGGGACCTGGCACACGTTCGATGATCCGCCACTGCTCCGGGAGTACACACCCTCGCGCTCCCCCTCCTGACCATTGATTCTGCTCCACTCCACGAAGGCCAGCCTGTGAAGGGACTCTTCCAGACGGAGTGTTTCACTAAACGCAATGGCTCAGGTGGACCCATCCACTTGGCCTCTGGGTATACCGAATCCCCGGACTGCGCAGGAGGCGAATTAGGGGGCCTCTGCTACGTTCGATCCCTACAAAGGAAGTCGAGCGGGCGGTGGCATTGACAGAAAAATCCGATCATCCGGCGTCGTCTGAACCCGGATCGACCCGGCGGCGCGTGTCCTCGACATCGGATGTGCCGACAACTGGTTCAAGACGGAAGCCAACAAACGGTGCTTTCCCAATGTCACCGGGCTGGACCTGCACTCACCGGCGGACATCGTGGGCAACGTCTTCGAATGGCGATCTTTTGGTCTGGAGCCGCACTCCTTCGACGTCATTGTCGTCTTCGAGGTCTTCGAGCACGAGGACTTCGCGGGAACTTTGTGGGCCCTCCTCAAACCGAACGGCCCCCTGATGGTGCCCACACCGAACCCTCACAGGGACCCCCTTGCAGAATCCTGGAGCGCCTGCACCTGCTGCAGCGCCGCACTGGTCCACACACATACCTCTGTGACCTGCTCCCCGTGTTCCCCTTCGACGTGGTCGAGCGGCACATTAAGACGGGTGTCTTCCAATGCGACGTGCTGCGACCGCGTGTGGTACGCAGTGCACGAGCTCGGCTGGCCGCGTGGAAGAGTTGAGCGGGCGTTGTCCTAGCCGGATGCGCCGCGACCTCCCGCCATCAACTATCTACTCGGAGGACTACTTCCTCTCGAAAGCCTGCGAAGGGCTCGACGAGTACCTAGTCGGGCAGATCTCCCTGGTTAAGCAGCATGAATTCGACTACCTGGATGTGCGCCCGGGAGATCTTGTGCTCGACCTGGGGAGCGGGCGGGGTGAGTCTTCGGCGGAGATCCTTCGCCGCCGAGCCACGCCGATCGCCCTCGACTACTCAGCCGCCGCAGTCAGACTCACCCACCAGCAACTGGGCCATCGTTCGATGGTCGTCAGGGCCGATGCACTGCACATGCCATTCCCCGACAACAGCTTCGACCGCGTGCTGATGGGTGACGTAATTGAGCATCTCCCCTGGGCCCTCGGCGTGGTGGCGCTGCGCGAAGTGGAGCGTGTCCTCGTCACGGGAGGGCTGGCCATCGTCCACACCAGCCCCAACACCTGGTTCATCACCGTGGTCATGCGCCCGCTGCGCCTGGTCCTCAAGATCCTGGGCCGCTATGAAGTGCTGTTCCGCTTCGACGAGTACGACCGCCTACGCCACGTCATGCACCCCAACGAGCTCAGTCCCCGCACCATCCGCGTCCTCATGCGCGAGGCTGGGGTGGAGGCCGAGACCTGGGTGGACCGCGACGTGCTCCGCTCGGGGTCCAGTGAATGGACCCAAGTGCTCGGGCAATCCGGACTGGTCCGCCTCCTGGGACGAGTGGCCGGGCTGTGGCCGCTCCGCCTCCTGTTCGGCAACGACCTCTATGCCCGCATCACCGCAGGTTGAGATCGGCACCGGAAACGCCCCTGCGCCTCGTCGTCCGATCTAAGTGCGATCCAGCTCCAGCATCCTGATGGCGTTGCCCCGGAGGATCTTGTAGGCCACCTCTTCGTCCAGGCCGGCACACAGCTTCTCTATGTAGGCCTCCGAGTACGGCCACGTGGTGTCGGTGTGCGGGTAGTCGGTCTCGAAGCAGATGTTGTCCTCACCCACTTCTTCGAGGGAGCGCAGCCCGTGGCGGTCGGCGGTGAAGCAGCCGAAGATGCGGCCGTAGTACTGGGTCGAGGGCGGTACGGGAATTTTGTCCTTGGCATGCATCCACGAGTCGTGCATCTCCCACACCGTGTCGGCGCGCTCGAGCACGTAGGGGATCCAGCCGATCTGCCCTTCGGAGTAGGCCAGCTTGAGCTTGGGGAAGCGGATCAGGTTGCCCGAGAACAGCCAGTCGGCCAGCGACGCCATGGCGTTGTTGAACCCCAGCGTCCCGCCGACGGCGGGGTGGGAGTCCGGCGAGGCCACCGGGTTGGACGACGAGGATCCGACATGCATGCACACGGTCACGCCGTAGTCGTTGCACACCTCCCACAAGGGGTCCCAGTAGTTCGTGTTGATGCTGGGCAGCTTCAGCCGGGTGGGGATCTCGGAAAAGGCGATGGCCCGCACACCCCGCTCGGCGTTGCGCTTGGTCTCGGCCGCCGCCAACTCGGCGTCCCACAACGGGATGATGCAGAGCGGGAGGTTGACTCCCCCCGAGGGCGCGCACCATTCCTCCACCATCCAGTCGTTGTTGGCCTTGACACAGGCCAGGCCCAGCTCCCGGTCTTTGCCCTCGTGGAAGGTCTGGCCGCAGAACCGCGGGAAGGTGGGGAACGGGAGGGACCCGTCGGTGTAGTTGAGCGCCAGGTCCTTGACCCGCTCGTCACGGTCCCAGCAGCCCTTGCGCATGTCGTCGTAGGTGATGGCGGTCATCGTCATCTGGGTGCGATCGAAGACGATGTTGCCCTGATCGTCCTCGGTGGTCGAAGCCTGGGGTATGGCGACGAACTTCTTGTGCACGTAAATCAGCTCATCGTCGTAATACCAGGCACTCCCCCATTCGCCCTCCGGGTCCTCGTGCATGTCGTACTTGGCGCCGGAGAGGTGCTTGAAGCTCCCCCACCGCTTGTTCTCCACCCTCGGGCCCCTCTCCCGGTACTTCTTGGGGAGCCAGGTCTGCCAGACATGGGGCGGTTCCACAACGTGATCGTCGACGCTGATGATCCTGGGAAGTGCCATCTGACCAGGGTAGCTGAACCCTGACACGAGCGTCAGGGTAGGGGGTAGTGTGTTCCCCCGGTCAGGGGTAATCTTGACCGCAAGTTGAACGACCGTTTGGGGGTTCTCCTAAGGAGAACCATTGGGTCTTCGGCGGGGCCGGGGGAGAATCGTGGGCATGGGGAGGAACGTGACGAAGGTGGGCTTCAAGCGGAACACGGTGCTGCTCGGGTTGGTGGTCATGTCCCTGGTGGCCACCTCCTGCGGGGCCCGGGTGGCCGCCTACCTGGGCAACGGGGCGGCATCGGGAGGCACCAGCGCCGCCACCGGAGGCACCGGCACGGGGACCGCCGCCGCCGGCACGGGCTCGTCCGCCACTGGCGGCAGCTCGGCGATCGGGGCCACCGCCGGGTCGGCCGGAACCGCCGGCACCGCCGGGTCGGCTACCAAGAAGACCGGTGCCGCCGCCGCGACGGGAGCCGCCACCGGCCCGGCCACCGCCGGGGGAAGCTCCACTCCGGCCGCATCCCTGGCCTCGCCCACCTCAGCCGGGTTCAACTTCAGCCCGCAGGCCGAGGCGGCCGACTGCTCGGGCACGGCGGGGAACACCGCCTCGGCGCCCGGGGTGACGCCGACTTCCATCACCTTCGGCAATGTGAGCGGGCTTACCGGGCCCCTGCCCGGCAGCTTCCCGCAGGGACCCCAGGGTATTGAGGCGCTCTTCGGCGCCATCAACTCGGCCGGGGGGATCTGCGGCCGCAAGCTGCTCCTGAACTCGGAGGACGACCAGCAGAACTCCACCACCAATGCGTCGGACGTGGCCAATGAGATCCCCAACGTGCTGGCCTTCGTCGGCTCGACCTCCGACGCCGACAACGGCGGCGTGTCCGAAATGACCCAGGCCAACATCCCCGACGTCGGGTTCGCCATCGCCTGCGACCGCTCCGAAGAGCCGGTCTACTGGGGGCCGGCGGGCGGGAGTTGTGTCCAGATGCCCGGCGCCTATGGTCCGAACTCTCCGTACTACATCGACAACACCGCTATGGCCGAGGCCAAGCAGTACGGGTACTTCCCGTCGCAGATGGCGTTCCTTTCCTATGACATCGGCATCAGCTCGCAGGCGGCGATGCAGTTCGCCTACGTCTACCAGCACATGGGGGGCACCATCTGCTACACCGACTACGCCATCTCGCCCACGTCGGCCTCCCTGGAGAGCGATGTCGTGGCCATGCAGAACGCAAAGTGCAACGGCTCCGCCAACACCATGGACGTGACGGGCAACGCCAAGCTGCTCCAGGCCATGCAGCAGCAGAACTACACGCAGACCTACGTGGCCGCCACCTTCGACGCCTACACCCCGGACCTGATCGCCACCGCCGGCCAGAGCGCGGCCCAGGGCCTGGTGGTCAGCCTGCCTTTCGTGCCGCTCACCGAAAGCCAGACCATGGTGCAGATGTACAACCAGCAGCTGACGACCTACGAGCCGGGTGACCAGGTCAGCGGGTTCGGCTACCTGTCCTGGATCGCCGGGCAGATGCTGATCTACGCCCTGATCATGAGCGGCCACAATCCGACCCGGGCCTCCCTGACCCAGTGGTTCAACTCGCTGCACGACTGGAACGGAGGCGGCTCCATCGGTCCCTACACGCCGAGTACCCATGGGACCGACGCCAACCAAGCCGGTTGCGCCATCGATGCGTGGGTACAGGGGAACGGTTTCGTCCGCAAGTCACCGCCTTCGGGCTTCTTCTGTGGGGGCAAGTTGACGCGGGCTTCGTAGTGAGCGCCTTCTACCCGTTCATCGTCATCGGGCTCTTCACCGGCAGCGTCTACGGCCTGGCGGCCATGGGCGTCGTGCTCACCTACAAGACGGTGGGCGTCTTCAACCTGGCCTACGGCGCCGTGGCCATGTTCTGCGCCTACTCCTACTGGGAACTGCACGACCACTGGGGCATTTCGGCCTGGCTGGCCATGCCCATCCTGTTCTTCGTGGTGGCGCCGGTGCTCGGCCTGATCCTCGAGGGGGTCTACCGGCCGCTGGCCGGGCTCTCGGCCGAGGTGACCATAGTGGTCAGCCTGGGCATCCTCGGTGCCCTGCTTGCCCTGGTACCCATCATTTACGGGTCCGAGACCCGCCAGCTCCAGGCCATCTTCCCCATCCGGACGTTCGTGCTGGTGGGGACCCATCTCCACGTCGGCTACGACCAGATCGGCACGCTGGTGATCTCTCTGTCCATGGCGGCGCTCCTGTGGGTCCTGCTCCGGCACACCAAGTTCGGCACCTCCACCCGGGCCGTGGTCGACAACCCCGACCTGGCCGACATGATCGGCGTGCACGGCGACAACGTCCGTCGGGCGGCGTGGATCCTCTCGTCAGTCTTCGCCGCCCTGGTCGGCGTCCTGATCAGCCCGAGCCAGGGTCTCAACGAAAATGAACTGGTCCTGTTGGTGATCTACTGCTTCGCGCCCGCCGTGCTGGGGCGGATGGTCAGCCTCCCGTTGGCCTACATCGGCGGACTGGGATTGGGCATCGTCGGGAGCGTCCTGTCCAAGTACTCGAACTCGGGAACCATTTCCGACATAGAGGCGGCCATTCCCTACCTCTCCCTCTTCGTCCTGCTGGTCGTCCTGGGGCCCCGGCTCAAGGAGGCGGGAACCGCCACCCGCCGTCTGGCCGTGGCCACGTCGGCCGCGCCGCGAAGGAAGCGCCGCACCCCGGCCCAGGCTTCGTTCGACGAGGCCGGGCGCCGTCGGCTCACGGTGGAGCGGGCCCTCGCCATCGGCCTGATCGGATTCGTGCTGGCGATCCTGGTGCCGCTGGCGGTGTCGGGAGCCCAGCTGCTCATCATCATTGGCGGCGTCATTTACGCCCTCATCGCCTTGACCCTGGTCGTGCTGACCGGTTGGGCCGGTCAGATCTCCCTGGCCCAGTTCTCCTTCGTCGGCATCGGCGCCTTCGTGGCCGGCCACCTGGCAGGAGACCACGGCCAGCATTTCCTCTTCGCCGTCCTCATCGGGATGCTGTTGGCCGCGGTCGGGGCCATCATTGTCGGGCTGGCCTCGCTCCGCCTGGCGGGCCTGTACCTGGCCCTGGCCACCTTGGCCTTCGCTCTGGTCATGGACACCATTGTCTTCAACCGGCCCGACGTCAGCGGCGGGATCACCGGCATCACCGTCCCGCGACCTGACATCTTCGGGATCAACTTCAGCGGGAAGGTCGCCCTTTACGAACTGGTCGTGGTCGTCTTCGGCCTCATCGCCGTGGCGGCCTTTGCGCTGCGGGCCGGCCCGATGGGCCGCAGGCTGCACATCCTGCGTGACTCGCCTCTGGCGGCGTCGACGCTCGGGGTGAACCTGACCGTGACCAAGCTGGTCGTCTTCACCGGGTGCGCCATGGTGGCCGCCCTCGGTGGTGCGTTCTACGGCGCCTGGGCCCAGGCGATCACACCCTTCGACTTCATGTGGTCGGTCTCGCTGCAGCTCCTGCTCCTGGTGGTCCTGGGCGGTCGCCGCGTGATCAGCGGGGCCGTCATCGCCGGAAGCGCGGTGATCATTCAGGCCCAGCCGGCCATTCCTGTCGAGGTGAACAAAGTCCTGACACTGTCCATCGCGCTCGGTGTCATCGGTCTGGCCCAGGAGCCCGAGGGGACGGTACGCATGACGGCGCGCCAGACGATGCACGTGCTGGCCGTGATGAAGCCGCTGCCCAAGCGGAGCCGGGGGCCATTGGCGGCGGCTCTCCCCGTCGGGGCCCTTCGGACCGAGGCGGCTGACCTCAGGGTCCCGGTGACGGCCGGGTCGGCGGAGAGGGATCCGGGCCATGTCGGTTGACACGCTCCTGGCGGAACCCGTGCTCTCGGCCGAGAAGATCTCGGTCAGCTTCGGTGGGCTCAACGCGCTGAGCTCGGTGAGCCTCGAAGTCCCGGCCGGCCGGATCGTCGCCCTGATCGGTCCGAACGGCGCCGGCAAGACCACCATGTTCAACGTCCTGACCGGCTTGCAGGAGACCACCTCGGGACGGGTCACGTTCGAGGGGGCGGACATCTCCGGTTGGCCCACCTACCGCCGGGGCCGGGCCGGGATCGCCCGCACGTTCCAGCGGCTGGCGCTCTTCTCCGGGCTCTCGGTGAGCGACAACCTGGTGGCGTCATGGGAGTCCTCCCACCCGGGCGGGGTGTTCGGGCGCGGCCGCTCGGTCCGCCAGAAGAAGGTCCGCGAAGTCATGGACCTGCTCAGCCTGTGGCCGATCGCCGACCGGCTGGCCAGTGAGCTTTCGACGGGGCAGGGCCGCATGGTCGAGCTGGGCCGGGCCCTGTGCACCGACCCTCGCGTGCTCCTGCTGGACGAGCCGGGCTCGGGGCTCGACGTGAAGGAGACGGCGGCATTCTGTGACGTCCTGCGGACCGTGGTCAGCGGCGGTCCGGGCTCGCCGGCCGTGCTCCTGGTCGAGCACGACATGACTCTGGTCATGGAGGTCTGCTCGGCCATGACGGTGCTGGACTTCGGCAAGGTCATCGCCTGCGGCACGCCGGATGAGATCCGCAATGACGAGTTGGTGCGCGCCGCCTACCTGGGGGATGTCAGTGTCGCCTGATCCGGCCGTCCCGTTGGCGCTCGAGGTGCGCGGCTTGCGCGTCTCCTACGGTGGCGTGCAGGCGTTGCGGGACGTCTCCATGGTGGTACCCGAGGGCTCGGTGGTGGCCGTGCTCGGACCGAATGGAGCCGGCAAGAGCACGACCTTGCGCACGATCTCCGGTCTGATCCGGGCCCAGGAGGGCCGGATCTGGGTGCAGGGCCAGCGCATTGAGCGCAAGCCGGCCTACCGCATCGCCCGCATGGGCGTGGTCCACGTCCCCGAGGGACGGGGCATCTTTCCCAGCCTGACCGTGCGGGAGAACCTGGAGATGGCCGAGGCTGCGGTGACCGAGGCCACCGACCCGATAGCCGAGGGCATCGAGCTCTTCCCGGCCCTGGCCACCCGGCTGCGCCAGCTGGCCGGCAGCCTGTCGGGGGGTGAGCAACAGATGCTCGCGCTCGCCCGTGCCCTGATGGCCCAGCCCAAGCTCCTGATGGTCGATGAGATCAGCATGGGGCTGGCGCCGCTCATCGTGGCCCAGCTCTTCGATGCGCTGCGCCAGCGGGCGGCGGCCGGTATGAGCCTTCTATTGGTGGAACAATATGTCGAGGCAGCATTGGGGTTGGCGGACTATGTCTACGTCATGGACAAAGGAGCCATCGTGGACGTCGGGGAACCCTCCGACATGCGCCACGGCAGTCTGGCCTCGGCCTATCTGGGAGGGGCAGCATGAAGAGCATGAGCAGGCAATCGAAATGGTGTAGGGCGTTCGGCGCCGCAGCTGGGGCCTCCCTCCTCGTCGTGCTGGGACCGCTCGGCCTGGCCGCTGCCGGCGCGGACACGACGTTTGTCGGCTACAACGCCACCACGCTGGGCGTCGGCGCGCAGTTCGCCTTCAATGTCCCCAACGTCGTCCCCCTCCCCAACGAGAACCTCATTGAAGAGGACATCCCCTTCGCCCGCACGAACGTGAACCAGGGGCCGGTGGTCGACGCCCTGGGGGCGTCCTACTACCCCGGTGACGTGGCCACCAACCTGGGCACGTTGCTGCAGACCGACGGGTTCCCCTTCCCGGTGCCCAACGACACCGTCCTGGCCGAGTCCAAGTACCCCGCCTCCCCGGGCTACGGGCCCCACGCCAGCTACGGCGTGAACCCCGCCAACGCCACCCCGGCGAAGCCGAGCGCCTTCTACTCCACGGCGGACTCCAATGGCACGGGAGGCGATGCCACGGGCTTCGTGAGCGACCTGGCGCTCAATGACGTGGGCGTCACCCCGCAGCTTCCCCTCGGAGGTGGCCCGAACCCCGCCAACAGCCTGGTCGACATCGGCAACGTCAACGCATCGGACAATGTGGCCCTCGCCACCGGCAGCATCACGGCCACCACGACCTCGTCGGTCAAGTCGATCGACATCGCCGGGCTGGTCCACATAGCCGGCGTGACCGGCACCGCCAGCGCCACGTCCGACGGCAATGCCGGTACGCCCACGGCCAACCTGAACGTCGGCCAGGTCACCGTCGACGGTCAGACGGGATTCATTGACGCCACCGGCGTCCACATCCCCATCACCAACACGGCGGTGGGGGGCATCTCCCCGGCGCAGCTGCAGCAGACCCTCAACGGGACCTTCGGCCAGGACGGCATCACCGTCACCATCATCAAGCCCACCCTGACGAGCAACGGTGGCCAGGCCTCCGCCGATGCCGGTGGGTTGAAGATCTCCATCGCCCACCAGCTCGATGTCCCGTTCGTGCCGGGTGAGCCCAACGTGCCGCTCCCCCAGCTGGGCAACCAGGGTCTCCCGGCGGGCCAGTACACCGTCACCACCTCCATCATCTTCGGCTTGGCCCAGGCCACAGTGTCGGCCACCGCACTGGCTTCGCAGGTTTCGGTCCTGCCGTCCACCCCGATCCCGACCACCACGTCGGTCCCACCTGCCACTGCCCTTGGCAACACTGGCAATACCGGCAACACCGGGACGTTCGGGTCGCTCGGGTCGCCCGGGTTCCCCGGGAGCTCCTCACAGAGCCTGGGCGCCACCGGACCGGGCAGCGGCGGGGGCACTGCGTCCCCGATCTCCTCCCTCAACACCGCGTTCCCGGTGGCGGGCGTGCCCGCACCGTTGGGGTGGGCGATCACCGCCCTATTAGCCTGTTTCATATTCTGCTACCCGCTGTTGTTGCTGGCGCGGTACCAGTTCATTCCCAGAGGTAGGAGACGATGACCTTGGAGACGGAGATTGATCCCACTGCGGTGACAGCCGTGGTGACGGAACCTGAAGTGAGGGAGGCTCCGATCGACCGGGCGCTTCTCAACGCCCTTCCCCCGCCGCCCGGAAGCCCCAAGGAAGCGCCCCTGAAGCGCCTCAGGAAACTCGGCTCCGGTGGCAACGGACCGAAGGGCCCCACCCGCCCCGACGGGGAGGAGGGAGGATCCTTCGACCTGCGCAACACCTGGCAGGTGGCGGTCGGGTCGATCCTCATCCCGCTGGGCTTCGTGGTCATCGTCATCGGCTGGTACGGGGCAGCTCATGCCAGCGTGGTGCAGCAGCAGATCCCCTACCTGGTCAGCGGGCCCTTCATCGGACTCGGCATGACGGTGGTGGGCGGCTTCCTTTTCTTCTCACACTGGCTCTACCGCATTTACGACCAGGCCGACATCCACCATGAGGAGGACATGAAGGTCCTCGAGCAGATCGCACTGTCGCTGTCGTCCCTGCGCGGGGCCGGCCCGGTCGCCGCCGTCACTGAGGACAATCCCCCGGGTGCCCCTGTTTCCGGCACCAGCGATGCGGTGACGTACTACGCCACCGCATCGGGCACCGTCTACCACCAGGCCGGCTGCGCCGTGATCGCCCACAACCCCGAGGATCTCCGGGTGCTCAGGCCCGGTGGCCTGGACGGGCTGCGACCCTGCCAGATCTGCACGCCGGGCTAGGAGCTACTGACCGGACCGGAGTCCTCGAACTCGACTCTGGGCTCGAAGACGGCCCGCCGAGAAGCACGCCGCAGCGCCGCCAGCACCGGACGTCCCAGGACGAGGACCATCACCGCGCACGTCTCGGCCCGGGTCGGGTCGAAGCCCATGGAAGTTGTGAGGTCGAAGAGGACGAACCGGTTGAGGTTCTCCATGGTCCCGATATCGGCGACGAATGAGTACCGCGTCGTACCGCCGAGGAAGGGCCAGAACCAGAAGTTGGTGAGCAGCCCGTAGGCCAGCGCGGCAGCCACCCCGTAGCCGGCCAGCATCATGCGGAACCACTCGGGCTCGAACCCGTTGATGCCGGGACTGGGCACCCGCAGGGAATGGTCTCCTGATTGGTCCTCGTCTGGTTGCCAGAGGCCATGCGGGCGCGATCCCCGATCGTGCCAAGTACGAGATCCGACACGTGACCTTTCCCGTCAAGGTGAGACCGTTCTTGTACGGGGCGTTTATGGGATGGAGGGTGCGTCACTGACCCTTGAAGATCATCCGAATGTGTTTCTATTCTTGACAGATCGCAAGGGTTTGATCCAACAGGAAGCACACATCAGGGACCTGGCCAAATGGGCTGGTCAAAACGGCTGGACAGTTGAAGACGATGCAAAGGGTTACACGAGATTCTTCGATCACGACGGTCACTACGTCGCTCACTATCCAGCCACGCCCAGCAATCCAAGAAACAGCAGCGATCAGCGAGACGAAAGGAGGCAAAGTGAGTACGACGTGGGCAGTCACCATGACTCTGAGGGGAACTCCTTCTGAGTCGACCCTGATGGAGCTCAAAGATCGATTGCCTTGGGATGGCATCGTTGCGGCGATACCTCGGTTGGGGCAGTTCACTGTCACGGCGATCATTGAGGCGCCCGAGGTTCGGACGGCGTCGGACCTCGCTGTTCGTGGGATCCTCAAGATGGTCCGGCCACACATGGTTGGCGGACCGCTCAGTGTGGAAACGGTTGAACTGGGGGAATACGACCGGCGAGCCAATGAGCCATCGGTCCCTGAGATCGTCTCCTCCCCTGAAGTTGCGGAAATGCTGGGTGTCACGAGGCAGCGGGTGCACCAGCTTCTGGCTTCCAATCGTCGATTCCCACAACCTTTCATGCGACTCGGGTCCGGTCCCCTTTGGATTGCCGATGCAATCCGGAAATTCGAGAGGGAATGGCGGCGGCGGCCAGGCCGCCCTCCCGGTCGCTCGAGTAGTGCTGCCTGAGACCGTCCGCTGGTCTTCACGGTTGGACCCGGCACAAGTCTGAAGCCGGGATAGATGAACAGGCATTTCGGGAGGACCAGCAGTCCGGGGCTCCCCTCTACGATGAGAGGGTGACCGGCGGGGCAGAAACCGAGGACAACCGTGCCCTCCCACACATCTCCCTCCAGGAGATAGAGGACGCCGTCGTCGACGGTGACAGCCCCTTCCGGGCCCGGTCCGGGACGGCGCTCTCGGCGCTGCGGCACCGGACCTTCCGGATCGTCTACCTGGGCGCCTTCGCCTCCAACATCGGCACCTGGATGCAGAACGTCGTCCTCGGGGCGTATGCCTACGACCTGACCCGCTCCAGCACCTTCGTCGGGGTCATGATCTTCGCCCAGCTCGGGCCCATCCTCCTCCTGGCCATGCTGGGTGGGCTCATCGCCGACAAGGTCGATCGCAAGAAGTTCCTCATCATCCTCTCGGTGGAGCAACTCGCCTTCTCGCTCGCCCTGGCCTGGGTGGTGCGGTCGCCCTCCCCCTCACTCGTCCTGCTGGTCTTCATGGTGGTGATGGTCGGGGTGGGCGGCGCCATGTTCGGCCCCGCCTACGCGGCCATCCTGCCCGGCCTGGTCGGCCGGGAGGACCTGCCCGGCGCCATTTCGCTGAACTCGGCGCAGATGAACCTCTCCCGGGTCATCGGCCCCCCGATCGGCGCCGTGGCCTATCACTTCGTCGGGCCGGCCTGGGTCTTCGCCGGCAATGCGGTCACCTATCTCTTCGTGGTGGCGGCCCTCATGGTGGTGGCCCTCCCGGTGCTGCCGCAAAGGACGGCGCCGGTCAGCCGCTGGCGCGAGCTCACGGCCGGCATCACGGTGGCCCGCCACGACAAGGTGGTGGGCCGCTGCCTGGTCACCGTCTTCGTGTTCTCGCTCCTGGCCCTGGCCTTCCTCGGTCAGATGCCGGTGGTGGCCGCCCACAACCTGGGCATCGATCCCAAGTCGGCCAACTACGGCATCCTCTACGGGTCATTCGCCATGGGCGCCTTCATCGGCGCCATCTCCATCGGCACCGTCTTCGCCGGCACCTCCAAGCCGCTGATCGTCCGCTTCTGCCTGCTCGCCTACGCGGTCACGCTGGCTGCCTTCGCCCTCCTGCGCGCCGCCCTGCCGGCGTACTTCGTGGTGGCGGTCGTCGGGGCGTTCTACTTCGCCTTCATCACGGCACTGAACACCGCCTTGCAGACGCGCCTGGCCGACGCCGTGCGGGGCAGGGTCATGGCCCTGTGGATCATGGGCTTCGGCGGCACGGTGGCCCTGGGCAACCTGCTGGTCGGTCCCGTCGTCGACGCGCTCGGCATCACGACCGTGCTGCTCTTCGGGGCCGGCGTGGCCCTGGCCCTGGCCTGGTACGCCGACGTGCGGGCGCCCGAGGATCAGGCGGTCTGGGGGGCCGAGCTGGCCCAGTAGGTGTCGCGCAGGGCCTTCTTGTAGAGCTTCCCGTTCTCCCCCCGGGGCAGGGCGTCGGTGAAGTCGACCGAGCGGGGGCACTTGTAGTGCGAGAGATGGTCCCGGCAGTAGGCCATGATTTCGCCGGCCAGCTCCGGCCCGGCCCTCGCTCCGGGTGCTGGTTGCACCACCGCCTTGACCTCCTCGCCCATTTCGGGCTCGGGCACGCCGAACACGGCGACGTCGGCCACCGCGGGATGGAGGGCCAGCACGTCCTCAATCTCCTGAGGGTAGATGTTCACACCGCCCGAGACGATCATGAAGAGCTTGCGATCCGTCAGGTACAGGTGCCCGTCATCGTCAAGGTGACCGACATCCCACAGGGTGCTCCAGCCCAACTCATTGAACGTCTGCTTCGTCTTCTCCGGGTCGTTGTTGTACTCGAACGCATTGCCCCGGCCCCCGAACCACACCACCCCGTCCTGCCCGGTGGGCAGTTCCCGGCCCTCGTCGTCGCAGATGTGCACTTCGCCCCAGATGGCCGGGCCCACCGAACCGGGGTGGGTCAGCCATGCCTCGGAGCCGATCCACGTCATGCCTCCACCCTCGGTGCCCGAGTAGTACTCGTTGATCACCGGCCCCCACCACTGAATCATCCGCCGCTTCACCTCGGGCGCGCACGGTGCGGCGGCATGCACCACGGAGCGCAGGCTGGAGAGATCGTGGGCGGAGCGTTCTCCGTCGCTCAATTTCAGGAGCCGCACGAACATCGTCGGCACGAACTGCGCGTGGGTGACGCGGTGGGCGTCCATGAGCGCGAGGCATTCGCCGGGATCGAAGCGCTCCATGACCACCACGGTCCCGCCCATGCGCTGGGCCGTCATCGACCACAGCAGGGGGGCCGAGTGGTAAAGCGGCGCCGGGCTGAGATAGACGTCGCCCTCGACGAAGCCCATGATGCCGCCCAGCATCGGCACCAACACGGCGTCGGAGCCGAATGGTGCGCCGCTCAGCGGCCGGCGGATCCCCTTGGGACGCCCGGTGGTGCCCGAGGAGTACAGCATGGCCGAGCCTTCCCGCTCGGCCTCCAGCGGGACGCCGGCGTGGCCGGCGACGAACCCGTCGAGTGAGTGGTGGTCGGGGGCCGCCGCGCCCACCATGAGCCGGAGCGCAATGTCCGCGGTGCGCGGCACCAGCTCGGCCGCCAGGTCCGCCAGGGAAGCCGAGGTGATGAGGACCCGGGCCCCGCAATCGTTGACGATGTAGGCGGCCTCCTCGGCCGCCAGGTGGGTGTTGACCACGGTGTAGTAGAGGCCGGAACGCTGCAGCCCCCACACCACCTCATGGGTGCGGTGGTCGTTGGGCAGCAGCACGGCCACGTGGTCACCGGCCCGCAGTCCGTGGGTGAAGAGGGCCTGGGCCAGGCGGCAGGAGCGGGCCTCCAGCTCGGCAAAGGTCACCACCGGGCCCGACGAGGTGATGACGGCCAGGCGCTCGGGGTTGCTGGCGGCGAAGGTGGAGGGCGAGAAGGCGGCCGAGACGTTGTGCACGGATCCCTTCTACCTGATGGCGGGCACTTCACGCTGCCACTTGGTCGGTATCAGGCTTCTGCCTGTATCTCAGAGCGAAAGCCGTCAAGGGCGTCTGCCGGGATGCCCAGGGTCCCATCTACGAGGCGGACCCGGGGAAGGCGGCACTCGTACATTGCCTCAATGACCACGAGGGTTCGAACGCCGAGTCGTCGTGCTGCCTCTGCTGGCAGAAGGACCTCCGCGTCATTCATCTGAGACCTCCCTCGTCCAGTCCAAGCTTACCGTGAAGCATTCTGACCACGGTTGCGAGCTCGTCTTGGAGGCCCGGGAGAAGATCTGCCCGGCGCAGGGCGTCTCTGGCGTCTTCCAATGCCTCAAGCACCCGCAATGCCTCGCCGAGCTCAATTGGTACGCCCCGAGGAACCGGATCATCGTCCATGCCGCTCACGACGCTGCCGCTGGCACAGCTGCCCACCTCCCGGTTTCGATGATGAGTTCGGGAGAACGGTCGGAACTGAGTCAGGATGTTCCGAGGTTCCGGTGATGGCGTGTTCGGACCAATGACTCCCCAAGCAGTGAATGCAACTCCTCGGCGCGTCTAGCCCGAAATCACAGCCGTAAGCTCAGATTCAAGGAACTCGGAGGAGGAAGTGATGCCAACTGAACCATTGCGTGCGAAACAGGCGGCACGCCGTCTGGACATCCCGACCAAGGAGCTGCTCCGTCTTGTTTACGAGCGGAAGATCCGACATGTGATGGTGGACGGAGTAGCGCACATTCCTGAGGATGCCATCGTCGAGTACCAAGCGAAGGCGTCGTAGCCGCGAACCGGTGCAGTGCCGGGTCGCGCCTAGCACCCGTTGCGGCACGCTGAGCCGAAGGAGATCAGGAACGCCACCACAATTCCGAGCGCCACCAGGACCACCGACCCGAGGACGAGACCGGCCACGGCCAGTCCGTAACCCCGTTCACCAGGTCGCTGCCGAAGCTGCCTCATCGACAGGATCCCCAGGACGATCCCGGCGAGGGAGCTGAGGGGCCACAGCGGTACGGCCAGGGCCGATACGAGTGAGGCAATGGCCAGCGGATTGATTCTGGGCTCCAGTCCCACAAACCCCGTCGGGATCCACGCCTGACCATCCCACCGCCATCGGCCATCGGGTGAGAGGTGCCCTGGGGGTTCGATCACCTCACCGTACCGGCGTCACTTGTGCTGGTGCTGCTGGTGCCGAAACCTGCGTTCAGATCTCTCTCACCGCGGGGGCCAGGACCCGCCACTCGTCCAAGGGAGCCTGAAAGACGTCCCGACCGAGCAACTGGACGCAGACATGGTCGGCGCCCGCTTGGAGGTGTTCGAGGATTCGCCCCCTGACCGCCGCCTCGTCACCTTGGACCACGAGCGCGGCGGCCAATTTCTCCGAGCCGCCCCGGACGAAGTCGGATTCGGTAAAGCCCTCCCGGAGCCAGCTGTTCTTGTAGTTGGGAAGGCCGGTGTAGATGTTGAGGTGCTGGTGGGCCCGCCGCAATCCCTCGGAGCGGTCCTGGTTGAGCACGGCGGCTTGCTCGACGACCAGCAGGGGCCCGTCGCCGAGGATCTCCCGGGCCTTGCGGGTGTGCTCGGGGGTGACCAGGTAGGGATGGGCGCCCGCCGCCCGGTCCCGGGAGAGTTCGAGCATCTTCGGTCCCAGTGCCGCCAGGGCGAGCGGAGGAAGATCGGCATCGGCGCCGAAATAGGGGGCACGGTCCATCCCGTCGAGAAAGTCGTTCATGGCCTGCACCGGTGGCAGGTACCGGGTCCCCCGGTCTCGCTCGACGAGGGGTTGGTGGCTCACCCCGAGCCCGAGGATGAAACGTCCCGGTGCCAGCGCGTGGACCAGCCGGGCCGCCGCCGACGTCGCCATGGCACCCCGGGCGTAAATGTTGGCGATGCCCGTCCCGACGACCAGCGTCCCGGTGGCATTGGTCAGCGCCAGCGACGTCGTCAGGCACTCCCGGCCGTAGGCCTCGCCGAACCACAGCGACCCGTAGCCGAGCGCTTCAATTTCGGCTGCAACCTCAAGCATTTGGTGCACCGGAAGGGCATCGAGTGTTCCGGTCCACAGGCCGACCCTGCGTTCCCGCAGGGTGCCGACCGCGTTCATCCGCCCAACCTATTCTGTGTCGCCGAACGTGGAAGCATCGGACCCACGACCGGCGCCGGCATCCTCGGACGGGATGCCCCAACCGGGAGTCCGCTGCTGGCGGGACCCGAATGCCCCCACCGCCTCCGTGTGGCTGGTTCGGTTGTCGGTGGGGAGAGAGGATGGCGACGATGGGGAGAATCTGGAAGGTCGCCTGCGGCGGGCTCACGGCCGTGCTGCTCCTGGCCGGCTGTGGCGGCAGCACCCGGTCACCCTCGTCGACGACCCGGGCCGGGAGCCCGCCCCACTGCACCTCGGCCCAGTTGGGCACCACGATCGGCCAGCCCGAAGCGGGCCTCGGCCATGTGGGGGCGGTGATCATGTTCCGCGACACCAGCGCCACCGCGTGCGTCCTGTCGGGCTACCCCGGGGTCGCCGGGCTCGACTCCCTGGGCCATCAGGTCGTCCAGGCGGCGCGGACCCCGGGCGGGTACCTCGGAGGGCTCCAGCCCTCCCGTGGCGGTCCGCTGCCTGCGGTCGACCTGGCCGCCCGGGGGGGTACGGCCTCGGCCTACGTCGAAGGCACCGACCATCCGGTCGGCCCCGCCACCTCCTGTGCGACCTACACGGCGCTGCTGGTCACCCCGCCGAACGCCTTGCAGCCGATCCGGCTCGCCACACAGTTACCCGCTTGCACGCGCCTTGAGATCCACCCGGTGGTTCCCGGCCTGACCGGGCGCGACAACCGGTAGAAGGCACCGCTGTCCCGGGCGGGCCCGACCCGGCGGCCGATCACGTTCGACCGGATCCGCAGGGAACCAGGGTGCTACCTTCTCCCCTGTGCAACCTTGCACAGAGGCGGGTCGGTTGCTCAACTGAGCTTCACGTCGCCACGGACCACGGAGGGACGAAATGACGTCATCGGCGCATTGGCGGGCACGAGCGATGAGTTCTGCGGCCGTCGTGGCCTTGTTCGCCGGAGTACTCGTGGTCACGGCGCAGGACGGCCCGGCGGGCGCGGCGCTGGCATCCACCAAGGGCGGAGCAATAAATACCTACAAACTCTCCGGAGCCGTCAACGGGACGCTCCATGATGGTCCCCAAGCGGGTTGTCCCTACGGTGGGATCAACAACAGGGGCTTCGTCAATCTCAACGACCTCGAGGGCTCTGTCTCGGGGATAAAGGGCGTCGCCAGTTGGAGTCTGGACGTGACCGTGAAGAAGAACGGGACCTACTCGTTCCAATCCGTCACCGGAAGCCCGACCGCCATACTGGGCGTGAACCTGAAGGGCAAGAACCTCGCCCAGTCCATCCAGAAGGGTGAACAGGACAACTTCTTTGCCCATGGTGGCACGGTGACCGTGAAGGGCGAGGCTGGTTCGATCAACGCCTCCATGAGCCAAATAGGCGGCAAGACGCTCAAAATCGTCGGCCGCTGGGACTGCGGCGCTCCGGCCGCGCAGGCGGCCGTCGCCGGCCACGGGTGGAAGCTGGCGACACAGGTGGCATCCAACAAGCAGGGCTCCGGCCCGGGCATCGCCACCCACACGGCCGACTTCTCCAGCGTGTCGTGCCCCACGACCGGCTTCTGTGCCGCCGTCGACCAAACGGGTGACGCATTCACCTTCAACGGAAAGGCGTGGTCCAAGGGGGTGGCCGTCGACGCGACGGCCGGAACCAACAGCAATGACCAGCTGGCCTCGGTCTCGTGCGCCTCGTCGTCCTTCTGTGTCGCCGGGGACGATCTCAGCGACGTCTACACCTACAACGGTTCGACCTGGTCTGCGGTCGCCCGGTTGAACTCGACGGGCTCGACCGGCTCGACCGGCTCGACCGGCTCGACCGGCTCATCGGTACCGTCGGCGTCCGTGTCCTTCTCGGTCTCGTGCCCCACCACCTCTTTCTGCATGGCGGTGGACGGCAACGTCAACTTCTACACCTACAACGGCACGGCATGGTCCAAACCCCAGGTGATCAACTCGAACTCCTTGAACCCGACCACCATCGGTGAGGTGTCGTGTGCCGGTCCGACCTTCTGCGAGGCCGTCTACAACAACAAGTCGGTCACCTACAACGGGAGCGCGTGGTCGTCTCCGCAGACGCTCACGCTGCCTCCGGGCAGCAAGTCCGGTTCAAATCCCGAGGTATCCGTGGTGTCGTGCCCCGCAGCCACCTTCTGTGCCGTGGGAGGCACCACCGGAGGCAACGTGGCCTACCTGGACACGTTCAATGGCACCTCATGGGGAAAGGGGCTGGCCCTCTCGACCACGCTCGGTCCCCAATCGTTCTCGGCGCTCTCGTGCCCCACGCCCTCGTTCTGCATGGCCGGGGGTCTGGACGGCTGGGTCACCTACAACGGCTCCTCCTGGTCGAAGCCCCAGACCTTCGCCAACGCCGGTGGACCGATCGGCACCGGACCGCTGTACGCCAACTCCATGTCCTGCGCATCGAGCAAGTTCTGCGAGGAAGTCGAGGCGAACGGCTACGCCGACTCGTGGACGGGGTAGCGGCTCCAGCCGTTGAGTCCCCGGGGCTCAGGCACCGGTCCGCAACGAACCCCTAGGAAACCGCCTCCTTCAGCACACCCCGATCCCCGCCCTTCCCGCCTTCGGCCGCCAGCACCTTGTCCAGCAGGTCGCGCAGTTCCCGCAACTCGGCCGGCGAGAGCGCGGCGAAGGAGGCCGGCGGCACGGCGAGCACCGCCGCCATCTCCGCCGCCAGCGCCCGGCCCGCCTCGGTCAGCACCACGATCTTGACCCGGCGGTCGTCGGGGGCGGGCTGGCGTCGGGCCAGGCCGCGCCGATCCAGGTCGTCGACCAGGGCGGTGATGTAGGAAGGGTCACACCCGATGCCGCGGGCCATCTCCCCCATGGAGACGCCGTCGGCCTTGGCCAGCCGCATCAGGGTCTTGATGAGCCCCGGGGAGAGCCGCATGCGCAGGCCGAGTGCAGCCAGCCTCTCCATCTGCTCGCCCTCGAAGGCGATCAGGCGCAAGCGTTCGAACGCGTCCTCAGCCAGCCCCATGGATCCCAGTCTGGCACAAACTCTTTGACATCTCTAGACCTTTGAGTAACATGAAGTAACGCCGACGAGGAGCCGCATGGCCCGCAGCACCACCAAGACCCCGGTCCTGACACCTGAGCTACGCCGCACCTCGACCGTGGTCGTGCTGGGGTCGATCATGTCCATCCTCGACACCACCATTGTGGCGGTGGCGCTGGCCACCCTGGGCAAGGACTTCGGCGTCTCGGTGTCGACCATCCAATGGGTGACGACCGGCTACCTCCTCTCCCTGGCGGTGGTCATCCCGGTCACCGGATGGGCCGTCGACCGCTTCGGCGCCAAGTTGATGTGGATGTTGTCCCTCGTCCTCTTTATTGTGGGCTCCAGCCTGTGCGGCCTGGCCTGGTCGGCCAACTCGCTCATCACCTTCCGGGTGATCCAGGGCATCGGTGGGGGCATGCTCCTCCCCGTCGGGCAGTCGATTCTGGCCCGCGCCGCCGGACCGCAGCGCATGGGGCGCGTCATGAGCGTGATCGGCGTGCCCATGGTGATGGGTCCGATCATGGGACCCGTCATCGGCGGCCTGATCGTCTCCAACTACAGCTGGCGCTTCATCTTCTACATCAACGTGCCCATCGGCATCGTCACGCTGATCCTTTCCGGCCGCTGGCTCGGGGACTCCGAGGAGAAGACCAGGACGAGCTTCGACACCCTCGGCTTCTGCCTGCTCTCCCCCGGCCTGGCGTCCCTCGTCTACGCGCTCTCCGAGGTCGGGGTGACCGGGAGCTACACCAGCGCCCCGGTCCTCCTCGGCGGCGCGTTGGGGGTGGTGCTGATGGGTGGGTTCATCGCCCACGCGCTGCGGAGAGCGAACCCCCTGCTCGACCTCCACCTCTTCCGGAACCGCAACTTCGCCATCGCCAACATCTGCATCTTCGTCCTGGGCGCCACGCTGTTCGGTTCCATGTTCCTGCTCCCGCTCTACTACCAGATCGCCCGGGGCCAGAGCCCGTGGGTGGCCGGCCTCCTCATGGCGCCCCAGGGCATCGGCGCCGCCTGCATCATGCGCTGGTCGGGCAGCATCACCGACCGCGTGGGCCCCCGCCGGGTGGTCCCCGTCGGCATCGTCCTCATGGCCGTCGCCACCATCCCCTTCGCCTTCGTCACCACCGGGACCAATGAGCTGTTCCTGGCCACCGCCCTCTTCGCCCGCGGGCTCGGCCTGGGTCTGTCCATGATGCCGATCACCGCCGCCGCCTACTTCGACCTCTCCCATGCGGAAATACCCCGGGCCAGCACGACCATGAACATCGTGCGCCAGGTCGGCGGGTCCGTGGCCGTCGCCTTCTTCGCCGTGGTGCTGCAACGCCAGATTGTCGACAACCTCGGACCGGCGGCCAGGAGCGGTGGCGGTGGGCTCGTCCTGTCGGCCACCACGAAACTGCCGGCCCCGGTGGCGGACAAGGTGGCCGGTGCGTTCTCCCACACCTTCTTGTGGTCCGCCTTCACCATCCTGATCGCCTTCGTGCCCACGCTCTTCCTGCCCAACCACGGGGCCGTGACGCCCGCGGCTCCTCCCGCCGTCCGGTCCCCCTCCGGCGCCGACCCCGAGTTGGATCCCGGTGGTGGCGAGGGGGACCTCGTCACCGGCGTCACGGCCGATTGAGCGGGCTCGCCGCCCAGCTCTCCGGCGCCGGGTTCGTCGCCGCCGAGGAGGAGGCGGCCGAGCTGGTCGGGCGGGCCGGGGGGGACGGGGCGCTCCTGGACTCGCTCATCGCCCGCCGCCTCAGCGGCGAGCCGCTGGCCTGGGTCACCGGGGGCACGTCGTTCGGCGGCCTGCAGATCGGCGTGGATCCCGGTGTCTACGTGCCCCGCTGGCAGAGCGAGCCCCTGGCCCGGCGGGCCATCGCCCGCCTGCCGGCCGACGGTGTGGCCGTCGACCTGTGCACGGGGTCCGGCGCAGTGGCCCGGGCCATGAGTGCCGCCCGGCCCGGCGCCCGCGTGGTGGCCTCCGATATCGACCGGCGCGCCGTGGCCTGCGCCAGGACGAACGGCGTGGAGGCCTTCTGCGGCGACCTGTTCGCTCCGTTGCCGCACCCGATCCGGGGAACGGTCGATGTCGTCGTGGGCGTGGTGCCCTACGTGCCCACCCCCGCCCTGGCGCTCCTCCCGCGCGACACCCTGGCCTTCGAAGCACCGTTGTCCTACGACGGTGGTCCCGACGGCACCCGCATTCTCCGGCGCGTGCTCACCGACAGCGTCCGCTACCTCCGGCGCGGCGGTGCGCTCCTCCTTGAGCTGGGGGGTGACCAGGCTGACGCCTTGGCCGGCGACCTGGACCGCCTCGGCTACCGCACGGTCACCACGCTCCGCGACGGGGACGGTGACCTGCGGGGCATGGAGGCCACCTGGGGGCCGCCGGGCTGACCCGCCCACCAGGCGCGGCGGGCGAACACCAGGGCCGGCCCGGCGCGGTCGACCAGCAGCCAGCGCCGATCGCGTCCGAGGAACAGGGCCAAGGGGGTGGCGGGGGCCCAGACCACGTAGGCCACTCCGTAGCGCGACAGCACGGGGTCGGGGTCGGTGCTGAGCTCGGTGACGGCGAAGAACTCGGTGAGGACCGGGCCGGCGAACAGGTCCGTCCTCCCGTCGGCGAACGTCGCCCGATGCCGGGCGATGGAGTAGTCGCCCCAGGTGTACTCCGTGAAGACGCGGCCGCCATGACCGGCCAGGAAGTCGAAGGCGCGCACCGGCATGGAGGGTGACACCGTGCCGGTGGGGACAGAGGGCAGGGCGACGATGGCCACCATGAGGCCGATGAGGCCGGCACCGGCCAGGCGACGTGCCCCGGGGGCCCAGGCGGGGCGGGCCGGCAGCCCGGCGGCCAGGCCGGCTGCGGCCACCATCAGGTAGATGACCATGCGCTGGGCCAGCAGCGAGCCGACGAGGAACCCGATGACCAGGGTCGCCTCCAGCACCATCACCCGCCTCCCACGCAGGGCGAGAGCGAGTACGGCGAGCGGGATGCAGAAGCTGAGGAGCGCCACGACCGAGCGGAAGTCGGGCGAGTTCCACTCGGCGATGTAGCGGGCGATCTGGCTGTTGCGGGCCACGCTCAGGTCATAGGCCAGCAACCGGGGACCGTAGGGCGTCACCCCCGAGGCCACCAGGCTGCCCAGCGTCGCCAGGCCCAGCCGGCCCGGCGACGGCGCCCGGCCCATACCGCCGACGCGGGCCACCAGGCGCGCGGGCACCAACGACCAGGCCAGTTCCACCGCCAGCACCAGGAGGCCCACCAGGATGGAGCCGTGGGTGTTGACCCACAGCAGGCAGAGAGGCGGGAGTCCCCACAGCCAGCGGGGGTCGGCCCGGGACCTGGTGAGGATGAGCAATTCGAGGGGCAGCCAGATCAGCGAGAACGAGAGCCCGCGGTCCTCGGCCACGAACCCGGCCAGGCCCAGGGCCAAAAGGAGGGCGATGGCGGCCAGGCGGCCCGCCCGGGCCCCCACTTCCCTGGCGTAGAGCGTGCAGCTGATGAGGCTCAGCGAGCCGGTGGCGACGGCCAGCACGTTGAAGGAGGCGGCACCCAACCACCGGTGCAGCCAGGCCAGCACCACCTCGGATCCCCACTCGTCGGAGATCCAACGGTGCTGGGACTCCGTGTAGCTGAAAGGGTCCAAACCCATGACGGCGTGGTGCGCCAGCATCCACTGCCCGGCGGCCAGCTGCCAGAAGACGTCGTTGGACAGCTCCCGGTGCAGGACCACCGCCACCAGGTAGGCGATGGCCACACCGAGACCCGCCAGCGCAATGTGCGCCGGTGCCAGCCCCCGATGGCGAGACCGCGCCTCCCTCGGGTCCGGATCCCCTTCATAAGGCAAGAGCGCATCTTTGCAGGCCCGGCGCGGGCCGGCGGCGCGCCGGGCCCGATGTCACCGGGAATGGCACGCACCGGGGGGACGGTGAAGTATGGGCCGGGGCCGGCACCGGGCGCGGCCGCAGATCGGAGCCGGCATGAACGTCCTCTACACCGCAACCGCCCACGCCACCGGAGACGGCCGCAACGGGCACGCGCGCAGCGACGATGGCTTCATTGACGTGGATCTGCGCATACCCACCGCGATGGGAGGCCCCGGTGGCGCCACCAATCCCGAGGAGCTCTTCGCGGCCGGCTACGCCGCCTGCTTCCACTCGGCGTTGAAACTGGTGGCCGGGCGCCAGAAGCTCGATGTCACAGGCACCGAGGTGTCGGCCAGCATCGGGATCGGGCCGATCGGCGGGGGCGGTTTCGGCCTCACCGCCGCCCTGGTCGTCCACGCGCCGGCCCTGGACCGGGCCACGGCCGAGGCACTGACCGAAGCCGCCCACCAGGTCTGCCCCTACTCCAACGCCACCCGGGGCAACATTGAGGTGGAGCTCAGCGTGGTCGAGTAGGTCAGCAGTCGCTCATGGCCCGCCGGACCCCTACTTGATGAGGGGGTCCCGGGGCAGCCCGAGGATGCGCTCGGCGATCTGGTTCCGGGTGATCTCCGAGGTCCCGCCGGCGATCGACATGGCCCGGGTGGCCAACTGGGTGAAGCCGGCAAAGGCGCCGTCGTCGACCAGGAAGGCCACCTTGTCTCCGACCAGGTCGGCCTGCAGCGTGGCGCGGACGTGCCCGTGCTCGGCCAGGACGAGCTTGGTCACGTTGCCCTCCGGGCCCGGTCCTGCGCCGACCACCGCCCGCTGGGCCCGGCGCAGGTTGAGCACCTTGAGCGCGTGGTCCTTGGCCAAGACGGCGCCCACCCGCGCCGCCGCGCCGGGCACGCGCGCTCCCTGGCGACCCAGCAGATCCAACAGGTCCATGCTGGGGAAGATCCCGCCGCTCCCGCCGCCGATGGAGACGCGCTCGTTGCCGAGCGTGGAGCGGGCCACCGTCCAGCCGTCGTCGGGCGTCCCCACCACGTCGTCGTCGGGGACGAAGACATCGTTGAAGAAGACCTCGTTGAAGTCCGCGCTGCCCGTGATCTGGCGCAGCGGGCGCACCTCGACGCCGGGCGCGTGCATGTCGATCACCATGGTGGTGATGCCGGCATGTTTGGGCACGTCGGGGTTGGTGCGCACCGTGGCCAGCCCGAGGTGGCAGTACTGGGCTCCGCTGGTCCACACCTTCTGCCCGTTGACCACCCAGCCCCCCTCCACGCGGGCTCCCCTGGTCTTGACCGCGGCGGCGTCGGACCCGGCATCGGGCTCGCTGAAGAGCTGACACCAGACGTACTCCCCCATCAGGGTCTTGAGCACCCAGCGCTCCACCTGGTCCGCCGTGGCGTACTGGTTCACCGTCATGATGTTCCAGCCCGTGATGCCCAGGCCGGGCACCTTGACCCCGGCCGCCGCCAGCTCCTCGTCGATCACGATCTGCTCCACGGCGCCGGCCCCGCGGCCCCAGGGCCGCGGCCAGTGGGGGACCATGAGGCCCGAGTCGACGAGCGCCCGGCGCTGCGCGTCGCCACTGAGCCGGCCCAGCCGCTCGGCCTCCACCCGTACCTCGGCCCGGATGGCCTCGGCTTCGGGCGGCAGGTCGAGGGAGACGCCACGGGTGGCGCCCTTGGTCGCCTGGGCCGTCACGTCCTCGGCATCGGACGGTGAGCCCAGCAGCGCGTTGAGCGCCAGGGCGCGCCGCAGGTACAGGTGGGCATCGTGCTCCCAGGTGAAGCCGATCCCGCCGTGCACCTGAATGTTCATCTGGGCGCTGTGCACGTAAGGCGAGAACGCGAGCTGCGCCGCCATGGCCGCCGTGAGCGCGAATTGGTCGTCGTCGTCGTGCCCGGCCCGGGCGGCGTCCCAGACGGCGGCCACGGCCAGCTCGGCCGCCACCAGCAGGTCGGCGCAGTGGTGCTTGACGGCCTGAAAGGTACCGATGGTCCTCCCGAATTGCACCCGTTGCTTGGCGTATTCCACGGCCTGGTCGGTGCAGGCGGCCATGCCACCCACGGCCTCGGCCGCGCCGAGGAGCCGGGCCAGCGCCCGGGCGCTCCCCGCCGCGCCGCTCAGGACGCCCTCGGGCCCCGCCGCCACCGCCGAAGCGGTGACCGTGGCGGAGCGCCGGGTCGGGTCCACGTCGGTCGACCCGTCGACGGCCAGCCCCGGCGTGCCGGGCTCGACCACCACCACATCGTCGCCGGCCCGCAGCAGCACGAGCTGGGCCGCCGCGGCTCCGAGGGCGATGCCGCCGTCGCCCTGGAGGACCCCGTCGCGCAGGGTCAGCGACCCCCCGAGGCCGAGGGCCCCCGTCACGCTCCCGTCGGCCAGGCCGGGGAGGAAGCGGGACTTCTGCGCGTCGCTGCCACAGCGGGCGATCACCGCCGAAGCGAGCACGGTGGGCAGGAACGGGCCCGGGGCCACCTGGCGGCCGAGCTCGTCAAGGACGACCACCAGCTCCGGGAGACCGGCGCCGGAGCCCCCGTACTGCTCGGGCAGGTGGATGCCGAGCCAACCCAACTCGGCCATTTCGCCCCAGAAGGTGGGGCGGGGCTCCTCGTCGGACTCCAGCAGGGTCCGGGCGGCCTGCAGTGCCTTGTGCGAGGTGAGCACGCCGCGCACGGTGGCGCCCAGCTCCTGGTGCTCGTCGGTGATGGCGATCGGCATTGGTCTGTGCTCCCTTGGGATCCGCGGCGGTCGGGCCGGTGGCGCAGCCTGATCGCGAGAGATTAGACGGAGACGGTCGGTGACCCCCAAGTGGCCCGGCCCGGCGAACCCGGGTCGGCAGGCCGACCTATAGGTTGGGCCGGGTGACCGAAGAGCGAGGCGGGAAAGCCCGCGTGGCCGGTGCCGCCACCTTTGCCGCCCTGCGGCGGGCGACGGCGCGCAAGGCGGCCGACATGATCCGCAACGACCCCGAAGATGCGGCCGCCGCGCTGGAGATCGGATTGGTCGACCAGAAGTGGCTCGACAAGCCCGGCGAAGGCCCCATTTCGTCCAGTGCGCCCACCGACATACTGCGGCGCTTCCTTGAGCGCACCGTGGAACGCCGGCCTTCCAAGCTGTCCTCCCTGGGCCTCTCCGCCGTGCAACTGCTCTCGTCGGGCAGCGATGCCGCGGTCAGCGGCGCCGCCCGACCGGTCACCGTGGTCTTCACCGATCTCGAAGGGTTCACCGCCTTCACCGACCGCAACGGCGACGCCGCCGCCATCGCCCTCATCAGGGAGCACCACCGGCAAGCCGGGCCGGTGGTGCGCCAGTGGAATGGCAAGATCGTCAAGCATCTCGGCGACGGCCTGCTCTGCACGTTCGCCGATCCCGCATCCGGGCTCCGCGCCTCCCTCGACCTGTTGGGGACCGCCCCCCCGCCCCTGCGGCTGCGGGCCGGGGCCCACATGGGTGAGGCGGTGGCCACCAAGGGCGACGTGGTGGGCCACGTGGTCAACGTGGCGGCCCGGGTCTGCGAGACCGCCAAAGGCGGCCAGGTGCTGGTCAGTGCCGAGGTGAGGGAGGCGGTGGGCGACCTCGCCGACGTGCACTTCGGGCGGGTCAAAGCACGGCGCATGAAGGGCGTCAAGACGCCGGTCGGGGTGTGCGAGGCGGTGGCGGTCCCGGTACCCGGGTAGTCGGCGCCGGTCTATCCATGCCCGCCGTGGTCGCTGTTGCCGGGCCCCGGACCGGACTTCTTGCCGCCGGGCGGCGCCGGGGTGGACGGTGCCGTCGTGGACGGTGGCGTGGCGGCCGCACCGAGACCGAGTGCGACCGCCAGAGCGGAGAGATCACCCTGCAAGGTGGCCCCGGCGGACGGCGCGATGGTCCCGCTCTGCAGGCTCGAAGAGATGGTGGCCGCCAGGTGCGCGAGATCCTGAGCCGCCTGAACCTGCATCCCTGCCGCCTCGTCGTCGACTGCTTGCTGGGCCAAATCCGTGAGGGACTGCCCGAGGCGCGCACTCAGGTTGCCGGCGTCGACCCCCGCCGCCACGTCGCTCACCAGAGCGGCTAGCGCGGCGGGAACGGTCAGCCTCGGGGCGGTGGTGGTCGTGGTCGGGTGCGACCCCGCCCCACCGTGGGCCTGGGGATGGGAGAGGACCGGGTTGGACTCAAGGGCGACAGCCACACCGCCACCTGTCGCCGCCACCACCACGAGGATGAGCGCCACCAGCCACCCCTTGCGGGTACCGGTCGCCGGTTGCGCCAGAGGGAGCGGCGGCGCACCCACCCGCGTGTCCCCTGGCGCGTAGGCCGCCACCGGCTGGTGACCGGGAGCCAGGTCGGTCAGGTCGGTCAGACCGAGCGGAACCGTGGCCGCCCCCGGCGCGCCGTCGGGAATCTGGGCCGGCGACCACGCCGTGGTGAAGGCCGTCGACGCCAGCAGGGATGCCACCTGCCCTCCATCGGGGCGCTGCCCGGGCTCGTGGTCGAGCATCCCGTTCAGCAGCAGCTTCCAGGGCGCGGGGAGATCGACCGGGAGCGGCACCGGGCCGGCCAGCCGGCGGGCCAGGATCTCGCTGCTCGTCCCCTCATAGACCCGACGGCCCAGGAGGCACTCGAGCAGCACCAGGCCGAGTGACCAGATGTCCGCGCCCGGGCCCACCTGATGATCCTCCAACTGCTCTGGTGCCATGTAGGCCACGGTCCCCAGCGTGGTGCCGTCAATGGTGAAGGTCGACCCGTTGAGGAGGCGGGCGATGCCGAAATCTCCCAGCAGGGCCCGGCCGTCCGCCGCCAGCAGGATGTTCGACGGCTTGACGTCCCGGTGCACGATGCCCTGCGCATGCACGTAGGCCAGTGCGCTGGACACGATGCCCCCCAACTTCGCCGTGAGCCTCGTCCCCAACGGTGCGCCCTGCAGTGAGGCGGCCAGGGTGGCCCCTTCGACCAGCTCCATGACGAGGTAGGCCTGTCCCTCCGCCTGTCCGGCGTCCAGGAGCCGGATGAGCCCGGGGTGCTCCATGCGCTGGTGCACCCGGACCTCTTGGCCCAGCCGCCGGGCCAGCTCGGGGTCGCCCGAACGGACGACCTTGACCGCGACGCGGTTCCCGGTGTCCTGGTCGACCGCCTCGTACACATCGGACATCCCTCCTTGGCCGAGGAGTGAGCCCAACAGGTAGCGGCCGGCGAAGAGTCCGCTCGTGGAGACCATTTGCCCCAGCCTTACCCGATTCCACCCTCAGGTGGCCACCGGCCCCCGTCGCCCCAGCTCACCTGCAGGGAGACGACCGGGCGGCCGGGGCTCACGCCCTCCATCGCTCAGAACCGGTCCGCCAGCGCGGCCTGGGCCCCCCAGTACCCGCACATGCCGTGCACCCCGCCCCCCGGCGGGGTCGAGGCCGAGCAGAGATACACACCTTCGAGCGGTGTCCGGTAGGGATTCCAACGGACCACCGGGCGGAACACGGTCTGGCGCAGCGAGGCCGCGCCGCCACCAATGTCTCCCCCGATCATGTTGGGGTTGTCGGCCTCGGTCTGGGTGGCGGTGCGGGTCACCCGAGCCAGGATCCTGTCCCGGAATCCGGGGGCGAAGCGCTCAATCTGGGCCTCCATCCGCTCGGTCATGTCGACGGGGGAGCCGTTCGGCACGTGGCAGTAGCCCCACAGCGTGTGGCACCCCTCGGGGGCGCGCGTCCCGTCGACCACGCTGGCCTGGGCGACCAGCACGAACGGGCGCTCGGGATGGCGCCCGGCGTGCACCGCGGCCTCGCAGCGCAGGACCTCGTCCATGGTGCCCCCCACATGGACCGTGACGGCGCGCCGGCACACCTCGGCGCTCCAGGGCACCGGCCCGTCCAGGGCCCAGTCGACCTTGCAGCTGCCGGGCCCCGGCTCGAAGCGGGCCCACGGACGGCCCCGGCGGGCCGCCAGGCGGGGCCCGGCGAGGGAGACGAACTGGCGGGGCGACACATTGAGCAGGGTGGCCCGGGCCGCGGGGAGCTCGTCCAGCGCGCCGATCGGGCAGTCGGTGTGCACCACGCCGCCCAGGCGGGTGAGCTCGGCCCGCAGGCCCTCGGCGATGGCCGCGCTCCCGCCCTCGACCACCGGCCAGCCCACGCCGTGGCCCAGCGCGGCGAGCAGGAGCCCGAACCCCCCGGTCAGCGGCGCCGTCAGCGGCTCCATGGAATGGGCGGCCGCCCCCGCCAGCAGGGCCCGGGCGGCGTCAGTGGAGAAGCGCCCGCCCAGGTGGCGCGCGGACGGGGTGCCCGAGAGCGCGAAGCGGCCCAGGGCGACCGGGTGGCGGGGCAGGGACCGCAGGGGACCGAGGACGTAGGCGACGATGGCGTCCAGCTGGTCGACCAGGGGGCCCATCAGCCTCTGGTAGGTGCCGGCGTCGCCACCGAGGTGGGCCGCCGTGTCGGCGACGCTGCGGGAGAGGGCGGTGGCCCGCCCGGAGTCCAGCGGGTGCGCGAAGGCCACGTCTCCCTGGCGCAGGCGCACCCCGAGTCCGGGCAGGTCGAGCGAGCGGAAGAAGGGGGAGGCCACCAGGGTCGGGTGGACCGACGCACAGGTGTCGTGGCGGTAACCCTCCAGGGTCAGGGCGGCGGTCCGGGTCCCCCCGCCGACGGTGGGTGCCCCCTCGAAGACCTCGACGCCCAGGCCCGCCCGGGCCAGGGTGAGCGCGGCCGCCAGCCCGTTGGGGCCGGCGCCCACCACGACGGCGTCGGTCGGGGACATCACGGGCACCCTACCGAGCCTGGTCCGGGGCTGGCGCCGCCGGGGTTCCTCTGCCAAGGTGGCCGGGCGCAGGGACATTCGTCCGACACAAGGGGGGATCCGATGGCAGACGTGCAGGGTACGTGCGAGGCCCGGTTCGACGGGGTGCGCCGGGCGCTCTCGGCCAGCCTCGGCTCGGGCGCCGACGTCGGCGCCTCCGTGGCCGTCTTCCTCCACGGGGAGCCGGTCGTCGACCTCTGGGGCGGCACCGTCGATGAGGCCGGGAGCGCCCCCTGGGAGCGCAACACGCTGACCAACGTGTGGTCCACCACCAAGACCATGACCTTCCTGTGCGCCCTGATGCTGGCCGACCGGGGGGAGCTCGACTTCCAGGCGCCGGTGGCCCGGTACTGGCCCGAGTTCGCCGCCGGGGGTAAGGAGGCGGTCGAGGTCCGCCACGTCATGAGCCACACGGCCGGCCTGAGCGGCTGGGAGACTCCCCTGGAGAGCGCGCAGCTGGCCGACTGGATGCTGTGCACGTCGCTGCTGGCCGCCCAGGAGCCATGGTGGGAGCCGGGCACGGGCTCGGGCTACCACGCCCTCACCCAGGGCTACCTCATCGGCGAGATCGTCCGGCGCATCACCGGGGAGTCCATCGGGAGCTGGTTCGCCCGCGAGGTGGCCAAGCCGCTGGAGGCCGACTTCTTCATCGGGCTGCCCGAGAGCGAGGACGCCCGGGTGTGCAACGTCATCCCGCCACCGCCCCTCGACATCGAGGCCCTGATCGGCCAGGTCCCCGAGCTGATGGCCCGGACGTTCCTCAATCCCCCCCTCGATGCGACCATGGCCCACCACGCCTGGTGGCGCCGGGCCGAGATTCCCGCCGCCAACGGCCAGGGCAACGCCCGCTCGGTGGCCGCAATCCAGTCCGTCATCGCCGGCCGGGGGGCGGCCCGTGGCGTGCGGCTGCTGTCGGCGGCCGGCACCGACGTGATCTTCGAGGAGCAGGCGGACGGGACCGACCAGGTGCTGGGCGTCCCGCTGCGCTTCGGCATGGGCTACGGGTTGGGCACCGCCGAGATGCCTCTCGGCCCCCGGGCCTGTTACTGGGGCGGCTACGGAGGTTCCCTCGTCGTCATCGACCAGGAGGCCGAACTGACGGTGAGCTACGTCATGAACCGCATGGAGTCCGGACTGGTCGGCGACCTCCGGGGCGCCACCCTCGTGCTGGAGGCCGTGGCCGGGTTGGCCTGACTCACTCCGGGGGGACCACCGCCTCGGCTTCCACCTCCACCTTCCAGGCGGGGTCCAGCAACGCGGCCACCACCACCATGGTGGCCGCCGGACGCAGGGATCCGAAGAGCTCGCCGTGCACGGCGCCGACGGCGGAGGCATCCGCCAGGGCGGTCAGGTACATGCGGGTGCGCACCACGTCGTCGAAGGTGGCGCCCGCCGTGGCCAGTGCGGTGCCGATGATCTCGAAACACCGGCGGGCCTGGGCGCCGGCATCGGCGGGACACGAACCGTCGGGCCACACGGGCCCGGTCCCCGACACCACCACACGGTCGCCCACCCGCACGGCCCGGCTGAACCCGATGGCCGGCTCGAAGGGCGAGCCGGAGGAGATGCGTCGCCGGTCGCCCATCCCCCGATTCTGGCACCGGGCGTGAGCGGCCACGGGCCCGTTGTACGATCGGGGTGCAGCGAGCCCGGGAGTGAGATGGTCGTTCGGCGAAACGGGAGGGTCCAGCTGGTGCTGGCCATGGCGCTGCTGGCCGCGGCGGTGCTGGCCACGGCGCTGCTGGCCGGTGGCGGCAGCACGCACCGTCCGCTGTCCAAGCCGGTCCCGCGGCATCAGCGCATCGCCGCCCCCGCGCCCGCCCCCTCGGGTATCACCTTGCTGGCCACCACCCACGGGACCATTCCGGGCTCGCCCGCACCGGGCGCGCCGGCGAATCTGATGGTGCCGGGGAGCTGGTTCGGTTACCCGTCGGTCCTGCCGGTCATCGCCTCGCGCCCGCACTGGGTCGAGGTGCGCCTGGCCCAACGGCCCAACGGCTCCACCGCCTGGGTGCCCCAGGGCGACATCTCGCTGGGGGTGACCCCGTACAGGATCGTGGTGGACCTGGCGACCAGGCACCTGAGCCTCCTGCAGGACGGCAAGCAGCTGCGCGACTTCCCCGTCGGGATCGGCGCGCCCGCCACCCCGACCGTCACCGGCGTCTACTTCGTCACCATGAGGGTCCCGGCGCCGGGCCCGGGCTACGGGCCCTTCGTGCTCGTCACCTCGGCCCACTCCGACGCCATCACGAACTGGGAGCAGTCGGGAGACGCCATCATCGCCATCCACGGGCCCATCACCTCCTTTGACGACGCCCGCATCGGCACCACCGGGGCCGCCATCTCCAACGGGTGCATCCGCATGCACGATGCCGACCTGGCCCAACTGGCGGTCGTCCCCGCCGGCACGCCGGTGGACGTGGTGGCCGGCTAACCCTCGGAGTCCTGCTCACCCTCGGCGTGCTGCTCACCCTCGGCGCGCTGCTGCAGCATCTCGACGCGGCGGGCCAGATTGACCGCGTGGTCGCCCAGGCGCTCGTAGAAGCGCGCCAGCAGCGTGACCTGCGCGCCGATGGCCGTCGGCATCGTCTCGGCGGCGATCTCCTTGGTGAGCCGCTCGTGGAGGATGTCGATCTCCTCGTCCGCCTCCGCCAGGGCGCCGGCTTGGGACGATCGGTCGACGTAGGCATCGGCGGCGTCCCGCCACATCTCGAGCGCCACCTCGGCCATGCGTTGGACGATGCCCCGGCTCAGCGGGCTCATTTCGGCCCCCAGATTGGTGACCGCCCGCTGGGCGATGTGCTCGGCCAGGTCCCCCGAGCGTTCGAGCTCGGGCAGGATGAGCAGGACTCCCACCAGGTGGCGCAGCGTGGCCACCGGGGTGCGGTCGTCATCAATCTGCTTCCACACCGCCAACTCCACTTCGGCGGTGAGATCGTCGACCGACTGGTCGCCCTCCACCACGGCCAGCCCGGTGGCCACGTCGTTGCCCAGCAGGGCCGCCGTGGCCCCGGCCAGCGCCTCGGAGACCAGCGCGAAGAGCTGGGTCATCCGGGTGTCGATCGGCTCATCCTCCGCCGGGATCCGGGTCATGGGGCCGTACGTTATCGGCCGGCGAACCCAAGAGTTCGCGCATTGTTCGCGCAACGTTCACCCGTGGATGACCTTGGGTTCACCTTTAGCGGCAAAGGTGGCTGCAGGTACCCACACGACAACGGGAGATCGCCGCCGATGTTGTCCTTGCCGGACTCAGCGCCTACACGGGCAGGTCAGAAGGGGTCGACGTTTATCGACCTCTTGAACGAGGCCCCGCAGAGCAAGTTCCACCGCCGCACGGTGCTCATCTCCGGAATGGGCTTCTTCACCGATGCCTACGACCTCTTCGTCATCGGCACCGCGGCGGCACTGGTCGCCGTGCAGTGGCATCTGAGCACCCGGCAGACCAGTTGGGTGACGGGTTCCGCCATTCTGGGTGCCTTCGTGGGGGCTTTCGCCTTCGGGCGGATCGCCGATGTGATCGGCCGCAAGAAGGTCTACGTCGTGGTCGCCGTCATCATGATCCTCGGTGCCCTGGCGTCCGCAGTGGCTCCCAGCTTCATCTGGCTGGTCCTGGCCCGGTTCGTGCTCGGTCTGGGCATCGGGGGCGACTACCCGGTTTCTGCGGTGCTCATGAGCGAGTACTCCAACCGCTCGGACAGGGGACGCCTGGTCGGCCTCGTCTTCTCCATGCAGGCCATCGGTCTGATCGTCGGCCCCCTGGTGGCCCTGGTGCTGCTCTCATCGGGGATCGGCGGCAACGTGACCTGGCGCCTGCTGCTCGGGCTGGGTGCCCTGCCGGCCGCCGCCGTCATCCACCTGCGCTCCAAAATGCCCGAGTCCCCCCGATTCCTGGCTCAGGTGAAAGGCGAGTCCGCGCGGGCCGCCCGGGAGCTCTCGCACTACTCGGAGGGTGTCGTCGAGCGGTCCTCTGAAGCCGAGCGGGGCCGGCGCCGCATGGGACTCGGGGACTTCCTCACCAACACCCGGATGCTCATCCTCCTGCTGGGAACGGCCGGGTCATGGTTCCTCTTCGACTACGCCTACTACGGGAACACGCTGTCCCTGCCCGCCATCTTGAAGCAGGTGGATCCCACCGCCACCATTGAGACGAAGTTGGCCTGGTCCCTGGGCATCTTCGTCGTCTTCGCCGTGCCGGGTTACCTCTTGGCCATACTCCGGATGGACCGCATAGGGCACCGGCGCCTCCAGTTCATCGGCTTCGCGGTGATGGCGATGGCCTTTCTCACCCTGGCCATCGTGCCCGCCCTCACCGTTCACGTCGCCCCTTTCCTGGCTGTCCTCGGGCTGAGTTACTTCTTCATTGAGTTCGGTCCCAACACCACGACCTTCGTCCTCCCTTCGGAGGTGTTCCCCGTCAGCGTGCGCACCACCGGGCACGGCATGGCCGCCGGCATCGGCAAGCTGGGGGCGTTCGTCGGTGTCTTCCTGGTCCCCGTTCTGCAGGACCACATCGGCCTCCGGGGCCTCCTGGCCGTAGCGGGCGTCTCGGCCATCCTCGGCTTCCTGGTCACCACCGTGTTGCCCGAACCGGCCCAGCGCACCCTTGAGGATGTGGGGGGCGAGGACGGGATCACGGCGGCACCGCGACGGGCCACGCTCGAGCCGTTGCCGGTGGAGAGCGGGCTCAAGAGCGCATAGGTGGGGCCCGGCGGCCCCGTCGTGATCCCGGTTGGGCGTAGGATGGAGCGAAGGACGATCGCGCCCACCGCGGGCCCCTACGGTCCTTCCGCCCGGGCGGCGGCCCTCAACGGGGGTGCCCGGTCGAAGGGAGGATCATGAGTTCACCAGAAGATGCGTCCATCGGATACCGGCTCGACCAGCATCATGCCCCCGAGACCAACGGCCGTATGTCGGTGTGCCGACGTTGCGGTGGGCTGACCGACGGCCCCGTGGGTCTGCACCACCTGCCCCACGTGAGCCAGGTCAACCGCTCCGAAGACTGGTTGACCGCGCAGGCTCGGATCAGGGAGATCGACCGGGCCAAGGACCTGCGCGCCCGGCAGCGCCGGATCGTCTGACGGGCGTCCCGTCCTCATCGTCCTCAGGCCCGGTGGCGGGACGTCGCGCCGTCAATGAACTCACGGGTACGCCGGAATGCGGCCACCGCTTCCGGTACACCCATGGTGACCAGCCCCTGCCAGCCGTGCACCGTGCCGGGCCATGATTCGACGGTTACCGACACCCCGGCCCGCATGGCCGCCGCGGCCAACGTGAGGGTCCCCTCGCCCAAGGTGTCGAACTGGGCCACCGGGAGGTAGAGCGGAGGGAGCCCGGAGAGATCGGCATAGGCCGGGGACACCCGGGGGTCGTTGAGCTCCATCTGGCCCGCCACGTAGTCACGTCCCCGATGGCGCACCCAGCCGGCGGTGAGGAACGGGTCGGGCCCATGCGACGCCGGCTGGGCCACTGACAGGTCGAACCAACCCGAGAGGGACACGTAGCAGGCTGGCATCGGCAGCCCCTCGTCCCGGGCAGAGATCAAGGTGCTCAGGGCCAGGCCTCCACCGCACGAGTCCCCCATCACCACCAGATCGGAGGGTGCCACACCGCTGGCCAGGAGGCCGCGGTAGGCGGCCAGGCAGTCCAGGTGGGCGGCCGGGAAGGTGTGCTCGGGCGCCAACCGGTAGTCGGGCATGACCACACGAAGGCCGAGCTGGTCCACCAACATGGCCCCGTAGAAGTGGTAGTCGTCGAGAGGACACGAGACCAGCCCGCCACCGTGGCAGTGGAAGGCGACCCGGCCGGGGGGCGACCCGCTCGTGTGGTGATACCAAGCCGACCGCACCCCACCGAGGGATGTCTCCCGCACCGCAATGTGCGCGGGGACCGGGTGCCCGTGGAATGGTCCGAGCATGGCGCGGACGGCCAGGTAGTCCGCCTCCGGATCGGCGAAGTCGGGTGGGACCAGCGCCAGCATGTCGGTCAGCTCGCGGCTGGGCATGGCTCAAGACAATTCGTAGTCAGCCAAGTCGGGTGCCCGTGTGCGGTCCCAGTACGAGTGCAGGTCGAAAGGCCAGTTCTGGGTGACGCGGCCGTTGGCATTGCGGTACCAGGTGGGCACGTCCGCCACTCCCCACGCCATCAGCGCGTTGCCGGCTTCCATCTCTGCGCCGTAGCGGTCATGCACCTCGGACCGGCAGGACATCGTCCGGTTCCCGCTGCGCAGGAGCTTCCCCAGCGCCTCCACCACGTAGCGCACCTGGCACTCCACCATCACGATGATGCTGCCGTTGATCACCAGGTTGGTGTTGGGACCGTAGAGCATGAAGAAATTGGGGAACTTGGGCACCGTCATGCCGAGGTAGGCCCGGGCATCGCCGCCCCACTCCGCGTTCAGCTCCGCCCCGCCGCTGCCGACGACGGTCATGGGGGCGACGAAGTCCGAGGCGCGGAACCCCGTCCCGAAGATCACCACATCGGCCGGGCGCTCCACCCCGTCGGTGGTGCAGATGCCGTCGGCGGTGATCTCCGCGATGGGGGTGGTGATGAGATCCACCGTGGGCCGGGACAGCGCGGCGGCCCATCGCCCGTCGTCGCGCAAGGCCCGCTTGGCGAAGGGTGGGAAGTGGGGCACCATCTTCTCGAACAGCTCGTCGTCGGTGACCTGGGCCCGCAAGACGTCGATCAGCATCTGCCGGGCCAACTCGTTGCCGGGGCTGACCGAGAGGGTCAGGTCGCCCCATTCCGGATCGACGCGGGCGGCCGGGAGCAGCCCCTCGTGCATGAGCCAGAACTGCCAGAGGCGGTCCCAGCGCCCGTACGCCGGCAGGAACGCCAGGAGGTCGTGGAAGGCCGGAGGGAACGGATCGCCGTAGTTCTCCGTGGGCAGGAGCCAGGGCGGGGTGCGTTGGTAGACGTCAAGCTGGGCCACCCGGTCGACCAGGCAGGGCACGAATTGCGCCGCGCTGGCTCCGGTCCCCACCACCGCCACCCGCTTCCCCTCCAGCACGACGCGGTCATCCCAGGCGGCGGAGTGGAAGGACGGGCCACGGAAACGCTGGCGCCCGGCGATGTCGGGGAACGACGGCCGGTTCAACTGGCCCGTAGCACTGACCACGGCGTCAAAACGCCCGATCCTCTTCACCCCCTCAACCGAGCGCACCTCGACGTCCCACTGCCCGGACCGGTCATCGAACCGGGCCTCGGTCACTTCGCTCGAGAGCTCAATGCACTCGTCCATCTGCAGATCCTCGGCCACGTGCCGCAGATACCCCAGCAGGTCGGGCTGGGCCGAGAAGCGGGACTCCCAGGCGTTGGTCTGGGCGAACGAATAGCTGTAGAGCTGGTTGGGGACGTCGACCCGGCATCCCGGGTACACGTTTTCCAGCCAGGTGCCGCCGACGTCACCGTTCTTCTCGAAGACCGTCACCTCCACCCCCGCCTGGCGCAGCCGGTAGGCGGCGGCGAGGCCAGAGACTCCGGCGCCCACCACGGCGCAGCGGTACGGCGCCGGGCGCCCCAGCTCCGATACGTGCCACGTGGGGGCACGTGGGTCTGCCCCGCCGAGGGCCAGCTCCTCGCTGAGGAATTGCTCCCAGCGCACCGTGGACGGGGCGCCGACCAGGAAGTCGAAGATCCGCCGGATGTGGGACGGGGTCGCGACGTGGTTGGGTGCTCCCGAGGAGGCGTGCGCCTCCAGGGCGTCGGCCGCCAGGGCCCGGGCCTCGGCTTCCTGCTCGGCTCCGAGGCCCCGACTGGGGACCAGGAGCTGTTCCTGATCGGGGGCCAGGTCCGCCCGGAGCACGTCGAGCTGGCCCGTGACCTGGGCCACGGCGCACAGCAACGGGTGCACCTCGGCGACCTCGAGGGCAGCCCGCAGACGGGCCATGTCAAGGGGCCCGTCCACGTCCAGGCTCATCTCCTGGTCCGGATCGGAGGGAACCACCGGGCGACAGGCGACGCGGTCATCGGGGCATTGGCGGTCAGCTCTGCATCGCCTTGACCAGCGCGGTCATCTGACTGTTGACCTCGACGGTCCGTGGGAGTTTGTCCATGGCCGAAGCCAGTGCCTCGGGTGTCCATCGATCGTCGGTGGACACCTCCTGGGCGATTGACCAGCCGGCGTAAATGCCGACGGAACCGCCGTACACGCTGAATACCTGGCCGTTGAAGGGGCAGGTCTCGGCAGCCAGGACGGCCACCAGGGGTGAGATGTTCTCGGGGTCGAACACGTGCTTGCCCATCGCCTCACCCAGACCGGGGGTCTGCAGGGTGAGGCGGGTCCGTGCGACCGGGGCGATGCAATTGGCCCGCACCCCGTAGCGATTGAGCTCCATGCCGTTGACCACGGTCATGGCCGCGATCCCTGCCTTGGCGGCCGAGTAGTTGGTCTGCCCGACGTTGCCGTGCAGCCCGGCGCCCGAGCTGGTGTTGACAATGGCCCGATCCACGATGTCGCCGGCCTTGGCCGCCTCGCGCCAGAATTCGGCGGCGTGGCGAGTGACGTTGAACGTGCCCTTGAGGTGCACCGCGATGACGTCGTCGAATTCCTGCTCGCTCATTGAGACCAACATCCGGTCGCGCAGGATCCCGGCGTTGTTCACCACAATGTGAAGATCACCAAAGGTCGACGTGGCCAGTTCGACGATGGCCTTGGCCTCGCCGAACGATGTGACGCTGTCGGTGCTGGCCACGGCTTGCCCGCCTGCGGCCACGATTTCGTCGACGACCGACTGAGCCGCCGAGACGTCTGCCCCGGAACCGTCGATGGCCCCACCGAGATCGTTGACCACCACCTTGGCACCAAGCGATGCGAAGAGGAGGGCGTGCTCGCGGCCGATGCCGCGGCCGCCTCCCGTGATGATGGCCACTCTGTCTTGCAACATGGTTCAGCTTTCCTTTCGGTACATGGTCACAACGGCGGCGCCGCCCAGACCAAGATTGTGTTGGAGGGCGACGGTGGCTCCGTCGACTTGTCGGGCCTCGGCCGCTCCCCGGAGTTGCCATGTGAGCTCGGAACATTGGGCCAAGCCCGTGGCACCGAGAGGATGCCCCTTGGAGATCAGGCCACCTGAGGGATTGACCACGACCTGGCCACCATAGGTGACGGCACCCGAATCGATCAGATCGCCGGCTTTTCCTTCCCCGCACAGACCCAATGCTTCGTACGTGATCAGTTCATTGGCGCTGAAGCAGTCATGCAGCTCAATGACATCGACCTCCTCGGGTCCCAGGCCCGACTCCTGGTAGACCGCCAGCGCGGCCGCTCTCGTCATGTCGAATCCGACCAGGCTCATGTCAGAGCCCGAAAAGGTGGACTCGAAGTCAGTCGTCATGGACTGACCCACGATTTCGACCGCCTGCGCCTCCAGACCGTGCTCCTTGACGAAGCGCCCGCTGGCCAGGACGGCCGCCGCACCGCCGTCGGAAGTCGGGCAGCACTGGAGCTTGGTCAAGGGGTCATGGATCATCGGTGCATTGAGGATGTCCTCAAGTGAGTACTCGTCCTGGAACTGGCTATAGGGGTTGTTCACGGAATGGCGGTGATTCTTCTCCCCGATCCGGGCGAATGACTCGGCCTTGACGCCGTAGCGCTCCATGTACTCGCGCCCTGCGTTGCCGAACATCTGGGCCGCCGGGGGGCCGCCAGCGAAGCCCCGACGCTCGTTCATGTCGATGAAGTGCTTATCGAGCGGCATGGTGCGATCGGTGTATTTCACACCGAGACTCCCCTTCTCCATCTTCTCGAAGCCCAACGCCAGGACGCAGTCGGAGATGCCTCCCTGAATGAACCTACGACCGAGGTACAGGGCCGAGCTCCCGGTCGAGCAGTTGTTGTTCACATTGACGGCAGGTATCCCCGTGAGCCCGAGCTCGTAGAGGGCACGCTGCCCCGTGGTGGAATCGCCATAGCAGTAGCCTACGAAAGCCTGCTCCACCAGCTCATAGGCAAGGCCGGCATCGGCCAGGGCCTTCTGGCCGGCCTGGCGACCCATATCGGGGTAGTCCCAGTCCACCGAACCCGGCTTCTCGAACTTGGTCATTCCCA
The DNA here is from genome assembly GCA_035534235.1 of Acidimicrobiales bacterium. GTDB lineage: Bacteria > Actinomycetota > Acidimicrobiia > Acidimicrobiales > RAAP-2 > Bog-473. Next base: position 14,273 of record DATLSH010000074.1, on the reverse strand, counting down.
CGCCGATGACGAACGTGCGCTCTGACATTCAACATCCCCTCTGTGTCCGCCCGTTCACCCGCAAGGATCTTTGGGCCATGTAGGAAACGAGCGTTTACCAGATTGACACGCCGTGTCAAACCGTCACCTCGGGCCAGCGACGGTCCACACACTTCCGCTCTGGGTCAGTGGCCAGGTCCTCATGGCTTTCAGGGCGATGTACCTCTTCATGGGAACTGAACGGAGCAGTGCAAATACGGGAAATGTCAACCCCTTCACCACACCGGACGCGCGGCTCTGGCGTAGCGTCGACCGCCCTCTGGTGGTGCCCGGGCACTTTCCCGATCCGTCGAGCACCTTCGAGGTCGCGGTCAACGAGCTCTTGGCCAGCAAGCGCCACCTGGTGGTCGGAAGCCACCGGCACCTCTACGGCTACACCGCCAGCCAGTTCCTCGGCGGGCAAGGGGGAGGCAGGCAATCTCTCGGGGTAGGTCGAACGAACTCATGCCGGAGACCTGATGAATCCGCACTGCGTGACCTGTCCCGACACCCTTCGAGCGTTGGGAACCTGCGCAGACGGGTAAGTACCGTGAAGCAACCGCCCCGAGCGTGGCGTCTGGTGCCCTATTGAGACCTCCGGACCTTTCACATGCTCGGTGCATCCCGCGCGGAATGGCGGGAGCAACGATGCCACCGAACGTTTGGATCAACGGTCCGTTGAGGTCGGAGGAGTGATTGAGATCAAGCCCGTAGTATCCCGACCATGGCGGCGGAAGAGGACACCACCGTCCTTGAGTTGGAAATCGGCAATGTAGCGGGAGGTGGGGGTTGCGTAGCCCGCACTCCCGATGGACGTGTCGTCTTCGTCCGCCACTCGCTGCCCGGCGAACGGGTCATGGCCAAAGTGACCTCTTCGACCCGGTCGTACCTGAGGGCCGATGCCATCGAAGTGCTCCAGCCCTCACCCGATCGAGTGTCGCCTCCGTGCCCCCATGCGGGGCCGGACCGATGCGGTGGGTGCGACTTTCAACACGTCGACGTTGCTGCGCAACGCCGGCTCAAAGGTTTCCGGATCGCCGAGCAGCTCAAACGGGTGGCGGGGATTGTGCGGGAGATCGACGTCGAAGCGGTGCCTGGCGACGTGGCCGGATTGGGCTGGCGCAATCGGATCCGGCTCGCCATTGACCAAGACGGCAGGCCCGGTTTCCGCCAGCACCGCTCCCATGAAATCGAATACGTCAACGAGTGTCCCATAGCCAGCCCTTGGGTCAACGGGACCGGCGTCTTCGATGCGCAGTGGCCGGGGTTCGACGAGCTCGACGTGATGGTCGGATCAGATGGCAGGGACGCTGTGGTGTCCTTACAGGCATCCCGCAAGGTCAAGCTTGCGCTACCCGACCTCGGGGCCGGTGTCGTGGCCCGCGGGCGCGTCCTGCGCCAGCCGGGGTCGGTTCAGGCGGTCGTGTCCGGCTTCACCTTCCGGATCACGGCCGGAGTCTTCTGGCAGGTCCACGTCGGTGCCGCGTCAGCCCTCTGCCTGGCGGTGGTCTCCGCCTTGGGGACGTCCCCCGGAGAATCGGTGGTGGACCTGTATGCCGGCGCAGGTCTGTTCTCCGTCGTCTTGGCTGACGCCGTCGGTCCACGTGGCTCTCTCCTGGCGGTCGAGCGTGACCGTCGGGCCTGCGCGGACGCTGAGCACAACGGCTCGGCATTCCCGCAACTTCGCGTCCTGAAGGCCTCCGTCACGCCAGAATTGGTCGAGCGCGGCATCGGCCGGGCGGATCTCATCGTCCTCGACCCGGCCCGGGAGGGAGCGGGCACCGCCGTCATGGAGGCGATCGGGAATCACGGGCACACGGTCCGCAAGGTGGCGTACGTCTCCTGTGACCCCGCCACCTTCAGCCGGGACATTCGTCCCCTCCTCGCCCGCGGCTGGACGCTCTCGACGCTCCGCGCCTTTGACATCTTTCCGATGACCGAACACGTGGAACTGGTGGCCACCCTCACTCCCCCGCCTTAGGGGTGGCCCCCCAGCTCATGATCGATGTGGCCGATCGACTCGAACTGGAGCGTGGAATGGGCAACGTCGAAATGACCAGCCAGACAGTCCTGCAGGTGGTCCAGGACCCGGCCCGCGTCCCCGCTGGTCAGGCAGTCGTCAGTCACCACCACGTGGGCGGTGAGGATCGGGAGGGAAGAGGTCAATGTCCAGGCATGAAGGTCGTGCACCGATTCCACCTCGGGCAAGGCGAGCAGATGGCTGCGCACCTCGTCCAGGTCGATGTCCTCGGGCGTGGCCTCGAGGAGTATGCGGAGCGCCGGTCGCAGGAGCTCCACTGCGGCCTTGAGCATGAGGCAGACCACGACCAAGGATGCAATGGAGTCGGCCCTGGAGAAACCCGTGATCAAAATCACGATGCCGGCAATGGCGGTCCCCGCGAAGCCGTAGAGATCGGTGAGGATGTGGCGATAGGCACCCTCAATGTTGAGGGAGCTCCTGTCCGCTTTGGACATCGTGAGGGTGGCCACGAGATTCACCGCCACGCCGATGCCCGCCACCACTATGAGGTTCACCCCGATCACCGGCGAAGGTCTGACCAGGCGCTGCACGGCCTCGAAGGTGACCAGGGCGGAGACGAGGAGCAAGGTGATGCCGTTGGCGGCAGCGGCCAGGATCTCGGCGCGGATCATGCCGTAGGTGTGGGATCCCGTCTCCGGTCGGGCGGCCAGCCGAATGGCCAGGAGGGAGCCGGCGATCGCGCCGACATCGGCCAGCATGTGCCCGGCATCGGCCAGTAGGGCCAGGGAGCTAGAGGCGATGGCCATGGCCACCTCGAACACCATGAAGGCGCCGAGCAGGATCAGCGTGAGGTGCAGAGCCCGCCGATCGGTTCCCATCGAGTGGGCATGGTGGCCGTGTCCCCGTTCAGCCACGCGACGCCACATGATCGGCATGGGACAGGACTTCCTCAACGAGGCGGCGGACGTGGGCATCGTCGACCAGGTAGTAGATCCGCGTGCCCTGGCGCCGGCTGCGCACCAGACGGGCCAGACGCAACTTGGCCAGGTGCTGCGAGACACCGGCCGGTTGCGCTCCGATGAGCTCCGCCAACTCGTTGACGGAATGCTCGCCGCTGAGCAACGCCCAGATGACGCGCAGCCTGGTCTCGTCGCCCAGCAGCTTCAGCATCCCGACGGCGGAGTGAAACTCCTCCTGTGAAGGGTCTCCATATACCTGCGTAGTCACGTAGGTATTGTAGCAACCGATCAGGATCTATGGATCGGCCGTCACGCTGGCCGAGACTCCCGGGTAGGCATGCCCCATCCCCGGACCGAGGCCCACGGGCGCCCTGTCGATGCCCAGACTCCAACGGAGCTGGGCCGTGACTGCCTGATCGATGAGGGGCCATACCTTGGGCGGGGACACATCCGGGGCCAGGCAACCATCTGTGGCCATGCCCACGAATCCGCGGGGCAGACCAAGCTTCTTGATGACGGCGACCAGACCGCCCTGGGCGGCCCCGATGGAGCAGGCGTCGTCAAAGACGTTGTGACCGGCCCGGTCGAGCAGCACCAGACGCTTCGGTGTGCTGAGCGACGCGTAGAGCTTCTTGGTGCCCGCCGGATTGACCTCCTGGTCAGCCGTGCCCTGCATGAGCATTCCGGGCTTACCCCTCGGAGGCGTGGCAACTTCGGGGGCGAGGGCCACATAGGTCCGCACGTCCGGGCCCCGGGCGAATGCGATGGCGGCTCCCCCACCGGAAGAATGACCCAGTGACGCCACCCGGGTGAGGTCGAGCTTGTGACTCAGGAGGTCATTGGGCGCGGCATTCATGAAGCGCACGACGGCGAGCGCTTGTCGCAGGTCGGTGATGTCGCTCTGCCCCCGCCCCGTGGTCCCGCTGAACATGGCATGGAGGTCCCGGGAACGGTGATCGGGTGCAACCACCACGAAACCCCACGTGGCCAGGTGGTCGGTGAGAAAGCTCGACTGCTCGGGGTAGCCGCTGAACCCGTGGCTGAACATCACCACCGGGAAGGGTCCGGGCGTGGCGATGGGGACGTCCTGGTAGGCATCGGTGGCCAGGGTGGTGGGCAGGTCCTTCGGCAGATTCGCAGGGGTCGGCGCGGTCGGCGACCCGTTGAGCCAGCGCAACAGGTCGATGACATAGTGCGGTTTCCCCACGGTCGCCGCCGGGTCGACGGGGTACGTGATGACGAGAGTGTCGCCCCCCGGAGTGGTCTGGAAGGCGACCCCCGGTTTGTACGGACCGTCCTTGGAGAACACCGTGTTGGGGTTGCCGTGGGGAACCGCCGGCAGGTGATCGGGGATGCCCGCCGCCCCGGCAGCCGGGACAGGACCACAGAGACCCAAGATCCCCGCCGCCGCAACCGGGATCCACGCGGCGGTCCAGCGCATGAGCCCGGGGTGACATCTCTTCAAGAATTCTCCTTCCGGGTGGGGAATTCCCGAAGTTAGGTCAATCAGCGCTTGAATGGTCGTCGAGCACCGCCAATTCCGGAGGACGATGGATGAAGGTCACAATCCTCGATGACTACTTCGACACTCTGCGCACGCTGGATTGCTTTGCCAAGCTCGCCCCCCATGAGGTGACGGTATGGAACGACCATCTGCAACCCGTCGATCCATTGGTCGAACGGCTCGCCGGGTGCGAGGCCCTGGTGCTGATCCGCGAGCGGACCCAAATCGGCGCGGCCCTGCTGGAGCGGCTTCCCAAACTCAAGTTGATCAGCCAGCGGAGCGTCTATCCGCACATCGACATCGACGCCTGCACGCGACTGGGCATCGCCGTGTCATCGGATCTACATGCCGGGTCGCCCTCGTTCGCCACGGCCGAACTGACCTGGGGACTCGTCCTGGCCGCCGTCCGCCAGATTCCCCAGCAGGGGGCGTCGCTCAAGGCGGGCAACTGGCAGATGGGCATCGGATCGACCCTCCGCGACAAGACATTCGGGACCTATGGGTACGGCCGTATCGGCCGGGTGGTGGCTGACTACGCCCGCGCCTTCCACATGGGCGTCACCGTCTGGGCCAGTGAGGAGTCAAGAAAGCGGGCCCGGGCCGAAGGCATGACGGTGGCCGGGAGCAGGGAGGAGTTCTTCGAGTCATGCGACGTTCTCTCACTCCACATGAGGCTGGTCGAGGGGACGCGGGGCATCGTGAACGCCGATGATCTGGCCCGCATGAAGCCGACCAGCCTGCTCGTCAATACCAGCCGTGCCGACTTGATCGCACCCGGGGTGCTGCTGGAGGCGCTCCGCCGGGGACGCCCGGGATTCGCAGCCGTCGACGTCTTCGAACGGGAACCGATGCAGGATCCTGCCGATCCGCTCCTCAATATGGGCAACGTGGTGTGCACGCCACACATCGGCTATGTGACACGCGAAGAGTGGGAGCTGCAGTTCTCTGAGATCTTCGATCAGGTGAACGCGTACGCCACGGGCAAACCGATCAACGTCGTCAACCCTGATGCGCTCCGGCTCGCAGAGCGACAATGAGGTCGACGGCCGACCGACCATGTCGGCCCGAGTCTCGGATCTCGTGACTTGGCGCGCGGTCCCGGGTCGCGGCTCAGCCTCGCACGGCGAATTCCGCCAGGGATTCAAGCTGCTCGTCAGTGCCAACAGAAATCAGCACGTCCCCGGCCAGAATGGCATCCTCGGGCGAAGGGTTGGTCAAGAAGCTGCCGTCGGGTCGGCGTATGGCCAGGACCAAGGCTCCGGTGCGGTCGCGCAGGTGGGCCGAGCGAAGTGTCTTGCCGGCCATGTTCGACCGCGAGGAGATTGAGAGCTCGCCCAGACGAAACTTGAGGGTGCCGTCATGCATCACCACGTCGACAAAGTCCACCACGTGGGGCTGAGTCACGAAAGATGCCATGCGGTCTCCACCCAGCTGTTGGGGATTCACCACCCGGTCGGCTCCGGCGCGCAGGAATTTCGCCTCGGACGACCCGCTGCGGGCCCGGGCGATTATCTGCAGGTCCGGTCGCATCGACTTGCTGGCCACCGTCACGTAAAGGTTGTCAGCGTCTGTATTGAGTGCCGCAACCAGGGTGGCGGCCCGATTTATGCCGGCCCGGTGCAGCACCTCGTCGTCCGTCACATCCCCGCAGACCGAGGCATACGACACGTCGCGGAGCCGATCCTGGTCACGGTCGATGACGACGACGTCCCGACCGGCATTGTGGAGGAAGCGGGCCACCTCCCGGCCGACACGACCCCATCCGCACACGATCACATGGCTGTCCATCCGTTCGATGCTCTGTTCCATATTGCGCCTCCTCAGGAGATCTCGAACATGGCCCTCAAGGAGAATCTCGAACACCGCCGAGAAGGCGTAAAGGGCGGTGCCCACACCGACGAGGATGAGGACAATGGTGAAGAGCTTGCCGCTCTGATTCAACGGGTGAGGTGAGTTGAATCCCACCGTGGTGACGGTGGAGACCGATTGATACACGGCATCGAGGAGAGCGAAACCGAGAGCCAGATATCCGATGGTCCCGGCCAGGAGCACCAGAGCCAGGGCCCCGAGCCCGATCCACACCCTCTGAAACGGGTCCCTCACGAATCCCATTATGACCTACGTGCGTCGAAGCTCACGGACCTGGTGGCGGTAACCACTGGAGCGCGCCAAGGGTCAGGACTGCTGCGCCGTGGAGCGGTCCATGTGGGAGTCTCGGCAACCGATCGAGAAATGGCGCAGCAGCCCACGTTGAATCGGGTGCACGCCGATCTCCTGGTCGCTCTCGGTGTGATCGCGCTTCGGCTCGGAAAACTCTTGCCTGTGGGTGGGTCGAGGCAGAGGTGAACCCTATTTCGAAGCGTGTCCCTCGAAAGCCACGGCACCGGATGAATGAGACGCACCCCTGGGCGGGGCGAACGGGCGCCGAGGCCGCTGCCTGAGGATGCCCCGGGCGGCCTCTCTGCCCTGGGCCATGGCCTCCACCACCGTGGAGGGACCGGTCAGCGCATCCCCGGCCCTCCAGACCCGGGCTGAGCAGGGTACTCCGGCGGCGACCCTGGCCGTTTCACGGCCCAAGGCGAGCCGACCCACCGGGTGGTGGCGGGCGAAGGAAGGGGCGGCGTTGGCCAGAAGTCCACTGGCCACCCACTGCCGATCCGGGAGCGGCGCCACCGTCTTGGCCACGGGAGCACCGGGGATGCAGCCGAGAATTGACGGCTCAATCCGGTACCCCATGGCCATGACCACCAGGTCGACCTCCAGCGTGTCGGGGGCGGCTTTGGTGACGACGGGCTTGGCGGAAGCCGATTTCTGAGTGGTGTGGGCCAGGTGGGCGGCAGCGACTCGGCCGCCCGAACCCGTGATGCGCTCAAGCGTGGTCAAGAACCGGATCTCCACTCCCTCCTCTTCGGCTTCGTCCAATTCGTCGGGACGCACCGGGGCGAAGCGACGGTCCATCCAGTCGATGCACACCGCTCGTGCGCCGAGGCGCCGGGCGGTCCGGGCGACATCCATGGCCGTGTTCCCCGCCCCGAGTACGAGGACGGTTGCATCGGATGAGAGGGCGCCACTCTGCGCGTCACCCAAGGACAGCCCATCACCCCGGGCCAGCGCCTCGTGTGCCTCGGTGAGGAATCGGGTGGCATCCCACACACCGCCCAGATCGGTGCCCGGCACGTCGAGCGCCAGAGGCATACCGGCGCCCACCGCCATGAGCACGGCATCATGGACGTCCAGCAACTGCTCCATCTCGTCGGCCCCGATCCTGGTGCCGAAGCGGAATGTGACGCCGGAGTCGGCCAGCGCGCTGGCGGCCCGGTTGGCGATGGTCGGGGGCAGGGTGAAGTCCGGGATCCCCCACCGCAACAGCCCTCCGGCCTCGGCGTCCTGCTCAAACACGGTGACGTTGGCGCCGGCCTCATGGAGATCCCAGGCAGCGGCCAGTCCGGCCGGCCCCGATCCTACGATGGCGACGTCCATTCCGGGCCCGGCGCCGACCTTTTGGCGGGGCGGAGGGACTGGGGCATTGTCGGTGACGAAGCGCTCCAGTGCCCCGATGGCCACGGGCTCCCCGCCGGCCAGGGACCAGCTGCAGGCGCCCTCGCACTGCACGGCTTGGTCGCAGACCCGGGCGCACACGTCCGGCAGCGTGCTGGTGCGGCGCAGGACCGCATGCGCTTCGTCAAGGTCACCGCGCCCGAGGGAGGCGATGAAACTCGGGATGTCGTTGTGGGCTGGGCAGCCGCGCACGCACGTCGGGTCCGGGCAGGCCAGGCACCGTTCGGCCTCGCGCATCGCGTCATCCCAAGAGGTGATGCCGCGGCGGGTCTCACTGTGGTCACTGAGCAACGCATCGGGGTGATGGGTCACCAACGGAGTCCGCGGAGCCACCATGATGGGCCCCGAGACGGTGATGGCCGCAAAGGGGCAGGTGCGCACACACTGGCGGCAGCCGTTGCAGAGCAATTCGTCAGCGGTGACGACCCATGAGGCGGCATTTAGGGAGATAGCACCGGTGGGACAGCGCACGAGGCATTCCTGGCAGCCCGCACAGCGATCCACCAATACCGTCACTTGCGGCAATGCGGTATCGGGCCGGTCCCCGGTGATGGTCATCGGATCTTCCTCCTCAGGTGGCGGCGTGCATGATCACGTACATGAAGGCCGCACCCACTCCGCTGGCGAACACAAAACCGAGGCTGGCCAACCGGGTCGCGGTCGGGCGAGACGAAATGCCAACCAGCTCCCGGGACCCGATGCGCCAGGTGGCCCACAGCGCGGCCGCAGTGCCGAGGGCCAGCACCACGACCTGGGCGATGACGATGCCCTGACCGTTGAGGAGACTGGTGTTGTACAGCGCCGAGTGATTCGAGCCGAACCCGAAGGGATGCCCGATCGCCGGGATGAGGCGGGGGACGAACTCGAAGAACTTCGGGAGCTGGCGGGCGAAGTAGTCGGCACCGACGATGGGAATGAGTCCGTAGGCGAGGGGGAGAAACAGCGCCCGGAAACGGCTGGTGCGCTGCAGGAAGCCACTCCCACCCTCACCGATGTCCGGGCGGACGACGACCCGGCTCAGAAGCCAGACCACGCCAGCGATAAGCGCAGACACGCCAAGGATCATCCCGACATATGCCAATGGATCGGGATAGTGCGGGAAGTGAAGGACACGGTTCAGCCAATTGTCGACGGGCGCGTACACGTTGGTGGAGTTGAACTGCTGGTACAGCACCAGTCCGAACAGCACGACCACCGACCAGGCCACGTCGGCACGGCGACGACGAGGCTCCACCACCGACGTGAGCGGGCGTTGGATGAAGAGTCCGACATTGTCCGAGGGGCAGGCTTTGAAGCACTCGGTGCACAGCCCGCAGGACAGGTTGGACTCAGCGCTGCCCGGCCAGGTGTACCAGGGGCATCCGTAGCCTGACTCGCCACCGCGCATGCATTCCTTGGTCTTGCAGTTGAGGCAGACGTCCCGGTCCCGGGTGCGGAACCCGGCCACCGACCCCATGGCCCCCACGGTGCCGATGACGGCGGTAAGCGGGCAGAAGTAGCGGCAGAAGGACCGCCGCTCGAAGACGAGGAAGAACACCACCGCGCTGGCCACGATCCCGATCACCATCCAAGAGGTGTCCATCGGGTTGCCCGGACCGGCGATGTTGAAGAACTCCTCCACGAAGGTGAGGAGGAGGAAGGCGGCCACCGGGATCATGAACCCGTAGCGGGCGATGGGTTCGGGTACCTTGCGACCAAGGCCGAGGGTCTTCTGCGTGCGCTGCCAGAACGTCCGGCGCTGCAGCCACTCGGCAAACCCGCCGAAGGGGCACATGGCGCACCACGCCCGGCCGACCACGACCATCATGACGAAGACCAGGCAGAACCACAGGTACCAGGTGATGGCGGTGCCGAAGTTGAGCCCGGGGTCGACGGTGCCCGCCAGGCCCGAGATGATGACCATCCAGAAGATGATCTGATTGGGCACGATCAACGCGAACTGGAACTTTCGGTTCCGCATCAGACGGGCGACGCGGGGATTGCGGGCCAGGTCCCAGCCCGCCGGCGGGTCGGTGTCGGCGAACCGCTCCTCAATCCCGACCCGCTGGGGCGGACGCAGCTTGACCGCCACCGACACGGGGTCGGTGGCGATGTCGACCTGAGGCTCTGCCGGCAGAGTCAGAACCATCGTTGGCTTATTTGATCTACGTAGAGTCTCTGACTTCCCATAAGCCCGATTATTACAAATGAATTGCTCTACGTCAAGAGTATAACTATACTTATCTTCTGATGAACCTGACCCTTTCCAAGCGGGGCGATTACGTGGTCCGGTCAGCATTATGCCTGGCCAGAGCCTACGAATCGGGCGAGCAGCGCAAAATTCGCGAGGTCGTGGCCGAAATGGGGGTGCCACAGAACTACGCCTCACAGATCCTTGCCGAGCTGGTCCGGGGTGGGCTGGCGACCTCGCGCGCCGGCCGGGACGGGGGCTACCGTCTTTCCCGGGCGCCCGAATCGATCTCCCTCTTGGAAGTGGTCGAAGCGGGTGAGGGGCCGCTACGGCCCGACCGTTGTGCTCTCGGTGACGGGCCGTGCCGGTGGGAGGGCGTCTGCCCGCTCCACGCAACCTGGTCGGCCGCCACCGAAGCCCTGCGGAAGGTACTGGCCGACGCAACGCTGGCCGAGGTGCAGAAGCAGGACCTCGCACTGGAAGAGGGATCGGCGGTGAGGCCGGCAGACTCCCACCGGACGGTTCACACCAACATTCAGGTGGAGGACTGGGTCCACATTGAGCGGGGGGCCGACGCCATTGTGGAGCGGTTGCAGCACGATGGGTGGATAGCCCACCATCTCGGCGAGGCCTATGGCGAGGCCGAGAGCCTGCGCTCCCACATCGACCCGGAGAGCTCGCCGTGGAGAGCGACGTCAGCAGCGGCAGTGCGCCTGGGACCGCCAAGCACGCGGCCCGACGGAGCGACGCACCTGGCACTTTCCTGGCAGGTCTCGCTGGCTGGAGGGGCCGATTCACGCCTGGAAGGGCAAGTCGAACTGCGCTCCATCGATCGCGATCGGACGGAACTGCATCTGGTGGGCCGGTTCCGTCCTCCGGCGCGCCCGGGGCCGGCGGCCGAGCCCGACCCGAAGGCCGATCGCCTCACCCGGGCCACGGTCCGCTCATTCCTCCGGCGGGTGGCGTCGGCGATTGAAGTTCCCTGACGTCCCGGAACGACACCAGGGTGGGCGCTGCGAGACTCGATCCCACAACCTCAGCCGTGCCACACCTTGCGAGCCCTTTCGGTGACCTGAGGCTCCTAGGACATGAGGGCTTGGACTAGGCGGAGGCGGCTGCAGGCGGGTGGGTGGAGGGAGAGACGTATCGGAGCCGGTGCGCCGTGCCTGACCACGCTATGGGTCAACGCGGCCGAACGGGGCCACCCAGCAATTGGTCGAATCGGTTGGCCCCACCACCGAGCATCGAACGGGGCGACCCTCAGTTACAAATGAAACATCGGAGGGAGCGGTGGTCCATCGCTCAGATGCCCGTGGTTGTATTCGGCCCTCCCTGCCCTCCACGCTCCTGAGCGGAGCGCATCGCGGCCGGGCGAACCTGTCTGAAGGCGCGGTTCACCAGCCAAACGGGAACCAGCGCGTACCAGGCAATCGACATGGCGATGCCAGCCGGGAGTGAGAGCACGACGAGGGCGGCCAGGTGGAGCCCGCCGGGAACCCGGCGCATCCGAGTGGGCAACGGCGTATCCGCCAGGCGGCAGGCATCGTCCACGGACAGGGCCAGGAGCTCCTCGTATGCGAACCCGTAAAGGTTCTGCTGGCTCCTCCCGGCCAGAAAGGCGCGCACGGTGCGCCTCGGCGCTGCCATCAATCCACCGAGCAGTCCGGCCAGGTCGAGCACCCAGGCGGCTACATAGTCCCGGCAGCCGCCACTGGCCAGTTCCCAGGCGCTGATCTCGAGCTCGCCGATCCGATCAGTCCGGTACCCGCTCACCAGGTGGTTCAGGTCGTGGATTTGGACCGCCCGCTTACGAGCCCGCGTGTTTGGGATCGGATAGGGCAGGTGAAAGATTCTCACCACCGCGAAGAGGTCGGAATCGCCCGCATCGGGCGGTAACCCGCTCGCTGCCAGGTGCTCGACCAGCGCTTCTCGCACCGACGTGTCCGTGATTCCGCTCACAAGATCAGCGTACGCGCTCTCGGCGTTGACTCTCCATACGGGAACGTGAACGTAGGTGAGCGACCGCCGGCGAGGGTGCTTCCCGTACGAACTCGGACACCAGAGTCGTGGAGATCCCGGGTCAACCTCGACCCGGCGGTGTGGGGTTCCCATCGTGGGAAACTCAGGGAGCCGAAGGGCCGCTTCCTGGCCAACTGGGAAAGGATGGTGACGTGGGCATAGCAGATGAGCAAGCGGCTCGTCTCGTCTGGCAGTACGGCGAGCCGATCCACGCAGTGGTCTTCTTCGCCCCGGAAACCCGTGTGGCAACGGACGGGCTCGGCCTCCGGGGCGGCTGGATGAGCTACTTCGGCTGCCGCGCGGCACCTCTCGGCGCCGTGCCGCCGGCCGTGGTGACTTCGATCTTCTACGGCTTTCACCCACGACGGGTCGAGCGCGCCATCCCCGCCGCTTGGGCTTACGCCGATCCACGACGGCTCATCGACGCCCGACTCTCGGCGATGGACGCCGCGCTTGGTCGGCTTCTGGGAGAAGCGATCGATGGGCCCGACGTTCGGCGAGCCGCGTCACTCGCCACCACCGCGGTCCACTCAGCTGACTTCTCGGGCCGACCGTTGGGCGCGGCGAACGCGGCTCTCGCCGATCCGGGCGCACCCCACCTCCAGCTCTGGCAGGCCCTCGGCGCGATGCGTGAGCATCGCGGCGATGGACACGTCTCGTGCCTCGTCGCCAACCAGGTCGACCCGTGCGAGTCCCTCGTCATGCAAGCGGCCACTGGGCGCTCAGAACGGGAGAGCCTTCGTGACAACCGCGGGTGGACAGATGAAGAGTGGGGTACGGCGGTCATGCATCTTCGAGAGCGGGGATGGCTTGACGACAACGAGCATCCCACTCCGGCAGGTACCAAGGCCCGCGATGCCATCGAAGCTGCTACCGATCGATTGGCGGTGCCCTTCGTGGCCACCCTCGGCGCCCGAGCAGTCGAACTCGTGGAGGCGATGCGTCCGCTCGCCGAACGGATCATGGCGGCGGGCGAGGTGCCGAAGCGGAACAACATGGGCCTGCCCTGGCCAAGTCAGTAGCGCGCACGCAGGAGTCCGACGGTCGGGACAGCGCCGCATTTCCAGTCCCCGAACAGGACTTATCAGGCGGGCGCTGCGGGCCTCGAAACCACGACCTCAGCCAGTGCATGGGGATACCCCCGAGTCAATCGGATGAAGTAACCGAAGGTCTTCCGGAAGCCACCAGGAGGGCCGTCCAAGGGTCGGCAGTTTCGGGGATTGCTCTTCGGTCCAACATCCAAAGGGACTCAGTTTCAAGAATCGCGTTGCACATCTCGTCGGTTGGGGTGAGCGCGCTTCCTAACCCGGATAGGACGTCATGTGTATGAATGATCAGTTCGTAGGCCGCCCTGGCACACCAATCCGATAGATCCAGTTCAAGAACGCCGTCCGATGCGGTCACGTCTCCCGGCGAATCACGCACCACTCCGAGAAGCAGGGCCATCGCTCCTCGAAGGCCGGCGATCAGATCGGCCGGACTCGCCTCGGGTCGCGCGTGAAGCTCTTCAAGGGGAATGAAGCCTGAATGCGCCTGGGCGCCAATCTGCATCGAATAGGAAAAGAGGCAATCGATCGAGTGCTCGACCGTCTGCCAGCAGCTCCACTCCAGCTGTCCAGCCTTTATCGAACAGTCAGCTTCAGCTACGCCGTCCAGCGCACTGAGCGAAAGCTCGACCAGCTCAGCAAGGTCAAGGTCGTTCATCCGGTCAATCTTGTCCGATCTGGATTACCGCTGTCCCAGGGCCGGCGGACGGGGTGACCCTTGGACTCCGTAACCCCATGAGGACCCTGTCCACTCTGCACATGGAACCACCACAGCACTCTGCCTTCCGGGGCTTGCTTGACCGCCGCTTCACTCCCCGGGCCCTGGACCCCTTGGCCCCAACTGCCCGCCTGGCCGCGGTCGAGGTCATCGCAGCCGCGGAGGCCCACGAGGAGATCGACGTCGTGTCCGAGCTCAGCGCGCCGTTCCCGTTGACGGTGATCGCCGAGCGGCTCGGAATTGAGGAGACGGATCGGCAGGACTTTCGGCGTTGATCCGATGCGGCCATCTGACCCTCCT
>DATLSH010000073.1:0-5817 GCA_035534235.1 Acidimicrobiales bacterium | reverse complement strand
GGGGGGGGGGGGGGGCGGGCCGCGGTGACCCTTGGACAGGGCGGTGGCCAGAATGGTGGCCGCCCTGGTCCGGGCCAGCTGGTGCACCAGCATGGCTGAGGCAACGTCGAGCAGTTGCGCGTCGTCGACACAGACCATGAGCGGCCTTCCCCCGGCACCGTCGACCAGTGACCGGGCGTAGTGGCCGAGCAGCGCGACGTGGTGCTCCCTCCCCTCGCGGTCACCGCCGGGATCGGGAGGCAGAACGGAGGCGAAGGCCCCGAAGGGTAGGGATCGCCACACCTCGGTACCGGCCACGCGGACGACGGCCATGCCGGCGTCCTCCGCCACTTCGGCGCCCATCATGGCCAGCGTCGTCCTGCCCACTCCGGACGGACCGGTGATCAGGACGCCGCGGTGGTCGAGGATGGCCGTTCTCACCAGTGAGAATTCGTGGCGGTGCCCCATCAGGGGCCACTCGGCCATGGCCGGTCGCTCAGCGCGCTTGTCCGCGGTTACCGCAGGCGTCAATTGTCCCCCCCCAGGAAATTACGACCCCTCAATCCTTCTGCATTCCCTACGGAAATGCGATCCGCGGCAATGCCGGGGTCAAGTATACGGGCTCGCGGGGGTCGTCGGTTCCACGGCGCCACGCTGGGAGAACCTGGGCCCTTCTCCCCCGGAGGACCCATGGAACCGGTAGCCGATCCCCCGCACCGTCGTGATCCACCGGGGCTGCCTGCCGTCGTCCTCAATCTTCAAGCGGACCCGGCGGATGTGCTCGGTCACGGTGGAGCGTCGTTGCCTCTGGGCGGATGACCCCCAGACATGCGCCAGGAGCTCCTCCCGTGAGAACACCCGGTCCGGTGCGGCGGCGAGGAAGGCCAGGAGATCGAACTCCCGGCGCGTCATGATCACCTCTTCGCCGTTCAGCGTCACCATCCGTGCAAGGGGGTCCACGACGAGCTCACCGCGCCCCTGGCGCGGGCCGGCCCCCCCGTGCTGGCTCCGCCGCATCACGGCCCGTACCCGAGCCTCCAGCTCCGCGCAGGACACCGGCTTCGCCACATAGTCGTCCGCGCCCAGATTCAGCATCCGGATCCGCTCCTCCCCGCAGTCACGGTCGGACAGGACGATCACCGGCACACTGCTGCCCCGGCGAATGTCGGTCAGAGCCCGGCCGGCGTCGAAGCCCGACACGCTGGGATCTAGCAGCACCAGGTCCGCGACGCTCTCGAAGATGGCCCGCCGCGCTGAAGGTGCGTCGGCTGCTTGGCGCACGACATAGCCCAGCTGTTCGAAGCGCCGGCGCATCACATCAGAACCGCCCACGCCACCCACCGGGGCGACCAGACCCGGTGGCGCGGGCGCGCGCCGGTGGCGGGGGCGCGCCACCGCACCCTGAACTTCGGAGGCGCTGACGGGGAGGGGGCGCCTGGTCATCCCGGGATCACCTGGTCGCGCCGGCAGGACGGTGCAGCCCAAGGTCAGGCCCGCCGGGCTCGCGGGGCCCCCGGACGGGATCGGCTGCGGGTTCCGCGAGTGTCGCCTCACGGATCCGGTTGACCTCCTGGACGTCCCGGATGCTGATGCCGCCATGGAAGGCCCCGACCATGCAGCTCGCCAGCTGGCGTTCACCCGAGGGCGTCATGATGGCGCGGCAATCGCATTCGTGAAGGCACACGGGGATCCTGCGGTCGCATCCACCACCCCCTTCTTCGGACCGATCAGTGCCCCACTTGAGGGGCTCGACCTTCCCCTGCCCGGCGATGACAACGAAACGACAATTATTAGAGTGCTCGGTACTCCTGACCAGGCACCAGCAACGTGTTCAACTAGGGAGACACAAACGGGGGCATCGTGAACAGAGGTGCCGGGAGGGGTCAGAGTGGGTTCGACAACGCCTGCATGTTCGACGCTCCCGGGCGGAATTGCGGGCGGAATTGAGGATCTCTGGGCCGCCTACAAGCAGTCGGCCGATCCGGCGCTGCGCAACCGGCTGATCATCCATTACTCGCCATTCGTCAAGCGTGTGGCCAATCGACTCTGGTTGAGCCTGCCCCGGCACTTCGACGGTGAAGACCTGGTTGGATACGGGATCATCGGCCTGATCGATGCCATTGAGCGATTCGATCCCAATCTGAACGTCAAGTTCGAGACCTACGCCATGCCCCGCATCCGTGGTGCCATCATTGACGAGCTCCGTTCAACCGACTGGGTGCCGAGGTCGGTGCGCACCAAGGCCCGTGCCTTTGAGCAGGCGCACGCGAATTTTGAGGCCCTGCGGTCTCGGAAGCCCACCACCGCCGAGATGGCGGAGGAACTCCATATGACCGGTGCCGAGCTCCAGAGCGCGCTCCGCAAGATCTCCCAGGTCGGCGTCCTGGCTCTTGACGAGTCCGTCCGGAGAGCCGGTCGATCGGAGCGTTCGACCCTGGGGGAGGCGTTGGCCGACCGGAGCGCCGGTCCGATGGAGACCTTCGAGAACAAGGAGACCAACGAGGAGCTGGCCCGGGCCCTCAACCGGATGCCCGAGCGCGAGAGGACCGTCTTGGCCCTGCATTACTACAAGGGGATGACCCTGTTGCAGATCGGTGGCATCCTGGGCGTCACCGAGAGCCGCGTGTGCCAGATCAACACCAAGGCGTTGCGCCGGCTCCGCCTACAGCTGGCTGACCGTCCCGGTCGTATGTATCGGTTCGGCGCCGGATCGGCGGCCCAGGTGCAGCAGTGGGCCCACCCGGATCCGGCCGACCGGCAGAGCGCCCGAGCGTTGGCCAGCTAGCGCGAACCCTGGCCCGTGTTGGCCGCAGGGCCACTACGTAGTATCCGGGCATGCCCTTGCACAAGAAAGCCACCGGAAGAAGCGGTGCCTTCGACTCCACCTTCGCCGCCCGGGACCTGAAGCTTGCCTTGCCGACCGATCGGTTCCCCTCCGGTGAGATGCGACCCGACGACGCGTACCAGGCCATAGCGGACGAGTTGCTCCTTGACGGCAACGCCCGGCAGAACCTGGCCACGTTCTGCCAGACCTGGGAGGAGCCCGAGGTCCACCGGCTGATGGACCTCTCCATCGACAAGAACCTGATCGACAAGGACGAGTACCCGCAAACCGCGGAACTGGAACGCCGCTGTGTGCAGATGTTGGCGGATCTGTGGCACGCCCCCGAGCACGGCGATGCGGTGGGCTGCTCGGCCACGGGGTCATCGGAGGCCTGCATGCTGGGCGGGATGGCGGCCAAGTGGCGCTGGCGCGCCCGACGCCGGGCCCTGGGCAAGTCCACCGAGGCCCCGAACATGGTGTGCGGGCCCGTCCAGGTGGTGTGGCACAAGTTCGCCCGGTACTGGGATGTCGAGATGCGGGAGATCCCGATGTCACCCGGCCGCTATTGCATGGACGCCGAACAGATGCTCGGGCTCGTCGACGAGAACACCATCATGGTGGTGCCCACTTTCGGCCTGACGTACACGGGTTCCTACGAGCCCGTGCTTGCGCTCTCCCAAGCACTCGACCAGCTCCAAGAGGAGACCGGCCTCGACGTGGACATCCATGTCGACGGGGCCAGCGGGGCGTTCCTGGCACCGTTCTGCGCCCCGGACATCCTGTGGGACTTCCGCGTCCCCCGGGTCAAGTCGATCAGCACCTCGGGGCACAAGTTCGGGCTCGCTCCCCTGGGAGTGGGCTGGGTGCTGTGGCGGGATTCGGCGGCATTGCCTGCCGACCTGATCTTCCACGTGACCTATTTGGGCGGGGACATGCCGGTGTTCCAGATCAACTTCTCAAGGCCGGCCGGGCAGGTGGTGGCGCAGTACTACAATTTCGTGCGACTGGGGAGGGACGGCTACCGCAAGGTGCACAACGCCTGCTACGGCACGGGAAGGTACCTGGCGGAAGAAGTGGTCAAGCTCGGGCCGTTCGAGCTCCTGTGCGACGCCGATCCCCAATCGGGGATCCCCTCGGTGGCCTGGCGCATCCGCGCCGGCGAGGATCCCGGGTACACCCTCTACGACCTCGCCGACCGCTTGCGGGTGCGGGGCTGGCAGGTGCCGGCCTACCCGCTGACCGGCTCCCTGGCGGACGTCGCGGTCCAGCGGATCCTGGTGCGCCAGGGGGTGAGCCGCGACCTGGGCGAGATCCTCCTGCACGACATGGCGCAGTCCATCGCCCACTTCGCCACGCATCCGATGACGGTGCCGATGACCCAGAGGGAGTCCGGAGGCTTCAGCCACATGTAGCCCTTCACCGACCTCTCCGGAAGGGGACTTCTGGCATGATGCACGCGATGGCGATCGATTTCACTCTCGCCCCCGAGCACGAGGCGATCCGCACCCGGGTGCGGACCTTCATCCGGGACACCGTGCAGCCACGCATTGAAGGGTTCGATGACGAGGAGAGGGCCACCTCCCGCCATGAGTACCTGGTCACCATCCTGGAATTGCGCGAGGAAGCCAAGAAGGCCGGGCTGTGGCTACCTCACATGCCCACCGAATGGGGCGGCATGGGGCTGGGTCACGTGGAGCTGGCCATGGTCCAGGCCGAGGCGGGCAAGACCCGCCTGGGCCCGTGGATCCTCAACTGCATGGCCCCTGACGAGGGGAACATGCACACGCTCCTGCACTGGGGCACGAAGGAGCAGAACGACAACTACCTGCGCCGGCTCTGCGAGGGCACCGCCATGTCGTGCTTCGCCATGACCGAGCCCGAGGTGGCGGGCTCCGACCCCACGCTCATTCAGACCCGGGCCGAGCAGGACGGGGACGAGTGGATCCTCAACGGGCACAAGTGGTTCATCTCCAACGCCCGCCGGGCCCAATTCGCCATACTGGTGGCCCGCACCGAGCCCGATGTCCCGCCCGGTTCGCGTGGTGCCAACACGGCCTTCCTGGTCGATCTGCCCGCAGCCGGCTGGAACGACGTGCGCGAGGTCGAGACCATGCACGGCAGCACCGGTCACTCCGAGATCGTCATTGAGGACCTGCGCGTCCACGACTCCCAGATCCTCGGGGGGAGGGGCAACGGTCACCGCCTCGGGCAGTACCGGCTCGGACCGGCCCGCCTGGCCCACTGCATGCGTTGGATCGCCCAGGCGGAGACGGCGCTCGACATGATGGTCGACCGCTCCCTCAACCGCTACTCGCACGGGTCACTGCTGGCCGAGAAGCAAGGGGTGCAGTGGCTGATCGCCGACTCGGCCATTGAGCTCTACCAGTGCAAGCTCATGGTGCTCCATGCCGCCTACAAGATCGACCGCGGTGATGATTTCCGCACCGAGGTCTCCATGGCCAAGCACTTCGTGGCCAACAGCCTGAACCGCATCATCGACCGCTCCATGCAGGTGCACGGTGCCCTGGGCTACTCGACCGACACCCCGCTGGCCAACATGCTCCAGCACGCCCGCTGGGCCCGTTTCGCCGACGGCGCCGATGAGATCCATCAGATGCGCATTGCCGAGCGCACCATTGCCGCCTACAAGGACCACGGCTCCACCCGGGGGGCCACCGGCGACCTCCCGGTGTGACGCGGCGTAACCCCCGTCGGTGGGTAGCGTGATGTGCACCGCCCCCGAACGCAAAGGACACGAAAGGAAGGGCTGATGGGTTGCCTGCTCGCCCTCTTCGCCTTGATCTCCCCTCGCCTCGTCCTGGCGCTGCTCTACCTCTTCACGGACCGGTTGACCCTCGCCTTCAGCTCGGGCTGGGAGGGGCTGATCGGGTTTTTCCTCCTGCCCTACACCACGCTCTTCTACGCGCTCGTCTACCGGACCGGGCACGGGGTCGACGCTCTGGGCTGGATCATCGTGGCCCTCGGGGTGCTCCTTGACCTTTCCTCCACGGGTT
>DATLSH010000072.1:0-9072 GCA_035534235.1 Acidimicrobiales bacterium | reverse complement strand
ATGGCGCCCCCGGCAGGACTCGAACCTGCGCCACCGCCTCCGGAGGGCGGTGCTCTATCCGCTGAGCTACGGGGGCATGAGCAGGAGACGATCGTAGTCGGCAGGGGTCCGGTACTGGCCGGACACCGGCCCGCTCCCGGCCCGACCATGCCCCGACCCCGTCCCGGGAACGGCGGGAGCTGCCGTATCCTCCTTCCCCATGTCCGCGGATCACGAGGTGGCCAGCGCACCGGTGGAGTGGCATCTGCTCCCGCGTACGGCGACCGCGGGCGCGGACGGGCACCTGCGGGTCGGTGACATCGATCTCCTCGACCTGGTCGCCGAATTCGGGACCCCGCTCTTCGTCTACGACGAGGAGCACCTGCGCCGTGCCTGCCGGGATGCCGTGGAGGCCTGGGGGGACGGGGTGGCCTACGCCACCAAGGCCTTCCTGTGCCGCGCCATGGCCCGCCTGGCCCACGAAGAGGGCATGCACCTCGATGTGGCGTCGGGCGGCGAGCTCCACGTCGCCCTCTCGACCGGGGTCCCGGCCGATCGGCTGGTGCTGCATGGCAACAACAAGTCGGCAGGGGAGCTCTCGACGGCCATGGACGCCGGCGTGGGTCGCATCGTCGTCGACTCGTTCGACGAGATCGCGCGCCTCGGCACGCTCCTCGAATCCGCTCCGGCGCGCCAGGACCGCCCCCGGGTACTCGTCAGGGTGACCCCGGGGGTGGAGGCCCACACCCATGAGTTCGTCCGCACCGGACAGGAGGACACGAAATTCGGCTTCTCGGTGTCCTCCGGCGCAGCGGCCGAAGCGGTCGCCGCCTTGGAGCTCCTGCCCGGAGTGGAGCTGGTGGGTGTGCACGCCCACATCGGCAGCCAGGTCTTCGACGCCGGCTCGTTCGCGCAGGCGGCCGAGGTGCTGGGTGCCTTCTTCGCTCCGCTGAGCCTGCCCGAGCTGGTGGTCGGCGGCGGGCTCGGGGTGCCCTACGTCAACGGTGAATCTGCGCCGACGCAGGCCGAGTGGGCGCAGGTGACCCGCCAGGCGTGTACCCGCGCCGGGCTGGACGCCGCCACCCGGGTCTCGGCGGAGCCGGGCCGCTCCATCGTCGCCGCGGCCGGGCTCACGCTCTACACGGTGGGCACGGTCAAGCAGTTGCACGGGATACGCACCTACGTCAGCGTCGACGGCGGGATGAGCGACAACCCACGTCCCGTCCTCTATGGGAGCGGGTACGAGGCGTTCCTGCCGCGGGAGGTGGGCGCGGCGCGACCGCAGCCGGTACGGGTGGTGGGGAAGCACTGCGAGAGCGGGGACCTGGTGGTTCCCGACGGCTTCGTGCCCGAGGACCTCCGCGTCGGTGACATCCTGGCCACGCCGGTCACCGGGGCCTACGGCTACGCCATGGCCTCCAACTACAACAAGGTTCCCCGCCCCGCCGTGGTGTTCGTGGCGGACGGCACCGCACGGGTGGTCGTGCGCCGCGAGACCTTCGACGATCTCACGCGCCTCGATTCCTGATCCCTTTTCGCCAAACCGCTGCTCAGGGAGCCTGTACCGTAGGTGGGTGACCGGCGCCAAGGCCAAGCCGCATGAGGCTCCGACCGTGCGTGTCGCCCTCTTGGGCTGTGGCAACGTCGGCAGTGCGCTGGCCGAAATCCTCCTGACCCGCCAGGATGACATCGCCGCGCGCACGGGCATCCACCTCGAACTAGTCGCCATCGCCGTGGCTGACCCCTCCCGTCCGAGGTCCGCGCTCATTCCCGGAGCGCTGATCTGCACCGGGGCCGCCGAGCTGGTCGCCCGTCCTGACGTCGATGTGGTCGTTGAGGTGATCGGGGGACTCCATCCGGCGCACGAGCTCATTGGGGCGGCACTGCGGGCCGGCAAGCCGGTGGTGACGGCCAACAAGGCGCTCCTGGCGGTGTCGGGCGCCGAGCTGGCTGACGTCGCCTCCGCTTCCGGCGTCGACCTCCTCTACGAGGCGGCTGTCGGTGGCGCCATACCGGTCATCCGACCCCTGCGCGAATCGCTGGCCGGTGAGCAGATCGTCCGGGTCATGGGCATCGTGAACGGGACGACGAACTTCATCCTGACCCGGATGGAAGAGGACGGGTGTAGCTACGAAGTGGCGCTGGCCGAGGCCCAGGACCTCGGTCTGGCCGAGCGTGACCCGAGCGCCGACGTCGGGGGACACGATGCGGCGGCCAAGGCGGCGATCCTGGCCGCACTGGCCTTCGGCAGTGACGTGGTCGATGCCGACGTCCACCGGGAGGGCATCACGGCCCTCAGCTCCGCCGACGTGGCCTATGCGAACCACCTCGGCTATGCAGTCAAGCTCCTGGCCGTGGCCGAACTAATAGACGGCGGCCCTGAGATCTCGGTGCGCGTGCACCCGGCCATGGTGCCGCGGGCGCACCCGCTGGCTTCGGTCCGGGGCGCCTTCAATGCCGTGTTCGTCGAAGGTGCCGTCAGTGGCGAGCTGATGCTCTACGGGCGGGGAGCCGGCGGCGGGCCGACGGCCAGCGCCATGCTCGGCGACCTCGTCGATGCCTCACGCAACCTGCGCGCCGGAGCGCCGGCACCGGCGCCCAAGCGCACGAGCGCCACCATTCGGGCCCAGACCGAGATGCGCTCGGCCTTCTATCTCAGCATGGACGTGGCCGACCGACCGGGGGTCCTGGCGGCAGTGGCCAAGATCTTCGGCGATCACAATGTGTCCATCCGGGCCATGGAGCAGGTGGGGCTGGCCGAGGAGGCCCGCCTCATCTTCCTCACCCATGTGGCGCGTGAAGGCGACCTGCTGGCCACCATCGATGAGCTCCGAATGCATCAGGCGGTGGACCGGGTGAGCGGTGTGCTGCGCGTCATCGGCGAAGAAGGTCACGAGGCGTGACCGCGGGCTGGCGCGGCGTGATGGAGGAGTACCGGTCCTTCCTCCCCATCTCCCCAGGGTCACCGATCGTCACGCTGCTGGAGGGTGGCACGCCCCTGGTGCCGGCGCCGCGGCTGTCGGAGCGCGTGGGTGCCGAGGTGTGGCTCAAGGTCGAGGGGGCCAATCCGACCGGATCCTTCAAGGATCGGGGCATGACCATGGCCATCTCCATGGCGGTCGAGGAAGGCGCCAAGGCGGTCGTCTGCGCGTCAACGGGCAACACGTCGGCTTCGGCGGCTGCCTATGCAGCGCGGGCCGGTCTCTCCTGCGTGGTTCTCATCCCCGATGGGCACATCGCGCTCGGCAAGCTGGCCCAGGCCCTGATGCACGGGGCACGGGTGCTCCAGGTGCGGGGGAACTTCGACCAACTGCTCGAGATCGTGCGCGACCTGCCCAATCATGCGCCGGTCACGGTGGTGAACTCGGTCAATCCGCACCGCATTGAAGGCCAGAAGACGGGTGCCTTCGAAATCGTCGATGTCCTGGGCGACGCCCCGGACCTCCACTGCATACCTGTCGGCAACGCGGGCAACATTTCGGCGTACTGGCGCGGCTACCTGCAGTACAAGGAGGCGGGCCGGTCCACCAAGTTGCCCCGGATGCTCGGCTTTCAAGCGGCCGGGGCGGCACCCATCGTTCTGGGCCACCCGGTGGAGCATCCCGAGACAATCGCCACCGCCATCCGCATCGGGAACCCCGCCAGCTGGTACGCGGCCACCGCGGCAGCCAGCGAGTCGGGCGGTTCCATCACAGCCGTGACCGATGAGGAGATACTTGAGGCCTACAGCTTCCTGGCCCAGCAGGAGTCTGTGTTCTGCGAAGCCGCGTCGTCGGCGTCCGTGGCGGGGCTCATCAAGAGCGGGGCCCCGGAGGGTTCGAAGGTGGTGTGCGTCCTCACCGGGCACGGACTGAAGGACCCTGACCTGGCGATTCAACAGATCTCCGTGCCCTCGGTCATCGATCTGGATCTGCCGGCAATCCTGGCCGAGGTGGCGCTCTGAGCCTCCGCGTGGCTTTGCGGTCCGATCTTGCCATGTTGGCAATCTCCTTCCGGCCCCGCTAATATGTACATATCCCCGCTGCGCTGTGAGGCGCTCTCCGCGGGAACCAACTGGTCCCGGGATTGTCTTGCGTAGCGGTGATCGGGGGAAGGTTTCATCCCGATGCCTTTCCCCTCCCTGTTTCCCCTCGCCACGCGCGGACATTCCGAGTAGGCGCTAACCCTCTATGGAAGAGGAGCCCGATGACTGCGGAACAGCAGCTCGAACGATCGGTTCTCGAAGGCAAAGAGCGCGACGAACTCAGTGCCATCGCCCAGGCCATGTCGCTCAAGACGACGACCAGGACGAAGAAGGCCGACATCATTGACCAGATTCTTGACGCCACCGGTGTGCACACCAACGGCGACTCCACCAACGGCGACGCCGCCGTCGGCGAGAGGCCGGCCCGCCGCCCTCGGTCGAGCATCGCTTCCACCGGCGGCGGGAGCGGATCAGAGGCCGGAACCGAGGCCGGAACCGACGACACGGCACCAGCGGCGTCCGATGCGGCTCACGCCTCGGCGGAGCTGACGGCGGGGAGCCCTGCGGACACCGCCGACAACAGCCCAGCCGTCTTCGTTGAGCCTCCTGAGCTGTCGGACGGCGCCGACGTCACCGCGCCCCGGCAGAACGGTCAGGGCCAGGGCAACAACCAGGGCAACAACCAGGGCAACCGGAGCCGGCCCAACCAGGGCAACAACCAGGGCAACCGCAACAACCAGAACAACCCGAACAACCAGTCTCAGGGCGACGGCGACATCGGGAACCGGCGCAGCCGCCGGCGACGCGGCCGTGAGCGCGGTGTGGGGGGCGAGCTTCAAGGCGGTGGCGCCCAGGAACAGCCCTACTCGGGCGAGATGGTCGAGGTGAAGGGCCTGCTGGATCTGCGGGACGAGGGCTATGGCTTCCTGCGCTGCGACGGCTACCTTCCCTCATCGAAGGACGTCTACATCTCCATCAGCCAGGCTCGTAGGTTCGCTCTGCGCCGGGGTGACTACCTGGAAGGCGCCTGCCGCCCCGCGTCCAACAACGAGAAGTACCCGGCGTTGCTGCGCATCGACACCGTGTCCGGGCTCGACCCAGAAGTGGCGCGCAACCGCCCCCGCTTCGAGGACCTGACCCCGCTCTTCCCCGACTCCCGCCTGCATCTTGAGATGCAGGACCTGGGGGACAAGGACAATGTCACCGCCCGCATCGTCGACCTGCTGTCGCCCATCGGAAAGGGTCAGCGTGGGCTCATCGTTTCGCCGCCCAAGGCAGGCAAGACCACGGTGATGAAACAGATCGCCCACTCCATAGAGGCCAATAACCCCGACGTGCACCTGATGGTGCTCCTGGTGGACGAGCGGCCCGAGGAAGTGACCGACATGCGACGATCGGTGCGCGGCGAGGTGATCGCCTCCACGTTCGACCGCCCGGCCGACGAGCACACCCAGGTGGCCGAGCTCACCATTGAGCGGGCCAAGCGCCTGGTCGAGGTGGGTCGGGACGTCGTCATCATCCTTGACGGCATCACCCGTCTGGCCCGGGCCTACAACCTGGCTGCCCCGGCCACGGGCCGCATCATGTCCGGTGGAGTCGACTCCGGCGCCCTCTACCCGCCCAAGAAGTTCTTCGGGGCCGCCCGCAATATCGAAGAGGGCGGATCACTCACCATCCTGGCTTCGGCCCTGGTCGAAACCGGCTCGAAGATGGACGAGGTGATCTTCGAGGAGTTCAAGGGAACCGGCAACATGGAGCTGCGGCTGGACCGTCGCCTCTCCGAGCGCCGCCTCTACCCGGCCATTGACGTCAACGCCAGCTCCACCCGCCACGAGGAGCTCCTCTTCGAGAGGGGACAGCTCCAACAGGTGTGGAAGCTGCGCCGGGTGCTCAACGCCCTGGCCAACGACGGCAAGGAAGCGGCCGGCCTTGAGCTGCTCATGGACAAGATCCGCACCACGAACAGCAACGACGAGTTCCTGGCCGAAATTGCCAAGGGCCCGGCCACCTGAGCCGGGGAGCCGGACGAGGAGTGTGGGCGAACCCCTACACTGGACCGACCGAATCGACGTAGGAGACACCATGAAACCCGATATCCATCCTGACTACGTAGACGCCACGGTGAAATGCTCGTGTGGCAACACCTACGTGACCCGTTCCACCAAGGCCGATCTCCACGTCGAGCTGTGCAACGAGTGCCACCCGTTCTTCACCGGGAAGCAGAAACTGGTCGATTCCGGTGGAAGGGTCGAGCGCTTCCAGCGCCGCTATGGCGAGCGCAAGGGCAAGGCGAAGTCGGTCCCGGTCCCGGCCACGGCCACGGCCACGGCCACGACCCCGGAACCGGCCCCAACCCCGACCCCGGAACCGCAGCCGGAGCCGGCAACGGCGTCACAGGAATAAGGCCGGTCGCGATCGGGTCGGGCCGGTACCCGGCCTCCCCGTCACGCCCTGCCCGATCCCATGTTCGACGAACGGATGGCCGCGCTCGAAGCGGAATTCAACTCGGTGGAAACCGATCTGGCCGATCCCGTCGCGCTGGCTGATCCTGATCGGTTGCGTGCACTTTCGCGCCGTCATAAGGAGCTGGGCGAAATCGTCAAGGTCTGGCACGATCTGGTGGCCTCCCGGGCCGACGTCGTCACCGGTCGCGAAATGCTCACCGAAGCGTCGGGAGACGAACGCGAGTTGATGCGCCGGGAAGTGGAGGAGGCGGAAGCGTCCGTGGCCGGTCTGGAGGAGCGGATACAGACCCTGCTGCTGCCCAAGGACCCCAATATCGGGCGCAACGTCATCATGGAGATTCGCGGTGCTGTCGGTGGCGATGAAGCCAACCTCTTCGCCCGGGTGCTCTACGACATGTACCTGCGTTACGCCGCCGCCCAGAAGTGGAAGGTCGAGGTCCTCTCCGAGGACGCTTCGGACAAGGATGGCATCAATGAGGCTGTCTTCCTCATTAAGGGAAACGAGGCCTACCTCCGACTGGAACACGAGGGCGGCACGCACCGAGTGCAGAGAGTGCCGGTGACCGAGGCCAAGGGTCGGGTGCACACCTCGACGGCGACGGTCGCCGTGCTTCCCGAGGCAGCCGAAGTGGAGATCGCCATCGATCCGGGCGATCTGAAGATCGACGTCTACCGGTCCACCGGTCCCGGCGGGCAGTCGGTCAACACCACCGACTCGGCCGTGCGCATCACCCACATCCCGACCGGCACCGTGGTCGCCATGCAGGACGAGAAGAGCCAGATTCAGAACCGGGCCAAGGCCATGGTCGTCCTGCGGGCCCGCCTGCTCAAGGCCGAGCAGGACCGACAGTCCGCCGCCATGTCGGAGCAGCGTCGGGGCCAGGTCGGCGCCGGGAGCAGGACCGACAAGATCCGCACCTACAACTTCAAGGAGAACCGGGTCACCGATCACCGGATCAACCTCACGCTCCACAAGTTGGACCAGGTGCTGGCCGGCGATCTGGCCGAACTGACCGATGCGCTCATGGCGGACAAGCGGGCCCGTCAACTGGCCGGCGGGGAGGACGCCGGGTCGTGACCCGGAGCGAGCTGCTGGCCGAGCTGTCGGCCGCACTCGGCGCCCGCCACGAAGCGCGCTTCATCCTCGCCGAGGTGCTCGGCCCCTCACCGGAGTCGTCGGCGCCATCCGTGAGCCCGCGCGCGGTCGCCGTGGCGCGTGCCACGGCCGCACGCCGGAGGAGCGGGGCACCCCTGCAGTACCTGCTCGGGCACTGGGCCTTTCGCACGCTGGACCTCCTGGTGGACCCCCGCGTGCTCATCCCACGCCCGGAGACCGAGCAGGTGGTGGAGGTGGTCTTGGCCGAGATCGCCCACCTGGGAACCGCAGCACCCCTGATTGTGGACGCCGGGACGGGGTCGGGCGCCATCGCGCTGTCGCTGGCCACCGAATTGGCCGCTGGGCCCGCCGCCGGACCCGCCACCGGACCCGCCACCGGACCCGCCAGCGAACCGGACACCGAGTTGCGCGGAGGTGGAATCTGGGGCATTGATGCCAGCACCACCGCGCTGGCGGTGGCCCGACTCAATGTGGCCAGGGTCGCCCGGGATCAGGCGCAGATGCTCCCGGTCACCCTGGTGCACGGGCACTGGCTCCGCGCGCTCCCACCTTCGCTCCGCGGTGCGGTCAGCCTGGTGGTCGCCAACCCTCCCTACGTCTCCGCGGCCGAGTGGGGGGACCTGGCCGAAGACGTCCGGCGCGAACCGGAGGAGGCCCTGGTGGCTGACGGAGGCAGCGACGGTACCCCGGGTCTGGCCGGTCTGGAGACGCTCCTTCATGAGGCACCAGCCTGGCTGTCGCGGCCCGGTGCGGTGGTCATGGAGCTGGCACCGCACCAGTCAACGGCGGCGGCCGGCATGGCCCGTTCCCTGGGTTACGTCGAAGTGCGGGTGGAGCCCGACCTGGCCGGTCGCCCCCGGGCGCTGGTCGGTCGGGTGCGTTGAGCCGCCCGCCCATCATCAGCGGGCGCTCCGGCGTTGCGGTGCGAGGAGCGTTCGGCGCCGGTGCCGACCGGCTGATCGCCGTGCCCGGGACCGGCAGCTACCAACTGGCGGCGCGGAGCGCGTGCGGCGACGCCGTGCGGCGGCTGGAGGCGCTGTCGGGAAGCGAAGCCACCACGCCGGCCCACTATGTCGTCGGCCACCGGGACCAGGCCGCGGCGCTGGTCGGGCCACGGTATGAGGGCCAGTGGTCGGATGACGCCCGGCGCCTGGCCGCCCGTTGCTGGCCCGGGCCGCTCTCCCTGCTCCTGGCCGGCTCGGAAGATCGGGAGCCCGTCCTGGTCAGCATGGCGAGCACGCGCGCACTCCGGCGGCTCTGCCGCGAGAGCGGTCCGTGGCGCGTCGCACCGCTGGCAGAGGTCACCGCAGATGCGGTGGCCGACCATTACTCGGTGTTTGACGTCGCCCTTGTTGCCGACGCCGGGCCCTGCCGCGGGCCGGGCGCCACGGTGGTGGATTGCACCGGGTCCGAGCCGTGGGTCTCCCGGGAGGGGGCACTGCCGGCCAGCTTCATTGAAGCGGCCCTCTTCATGGGCACCCGCCGGAGGTGGTGGTCAGAGGTGCGCTGGCCTACTCGGCCGCCGCGGCCGCCTCCAGCTGGGCGAC
>DATLSH010000071.1:0-53459 GCA_035534235.1 Acidimicrobiales bacterium | reverse complement strand
CCCGGCTGCGTCGTGCGCACGATCTCCTGCAGCGTGCGCACGGCCCCGGCGAGCCTCGATCCGACGGTTGCTGACACCACAACGAGAGGGTAGGGGGAGGGTGTGACAACCCCTCCGTAGAGTGCCGCCATGACCCGCCGTACCGACATCTACCGCTGCCGATCGTGTGACGCCTCGGCCCCGCAATGGGTGGGCCGGTGCCCCAGTTGCGGGCAGTGGAACACGCTGGAATCGGCACGGGCGCCCGGCGCTTCCGGCCGGGGGACTTCACCGGGAACACCATCGGGGCAGACGGCGGTGCGCCTACGTGAGGTCGACAGCGGTGCCGCCCGCCCGCTGCCCACCGGCGTCAGCGAGCTCGACCGGGTCATGGGGGGCGGCCTGGTGGCCGGTTCGGTGACACTGCTTTTCGGACCGCCCGGAGTGGGGAAGTCCACCCTGCTGTTCCAGGTGCTGGCCTCGGTGGCCGCCACCGGTACCACGGTGATGCTGGCCTCGGCGGAGGAGTCATTGGCCCAGGTGAGCGGCAGGGCGGTGCGGATAGGTCCGGTGCCCGACCATCTCCTGGCCCTGGAAGGTCATGACCTCCCCGCGGTCGAGGCAGCCATCGAACGCCATCGTCCGGCGCTGATGGTCGTGGACTCGGTGCAGTCGATCTCCGACCCCCAGCTCCCACAACCGCCCGGGAGCCTGGCCCAGGTGCGGGCCTGCGTCGAGCGACTGACCAGGATGGCGAAGTCAACGGCCGTCCCGCTCGTCCTGGTCGGCCACGTCACCAAGGACGGTGATCTGGCGGGGCCGCGGGCGGTGGAGCACCTGGTCGACACCGTCCTTTCCTTCGAGGGCGACCGCCACCATGCGTTGCGGGTCCTGACGGCGGTCAAGCATCGCTTCGGTCCCACCGGAGAGGTCGGCATCTTCGAAATGCGGGATGACGGCCTGCGAGCCCTGCCGGACCCCGGCCCCCTCCTGCTGGGCGACCGCATGTCGGGCATCCCGGGCAGCGTGGTCGTCCCCGTGCTGCAGGGCCGTCGACCGCTCCTGGTGGAGGTGCAGGCGCTCCTCGGCCCGGGCGGCCAACCGGGGAGCCGCCCCCGGACCCTGGGCATCGACGCCGGAAGGGTGGCCCTCCTGATGGCCGTCCTCGGCTTCCGCACCGGAGTGGCGATCGGAGGCGCCGAGGTCTTCGTCGCTGCCGTGGGTGGCATCACCATCACCGAACCGGCAGCCGATCTGGCCGTCGCCCTGGCCGTGGCCTCGGTCGCGCTGGGCCGGGTGGTGCCCTCCGACCTCGTGGTCTTCGGTGAATTGGGTCTGGCGGGGGAGCTCCGCATGGTCCCAGCAGCCGATCGCCGCCTGGCCGAAGCAGGCCGGGCGGGGTTCACCCGGGCACTCGTACCGGCCTCGACCCCCCGGGACCGATGGCCACCGGGATTGCACGTCCACCGGGTGCGCACGCTCTCCGAAGCACTCGACCTGGCGATGGAGGAGGTCGGTCCGGATACGATGCCTCCGTGGTTGACCGTGGCAGCCAGCCGCTGAATGACGCACTCGCGTTGATCGCGCCGGGCACTGCTCTCCGTGAGGGGCTCGACCGCATTCTGCAGGCCAAGCACGGTGCCTTGATCATCGTGGGCGACGACCCGGCCGTGCTCTCCGTCTGCACCGGCGGCTTCCTCCTCGATGCGGAGTACAGCCCCCAGCGCCTGTCCGAGCTGGCCAAAATGGACGGCGCCATCATCCTGGCCGCCGACACCTCGCTCATCGCCCGGGCCAACGTCCACTTGGTGCCCAAGGCGACCATCCCCACATCGGAGACCGGCACGCGGCACCGTACGGCCGAAAGGGTGGCCCGTTCGATCGACGTGCCGGTGGTCGCCGTTTCCGAGGCCATGGCCACCATCGCCGTGTACCGCAATGCGGCCAAGCACACCACGCAGTCAGCGGGCTGGCTGATCGACCGTTCCAGCCAGGCGCTGGCCACCCTGCAGCGGTTCCGGGTGCGTTTCGACGAGGCGCTGAGCACGCTCTCCCGGCTCGAGATAGAAGACACGGTCTCGGTGCGCGATGTCGTCTCGGTGCTCCAACCGGGCGAGATGGTGCGCCGGATCGCCGAGGAGATTGAGGGCCACCTGGTCGAGCTGGGGTCCGACGGGCGACTCATCCATCTCCAGACCGAGGAGCTCAGCGCCGGCGTCAACGAGACCCTCACGCTGGTCATGCGGGACTACGCGGACCAGGGGGGCTTGAACCACCTCCGATCGCTCTCGGCCGACGCCATGATGGACCTGCCACAGGTGGTGGCCGCCCTGAACCTGGCGACCTCCAAAGCCGAATTGCACACCGAGCTGGCCCCCCGGGGCTTCCGGTTGCTGCACCGCCTCCCCCAGCTGTCTGAGGTCCTGGCCGAAAGGCTGGTCCAGCGTTTCGGCAGCCTCCCCGAGATCATGGCGGCCGGGGCGGCCGAGCTGGAGTCGGTCGAAGGCATCGGAACCGCCACCGCGAAAGTCGTGCGGGACGGTCTGGCCCGCCTGGTCGAGGCCAGCATCTTCGAGCGCTACGAGTAAACGGGGCGGATCTGGTAAAATAGGAAGCCGCCATCCAGCCAGCTGACCAGCCTGGTACGGGTGCGCAACCTCTGAAGATCGTCACTGGCCCGGCGCGGTGTCCGTGCAAGTGCATGCAAGGGAGTCCTGTGTCGTTCAAGGTCGGAGACAAAGTCGTCTATCCCCATCATGGGGCAGCAGTCATTGAGAAACGCGAGACCAAGGTGGCCTTCGGTGAGAAGCGCGAGTACCTGGTCCTCCGCCTGGCCTACGGGGATCTCATCCTGAACGTACCTGCGGACAACACCGAGGGAGTCGGGCTGCGCGAGGTGATCAACGACGAAGAGGTCGAAGAGGTCTTCGCCGTGCTGCGCAAGAAGGAAGCGCGCATGCCGACCAACTGGTCGCGGCGCTACAAGAACCACTCCGAGAAGCTGCGCTCAGGCGATATCTACCAGGTGGCGGAGGTGGTGCGGAACCTCTCCATCCGCGACAAGGACAAGGGGCTCTCCGCCGGCGAGAAGCGCATGTTGCAGCGGGCTCGCCAGATCCTCGTGTCCGAGCTGACGTTTGCCCTCAATGTGGACGAAGAGACGGCCGAAGAGCGCCTCAACGAAGCCCTGACCTAGACCGCGGTGGTACAGGTGTGGGCGATCGTGGTGGCCGGAGGGTCGGGCCAGCGCTTCGGCCAGATGAAGCAATTCGCCCCTTTGCATGGGCGCCCGGTACTCCAATGGGCCGTCGAGGCGTGCCGGCCCGCCGCGACCGGCGTCGTTCTGGTGGTCCCGGAGTCCGCGCCCCTCACGGAGTCGTACGCAGCCGATGTCGTCGTCGAAGGAGGCGCCACGCGCTCCGAATCCGTCCGGCGGGGTCTGGCCGAAGTTCCCTCCAGCGCTGAGATCATTGTGGTGCATGACGCGGCACGGCCGCTGGCCTCCCCGGAGCTGTTCCGTGCGGTGATCGCGGCGATCACGGGGGGCGGCGCCGATGGCGCCGTGCCCGGGGTGCCCGTAGGTGACACGATCAAGGTGGTGGACGACTCGGGCAACGTGACCACCACCCTCGACCGCAGCACGTTGGTCGCCGTCCAGACTCCCCAGGCGTTCCGTGCCGATCTGCTCCGCCGCGCCCACGCCGGCGGGACCGGGGCGACCGATGATGCCGCACTGGTGGAGGCGCTCGGCGCCACGGTGCGGGTGATCGGCGGCGAGGCGCGCAATCTCAAGATCACCACGCCCGACGATCTCCGCACGGCCGAACAGCTGCTCGTCCCCGGCCCATGAGTGTGCGCATCGGACAGGGGATCGACATCCACCGGTTCTCCGAGGACCCCCACCGTCCGCTCGTTCTCGGTGGCGTGGTCATTGAAGGGGCCCGCGGGCTCGGCGGCCACAGTGACGCCGATGCGGTCTGTCATGCCCTGGCCGATGCCGTCCTCGGCGCCGTCGGGCTGGGGGACCTCGGGCGGCACTTTCCCGACACCGACCCGGTCTGGGAAGGGGTGAACAGCGTCGGGCTGCTGACCCGGGTGATGCAGATGGCAGCCGATCAGGGGTACTCGTGCGCCAACGCCGACTGCACCATCATCGCCGACTCCCCCCGGCTGGCTCCCCACACCGCGGCCATGGTGACCAGGCTTTCCGATGTGCTCGGGGCGCCCGTATCGGTCAAGGCGACCCGGGCCGAGGGCCTGGGCGCTCTGGGCCGGGCCGAAGGCATCGCCTGCCTGGCCGTCGTCCTGCTCGAGAGCGCATGACCCCGCCCCGGGGTCGGAGCGAGCTCGGCGGGGACCAGGTGGAGGGCCGCCGGGCCGTGCTCGAGTTGTTGACGGTCGGCCGCCGGACCGTGCGCAAGGTCCTGCTGGCCGAGGATCAGGATCCGTCACCGCAGCTGGACCGGATTGAGGAGCTGGCCTCCCGCATGCGGGTGCCGGTCGAGACGGTGCCGCGGGCCCGGCTCACGACGCAGGCCCGGACCGAGGCTCCCCAGGGGGTCATGGCCCTGGCCCGCCCCATTGAGCCGGTGGCGCTGGAAGAACTCTGTGCCCCCACCCGGAAGGGCGGCCCCCCGTTCCTCCTGGTGGCGGCCGGGATCACCGACCCGCGCAACCTGGGTGCGCTGCTGCGCAGTGCCGAGTGCGCCGGGGTGACGGGTGTCGTCCTGCCCCGCCACCGCTCGGCCCGGCTTTCACCCACCGTGGCCAAGACGGCGGCCGGGGCCATTGAGCACCTGCAGTTCGCCGTGGTCGGCGGGATCCCCGCCGCCTTGTCGGTGATGACCGGGCTGGACGTGTGGTCGATCGGGCTGGCCGGTGAGTCCGACCGCTCCCTCTATGACCTTCCGTTGGGGGAAGGGCCGATCGCCCTGGTGGTCGGGAGCGAGGAAAAAGGACTGGCACCGCTCGTCCGGCGCCGGTGCGACGCCGTCGTCTCCATCCCCCAGCACGGCTCGTTGCCCTCGCTCAACGTGGGCGTGGCCGGCGCGGTGGCCTGTTTCGAGGTGGCCCGACAGCGCCAGAATCCGAAGAGCCGCTGATC
The DNA here is from genome assembly GCA_035534235.1 of Acidimicrobiales bacterium. GTDB lineage: Bacteria > Actinomycetota > Acidimicrobiia > Acidimicrobiales > RAAP-2 > Bog-473. The sequence continues at coordinate 48,376 of DATLSH010000071.1, read as the reverse complement.
GAGCCCGAGGCAGGAATCGAACCCGCGACATCTTCATTACAAGTGAAGTGCTCTACCAACTGAGCTACTCGGGCGCTCGGGCCAGACTATCGCCGCAGTAGGCGGGCCCATGGCTTGCTTCGCGGCAGCAAGCACGGCAGGCTGGGCCTTCAATGGCCGCCGACCCGCCCACCCAAGGTCTGCCATCCCGCTTCTCCGGGGTGCGGGCCGGCCTGGTGATGGCCGGATTCCTGGTCGCGGTCGGGGTCCTGGTGGCGGTGGGCAGCCGGCCCTCGGTCAGCGGCGACACCTTGCCACCGGTGACCACCACCACCGTGGCCGGCGGGCACGCCACCACCACCACGACGACCGTCCCGCCCAGCGCAGTCAGCGTGCAGGTGGCCAACGGCACCACGGGCGCCAACGTGGCCGGGCACTACACCACCGTCATCGGCGCCGGGGGCTGGGCCATGAAGCCCGCCGTCGACGCCACCATCCAGACCATCACGACGACGACGGTGTACTACGCCTCGGGCCAGCAGGAGGCTGCGGCCGCGATCGCCACCTCCATCGGCGTGCCGCCGGCCCACGTCCTGCCGCTGACCACTGCGGTGCCGGTGGCCGGGGTCAGCGGGACCGACGTGGTGGTGGTGATCGGCGCCGACCTGGCTTCGGCAGCCGGCACCTAGTCGTCCCAGCGTGGCCCTGCCGGACCTCTTCCTTCCCCTCCTCTCCGATGCGGGCCGGAGCGCCCTCTTCCTGGACTTCGACGGCACGCTCTCCCCCATCGTCGAGGACCCGGTGGCGGCCCGGCCGCTGCCCGGGGTCCCCCGCCTCCTGGCCGGGCTGGCGGAGCGCTTCGCACTGGTGGCCGTGATCTCAGGTCGGCCCACGGCCTTTCTCGAGAGCTCCCTGTCCGCCCCCCCCGGAGTCGTGCTGGCCGGCCTCTACGGCCTTGAGATGGAACTGGGCGCCACCGCTGCCGCGCGATGGTCCGGGGTGATCGATCAGGTGGTGGCCGAAGCCTCGGCCGAAGCGCCCCCCGGGGTCTATGTGGAGCCGAAAGGCCTGACCGTGACCCTCCATTGGCGGCGGGCGCCCGAGGCCCGGCCCTGGGTGGCCGCGTTCGCCGAGAGGCAGTGCGCCGGGCGGGGCCTGCGGGTGCACCCGGGGCGGAGGGAGTTGGAGCTGCGCCCGGCGCTGGAGGTGGACAAGGGGACGGTGGTGAGGGCCCTGGCCGCACGCCAGGATCTCCCCCTCCACGCGGTGGCGGTCTTCGGCGACGACCTGGGCGACCTGCCGGCATTCCAGGCCGTGGGCGAGTTGGTGACCGGCACGAACCCGGAGATGACGGTGATCCGGGTCGCTGTGGTCGACGCGGAGAGCCCGCCCGAGGTGGCGGCCGGGGCCGACCTGACCGTGGCCGGCGCGCCGGGCGCCGTGGCGCTCCTCGAAGCGTTGGCCCAAGCGGTTCAGGAAACGGGGGTCGGTGGCTGAGCGGCGCCGAGCTGGTCCGCCAACCAGTCGGCGGAGGTGCGGGCGCGGACAATCGACTGCAGCTCCGCCGCGCGCGCGGCGCGCGCGGGCGTGTCCATGGACAGGGCGCGGTGCAGCGCATCGGCGGTCCCCGAGACATCGAAGGGATTGACCCCGAGCGCCGCCGGGGCCAGTTCCTCCCAGGCCCCGGCCTGGCGGGACAGCACCAGGACGCCGCCCACCCCGTTGAGCAGCGGGCCCTCCTTGGCCACCAGGTTGAGGCCGTCGCGCACCGGGTTCACCAGTAGGACGTCGGAGATCGACAGGGCGCCCAGCGACCGGACCCGGTCATCCTCGACATGCAGGGCGATGGGATCCCAGCCGGGAGTCCCCAGGGCGTGGTTGATCCGCTCGGCCACATGGACCACCTCGGCCGCGTAGGCGAGATACTCCGCCAGCCCCTCCCGGGAGGGATACGCCAACGTCACATGGACCACCTCACCCCGCCACTCGGGGTGCCCGAGGAGCATCTCCTCGAAGGCCAGCATGCCGCGCACGATGTTCTTGGACGGCTCCATCCGGTCGACGCGCAGGATGATGCGCCGGCCCCCGGTCTCGGCCCGCAGCGCCTCGGCGGCCCGGGCGCACTCCACCGACGAGGCCTCGGCCGCCAACCCGGCGTGGTCGGGCGCCAGCGGGGAGACGAACGTCCTCGGAGCAGTCCTCCCCGCGGCGGCGAAGCAGGCCAGGAAGCCGGCCTCCCACTGATGGCAGTGGAAGCCGCAGGCACCGAAGCCGGCCATGCCGTCCAGGATTTCGGCGGCCGCGTCGTCAGGAAGCACGGCCAGCATGCTCGGATCGGCGAAAGGGGTGTGCAGGAAGTGCGCCGTGCGCAGGTCGGGTCGCCGCTCGGCCAGCATCCGGCCCAGGAGCGAGAAGTGGTAGTCCTGCACCAGCACGATGGCGCCGGAGCCGGCGTGGGCGGCCACCACGTCGGCCACGGCCTGGTTGTAGGCCCGGTAGCCGTCCCAGGCCAGCCGCCAGTGGCGGTCGAATCGGGGCCGGCGCGGCAGATCGAAGAGATGGTGGTGGCAGAACCACAGGGTGGAGTTGGCGATGACGTCGTAGGCCTGCCGGTAGGTGTCGTCGTCCACGGGCACGGGCAACAGGGTCAACCCGTCCTCGGTGAGCAGGCCTCGGGTGGCGGCCTCCCGGTCGGCTGCCCCCATGGTCACCGAGACCCACGTGGCCCCACTGCCGGCCAGGAGGCTGTGCAGCGACGAGGCCAGCCCACCCCCGGCGGGGACGGCGCGCAGCGACTTGTCGGGGCCGTAGCGGAAGGTCAGCGGGCCCCGGTTGGAGACGACGACGCGCTCGCTCACGTCCCGGTCGGCCCCGGCCAGCGCTCCAGGGCGGCCCGCAGGACGTCGACGGCCTGGGGACGCAGCTCGTGCAGCGGGCGGTTGCGGTGGATGCGCTGGCCCAGGTCGACCTGGGCCAGGGACCCGGTGCCGAAGTGGGCCGCCACGTCGATCAGCAGGCCCAGCTCGACCCCGTAGCCGTCGGCGAAGCCGACCTTCTCGAAGACCCAGCGGTGGGCCGCCGTCTCGCCGGCCAGCGGCTGGCGGACTTCGGAGAGGGCGGGGAAGAGGAGCTCGAGCACGGGGCGGGCCATCAGCTCGGTCACCCGGCCTCCGCCGAGCGGGTCACCTCCGAGCGGGCGGGTGTAGAAGCCCTTGACCAGCGCCACGTGGTCGAAGAGGAGGAGGGGTCCGAGCAGGCCGGTGACGAAGGCGGGAGTCGTGTTGGCCACGTCGGCATCGAGGAAGACGATGATGTCGCCCACGGCGGCGTCCAGCGCGGCGGCCATGGCCTGGCCCTTGCCCCCCTCCCCGGAGGGCCCGGGCACCACGCGGGCACCGGCCTCGTGGGCCTGCACGGCGGTGTCGTCGACCGAGCCGTCGTTCAGCACGATCACCTCGTCCACCAGCCCGTTCCCCCCGCCGCGGGCCAGGAACGGCTGCACCACCGCCCGCACCACCGAACCCACGGTCGCACCCTCGTCCCTGGCCGGGATGCACACCGAGACCGACCGGTCAGCCTTGGCTTCGAGGACCTTCCCGGTCGGGAAGTCGCCATGGTGGTACGTGTGGGGCACGGCCCTGATCATCGCACCCCGCCCGCACCCCGTTGACGGGGGGTGCCGGCGAGGCGCTACCATGGAGGACATCATCCAGAGCGACTGAGGGACGGGCCCGTCGACGTCGCGGCAACCAGTGCACACCCTTCGGGGGGCAGCAGGTGCCAATGCCCGACCGATGAGGAGGACCGATGGTCGATTTTGTCACCGGGTTGCGCTGTCGGGAGTGTCAGCGCCCCTTCCCCGCCGAGGCCCTGCACGTCTGCGACTACTGCTTCGGTCCGCTGGAGGTCGCCTACGACTACGAGCGGATGGCCGCCACGGTCTCCCGGGCCCGGATTGAGAGCGGTCCCCGCTCCATCTGGCGCTACCGGGACCTGCTCCCGGTGGAGGACGAGACCCCGGTCGACCTGGGCGCCGGCTTCACCCCGCTGATCCGGGCCGACCGCCTGGCCGCCGAGCTCGGGCTGGGTGAGCTGTGGATCAAGGACGACACGGCCAATCCCACGGGGTCGTTCAAGGACCGGGTGGTCTCGGTCGCCCTGACCAAGGCCCGGCAGCTCGGGTTCAAGGTGGCCGCCTGCGCCTCCACCGGCAACCTGGCCAACTCGGTGGCCGCCCATGCCGCCCGGGCCGGGATGGAGTCGGTCGTCCTCATCCCCCATGACCTGGAGTCCGCCAAGGTGACCATGACCACCATTTACGGCGGGACCGTCATTGCGGTCGAGGGGACCTACGACGACGTCAACCGCCTGTGCGCGGAGCTGACCAGTGAGCGCCCGTCCTGGGCCTTCGTCAACGTGAACGTGCGCACCTACTACGCCGAGGGATCCAAGACGCTGGCCTTCGAGATCGCCGAGCAGCTGGGCTGGCAGGCGCCCGACCACGTGGTGGTGCCGATCGGCTCGGGCAGCCAGCTGACCAAGGTGGTCAAGGGATTCGAGGAGCTGGGCACGGTGGGGCTGCTCGACGAGGTGCCCCATGTGCGGGTCTCGGGCGCCCAGGCCGAGGGGTGCTCCCCGGTGGCCACCGCCTTCCTGGAAGGCGCCGACGCCATCCGGCCCGTCAAGCCCAAGACCATCGCCAAGTCGCTGGCCATCGGCAACCCGGCCGACGGCTGGTACGCCCTGGAGGCCATGCGGAAGACGGGGGGCTCCTGCGCCGCCGTCACCGACGGGGAAGTGGTCGAAGCCATCGGCCTGCTCGCCCGCACCGAGGGGATCTTCGCCGAGACCGCCGGCGGGGTGACCATCGCCACTCTGGCCAAGTTGGCCGCCTCGGGCGCCGTCCGGCGCGACGAGCGGGTGGTGGCCCTGGTGACCGGGCACGGCCTGAAGACCGTGGAGGCCCTGGCCGAGTACACCGGCCCCACCGCGACCATCACCCCGACCCTGGCCGCCTTCGATGCCGCCATCGACTTCAAGGAGGCCGTTGCATGAGCCTGATCGTGCGGATCCCCACCCAGCTGCGCTCCCTGACCGGGGGGGCCGGCGAGGTCGAGGTGGAAGGGGACAGCGTGGGGGACGCGCTCAAGGCCCTGGACGCCGCCCACCCGGGCCTGGCCGACCGCCTGTTCGACGATTCCGGCGGCCTGCGACGCTTCGTCAACGTGTTCCTAGCCGATGAGGATGTCCGGTTCCTCAACGGCCTGGCCACACCCATCACCGCAGGCCAGACGCTCTCCATCGTCCCGGCGGTGGCCGGCGGCTGAGCCGGGGCCGGGCCCGCCCTTGCGCGCGGCCGCCAGAGGTGGTTTCCTATTGGCACTCGACTCTCGAGAGTGCTAACGGAGGATTACAACCAAGATGGCCAAGATCATCGCCTTCCAGGAAGACGCCCGGCGCGGACTCGAAACCGGCATGAACAAGCTGGCGGACGCCGTGCGGGTCACCCTCGGCCCGAAAGGCCGCAACGTGGTGCTGGACAAGAAGTGGGGCGCCCCGACGATCACCAACGACGGCGTGTCCATCGCCAAGGAGATCGACCTTGAGGACCCGTTCGAGAAGATCGGCGCCGAGCTGGTCAAGGAAGTGGCCAAGAAGACCGACGATGTCGCCGGTGACGGCACCACGACGGCGACCGTCCTGGCCTGGGCCATGGTCCACGAGGGCCTGCGCAACGTGGCGGCCGGGGCCAACCCCATGTCGCTCAAGCGGGGCATTGAGGCGGCCGTCGAGACGGCCGTGACGGCCATCCACGCCATCGCCAGGGAGACCGAGACCAAGGCGCAGATCGCCCAGGTGGCCTCCATTTCTGCCGCGGACACCGAAATCGGCGAGATGATCTCCGAGGCCATCGACAAGGTGGGCCGGGACGGCGTCATCACCGTGGAGGAGTCGCAGACCTTCGGCATGGACATGGACCTGGTGGAGGGCATGCGCTTCGACAAGGGCTACATCGCCCCCTACTTCGTGACCGATCCCGAGCGCATGGAGGCCGTGCTTGAGGACACCTACGTGCTGCTGGTCGGCTCGAAGATCACCGCCGTGCGCGACCTGCTTCCCGTGCTCGAGAAGGTCATGCAGGGTGGCAAGCCGCTCCTGATCATCGCCGAGGACGTGGAGGGCGAGGCCCTGGCCACCCTGGTGGTCAACAAGATCCGCGGCACCTTCCGCTCGGTCGCCGTCAAGGCCCCGGGCTTCGGCGAGCGCCGCAAGGCCATGCTGCAGGACATCGCCATCCTCACCGGCGCCCAGGTGGTCACCGAGGAAGTCGGCTTGAAATTGGAGAACGTCACCCTCGACCTGCTGGGCACGGCCCGCAAGGTCGTCATCACCAAGGACGAGACCACCATTGTGGAAGGTGCCGGTTCCGAGAGCGACATCAAGGGCCGCATCAACCAGATCAAGACGGAGATTGAGAACACCGACTCTGACTACGACCGGGAGAAGCTGCAGGAGCGCCTGGCCAAGCTGTCCGGCGGTGTGGCCGTCATAAAGGTCGGCGCCGCCACCGAGGTGGAGCTCAAGGAGAAGAAGCACCGCATTGAGGATGCGGTCTCAACCACCAAGGCCGCTATTGAAGAGGGCGTGGTCCCGGGCGGTGGCGTGGCCCTGCTGCGGGCCCAGGTGGCCATCCTGGAGCGGGCCGAGAAGCTCGAAGGCGACGAGGCGACGGGTGCCCGCATTGTGGCCCGGGCCGTAGAGGAGCCGCTGAAGCAGATCGCCGTCAACGCCGGCCTGGAAGGCGGCGTCATTGTGGACAAGGTGCGCAATCTCAAGGGTGCCCACGGCCTCAACGCCGCCACGGGCGAGTACGACGACCTGTTCAAGGACGGTGTCATTGACGCCGCCAAGGTGACCCGATCGGCGCTCCAGAACGCGGCGTCCATCGCCGCTCTGTTCCTGACCACCGAGGCGGTCATCGTCGACAAGCCCGAAGAGCACGACCACGGGGGCATGCCCGGCGGCGGGATGGACGACTACTAGGTCGCACCTCGGCCGCAGCACAACGCACGTCGACAGGGCGCCCTCCGGGGCGCCCTGCCGCGTTCTCTACACTGACCACCGTGCCCGTGCCCGTGCCGACCGACGCCCCGCTCGAGCCCCAGACGGGCTGGGCCGTGTTGCACCTGTTCTGCCGGGTGACGCCCGACCTCGACGCCGACGCCCTGAGCCACGCCGTCAAGGCCGCCCGGGCCGACGGCTACCAGGTGGTCACGGCCGCCCTGCTCGGCCACAAGGCCGACCTCGGCCTGATGGCGCTCGGACCCGACGTGTGGCGCCTGCGCCGGTTCCAGAGCGCGGTCCAGCGGGCCGGGGCCGAACCCGTGCAGTCCTACGTGTCGCTGACCGAGGTCTCCGAGTACGCGTCCGGCCTCCCCGAGGAGATGCGCCAGGCCCGGCTCTTCCCCCAGCTCCCCCCCGATGGCAAGGCCGCCTTCTGCTTCTACCCGATGTCCAAGCGGCGGGCCGCCGACCACAACTGGTACACCCTCGACTTCGAGCGCCGCCGGGAGCTGATGCTGGGGCACGGCAAGGTCGGGCGGACCTTCGCCGGACGGATCCTTCAGGTGATCACCGGGTCCACCGGCCTGGATGAGTACGAGTGGGGGGTCACCCTCTTCGGCACCCACCCCGACGATCTCAAGGACTGCGTGTACGCCATGCGCTTCGACGAGGGCTCCGCCGACTACGCCGAGTTCGGGCCCTTCTACACGGGCATGGTGGGCCCGCTCGACCAGGTGCTGGCGGCCCTCGGCACGTGACGGCCTCCCTCGACGACCTGCGCCACGAGCTGCGCCACCTGGGCCGGGTGGTGGTGGCCTTCAGCGGGGGCGCCGACTCCTCGCTGCTGGCCCGGGTGGCCCACGACACGCTCGGGCGCGACCGGGTGCTGTGCGCCACCGCCATCTCCCCCTCACTGGCCGCCGACGAGTCCGAGGTATGCCGCGCCCTGGCCGACGAGTGGGACCTGCGCTGGGTCGGTGTCCCCACGCGCGAAATGGACGATCCCGCCTACGTGGCCAACGGGGCGGACCGCTGTGCCCGCTGCAAGACGGCGCTCATGAGCGCCCTGGTCCCCCTGGCCGACGCCGAAGCGGCCACCGTCGTCCTGGGCGTCAACGTGAGCGACCTGGGCGATCACCGGCCGGGCCAGGCCGCCGCCGCCGCCGCCGGTGCCACCTTCCCGTTGGTCTCGGCCGGCTTCACCAAGGACGACATCCGGCACTGGTCACGGGAGCTGGGCCTGCGCACCTGGGACAAGCCGGCCGCCGCCTGCCTGGCCTCCCGTCTGCCCTACGGCACGCCGGTGACGCTGGGCCGCCTGTCCGCCATTGACGCCGCCGAGTCCGCCCTGCACGCGCTGGGCCTGGCGGAGCTCCGGGTACGCCATCACGGCGACACGGCCCGCCTGGAGGTCTTGCCCGCGGCCATCCCAGAAGTTCTCAACCGACGCCAGGAGGTCGTGGCCGCCGTGAAAGCGGCCGGCTTCACCTTCGTCGCCCTCGACCTGGAAGGCTTCCGCTCGGGCAACATGAACCGGGTGCTGAACCTGCCGGACCTGCCCAAGGAGGAGCCGTGATCCAAGTCCGGGTGAAGTTGACGTTTCCCGAGTCCGAGGTGCGCCGGGCGGTCCTGGCCACCCTGGTGCGCCAGTTCGACGTGGAGCCCAACATCCGGCGGGCCGACGTGGAGGAGCACCGGGGCTGGATCATCTGCGAGCTCGACGGCGAGGCGCTCCAGGTCGACGCCGCCCTGGACTGGCTGCGCCACGAGGGGATCACCGTCGACCTGCTGGGGGACGTGCTGGAGAGCTGAGGCGCCCGGGAGGCTAGATCTCCTTGTCGGTGCGGGGGACGTGCCAGCCCGCCGAGGAGACCTTGCGGGGCTCGTAGAAGACGCAGCCCTCGGGGCAGGCGAACGGCAGGGGCTCGTTGGCATCCACCTTGCACCGTTCGAGCCGATCGCCCCGTGGCGTGGTGCGCATCACGTAGTGCCGGCAGTCCTCGTTGACGGGCATGCCCCATTCTGGCCCAGATGGCGGGGCGCGGTAGCGTCACCGGTCGTGGATCGGAACGTCCCCCTCAAGATGCTCCTGCGCTGGAGCGAGAGCCTTTCGGCCATCGCCCGCACGGGTTTGGGGTTCACCGAGAGCCTCTACGAGCAGGAGCGCTTCGAGGAGGTCCTGCGGGTGGCGGCCGACATCCGGGCGGAGGCCGACGAGGAGTCGGACGACCCCGAGTACTCGGGCGGGCTGGTGGAGGAGTGGATGAGCACGGTGGGCCGGGGCGTCCCCGGGTACGTCACCCCCAAGGTCGCCGTGGGCGCCGCCGTCGGCAACGAAGCGGGGGAGCTCCTCCTCATTCAGCGGGCCGACTCGGGCATCTGGCTCTACCCCACCGGCTGGTGCGACGTCGGCTACTCGGCGGCCGAGGTGGTGGTCAAGGAGGTGCAGGAGGAGACGGGCATTGAGGTCGAACCCGTCCGCCTCATCGCCGTCCTCGACGGCCTGCGCCTCGGCTTCACACGGGTCCCGCTCTACTCGCTGCTCTTCTACTGCCGGGCCGTGGGGGGAGAGCTCAACCCGCACCCTCTCGAGTGCAGCGACGTCGGCTGGTTCAACCGCCAGAACATGCCTTCACCGCTGGTTGGCTCCGAACGCTGGGGCGACCATGTCTTCGCGGCCATCAACGGTGAGCACCGCGACGTGCTCTACGACAGCGTGCGCCAACCGATGTGGCGAGGCCAAGCGGCCCAATCGTGATCCTCATTGAGGTGGCCGCGTCGGCGGACGACGCCCTCTGTGAGGCGGTGGCCACCCTCGTCCCCCAACTCTCCTCCTCGTCCCCGCCGCCCACGGTGGCGCAGTTGCGCCGGATCATCGCCGATCCGGCCACCACACTCCTGCTGGCCCGTGACGACGGTCGTGTGGTCGGCATGTTGACGCTCGCCACCTTCGCCCTGCCCACCGGCACCCGGGCCTGGGTCGAGGACGTGGTCGTCGACGAAGCGTCCCGCGGCGCCGGCGTGGCCGGCGCGCTGGTGCAGGCCGCCCTGGCCCGGGCCGGGGAATTGGGCGCCCGGACCGTCGACCTGACCTCCCGACCCGATCGGGAGGCCGCCAACCGGCTCTACGTCCGCCTCGGCTTCGTGCCGCGCCACACCAACGTGTACCGGTTCACCCTGACGTCGCCACGATCGGCGCAACCAGCCTGAGGGAACCGGTGGAACCGTGGAAGGCGGCGTCCCCGAACGTGAAGATGCCGCCGTCGGAGGCCACCATCCGGTAGCCGCCACCATCGGCGGACGGCGCCAGGCCCACGATCGGGCGGTTCAAGGCGTGGCCGCCCATCGATCCGGAAAAGTGCGCGTTGCCGAAGGCGAAGATGCCGCCGTCCGCCGCGACCTCCCAGTAGCCCCCACCATCAGGGGTCGAGGCCGCGCCCACCACCGGTTGGTTGAGGGGACGCCCCCCCATGGAGCCCAAGAAGCTGAGCTTCCCGAACGTGAACACCCCGCCGTCAGAGGCCACGAGCCAATAGCCCCGGCCGTCGGGAGACGCCGCCATGGCCACGATCGGCTTGTCGAGGGTGAGGTTCCCGGTGGACCCGAGGAAGCGGGCCGTCCCGAAGGCGAAGACGCCCCCGTCGGAGGCGACCAGCCAGTAGCCCTGGCCGTCCGGCGTCACCGCCATGCCGACGATCGGCCGGTTGAGGGGGTGGCCACCCAGGGATCCGCGGAACGGCGCGTCGCCGAACGTGAAAATCCCACCGTCGGCGGCCACCAGGTAGTAGCCGCCGCCGTCGGGAGTGGACGCCATGCCGACGATCGGGGCCACCAGCGACCGGCCACCCATGGAGCCGAAGAAGGGCACGCAGAACGAGAAGACGCCTCCGTCCGCGGCCACCATGTGGTAGCCCGGATCGGATGAGCAGTCCACCCCGACGCCTAGCCCTCCCGTGTTGCCCGCCTGGCCCGAGTTGGGATCGACCATCAGGGACGACTCGTCGACCGCCTCGAAGGCGCTGGCCGGAACCTGCTTGAGCTCGTCGACCAGGGCGATGGGCCAGTTCGGATCGGCCGTGCCACCGAAGTACCAGTTGGAGCCGTTGTCGGCCAGGATCAAACCGTAGTGCTGCATGGCGCGCAGCACCACCTGGGCGGGCGCCGAGTAGCCCGAGATGTTGTAGCCCGCCTTCAAACGGAACCGGGCTCCCATGGGCGGGAGATTGGGATCGGACGACGATCCGGCCTGGTGACGGGCCGGCCAGATGAACGAGGTGTCTGTCGACTGGGCCGTCATCCTTATGGCATGCGTGACGGCACCCGATTGCACTTCGTCGTAGCGCAGCAGCCCGGGCAGGATCGGCAGCCCGGCCGCGTCGGCCGACGTCCAGCCCGACGGGCGCAATGCGTCGGAGTTGAGGTTCCAGATCGCCCCCGAGCCCGCGGTCGATCCCGAGGAGCTGTAGCGCGCGTCATAGAGCTCGTAGAGGGTGCAGGTGGCCGGGTTGACCATGATGGCGTGGCGGTCACCAGTGGCCTGCTGGCCACCTTCGATCGGCGTGTCGGACCCGAAGGGGTAGGGCCCGGGGTCGCTCTCGGAGGCGTACTGGAACGACACCTGTGTCAGGGGATGCGACGGGGACACCACGGTGTAGGGCATGCCGTAGGGGTTGGAGGGATCGCCCGAAGGGCCGAAGTCGGGATGGAGGTTGGTGGCGGCACTGTTCATGCTGGCCATCCAGGCCGCGCTGTGGGGGTCGACGGGCAAGCCGGAGATGTCGGTGCTCCACACGTTGTCGGCCGGGAACAGGGAGCAGTTGGGCGCTCCGGGCACGGGCGAGCCGGCCGACGCCACACCCGGGGCCACGCCCAGCAGCCCGCCGAGCCCCGCCACCCAGGCCATGCAGGCGATCGACGCTGCCTTCTTCCGTCCCACGGCCCTCCCTTCCCCCCCCCCCGATCGAAGGTAGCCCACCGGCGGGCAGTACCTTGACGACCTGAGACGAGCACTGGAGGAGACCACGATGGACAAGCCCACATTCGTCTACACGACCTACATCTGGACCACACCCGAGCTGCTCTGGCAGGCATTGACCCAGCCGGAGTTCACCCTGCAGTACTGGGGGGTGGCCTACGAGTCGGACTGGGAGGCGGGATCGACATTCGCCGTGAAGCTGGACAGGGGAGGCGTGACCATCGTCGACCCGGCCCAGGTCGTGCTCGAGTCCGATCCACCCCGCCGCCTCGTCTACACCTGGCACACGTTCACCCGGGAGTGGGCCGACGCCTACGGGTTCGACGCCGCCTACCTGAACAAGGTGGCTGCCGAGCCTCGTTCCACCGCGTCCTTCGACATGGAGCCAGTCGGAGAGCAGGTCAAGCTCACGGTCGTGCACTCGGGCTTTGAGTCCGGAAGCACCGTGCTCGAGGGTGTCTCCCAGGGGTGGCCCCTGATCCTGTCGGCTCTCAAGACGCTGCTCGAGACGGGCCAGGCTCTTTCCCTCGCCTCGGATGCCACCGGCGAGGAACGCGAGGCTGCCCGTTAGGGTGGGCCGATGACGGGTGCCCGCCGGTTCGGGCGGAACTGGGTTCTCGCCGCCATGATCTTCGCGGTCGCCATGACGTTCATCGATCAGACGATCGTGTCGATCGCGGTGCCCAACATCCAGCGCGAGCTCGGGCTCAGCTCCACCGGTGTGCAGTGGGTGGTCAACGGGTATCTACTTTCCCTGGCCGCCCTGTTCGCCCTGGGCGGCCGCCTCTCTGACATCTTCGGCCACCGACGGATGTGCGTGCTCGGTGTCGTGCTCTTCGCCGGAGCATCGGGCCTGTGCGGGCTCACGCCCAGGGGGAGCTTGGCCGAGACCTGGATCGTCGGCTTCCGGGTCCTGCAGGGGGTGGGGGGCGCCGTCATGTTCCCGGCTGCCCTGGCCATCGTGGTCAACACGTTCGCCCTGCGCGAGCGCGGCAAGGCCCTGGCCCTGTTCTTCGGCATTGCCGGCGGCCTCACGGCGGTCGGCCCGATACTGGGCGGGTACCTCACCCAGTGGACGTGGCGGGCCATCTTCTGGGTGAACATCCCGGTCGCCCTCATCGCCCTGTTGCTCATCGCAGTGTCCAGGCCCCAGACCGCGTACCGGCGGGCCCCCATCGATTTCCGGGGGGCGGTGCTGATCGCGGCCGGGATCGGGCTTGGCATCTTCGGGCTGCAGCAATCCGTCTTGTGGGGGTGGGGCAATGCGGCCATCTGGGCCTGCATGGTCGCCGGACTCTTGCTGATTGGGCTGTTCGTTGCTCTCGAGCGTCGGACCGCATCCCCACTGATTGACGTGAGGATCTTTCGCCTCCGCGCCTTCTCCGTGGAGAACCTGGTGCTCGGCATCGCCATGATGGCGTTCATCCCCGTGTTCTTCTTCTCCAGTGAGTACGCCCAGATCTCGTTGCACAAGACGGCGTCCGAGGCCGGCCTGTTCCTGCTCTTTTTCTTCCTCGGCTTCGTACTCGCCGCCCAGGTCGGTGGCCGCATCCTCGACCGGGAGGGGGCCAAGCGCGCCGTGGTCCTGGGGTGCGCCCTGGCCTCGGTGGGCTTCGGCCTCTGGGCCTCCAAGGTGACCCAGTTGGATTTCTCCGCACAGCGCGACTGGGTCGTCCTGGCCGGAGCCGGCATGGGGCTGATGCTCGGCCCGGCCAACACCGACGCGGTGAACCGGGCTTCCGAACTCTCCTATGGCGAGGCGACCGGGATCACCCAGACCATCCGCAACTTCGGAGCCAGCCTCGGTGTGGCCGTGCTCGGGACCATTCTGCTCACCGTCTTCCGCTCCCGCTTGGCGGCATCGCTGGTGTCGCGGCACGTCCCCCACGCTTCCCAGCTGGCGGCCCAGTACGCACAGGCCCAGGGTGGGCCGGCGGTGGGCTCCATCCCCCGGTTCGCCTCGCTGGACTTCGCCCACGCCACCCAGTCCGTGCTCTTCGTCATGTGCGGGATCATGGCCGCTGCGGGCCTGGTCGCCCTGTTCGGCCTGGAACGGGGACTGCAACCGGATGCGGCCGCCCCGTCGGAACCGGTCCTGTCCGGCGCGCACGCATGAGCACGTTCATCACTCGTTACACGACGTCGGGTCCCGGCGTCCGCCTGGCCGTCAAGGACCTCATCGACATGGCAGGGGAACCGACGACCGCCGGCTGCCGCGCCGTGGCCGCGCGAGCGGAGCCCGCCCTCCGGGATGCCGCCTGCCTGGCCGGTGCCCGGGCGGCCGGTGCGCGCATCGTCGGGCGGGCCAACCTGCACGAGCTGGCGCTCGGGGTGACCGGCGTCAATCCCTGGTACGGCACCCCGGTGAACCCGCTCGACCCCGCGCTCGTCCCCGGCGGATCGTCGAGCGGCTCGGCGGTGGCGGTGGCCACCGGGGAGGCCGACGTGGCCTACGGCAGCGACACCGGCGGCTCGGTGCGCATCCCCTCAGCGTGCTGCGGCACGGCCGGGCTCAAGACCACGTGGGGGCGGATCTCGCTCGACGGCGTCTGGCCGCTGGCGCCCAGCTTCGACACCATCGGCCCCATGGCGCGGGACGTGGCCGGCCTCGTCCTCGGGATGGAGCTGCTCGAGCCCGGGTTCACGATCGCCGGTCATGAGCAAGGTGGCCTGATGGTGGGCCGGCTCTCGCTCGAAGCCGATCCCCTGATTGACGTTGCCATCGAGACTGCCCTCCGCGCCTCGGAATGGACATGTGTCGACCTTCACGTACCCGAATGGGACCGGGCCACCACGGACGCCGGGCTCCTCCTGGTGGCCGAGGCGTGGCAGTCCGACAAGTCATTGGTGGCTCAGGACCCCGAAGGCATCGGTGCCGACGTGCGGGAACGCCTGCTGATCGGATCGAACTTCGACGACGCAGCCATTGCGTCGGCCTGGTCCGGTCAACAGGCGTGGATGGCGACACTGGCCGACCTGCTCACCCGATTCGACCTTCTGGTCACCCCCACCCTCACCATCTTCCCGCCCGGAGTCGAAGAGGGCCGTGAGTTGTTGATCGGGCGCTGCACCATCCCCGTCAACCTGGCCGGCGTCCCCGCACTCGCCCTCCCGGTTCCCACCGGCGGACCGCTGCCGGGCAGTATCCAGCTGATCGGCCCACCGCACGGCGAGGAACGACTCCTGGCCGCCGGCGCCTGGTTGGAGTCAGCCATCGCCTCGCTTTGAGCACATGGCGTCGGAACCGAAGTGAGCGGATCGGGCCTGGCCACACTGACCAGCCATGCCCTAGCCCATGGTGGCCAGGATCTCGCGCACCATGGCGTCGGTGGTGTCCGGGTGGAGGAAGGCAAGGCGGGCGACCGTCTCGCCCTCCCAGGTCGTCGGCGTGACGAATCCGGTCTGATCGTTGAGCAGCCGGGCCGACCAGGACTCATAGTCCGCTTTGCGCCAGCCCGGCCTCCGGAAGAGGACAATTGAGAGCTCGGGATCACGTACCAATTCGGTATGGGGAGTCTCGGTGATGAGGGCGGCCGCCCGCGCCGCCATGGCCAGCCCGGCCTCGACGGCCTCGCGGTAGGCGTCCAGTCCGTTGACAGCCATGGAGAACCAGAGCGGGAGTCCCCGGGCCCGCCGCGTCAGGTGGTAGGCGTAGTCACTCGGGTTCCATTCCTCGGGGTTCTGACTGTGCAGCACTTCGAGATACGAAGCGTCCTGTGTGTGTACGGCCTTGGCCAGATGGGGCGCCCGGTAGAGGAGCGCGGCGCAGTCGAAGGGCGCGAAGAGCCATTTGTGGGGATCGACGATGAAGGAATCGGCCCGCTCGAAGCCGGCGAACTTTTCACGGACCGAGGGCGCGAAGAGGCCGGCACCGCCATAGGCCCCATCGACGTGGAACCACAACGACCGCTCCTCGGCCACGTCGGCCACGCCGGACAGGTCGTCGATGATACCGGCGTTCGTGGTCCCCGCAGTGGCCACCACGCCGATGACATCGTGTGCCCTGGGGTGGGTGTCCAGGGTGGTCCGGAGGGTGGACCCGGTGAGCCGGTGGTCTGCGGTCGGCACTCCGAGCGCCTCGACGCCGATCACATGGAGCGCCTTGCCCACCGAGGAGTGCGCCTCGTCGCTGACGGCGATGAGCGGATGGGTGGGTGCGGTGCCGTCCCGGCGGCGATGCGCCGCCGTGTCCCGGGCCACCAGGAGAGCGGAGAGGTTGCCGGCCGAACCGCCCGCCACGAAGCATCCTCCGGCTCCCTCGGGAAAGCCGGCGTACCGGGAGAGGACCCGGAGCGCCTGGTTCTCCGCCACTACCACGCCGGCGGCTTCCAGCCAGGACGTGCCGTGCAACGACGAACACGAGACGAACATGTCGAAGAGGAGTGCCGCCTTGGTGGGCGCAGCCGGGATGAAGGACAAGAAGCGCGGGCTGTCGCAGGACACCACGGCGGTGGCCAGCTTGTCGACGAAGAGCCGGAGGACGTCGGCGGCCTCGTTCCCCTCGGGGCGCATCAGGCCGGAGAGCTCGGCGTCCAACGACTCAATCAGGCCCCCGAAGTCGAGCGGCACCGGATGGAGGGCCAACCGCTCCCGGCACGCGGCCAAAATCAGATCGGTCATGCCCTCGTCGTAGTTGAACATGCCTCCCGGCATCAGGCGGGTGACCGGTCGTCCCCGAGGACCGGCTCCGCCACCGTCGGCGAGGCCCGCTGAGCCAGGCGCCATGCCTCTTCGGCGCGGGAGGCCACATCGGCCAGGGCGGCGCCGGTCTTGGCGGCCACTAGGGCGACGTCTTCGAACTCCGGCTTAGCCCGCCCGTAGCCCACCTTCATACGGATGGCCATGCCGTCCACGGTGACCTGTTCGAGCGTGCGTGCGGCCGGCCAGCGCTCCACCGGGGTGGCCCGGACACCGAAGGTCCCGGTGGCGTCGTGGATCACCTGGCGCAGGGCGTCGACGTGCGCCACGTCGGTCAGCACATGGAGCACATGGCCCGGGCGCCCCTTCTTCATGATGACCGAGCTGACCCAGGCGTCGAACGCCCCACCGCCCAGTGCCGCCGACACGGCATAACCGAGTTGCTCCCCGGTCACGTCGTCCAGGTTGGTCTCAAGGATGAGCGCCGGTTGCCCGGGCCCGACGCTGTCCGGCATCTGTCGGCGGCCGATGATGACCTGGGTGCAGTTGGGGAGCTCGTCGATCTCGCCGGCACCGCCGCCGAAGCCCGACCCGGTGACCACCATGGATGGCAGGGGGCCGAAGGACGTGCACAGGGCGGCCAGGATCGCCGCCCCGGTGGGGGTGGTCAGTTCTATCCTCACATCGCGGCCATAGGTCGGGACGCCCTCAAGCAGGCGGACCACGGCCGGCGATGGATTGGGCAACCGGCCATGGGCGCTGCGCACCGTGCCGGTGCCGGTGGCCACCGAGGATGCGCTCACCACGTCGACGCCCAGGACCTCGAGGGCCGACACCGTACCGACGATGTCAATGATGGCATCGTGCCCGCCCACTTCATGGAAGTGCACCTGGTCGACCGGGCGACGATGCAGGGCGGACTCCACTTCGGCCAGGGCGCGGAAGACGGCCAGCGCGCGGTCGGTCACCCGTGATGGCAGCGCGGCGTCGTTGATCAATGCGGCAATATGCGCGTGGGTGCGGACCACGACGTCGTCATGGCCCTTCACGATGGCCCGGGTGCAGGCCACGCCGCCGCGCAGTGACTCTTCAAGCTGCAGGTCCCAGCCCGGCAGTTCGAGGCGGTCGAGGAGGAGCCGGATCTCACCGATGTCGGCGCCGGCATCGATCAGCGAGCCCAGGGCCATGTCGCCGGCGATGCCGGCGAAACAGTGGAACCAGGCGACCGTCTCGGATTCGGCCGGTGCCATCACGACAGCAGCCGTGCCACGGCGCACGCGGCGCCGAAACCGTTGTCGATGCCGACCACGGTGACACCCGACGCGCACGAGGCCAGCATGGCCAGGAGCGCAGTGACTCCCTCGAAAGCAGCCCCGTAGCCCGTGCTGGTCGGCACGGCCACCACCGGCGCCGGGGTGAGGCCACCCACCACGCTGGCCAAAGCTCCCTCCATGCCGGCGATGGCCACGACCGCGTCGGCCATGGCCAGGGTGTCCACCTCGGCCAGCAACCGGTGCAGGCCGGCCACCCCACAGTCGGTCAGCACTGTCGGCGTGAAGCCCAGTGCGCTCAGGACCACCCGGCACTCGGTGGCCACCGGGAGGTCCGACGTGCCGGCTGTGACCACGACCACCCGGCCCGCCCGGGCCTGCGCCGGGCGGAAGACGACGGTGGACAGCGTCCCCGCCGAAGTCACCGTGCCCGGGCCGAAGCCGGAGGCAGCGGCGGCGGTGGCCGCCGCCTTGACCTGGGCGTCACTGGCTCTGGTCAACAGCACCGGTCCGAGGCCCTCACGCAGGAGTTCGTCGGTGATGGCGGCGCATTGCTCGGGGGTCTTGCCGGGTCCGTAGACCGCTTCGGGCATGCCCTGGCGCAGGTCGCGGTGGTGGTCGACCCGGGCGAAGCCGAGGTCGGAGAAGGGGAGGCGGCGCAGCAGGCGGACCGCGTCGTCGGGGCTGCAGTCGCCGGCGGCCACCTGTTCGATGAGCGTGCGGAGTGAGGAGGGATCCATGACCTGCTCTATCCTGCCCGGGTGTGAGCCCTCCTGCGACCTCGCTGGCCTACTTCGGCCCCGCCGCCACCTTCACCCAGGAGGCGTTGCTCACCCAGCCCGACCTGGCCGCAGCCGACCTGCGTGCTCTCGGGACCATCACCGCCGTCCTCGAGGCGGTGGCCAATGGGGACGTCGACCTGGGTTTCGTCCCCATTGAGAACGCCATTGAGGGCACCGTCAACGCCACCATGGATGGGCTGATCTTCGACGTCGACCTCCACATCCAGCGCGAGGTCGTCATGGACATCCACCTGCACCTGATGGCCCGCCCGGGCACCGCGATGCGTGACATCCGTCAGGTGTCCTCGTATCCACACGCCCTGGCCCAGTGCCAGAAGTTCCTGGCCCAGACCCTGCCGGGAGCCGAGCAGCAGGCTGCCAACTCCACGGCCGATGCCGCCCGGGTCCTGGGGGAGTCCGCAGCCAAAGATGGCGCTGCCATCGCTCCCCGGCTGGCTGCTGAGCGCTACGGCCTGACCATCCTGTCCGAGGATGTCGAGGACCATCCGGAGAATCAGACCCGCTTCGTCCTGGTGGCCCGCACCCGCGTGTCCAAACCATCGGGACACGACAAGACGAGCATCGTGTGCTTCCAGCGGGCTGACCATCCGGGAAGCCTGCACGGGATATTGGGGCAGTTCGCCGCCCGTAACATCAACCTCACCAAGCTGGAGTCACGCCCGACCAAGCAGGGACTGGGTGACTACTGCTTCGTCATCGATCTCAGCGGTCACCTGGCCGACGAGGTGGTGGCCGACTGCCTGCGTGATCTGCACGCCAGCCTGGCCGGGGTGAAGTTCCTGGGCTCGTATCCAGCGGCCGGCGAGCACAGTGAGGCCGCACGGAAGGAAGCGGATGCAGCCTGGCAGGCGGCCGACGACTGGTTGGGGCGGCTGCGCGCGTCTATCGGTTGACCGTGCCCGGCAATCGGCGGGAGATGAACATGGCCATCAACGCCGCGCAAGCGGCGGCAGCGAAGGCGATCACGACCCCGGTGGACACGGGGCGCGCGCTGTGGGACACCGCCGCCACGGCCGCACCACCCAGGCCGACGCCGAACGCGATGCCCAGCACATCGACCAGATTCAAGGAGGCCGACGCCCACCCTTCGCGACCTGACGGCGCGGCGCGCAGCATCATGAGTGACGTGGGCGCGTAGGCCAGGCCCATGCCGAACCCGGCCAGGGCCCAGGCGGCGAAGCCCTCGCCGACCGGGACTGCGGCGTGCAGCTGGCAGGCCATACCGATCGTCCCGATCAGGATTGAGATCAATCCGAGCCGTACCAGGCGCCTGCCCTCCCACTGATCGTTCAACCGGGCCTGCACCCAGGATCCTGCGGTCCAGGCCAGAGTCGACGCGGTCACCACGGCGCCCGAGGTGAACGTGCTGTGATGACGAATGGTGGTGACGGTCAGGGTCACGTAGGCGTCAGCCCCGAAGAAGGCGAACGTCAGCAGACCGCGGCTCAATATGGTGGCCGGAAGGCCATGGGAGGCCCGCAGCGTCCCCGCGGGGAGGAGGCGGCGGAGGGCGGTGGCGCCGATCAGCACGCCGGCGACGCCCAGAGCGACGCCCGCCGCCGCCGGGCGTGCATTGAATGCGGCCAGAAGCAAGGTGGCGCCCACGGCGGTGCGCATGGCGTCGGCCAGTGTGTGCTCATCGGCGGGCTCGACGTCGGGCCGCCCCAGGCGGACCAGGGCCGGGAGGGCAAGTGAGCCCGCGGTGCCGACCAGCGGCACCAGACCCAGGAAGACCCAGCGCCACCCGACCAGGTGGGCCACTTCGGCCGCCACCCCCGGCCCCAAAATGCCGGGCACCACCCAGGCCGTGGAGAGGACGGCCATCATGCGGGCGCGCAGGGACTCGGGCAGGCTGCGGCCGATCACGACATAGGCCACCGCCGGGACGGCACCGGCGCCCAGGCCCTGCAGGGCCCGGCCCAGCACCAGGACGGACATGGAGGGAGCCAGTCCGGCCACCACCAACCCGGCTCCGAAGAGCACGAGACCGGCCACGTAGGGGCGCGCCGGACCGTGGCGGTCGGCATCACGTCCCGCCACCACAATGCCGATGAGGCTGGCCAACATGAAGATGCTGAAGACCCAGCCGTAGAGGGACAGCCCCTTGAGGTCGTGGGACACCAGGGGCATCACGGTGACGACGGCCAGCGCCTCGGAGGCGATGAAGGTGACGGTCAGGACCAGGCCAACGGTGAGGGCTCGCCGCTCGGGAGCCCACAGCCCGCCCCCCTCCCGTAGTTCTCGGTCCACTCCCAGGAGACTAAGAGGCGCCGCTGGTACTCTGCGTGGGGAGGGCCCATGGAACCGCAGATCATCGACGTCGACCAGCACCTCTTCGAGAGTCGGGGCACCTGGGCCGAGCATATTGAGCCGGCTTGGCGCGACGATGCCCTGCGTATTGAGGACGACGAAGGCGGGTGGCCCTGGCTCATGTGGCGGGACCGCCGGCTCACGCCGATAGAGGTCCCGATACCCGAGCGGTCGTCGCTGATCGGTGATGACCGCCTCCGCCGACTCCGGGGGGAGCGGGCGGCGGCCCGCTTCGAAGATCTCGTGCCGCCCTCTTACGGCACGGTGGGCCCCCGGCTGAAGTCCCTGGACGAGTTCGGGATCGATGCCGCCGTGCTCTTTCCCAACTACGGACTTTTGTGGGAGCAGATGCTGGCCTCGGATCGCCCGGCCCAGCGCGCCAACGCCCGGGCCTACAACCGGTTCATGGCGGAAGCATGTGGCGAAGGGGAGGGCCGGTTGTTCGGCGTGGCCCATCTCCTCCTGCACGATCCCGAGTGGGCCACGGAAGAGATCGCCCGGATACGGGCGCAGGGGGTGCGGCTGGCCATGATCGCGCCGGCTCCCGTCGACGGGAAGCCGCTCTCGCATCCTGACTTCGATCCGGTCTGGGCCGCCTTCAGCACGCATGGTGTGGCGCCGGTCTTCCATGTGTCGGGATTCGAGAGCCCGATCCATCCGGCCTGGCGTGAAGGCGAGGACGAGCAGGGAGAGCAGCTGTTCGATTCCATCTTCTTGTGGCTGGCACCGGCCGTCGCCCTGGCCAACCTGATCCTTTACGGCGTGCTTGAGCGTTTCCCCGAACTGCGCATCGGGGTGGTCGAGTTGACGGCCGGCTGGGTCCCGAGCTTCCTCCTCCACCTGGACGGAGCGTCGGACTTCTACGCCCAACGTCATGGCGCGCCGTTCCGTCCTCTGGCCGAGCGGCCGTCGTCCTATTTCCTGCGCCAGGTGCGGGTGGCGGCGCTGCCCTACGAGATGCCCAATCGGCTGGTCGGCAGCGTGGGTGAGCAGACCTTCATGGTCGGCAGCGATTGGCCCCACGCCGAGGGCGTGGCCGACCCCATGGCCGCAGCCAACATGGCCGCGGCCGGGCTCACCGACAGCGCGCGATCCAAGTTGTTGGGAGCCAACGCCGCCTGGCTCCTGGGGTTGTGAGGGTCGACCGTGCGGCGCGGACGGCCGAGCGGGAACGCCTCCGGGCCCGCTACCTGACCGAACCGGCGGCCCGACCGCCGTCCATCGCCCGCGGCGTGCACCACGTGGCCCTCATGTGCACCGACGTCGAGCGCACCATCCGCTTCTATAGCGAGCTCCTGGGCTTCCCCCTGGTGGAGATCTTCGAGAACCGGGACTACCAGGGCTCGACGCATCTGTTCTTCGATATCGGGCAGGACAACTCCTTGGCTTTCTTCGACTTCCCCGGGCTCGACCTCGGTCCGTACGCTGAGGTCATCGGCGGGCTCCATCACCTGGCCATATCGGTTGAGCAAACCCAATGGGACGCCGCCCGCCGACGGCTCGAAGAGGCCGGCGTCCCCACCCACACCGACAGTGAGGTGTCGCTCTACTTCTCCGATCCCGACGGGGTGCGCCTGGAGCTGATCGCCGAGCAGCTGGGCTCGCTCTACGGCACGCCGCTGCACTGATGGCGGTGACCGGGATGGCCAATCTGGCCGTGAAGGTGGCCGATCTCGACTCCGCCTGCGCCTGGTACCGATCGGCCGGCGCCACGGTCACGCCGCCGACCGACTGGGAGAACGGCCGGCGGGCCGACGTCCAGCTGGGCGCCCTCGCCCTGACGCTCTTCACCAAGGCCATTTACGAGGACGCCACCGCGCTCCCCGCCGAGGGCTTCCTGCACCCGGCGCTCTTCGTCGACGACCTCGACGCCGAGCTGGCCCGCCACAGCGTCCTGTGGGGCCCGCGCACGGTGACCGGCACCTTCGGCACCCGGCGCATCGCCTTTGTCGAAGCCCCCGGCAACATCCGGCTCGAGTTCATGGAGCAGGTCGAGGACCCGACCGGCTGAGCGGAGGGAGTGGGATTCGAACCCACGGAGGCTTGCACCTCACAGCTTTTCAAGAGCTGCGCATTTGTCCGCTCTGCCATCCCTCCCGCGGGCTCATGCTAGGTGCTCTGATCCCGGGCCCGGCTCCGGCTGCGGCCCCGCACCGCCTGGTCGAGGACCATCTTGCGCAGGCGGACGACCCTGGGCGTGACCTCCACGCACTCGTCATCGGCGATGAACTCCAAGGCGTGCTCCAACGAGAAGTTCAGGGCCGGCGTCAGGCGCTCGAATTCCTCCGCCGTCGACGAGCGGATGTTGTTGAGCTTTTTCTCCTTGGTCGGGTTGACGTCCATCTCCTCCTGCCGGGCGTTCTCCCCGATGACCATGCCCTCGTAGACCTCCTCGGCCGGGCCGACGATCAGCGTGCCCCGCTCCTGCAGGTTCATCAGGGCGAAGGTGGTGGTCAGGCCCCGCCGGTCGGCCACCATGGAGCCGTTGCGCTGCGTCTTGAGCTCGCCGTGCCACGGCTCCCAGCCGTCGAATATGTGGTGCAGGACGCCCGTGCCGCGGGTGTTGGTCAGGAACTCCGTTCGGAAGCCGATCAGGCCCCGGGCCGGGACCCGGTAGTCCAGGCGCACCCAACCCGTACCGTGGTTGACCATCTCCACCATGGTCCCCTTGCGCAGGGCCAGCAGCTGGGTCACCACACCCAGGTAGTCATCGGGCACGTCGATCGACACCCGCTCCACCGGCTCGAGCACCTTCCCTTCCTCTTCCCGGGTCACGACCTGCGGCTTGCCCACGGTCAACTCGAAACCCTCGCGCCGCATGGTCTCCACCAGCACGGCCAGTTGCAGCTCGCCCCGCCCCAGGACCTCCCAGGTGTCAGGCCGGTCCGTCGGTGCCACCCGGATGGCCACGTTGCCGACCAACTCCGCGTCAAGGCGCGACTTGAGCAGCCGCGCCGTCAGCTTGGTGCCGTCCTGGCCCGACAGCGGCGAGGTGTTGATGCCGATGGTCATGGCCAGGCTGGGCTCGTCCACCGTGATGGCCGGCAAAGCCACCGGGTTGTCGGCGTCAGCCAGGGTCTCGCCGATGGTCACCTCGGCCAGCCCGGCCACCGAGACGATCTCGCCCGGCCCGGCCGTCTCGGCCGCCACCTGCTCCAGTGACTCGGTGACGTACATCTCGGTGATCTTGGACTTCTCGATCGTCCCGTCGAGCTTGCACCACCCGATGGTGCTGCCCTTGACCAGCTCGCCGTTGTAGACGCGGCAGATGGCCAGTCGCCCGACGTAGGGCGAAGCGCTCAGGTTGCACACCAGGGCCTGCGTCGGTGCCGCCTCGTCGAAGCGGGGGGCCGGGATGTGATCGATGATCGCCTGGAAGAGCGGGTTGACATTCTCGCCCACGACGTGGCGCTCGGTGCTCACCCAGCCGGCCCGTGCGTTGGCGTACAGGATGGGGAAGTCGATCTGGTGCTCGTCGGCATCGAGGTCCAAGAACAACTCCTCCACCTGGTGCACCACCTCCTCAATGCGGGCGTCGGCCCGATCCACCTTGTTGATCACCAGGACGACGGGCAGGCGCGATTCCAATGCCTTGCGCAGCACGAAGCGGGTCTGGGGCAGCGGGCCCTCCGAGGCGTCGACCAGCAGCAGCACCCCGTCGACCATGTTCAGGCCGCGCTCGACCTCACCGCCGAAGTCGGCGTGCCCCGGGGTGTCGATGATGTTCATCTTCATCCCGCCCCAGCGCACGGCCGTGTTCTTGGCCAGGATGGTGATGCCCTTCTCCCGCTCCAAGTCGCCCGAGTCCATGACCCGGTCGGTCATCTCCTGGTGGGCTCCGAAGGCACCGGTCTGCCGGAGCATGGCGTCGACCAGGGTCGTCTTGCCGTGGTCGACGTGGGCCACGATGGCCACGTTGCGGATGTCGTCGCGTGTCTGCATGGGGGAGGCAACGATACGCCACCGGGCGCCGTGCTCAGGCCGCTGCCCTTCCTTGGCGTCCCCGCAGAGTCGTTTCCACGGCCGCCACCCCTTCGCTGAGCACCGCCGGTTCCACCTCGACCCGCACCAGGTGGCCGGAGTCGGGCCACCATCCGACGATCCGCCCGGGCACGTACCCTTCCCGGGACCGCAGGGCCTCGACCAGCGCCACCACGCTGAGCTCGGAGCGGACCGAGCTGCGCCGGGACCCTGACAGGACGACGAGGTGGGCCGACGCGGTCCGCACCTCGGCCCGGCTCCGCAGGGCCAGCAGGGAGGATCTGGGGCCGTCCCACCAGTGGTCCCGGCCGATGACCACCGGCCCGTCCAGAGCCTCCCAGTCCAGGGCGCACCACAGCCGGGTGGACCAGGTGACGGCCTCCGCACCCACCGCGGCCCGGCCGGCCGGGGGCAGTCCACTCAACCACCGGTCCATGGCGCAGCGGGGCCGCCGGCCGTCCCCGGCCCCGCGGGTGGCCTCGGCCAGGGCGGCCCGCACACCGTCGGTGGGGTTGCGGACCCGGCCGGCCACCAGCAAGCGGACGGCGTGCAGACCGAGCGCCCTCCGGGTGGTGCGGGCCGACCAGGCGAACGGGGTCTCGGGCCACGGGTCCCCCGATGAGAGCGCCCGGCGGACCTGGTACTCGGTGAGGCGCCTCGGACCGCCGCCCGCCCCGCCTGCGGCCAGTCCGGACAGTGCCTCGGCGGACCAAGCGGTGGCGGCGCGCCAAGCCTCAGGATTGATGGCAGGGGCCGGGGCGACCAGCAGATCGGTGAGCCGGGCGGGGCCCGGGCCCTCAGCCATGGGCGCCCGCAATTCCGGAGAGCCGGGCCACCAGGTGAGCCACGACGGCGCGCAGGTGCTCCTCCCGCACGTCCTCCACGGCCGTGCGGCCCGACGCCGAATGGATGAGGGCCAGCCGGAACGGGGGAGTGCCGCTACGCAGGGTCTCGAGGAGGGCGAGATAGTGCAGCACCCGCCACGCCCGCTCCCACGGGCCACCGGAAGTGAGCCCGAGCGCGCACTGAGATGCGGTGGCGGCCACCGGGGCTCCGACGAGGAGGTCGAACACACCGTGGAGCACGACCCGCCCCCCCGCGAGAGGGATGGCGACGCGATCGTCTGTCCGGGGGAGCCAGCCCGGGGCGAAGTGGGGCGTGAGGGCGGTGAGGTGGGCGACGTGGCCGGCCAGCACCCCGGCGAGCGCCTCCCGTTCTGGGGCCGGGAGTGCCTCAATGTGGCGCACGAGCCCGGCCCGGCCCGGGTCGACGCGCAGGGCGCCGGTCCCGTCGGACAGCGGGTCACCCACCGACCCGGTGAGGACGATCTGGCGGAAGAGGGCGTGGACCAGGCACGCCGTGACCATCGGCCAGGAGAACGCCTCTCCCACCCCGTTCCCCGGCTCACCCAGGAGCTGACGGGCACCGAGGAACAGCACCGGGGCCCCGTCGCCGCGCGCCGTGACCACCTCGCAGGCGGCATCCTCCAACCAGGCCCGCAGCCCGCCGGCCAGTCCGGGGTCGAACCGGGGCCGTTGCCCCGAGCCGTTCCGCAGCAGGGCCAGGACGTCGTCCCGTCCGGCCCGACTCTCTGTCCCCCCCCGGTGAGCCACTGCGGGTGCCATCACGACCATGCCGGCAGTGTGCCAGCGGGGTGTGACACGTCCGGCGGGCATTCCTCTACCCTGGCGAGTGCCATGGACACCGCGTTCTTCGTCCTGTTCGGGATCTTCGTGGCGGCCTTCGTCGTCCTGGCCGTCGCCGTGCTCACCTGGGCCATCCGCCGGGACCGGGCCGGGCGCGACGCCTGGCTCCGGCGCCGGGAGGGCGAGCTCCCACCCGCACCGGGAACGCCCCCGGGGAGTTGAGGATGCCCACCTGGACCGAGCGCCTGCGGTCCCGTCGGGACCGACGCCGCGACGCCGCCCGTGGCCTGGCGCACCGCCCCCGACCGCGCACCGCCTTCGTCCTGGCCGGAGGGGGCAGCCGGGGCGCCGTCCAGGTCGGCATGCTGGAGGAGCTCATCAGGCGGGGCATCAAGGCGGACCGCGTCTACGGCGCCTCGGTGGGGGCCATCAACGGTGCGGCCTATGCCGGTGATCCGACCCTAGAGGGGATAGAGCGGATGGCCGAGATCTGGCGCACCGTGAAGGGCACGGACATCTTCCCCCGCAGTGCCCTCGACGGCCCGTGGGCCTTCCTCCAGAAGCGACCGGCCGTCCATGCCAACACCGGGCTCCGGGCCATCATTGAGGCGGGAATTGAGTTCGAGAAACTGGAGGAGACGGTCATCCCCTTCGAAGTCGTGGCCACGTCGCTCACCGACGGGCGGGAACGCTGGATCGGCCATGGCTCCGCCGTCGATGCCATCCTGGCCTCCTCGGCCATTCCCTCCATCTTCCCTCCCGTGACCATTGACGGCGACGTCCTCGTCGACGGGGGGGTGGTCAACAACGTGCCCATGAGCCGGGCCCTGGCCGCCGGGTGCACCAGGATCTACGTGCTGCTCTGCGGGCCGCTGCACTACCACCCCCGCCAACCCAAGCGCCCGGCCGAGGCCGCGCTGACCGCCTTCTTCGTGGCCATCCACGCGCGCTTCGTGCGCGAGCTGGCCTCGCTGCCTCCCGGGGTGGAGGTGGTCGTCTTCAGCGGTGGGGGTGAGCCATCGGCGCAGTACCGGGACTTCTCGGGGACGGCCGCCATGATGGAGGAGGGGCGGGCCGAGGTGGCCGACGTCCTTGAGCGCTACATCGGGACCTCGCACGAGCTCTCGCCGTCGGAACCGCCGACCCCGACCCGGACCCCCACCCCGATCGCGTGACCCCCGACGCTGTTTCCCGGGACGGCTACCTCCTGGCCAACGACGCACCCGCGGTGATGGAGCGCTTCGCCGCCTTCGCCTCCCTGTTCGACCCCTCCACCTTCCGGCACATGGAGGGGCTCGGCCTCGACCCCGGTTGGCGGTGCTGGGAGGTGGGGGCGGGCGGGACCTCGGTGGTGCAGTGGTTGGCGCAACGCGTCGGGCCGGCCGGACACGTCCTGGCCACCGACGTCGATGTGTCGCGCCTCGCCGGAACGGCCGGCCCCCACGTGGAGGTCCGGCGGCACGACGTGGTGCACGACCCTTCCCCGGCCGGTCCCTTCGACCTGGTCCACGCCCGCCTCGTCCTGTGCCACGCCCCTGATCGGGAGGTCGCCCTCGGGAGCATGGTGGCGGCCGTCCGCCCGGGTGGATGGCTCTTCATTGAGGACGCCGACCCGGGGTTGCAGCCCCTGAGCTGCCTGGAGGAGCTCGGCCCCGAGGAGGCACTGGCCAACAGGCTGCGCACCGGGTTCCGTGCCCTGATGGCCGAGCGGGGGGTGGACCTGGCCTTCGGCCGCACGCTCCCCCGCCTGCTGCGGGCCGCCGGCCTGGGGGACGTGGCCGCCGATGCGGCCTTCCCGGTGGCCCACCCGGCCTGCGCCCGGCTGGAGAGGGCGACCATGGGGATTATCCGGGACCAGCTGGTCGACCAAGGCATCGCCACTGAGGCCGAGGTGGAGCGACACCTGGCCAACGTGGCTGCCGGGAGGCTCGATCTGGCCCAGCCCCCGATGATCTCCTGCTGGGGCCGGCGTCCCACATGACCCACCGTTTCGGAGGCCGCACTCGTCAGCGTCACAGCACCCTGGTGGAATAGGGCGGTGCCGACCGCCACGACCGAGACCCGCTTCCACCCGGCCGTGGCGAGCTGGTTCGCCCGCCGCTTCCCCGAGGGCCCGACGGCACCCCAGACGGCGGCGTGGCCCCACATCGCCGCCGGGAGCGATGTCCTGGTGGCGTCGCCCACCGGCACCGGCAAGACGCTGACGGGGTTCCTGGTGGCCATCGATGCCGCCTACCGGGCCGCCGATGCGGGGACACGGGTGGGGGGCAGCGCCGAGGTGCTCTACATCTCCCCGCTGCGTGCCCTGGCCGTCGACGTGCACGAGAACCTCCACGTCCCGCTGGCCGAAATCAGGGAGGAGGCCGCCCGGCTGGGCTACGGCGATCCCGGGCTGCGCATCGCCGTGCGCACCGGTGACACACCACCGGCCGAGCGCGCCGCTATGCGCAAGCAGGCGCCCGACCTCCTGGTGACGACACCCGAGTCGCTGTACCTCCTCCTCACCGCTCCGGCCGGGCGCGCCATGTTGCGCGGCGTGCGCACCGTCATCGTCGACGAGGTCCACACGCTGGCGCGTGACAAGCGCGGCAGCCACCTCGCGCTCAGCCTTGAGCGCCTCGACGCGCTGGTTGCGGAAGGCGGCGCGCACCTGCAGCGCATCGGACTGTCGGCCACCCAGCGCCCACTGGACGTCGTAGCCCGTTTGCTCTCCGGCGTGCACGCCGACCGCCCGCCGACGGTCATCGTCGACTGCGGTCACGCCCGCGAGCTGAACGTGGCCATTGAGCTCCCCGGCTCCGAGCTCGAGGCGGTGGCCAGCGGCGCGCAATTCTCCGACATCCTCGATCGCATCGCCGAGCACACCCGCCGGCACCGCACCACCCTGGTCTTCGTGAACACCCGCAAGATGGCCGAACGCGTGGCCCATCAATTGGCTGAGCGCCTGGCCACCGACACCGACACCGGCACCGAGCCCGGCGGCGGAGACGTGGACGCCTCCCTGCTGGTGGCCGCCCATCACGGCAGCCTCTCGGCGGCGCGGCGCCGCATCGTCGAGACCCGCCTGCGGGCGGGAGACCTGCGCGCCCTGGTCGCCACGGCCTCGCTTGAGCTGGGCATCGACGTCGGGCCCGTCGAGCTGGTGTGCCAGATCGGCTCGCCCCGCGCCATCGGCACCTTCCTCCAGAGGGTCGGGCGGGCCAACCACCAGCGCGACGGCGTGCCGGCGGGCCGGCTCTACCCGATGACCCGGGACGAGCTGGTCGAGTGCACCGCGTTGCTGTCGGCCGTGCGCCAGGGCCGGCTGGACCTGCTGGAGCCCCCGGTGGCTCCGCTGGACGTCCTGGCCCAGCAGCTGGTGGCCGAGGTGGCCTCGGTGGAGGAACGCGACGTGGAAGATCTTTGGGCCCTGGTCCGCCGGGCCGCTCCGTACGCGGACCTGGCCAGGCGGGACTTCGACGACGTGGTGGACCTGGTGAGCTGGGGGATCGAGACGGGCCGCGGGCGCCGCGGGGCCCACCTCCACCTCGATGCGGTCAACGGCCGCCTGCGGGCGCGGCGCGGGGCGCGACTGGCCGCGCTGACCGGTGGTGGCGCCATTCCCGAGACCGGGGATTACCGCGTCGTCCTCGATCCCGAGGGGATCACCGTCGGCTCGGTACACGAGGACTTCGCGGTGGAGGCGATGGCCGGAGACATCTTCCTCCTCGGCACCCACTCGTGGCGGGTGGCCAAGGTGGAGGTGGGCACCGTCAGGGTGCACGACGCCGGTGACCTGCCGCCGACCGTGCCCTTCTGGTTGGGGGAAGCCCCGGCGCGCACGGCTGAGCTGTCCGAAGCGGTGAGCGAGCTGCGCAGCGCGCTCGAACCGTACTTACGCGCCGGGGACGATGACGGGGCGCGCCGCCTGGTGAGAGAGCGCGCCGGAGTGTCGCCGGAAGTGGCCCAGCAGGTGGTCGCCTACTGCGCCGCCGGCCTGGCCGCGCTGGGCTGCCTGCCCACCCGACGGCGCATCGTGGTCGAGCGCTGCTTCGACGACAGCGAGGGAACACAGCTCATCATTCACGCACCCTTCGGTGGCCGCATCAACCGCGCCCTCGGCCTGGCGCTGCGCAAGCGCTTCTGCGTCTCCTTCGACTTCGAGTTGCAGGCCGCGGCGGATGACGACACGGTCGTCCTGTCCCTCGGTCCCCAGCACAGCTTCCCGCTGACCCGGGTGCAGTCGATGCTGTCGAGCGCGCACGCGGCCGCCGTCCTGACCCAGGCCGTGCTGCCGCACCCGATGCTGGCGGCGCGCTGGCGCTGGAACCTGAACCGGTCCTTGGTCCTCCCGCGAATGCGCGGTGGCAAGCGCCGTCCCATCCACCTCCAGCGCATGGAGGCCGACGACCTCCTCGCCGCGGTGTGGCCCGGATTGGCCGCTTGCCAGGAGAACGCCCCCCCGGGACCCGTCTCCGTGCCCGACCACGTGCTGGC
Organism: Acidimicrobiales bacterium; assembly: GCA_035534235.1. Lineage (GTDB taxonomy): Bacteria > Actinomycetota > Acidimicrobiia > Acidimicrobiales > RAAP-2 > Bog-473. Next base: position 17,232 of record DATLSH010000071.1, on the reverse strand, counting down.
CCGCCAGACGATCCACGACTGCCTGCATGAGGGCCTCTCGGTGGAGGGGCTGGTCGAGCTGTGGTCCCGGGTGGAGTCCGGTGCGGTGGAGGTGCACACCGTCGAATCGTCGGAGCCCTCACCGTTCTCCCACGGGATACTCAGCGGTCGGCCGTTCACCTTCCTCGACGGTGCACCCCTGGAGGAGCGGCGCACCCGGGCCCTCTCCCTGCGCCGGGGCCTGGGCGAGCTCGGGCCCAACGGCCTCCCGGTGGCGGTCGACCAGTTGGATGCCCTCGATCCGGCCGCGGTGGCCCTGGTGCTCCGGCAGGTGCGGCCGCGGCCCCGCTCGGCCGACGAGGTGCACGACATCCTGCTCTCCTTGCTGGCCTGCCGCCCGGTCAAGGAGTGGGAGGCCTGGTTCGCTGCCCTGGCCGAAGATGGGCGGGCCAGCCTGCTCAACGGCTGCTGGGTGCCGACCGAGTGCCGGGACGCGGCGCTCGCCCTGCCGGACGATGACGAGGCCGCCGCCGCCTGTGTGGGTGGTCACCTGCAGCTGGCCGGCCCGGTATCGGTCGAGGAGTTGACCGCCGACGGCCCGCTGCCTTCCGGCGCACCGAGGGGCGCCCCCCTTTCGGCGGCCCGGGCGCGCACGGCCCTGGCCCGGCTGGAAGCGAGGGGTGCGGCCCTGGAGCTCCCCGATGGGCGCTGGTGCGCCCGCCATCTGCTCGTCCGCCTCCATGGGGCCAGCCGCAGCCGGCGGCGCGGCCTGGTCGAGCCCGTCCCCATCACCGACTTTGTCCGCTTCCTCCTGCAGTGGCAGCACGCCACGCCGGGCACCCGGGTCGAAGGTCGGGCCGGGCTGCTGGCGGTGCTTGAGCAGCTCCAGGGGATTGAAGCGCCAGCGGTGGAGTGGGAGGCCCACATCCTCCCGGCCCGGGTCGAGGGCTATAACAGCCGCTGGCTGGACGAGCTCTGCCTCTCGGGCGAGGTGGTGTGGGGCCGGCTCACCCCACGGGCCGAGCGCGCCGAGCGCGCCGGGATGGCCGTGCGCGCCGCCACGCCGTCCTCGGCCACGCCGCTGGCCTTCGTGATCCGGGAGGACCTGCCCTTCATGCTGCGCGCCGTGCGGGCGGGCGTCCCACCGCCCGAGCCCGAGGTGGGGGCGTCCTTCGACGTCCTGGCTGCATTGCGGGAACGGGGAGCGTGTTTCCGGCCCGAGCTGGCCACCCTGTCCGGCCGGCTCCCGGCCGAGGTGGACGAGGGTTTGTGGGACCTGGTGTCCCGGGGCCTGGTCACGGCCGACGCCTTCTCGGCGGTGCGCGCGCTGCTCTCCGTCCGCGACCGCTGGCGAACCCGGACGCTTCGCCGGCCGGGCGCCCGGACCGGGGCTCGGCCCGGGCTGGCCCGACAGCGGGCACCGGTGGGCACCGGCATCGGCGAAGGGCGCTGGTCGCTCCTACCCGACGACGGTGCGGTCCCCGCAGAGGTGCTCCTGCCCGGCAACGAGGAGCTGGCCGAGGCGATCGCCTGGCAGTTGCTGGCTCGTTGGGGTGTGGTGGCCTGGGAGGTGTGGGCGCGGGAGCCGTTCCGGCTGCCCTGGCGCGAGGTGGTGTGGGCCCTGCGCCGGCTGGAGGCGCGCGGCCTGGCCCTCGGAGGGCGGTTCGTGGTGGGGCTGGCCGGTGAGCAATATGCGCTGCCCGAGGCCGCCGGTGCGTTGCTGCGCGTGCACCGCCGTGCCCCCGACGGGGAGCAGTTGGTGGTGGCCGGCGCCGACCCTCTCAACCTGACCGGCTCGGTCCTGGGTGGCAGCCGGGTGCCCACCCGCCGGAACCAGCGGGTCGTCTTCCGCGACGGTGTGGTGGTGGACGACCTCCAGGCCGGGTGAAGGCAATGAGCCGGCGGTGCATCGATCTGAATGCAGACGTGGGAGAAGCGTCGGAGGAGGGCGCCATCCGGGTCGAACGGGCATTGCTGGGACTGGTCACGTCGGCGCACGTGGCGTGCGGCGGCCATGCCGGTGACCAAGCGTCCATGCACGCCACCGTGGAAGCCGCGCTGGGCCACGGAGTGCGCATCGGCGCCCATCCGTCCTATCCGGACCGCACCGGCTTCGGTCGCCGGCCCATGGAGATGGACGCGGGCGCCTTGACGGCGACGCTGCGCCGGCAGCTGGAGGCGCTCGCCCTCGTGTGCAGCTCCGCCGGGACGACGGTCGCTTCGGTGAAGGCCCACGGAGCGCTCTACGGCGAGGTGGCCCGAGGGGGGCCGGCCTTGACGGCCCTGCTGGACGCCTGGCGCTCCGTGTGCGCGCCGGGCACGGTGCTGGTCCTGCGGGCCGGAAGCCCCGCGGTGGAACTGGCCCGGCGGGGTGGGGTGGGGGTGCTGGAAGAGGCTTTCTGCGATCGGGCCTATGCCAGCACGGGCGGGCTGCTGGAGCGCCGGGTGGCCGGCTCTGTGCTGAGTGATCCGGACATGGCGGCCCGACAGGCGGTCAGCCTCGCCCGCGACGGCCGAGTGGCGACCGCCGACGGTGCTCCTCTCGCGCTGCGGGTCGACACCTTGTGCATCCACGGTGACACTCCCGGCGCGCCGGCCATGGCGGCGGCGGTGCGGCGGGCGCTCGTGGACTGCGGGATGGAAGTGGTGGCTCCCCCACCGGCCGCGTGAACCGTTCGGTGCCGGTGGGGGTGGTGCGGGATCTGGGGGACCGGGCGCTCCTCGTCGGGGTGCGGGACGCCGCCACCGGAAGGGAACTGGCCCGGGAGCTGGCCCGCGAGCTGGTCGGGACCGTGGGTCCGCCGGAAGCGTCCAGCGGAGAGGGGGGCTGTGAAATCGTCGTCGGACACGCCACGGTGATGGTGGCCCTCGACTCGCCGGATGCCGAGCTCGACCAGGTGCGCCAGCTGATGCACGAGGTCGCGGGGCGAGCGGCCGCCCACGGCGATCACGAACTGCAGGAGGTGGCCGGGAAGCTCATCACCGTCCCGAGCGTCTTCGACGGACCGGACCTGAACGAGGTGGCGGCGATCTCGGGGTGGACGCCCGCCGAAATCTCCCGGATGATGACGGCACGTCCGCTGACGGTGGCGGTGGTCGGGTTCTCGCCGGGCTTCGCCTATCTCGACGGTGTGCCCGAGCCGCTGCAACACGTGCCGCGACGGGCCCGGCCCCGTCCGGCCGTCCCGCCCGGATCGGTCGCGCTGGCCAACGGGCAGGCCGCCGTCTATCCGACCGGTTCGCCCGGCGGGTGGCAGCTCATCGGCCGCACCGGCGTGTCGATGTTCTCACCGTGGGAGCCGCCCTACTCCCGGCTCGTCCCGGGCGACCTGGTGCAGTTCACGGTGGCCACGGGGGACGACTCGGTTGAGCCCCCGCCCCCGGTGGCCCCGGCGTGGTCGGCGCCGGCTTCGGCGCGTCAGGCCTTCGAGGTCCTGCAGCCCGGTTTGTACACCGTCATGCAGGACGGAGGGCGGAGAAGCGTGGCCGCCAGCGGGGTGCCGGCGGCCGGACCGGCCGATCCGGTCTCCTTCGGGCTGGCCAACCGGTTGGTCGGCAATCCGGCAGAGGCCGGCGCCTTGGAGATCACGGCCCGGGGGCCCGCGCTGCGCTGCCTCGGTCCGAGCCATGTGGCTGTGGTCGGTGGCGTACCTGACATCAGGTTGGACGGCCAAGTTGCCGCCGCCGGTCAGGTGCTGCCCGTCGCCGTGGGCCAGGTGCTGGAGATCGGAGCGTTGCGCCAGGGGATCCGCACCTACGCGGCCGTGGCGGGAGGCTTCGTCGGGCCGACCATGTTCGGGAGCATGTCGAGTGACCAACTCTGCGGGTTGGGCCCCGGGAGCGTGACGGCGGGCCAACGGCTCCTTGCCGGGCCGTGGACGCCTCCGCTGGGCGATCACCTCGGTGCCGCGCCCGCCGGAACCGAAGCGGGCGCGCCCATCGTGCTCAGGGTGGTGCCGGGTCCGCACCCGGAGTGGTTCGCGGCAGACGTGTTGCGGGAGCTGTCCGAGGCACTCTTCACCGTCGAGCACGAGAGCAACCGGGTCGGCCTGCGATTGAAGTCCGAGGGGGGTGACCTGCGCTTGCGGTCGGCCCACCGGGACTCCTCGGAACTCGACCCTCAGGGCATGGTCACCGGCGCCGTCCAGGTGCCGCCGGGCGGCGATCCGGTCGTGTTGATGCCCGATCACGCCACCCTCGGCGGGTACCCGGTGGTGGCGGTGGTGGCCGTGGTCGACCACGGCCGGCTCGGCCAGTGCGCACCGGGGGACACGGTGCAATTCGTCCCGATCGACCAGGCGCAGGCCCTCCGGGAGCGGCTGCTGCAGCACCGGGTCCTGAAGAACGCCGTGATCGGCCACTACCCGTTTGTGGCCGGCTGAACTCCGCCGGCCCACTGGTCGGCGCCCCGGCCGTGGCGCGCCAGCGCCGGGTTCGCCCGAGACATCCGGTTCGGGACGTTTGCCTCTAGCGGCCGCTTCGGGCCCCCGTCCACAATGAGGAGTGGAGAAGGTCTTCAGGGGTGGAAAATGAGAGCACACCCTGGCGAGGCCACCACGCGGCTGGCACCAGACTCAGTCGGCAGTAAGCGGAGGTTCTGGGACTTCTACGTTCGTGCCAGCTTCCTCGTCCTGGCCGGAGAGAGCATCCTCATCCTCGTCTACCTGTTCTCCACGTCGAGTGGTCCTCACAGGGGAATCCTCAAGGCCGATACGGCGCTCTTCGTTGTGGCCGCCGTCGGGGTCATCCCTTGGGCCGGCGTTGTTGCCGGGAAGCCCTGGCGGGAACGGTTCATCCTGGCCGCCACTCTCATCGTCGGGGCGGTGCTCGCCGCCAATTGTGTGGTCGACAACGGGCTCGACAGCCCATTGGTGTACCTACTCACGCTCCCTCTCGCCAATGCCGCTCTCGGGCTTTCGTTGCCGGCAGTTTGGACGTGCGCGGGCGCTGCCGTCATTGAGCTCAGCGTGGTGGCCATCACCGATCCGCACCTCGCGGAGACGGATGCCAACCTGCCCGTCCTCATGGCACTCTTCGGCGGGATGATCATCCTGGCTCTGGTGTGGGCGTTCAACCGGACCCGCTATGAGTGCGAACAGGCCGGTCACTTCGCCGAGATCCTGCGCCTGGCTCAGACGGACGGGCTCACGGGCTGCCTCAACCACGGTGCCTTCTTCGAACGCCTCGAGGCGGAGGTAAACCGGGCTCTTCGCTTTTCAGAACCATTGGGCCTCCTGATCGCCGATGTGGACCTGTTCAAGGAGTACAACGACGCCCACGGGCATCTTGCGGGGGACGAGGCGTTGGCAGTCGTGGGGTCGGTCCTGCAGCACACCAGCCGAAGCTTCGATGTCGGGGCCCGGTTCGGAGGTGACGAGTTCGCCGTCATCCTTCCCGCCACTTCATTGGCAAGCGTGCGACGCATCGCCGAACGGTTGTCTGGGTTACTGACCCGACCAGGAGGTTTGGACCTCTCTGTCAGCATCGGCGACGCCGTCCTGGACAGCACGGAACCGACAACGGAGCGGCTCTTTCGCGACGCCGATGCCGGCCTCTACCTGGCGAAGGCCGGGGGGCGGGGTGGTGTCGCGGCGAAGATGGACTTCCGGCGGGTCCGGCTGCCGGCACTGGAGTCCAGGGGGCAAGGAGCGCACCCGTTGAGGCCGATCTGAGGCTTGGGAACGAGCGGGCGATCCTCGGAAACCCGGACAAGACCGAGCCGGTCGGCTTCGCCTGCATACAGGCACAGTTCAGCAGAGCCACTCAGGAACGCGCGAGAGAACCATCGTCGCCTACACGAGCAGCCGCACGGCCGTGCCCAGGCCGATGACGATGACCACGGCGCGCAGGGCCGCGGCGGGGATGGCCAGGGAGACCCGGGCCCCGATCCACCCGCCGATCAGGCTCCCGGCGGCCAGCAGGCCGACGGCCTGCCACGCCAGGCCCCCATGGATGAGGAAGACGGCGGCGGCGACGCCGTTTACCAGCATGGAGAGTAGGGAGCGCAGCCCGCTGGTGCGGCCGATGGAGTCGGGCAGAGCCAGGCCGAGGACGGCCATGAGCATGACCCCCATGCCGGCCCCGAAATAGCCGCCGTAGACGGAGATCACGAAGGTCCCCGCCATCAGGATGAGGGGACGGTCCCGGGGGGTGGGGGAGGCACCGTCGAGGGCACGCCGGAGGAACGGTTGGGCGGCAAAGAGGGCGGTCGCCCCCAGGACCAGCCAGGGGGCGAGGCGGGTGAAGGTGGCGGACGAGGTGGTCAGGAGGAGCACGGCGCCCAAAACGGCCCCGATGACGGAGGCCGGGCTGAGTCGGGCCAGCCGCCCGCGTTGACCGGTGATCTCGGCGCGGAAGCCGGCCGCACTGCCCAGGTAGCCGGGCCAGATGCCGATGGTGTTCGTCACGTTGGCCGTGAGGGCGGGATACCCGAGCGCCAGCAGGAGGGGGAATGAGATCAGGCTGCCACCCCCGGCCACCCCGTTGAAGAATCCAGCCCCGACCCCGGCCAGGACGATCAGGGCGGTGTGGGCAGTGCTCACCCGGGCAAGGGTAGGGGGGCAGGAGGGCTCCCCCTGGTGGTTTGCCGCACGAGCAGGGAAAACAGCTGTTCGCCGGGGCTCCGAATTCTTCTGGCGAGGTCGCAAGATTCCCCGCCCCGATTCGTTTCTCCCCACAGCAACAACTGGGCCCAGGCGGTAAAGGGGGGATGTCACATGAGTAGTCGCTTACGGAGATCAGCGTTCGCCCTCCTGGCCGCTGTGACCGTCCTCGCCCTGTCGTCGAGCGCAGGTGCAGCCAGCCAGTCCTCCTACGGGTTGACGGCCAACGGCGGGTTCATCTCGCTAAGCCTGCTCAACACGGCGCAGGTGACCGGTGCCGGTTCGGCGGCCGACTCCACCAAGGCCGGCCCGGTCGACGCATCGGGCACCGGAGTCTGTGTCACGCTCGCCTCCACCACCAGCCCCTGCCCGAGCTCGGCCACCAGCCCCCTCTCCTCGGGCGACCTCGTCGACACGACGCAGCGAGCCTCGGCCGCCACCGCCGGTTCGACCGGCACCCCGACGCCGGCCACCGCCTGCTTGACCAACCTGGCCCTCGGCGTGCTCAACCTGGCCCTGGCCTGCGGCCACGCAACGGCGTCGCAGGACTCGAGCGGGAATCCCACCGCCAGCGGTGAGGGGGATCTCGGCACGTCCTCGGTGACCCTGGCCCTGGACTCGATCCCCGGTCTGTCAGGAGTGCTGGGCTCCGGGGCACTGTGCCCGAGCTCATCAGGCTCGTCCGCCGCGTCCGCCGCCGTTCCGACCGCCGTGGTCACCGGCCTCCTGACCACGGTCAACCAGCTTCTCGGCGCGGTCGATCCCAGTGCGCCGCCGATTCCCGCACCGTCCTCGAGCAGCCCCTTGAGCCCCCTCTGCCAGGTCCTGGCCGGAGTGACCGCCGCGCTGCCGGCACTCGGCGGTGCCCTGAGCAGCCTGACCGGATCGACCCCCCTGCTCACGGTCGCCCTGGGCCACTCGACCTCCACCATCGCCACCAGCATCAGCGGCAGCAGCGGCAGCAGCGGCGACACCATACAGACCTCGACGGCGACCACCCAGGGCGTGCACATCAACCTCCTGGGCGCGGTTGACTTGTCCCTAGGACCGAACACGGCATCGATCCAGCTCGACACCACCACCGGCGTCGTCTCGGTGCCGAACCCGCCCACGGTGGGGACGATCACCATCTCCACCCTCGGTGGTGCCCCCACCACCATTGCGCTATCCGACCTCGACAGCGTCCTGAGCGGCCTCCTCGCCTCACTGGGTGCGGTCCTCCCCAGTTCCGCCAGCCCGGTGCTGCAGATCACACCGCCCGCCACCTCCGTTTCCGGCGACGGGCACTCGGGTTCGGCCGAGTCCGCCGACCTCAAGCTGGAGCTGCTCGGAGGCCTCGTCATCCTTGACGTGGGCGATGCCAAGGTCACGGCCACCGACACTCCCGGCACGGGCTCCAAGGTCATTACGTCACCGGCACCGCCGCCGCTCACCGCGATCCCGGCCCCGCCGGAGTCCACGGTCGCCAACCCGGTCACCCCCCCGGCCGCGTCCGTGGTGCCCGGTGTGACGACGGTGCACACCGGTGAGTTCTGGGCCGGCACGCTGCCCATCGTCCTGCTGTCAGGGATGGGGTTGACCGGTCTCCTCCTGATCGCCCGCCGCCGGATCGCCTCCGCGACCCGTTCGTTCATCCCCCTTTCCCGCCTCATGGCCCACGGGCCGCTGGCGGGACCGCCACCGGGCCCGGCCTCCGGGACCTCCTCCGTTCCCCCTCCGGTCTCGGGGGCCGGCCCGGTGGCAGCCTCCGCTGTAAGTCGCATGAGCTAGCCGTCCACACAATGTCGCGGGAACCGATGCTGCGAACTGCTCGGAACGGGAAGGTGGAACCCCGTTCCGAGCAGTGGCAGCGGGCACGCCGGAACATCCCATGGCCCGCGTGAAGGGTTGGGGCATCACTCTGGTGGGGGTGGTGCTCCTCTTCGTCGCCATCTTCGGGGCCAGCTACGCCATCGCCTGGCAGCTGCATGCGGACAAGGCGGCGACGAGCCTGCTGGCCAGCGAGCATGCGGCGATGGCGGCCATCGCCGCCCGCAGCCACGGAGTGGCGTGCCAGGTCAACGGCCAGCAGCCCGGCCAGCTGTCGGGGATCCTGAGCATTCCCTCCCTCAACCTCCAAGCCCCGGTGGAGGAAGGGACCGACGACGCCGAGCTCAATGTGGCGGTCGGGCACGACCCCCAATCGGTCTGGCCCGGTGTCGACGGCGCAGCGGTGTTCCTGGCCCACGACGTGAGTTACTTCGTCCACCTGGACAGGCTCCGAGCGGGTTCGGTGATCACTTACGAGACGGCCTGCAACACCGTGAAGTTCGTCGTCACGACGCAGCAGATCGTGCGGGCCGGCTCCGCTGTCACGAACACGGCAGAGCCGAGCCTGGTGCTCGACACCTGCTACCCGCCGAACGCCCTGTTCTTCACGCCGGATCGATTGCTGGTCAGGGCCACCGAGGTGGCGGCCGCCACCACGGGCACCAGCCTCGTTCCCACCCAGTACATGCTCAAGACCGCGCAATCGGTCAACTACGCGACGGCGGCGCCGGCCGCGCTGCAGGCCCAGGGACTCACCCTCGAACAGAACGAGGCGCCGATGGGGACCATGCAGCTGGTCAACGCGTCGGTGGCCTTCGCCCAGTCGCCGGGGCCACTCTCACTCGAAGCGGCGGCCTTGCAGACCTACTTCGGGGGCCTTCATGCCGGTGCGCAGCGCCAGGCGGCGTGGTGGGCCGTCCTGGCCCCCGGGGTGCCCATGCCGCCCGGGTTGGCGGGGGCCACGGTCACGGCCCATGACGGGCCGCTCAACGTCGAGATCGACTCTGTGGGCGGGAACCCCTCCCAGGTCGTCCTGCGCACCACGGTGACCATGGCCGGCGGTTCGGCCCCCGGCGAGCACGCCCTCACCGTCGTCCTCCCGGTGCACAGGGGGGTCGTGACCATCGGGAGCTGGGCCTTCGGATGAGGACCGCAAGAGTGGGGCGCCCGATACGTTTTCTCCATGCAGTGCCGGGGGCTCACTCCCGGTCGGGGAGGAACGGCGCATGAGCTTCGACGAGATGTACGACGAGATGCTGCACGATGAATTCCGCGGCGGCTCACCCCGCCGTGGCGCCCACGCCTCACAGAGGCCGGGCACCCGCCTCTCCCGCTACCGCAATGCCGGTCTCGTCGGTGCCGGGGGCCTGGCGTGCGCCGGCGCCGGCGCCTTCCTGGGCGGCCTGGGTGGCTTCGTCAACCTGTGGCCGGCTTCGGTCCACTCGGTGACCACGCACAACGAGGGCGTGGCGCTGGCCGCCGCGGCCAACGCGGCGTACCACGGCGCGTCCACGCTTCCGCCCGCCTTGACCGCGACGGGCGGCACCACTGACGGCTCGAACGACTCGACCGGGGCTCCGGTGGCCACCTTCGCCGCGGCGGCGAGCCCACTCCTCAACGGCGGCGCCCCCCTGCAGGCTCCCACGGTGGACAACCTGACCGGTGCGGGCTCACCGGGCGGTACCCCCGGCGGGGGCACTCCGGGCGGCTCCCCGCCGGCGGGCACCCCGACTCCGCCGCCCGGCGGTAAGGGCGGTCTCACCACCGTGCTGAGCCGGCTGACCACGGCCATCAGCGATCTCACCACTTTGCCCTCCAACCCGACGCGCGCTGTCGGCGGAGCGGTCACACCCCTCACCGGTGTCCTGGCCGCAATGACCGGCACCCTGTCCGACCTGAGCACCCTGATGCCCCTCCCCTCCCCCGTGGGCACCGCTGGCACACTCCCGGTCGTGGCGGCAGCGTCACCGGCCTCACGCGGGCCGAGCACCGGCGGGTCGCCCCAACCGGCGGACGTACCGGCGGGCAAACCCTTCACCACGACGCCCTCGCCCTCGGCGACGGCACTGTCGACCATCGCTTCCAGCCTGGCGCTACCGCCGACCGGCTCGAACGGATCGGGGACACCGGCCATCCCCTCCCTGCCGCTGCCGCTGCCGCTGCCGCTGCCGCTGCCGCTGCCGGTGGCCGGCGGGACGCCCGCCCCGGTCCCGAGCCTGCCGGTCACCACGGGTGGCACGCGGCCCGCCCTGCCGGTCGTCGGCGTGCCGGCGGTGACCAGCAACGGGTCCACGACCTGTGTGAGTGGTCCCGGCATAAAGATGGGCCCGCTTTCGGTCGGCGTGAGCAAGGCCGGCGCCTCCTCCCCGGCCACCGTCTGCATCCCTTCCTGACGCCGGGCCCGGGACCAGGGGAGGTCAAGTGGTCAGATTGACGTGCCTCCTGCGCCGGAAGGACGGGATGACCCCGGTCGAGTTCCACCAGCACTGGAAGGCAGTGCACGGCCCCCTCATTGCGGGCAGCCGGAGCGGGAGCCACGTGATCCGCTACGAGCAGCACCCCCGCCCGCTCTCCGACTACCGCGGGGACGAGGATCCCGGCTTCGACGGGGTGACGGTGCAGTGGTTCGAAAGCATGGACGCCTACCGGGCCCACATGGCCGAGCCTGACTTCGCGGAAATCTGGCAGGACATAGAGCACTTCCTGGACACCGGCCAATTGCACTTCGTGCTCACCGAGCACCCCCACCTGGTCATGGGAGAGGACGGTTCATTCCCCCTGGCCTGAGGCGGGCGGGGGGACCAGCGTGGCGACCCGGGGGGCCGGCTCGGTCTCGGGCAAGGTCTCGGGCATGGGCACGGCAGTCAGCGCCCGGGGAGCAGGGACCGGCGCGGTCAGTGCCTGGCTGCGCCGGCGCTCCATGATCGACGTCAGGTCCTTCCACTCACGGCCGCCCACCCGGGAGACATCCTTGGGCAACCGGCGCAGGAAACGGGCCACGTTACGGCGGTGGTGCGCAGCCACCCCGCCCATCACGAAGACGGTCGACGAGGGAAGGTGCGCCTGGCCGGTGGCCAGGTCGGCCAGGCGGCCCGCCGCCACTTCGGCGTCCTGCATGAGTCCCAGCCGGTCTTGCAGGACGGTCAGCCGGCGTATGTAGCGCGCCGTGCGCCCGGCGTAGAGCTCGGAGCTGAACTCGAGCGAGTAGCGCAACTTCTTGCAGCGCTTACGGAGCCGGTGAAAGTCGGCCGCCTGTCCCGATTTCTTGGCCTTCCGCGCCGCTTGGACGACGGCGTCATGGCGGGCCACCACCAGGTCGGGCACGCCGATCACGGCCGGGGAGCGTGTGGCCACCGAGCGGCGAAGCGGGCCCTGCCGCACCAGGGCAGCCATGCCGTTGACCAGGCGCTCCCAGCGGGCCGAGTCGAGCCCCGCCAGCATGGCGGAACGGGCGGCGTCACGTTCACGGTCCAGGAGGTCGGCCAGGTCGGCCAGGGGGTCGTGAGAGCCGTCGCCGAGGAGCATGCCCCAGTCGACCAGTGCGGTCGCCATCTCCCCGAGGCCTTCCTGTTGGACATCGAGATCGCGTACCGCACCGAGCACCGAGGCCACCCAACCCAGCTCGTCCCGGTAGCTCCGGGCGCGCACCGGGAGGATGTCGGCGAAGAGATCGAGGGCGGCGCGCAGGCGCCGCGTGGCCACGCGCATGTCGTGGAGATCCTCGGGGTCCTCACCGAGCCGGGTACCGGGCTCCTTCTGGCGCAGCACCGCCAGCTGGCGGCGCAGTACGGCGTAGGCCAGCTCGCCCATCGTCGCATCGGGGGACACCTCGGTGCCGCCGAGGTCCGGCGGCCCGGGGATCTCCACGCCGACGGCCAGCAGTCCTGCTTCGAATTTGGAAAGTGTGGCCGGTTGGAGGCCGCACGACGACCGCAGCTGCGCCACGATCGGCTCCAGCGCGTCCACCCATTCGGGGAGCACCTCGACCTCCACCCGGCGCAGATGCAGGGGGCGATGCCCGCTTCCCACCACGACCACCGTGTCATCCAATGAGACCTCCGCCGCGTCGACCCCGCCCACCCGCAGCGAGAACGGCCGGCGCCGGGTCCGGACCTCGAGCACCTCGCTCAGGCGGCGCCGACCGGCGATGGCGTGCACACGACGACCGACCGGCCCGTCGGGACCCAGGGCACCGACGCCGGCAGGGGGCAGAGTTTCGGTCACTTCCAGGCGCCGGCGGAGCCCGCTCTCCTCGGCAGCCCGGGTGTCCTTAAGCGTGACCTCGTCGTGGCGACCACGCCGGCGGGTGCGCACCACGAATCCCGCACCCGCCATGCGCCAATCGTCTGTGTCGACATAGGAGTCAACCAGGCGCCGAGGCGTCTTGGCCAGTGCCGTGATCGTCCGCTGATCGTCGGCCTCAAGGCTCAGCGTGGGCAGGGTGGCCAGCCACCGCTCGACCGGGCGCAGGTCGAGCGCGTCGAACTGCCACTCGATCTCTACCGGCTCGGAGGTGCCCACGGTGGAAGGCTACCCCGGGCAATTCTCCACTGCGGAAGGAGGGCGATGATTGTCCGCAATTCCAACCGGCGCGGCGGTAGTCTGCCTGCAGTGGGGCGACGAGAGATGATCGTGGAGCTACACAGACCAAACGATGTCGTACAAGCAGCCGGAGGACTTCTCATCCGCCGCGAACACGGCGAGCTCGAGATCGCGGTGGTGCACCGGCCGGAGCACCAGGACTGGTCCTTCCCCAAGGGAAAGCTGGAAGAGGGCGAGACCTTCGAAATGGGCGCGCTGCGCGAGGTCAAAGAGGAGACGGGCATCACCTGCCGTCTCCTCCGCTTCATCGGGCACACCGAGTACGTCGACCGCAAGGGCCGACCCAAGGCCGTGGCCTACTGGGTGATGGCTGCCGGAACGGGGACCTTTTCCCCCAATGAGGAAGTTGACGAGCTCCGCTGGATGAGCCCGACCGGGGCGGCCCGCCTCCTCTCCTATGAGCGGGATCAGGAGCTCCTGGCTATCCTGACCGCCGCTGACCAGGTGGACCCGCTGGTCTGAGCGATGGGCTGGCCCCGGCCGGTTCCTCGTTGTCTCCCGCCGTGCCAGTCGAACCCGACGCACCCGTCAGCGGCAACGTCGAACCACGGTTTGCCGCCGTGCTTCGTGCCTTCCGGGAGAACTTCACGGATCGGGGCGAGATCGGTGCCGCAGTGTGCATCGTGGTGGACGGGCTGGTCGTCGCCGATCTGTGGGGCGGCTGGCGTGATGTCGGGCGCCGCCTCCCCTGGGAGCGTGACACCCTGGTCAACGTGTTCTCGGTGGGCAAGGCCGTGGCTGCCCTGTGCGTGGCCCAGCTGGTCGGCCGGGGCCTCCTCCAATTCGATCAGCCGGTGGCCAAGGTTTGGCCCGAATTCGCGGCGGCGGGCAAGGCAGGCGTCACGCTGCGCCAGCTTCTCAGCCATCAGGCCGGCCTGCCGGCACTGCGCGCCGTGTTGCCCCCGGGCTCCGTCTTCGATTGGAAGGCCATGTGTGACGCGCTGGCCGCCGAGGAGCCCTGGTGGGATCCCGGCACGGCACACGGCTACCACGTCAACACCTTCGGCTTCCTGGCCGGCGAGGTGGTTCGGCGCGCCACCGGGGAGAGCCTGGGCACAGTGGTGCGGCGGGAGATCACCGGACCCCTCGACGCCGATTTCTTCATAGGGGTCCCGCGTCCCCAGCTGCACCGGATCGCCGACTTCATCGGCCTGCATGCGGCACCTTCCGGCGACGGCGAAGGACTGACCGAGAACCAGTTGATGGAGCGGCATGCCTACTTCAACCCTCCCGAGTTTTCGGGGGCCGGCGTGATCAACACCACGAGATGGCGCACGGCGGAGTTGCCCTCCACCAACGGGCACGCCAGCGCCTGCGGCATCGCGCGCATCTTCGCCTCCCTGGGCGCACGTGGTCGGGGCGATGCGGACATGGTGGTGGAGCCGGCTGCGTTGGCGGAAGCCACGAGCGAGCAGGTCTACGGGAACGATGAGATCCTCCACCGTCCTTCCCGATTCGGCATCGGGTTCCAGCTGACGCAGTCCGAGCGCATGTTGGGACCCAATCCCCGCTCGTTCGGCCATTTCGGCGCCGGCGGCTCGCTGGGCTTCTGTGATCCCGATGCCCGGGTGGCCTTCGGCTACGCCATCAACACCATGGGCCCCCGCTGGCAGAACCCGCGGAACCGGGCACTGATCGATGCCTGCTACGGCTGTCTGTAGGTCGCCCAGTCAGTCCTGGTCCGGAAGGTGGAGATGAACGATGACGCGACCGGTCAATTCGTCTGGCCTGATGCCGACGAGCGCGTGGCGATCGCCTCCCGCCCATGATTCGAGATCGAGTGAGGCGAGCCGCTGCACTTCCTCGGGATCCTCAATGTGGCGGCATCGCCCGGTCACCAGGACACTCCAACCTTCGCTCACGGCCTCATCGACACGGTCGATTTCGAAGCCGACCACCTCGGCCGCACCGAGCGAAGAGGCCTTGTCCTCGTCGGTGCTGAAGACGACTTCGCCCTCGGTGAACTCGAAATTGACCGGGAGGGCCACCGGACCGCGTGGGGATGAGAAGACGACACGGCCCACCCCGCCGGCCGAAAGATGGGCCTCACATTGTTGGGGTGTGAGTGTGACGAGGTCGGGGTGAGGTCCAGCCCGCCCGTGGCCGGGGGGCCGGTCCACCTCACCCCCCAGGAGGGAGAGAGGGGTGGTTTGGAGGGCGAGTGCCATGAGCAGCATGGTGCCGCCGCTGAGTGTGGCGTCCGCACTGCGCTCGAAGTACGCCAGGTAGCCGGGATCGATACCGGTCCGCGTGGCGAGCTCCTCGACGCTCATCCCCAGCTCGTTGCGGCGATGGGCGATTCTGCGGGCCAGGTCGCTGGCGTGAGTTTCCTGTGGCGGCGGAAGTGTCATCCGCCCATTGTGCACCCCCGGCGTCGGGTCCACGGAGTCCCACGTCCCAGCCCGGGGGACGGCGGCCGCTCAGCTCCCGGAGTTGATCAGGACGGCAGCGCCGTTGACCCGGTCCTGGGCCAGATCGCAGAGGGCCTGGTCGGCCTGGTCGAGCCGATAACGGGCGGTCGACACGTGTACGGGGATCTGCGCGGCCAGTCTGAGAAATTCCTCCCCGTCGCGCCGGGTATTCGCCGTGACGCTCTGCAAGGTGCGCTCTTCGAAGAGGTGGTCCTGGTAGTTGAGGGGCGGAATGTCGCTGAGGTGTATTCCCGCCACGGCAACGGTCCCTCCACGGTCCAGCGCGGCCAGCGCGGCTGGTACCAGAGCGCCTACCGGAGCGAAGAGGATGGCGGCATCAAGCGGCTGGGGAGGCAGGGCGTCGGTTACGCCCACACTCGTGGCCCCGAGCTCGAGGGCCAGCGATCGAGCCTCGGCCGACCTGGTCAGGACATGGACCCTGGCCCCTTCGGCCATGGCGATCTGCGCGGTGATGTGGGCCGATCCGCCGAATCCGTAAATGCCGAGGTGGCCACCCTCAGGGAGATTGGACCTGCGCAGAGCCCGATAGCCGATGATCCCGGCGCAGAGCAACGGGGCGACTTCCTCGTCGCTGAAACTGTCGGGCAGTCGGTAGGCAAATGACTCGTCGACCAGGACGTACTCGGCGTAGCCCCCGTCACGATCCCACCCGGTGAACTGGGGAGCGGTGCACAGGTTCTCCCTCCCGGTAGCGCAGAAGCGACAGGTGCCACAGGTGTGGGCCAGCCAGGGCACCCCGACCCGATCGCCTTCACCCAAGCGTGTGCACCCGGGTCCGCGCTGGTCAACCAAGCCGACCACCTCATGCCCGGGGATGACCTGGAAATGCCTCGGCACCAGGTCTCCCTCGGCCAGGTGGAGATCGGTGCGGCACACTCCGCACACACTGACGCGCACGCGCACCTGGCCGGCACCAGGCTGGGGAATCGCCTTCTCGACCTGCACGAGGGGGCCGGTGTCGATGGGAGCGGGTCGGTCGACCACCCACGCCTTCATCGTCCCGGGTGTCATGGCGCGGATCCGGGCGGGCGAGGCCATTGCCTGCAGGACCCGCTGGCGCTCACCGCTCCTCCCCTTTCCGATGTCCCATGCCCCGCAGCGTAGGGCGGAGGGCCGGGCGCCAATGGAGGTTCACCGCCGTTTCGGGCACAATTGAGGGGCTCCATCGTACGGACAGACCCGGGCGGACCCCGATTGGGGACCTTTGCCCCTACGGGCACCCGCAGGCACGTGCGACGCTGGAAGGATCATTTGATCCAGCCCGCAGAGAGGCGAGAGAGTTGCCAGCCTTGTCTTCCACCTCGGTCGAGAGTACCGGTCAACCACCCGGCTACCCCCGGGACCTCGCCCGCGACGTCACCGATGGGGACGTTCGTTACCACTTGCGCCCCATACGTCCCGACGATGCCGCCCGGTTGTCCGAGTTCCACAGACGCCTTTCCCCGCATTCGGTGTATCTCCGCTTCTTCACCTTTCATCCGACGTTGTCGGCGGCGGAGGTGCAGCGTTTCACCTGCGTCGACTACGTCAATCGATTGGCCCTGGTGGCCGAGGTCGACGATCGCCTCATCGCCATCGGCCGTTTCGATCGGGAACCCGGAGCATCCGAAGCGGAAGTGGCGTTCGTGGTTTCGGATGAGTACCAACACCACGGGATAGGGACACTGCTCCTAGTGTCCTGGCAGGTTGTTCCGCCAAGAAATTCTGACTGAACGGGAATTTTCTGGTTTGAGGCCGCGTTGTCCGGTGTTATACGCCAACATCGGAGGAACGCTATGGCCCGTCAAGGACGCCCCACTGTCGAGATC
>DATLSH010000070.1:0-15970 GCA_035534235.1 Acidimicrobiales bacterium | reverse complement strand
GCCGTCTTCCAGCCCCACCGCTTCTCGCGGACGGCCGCGCTGGCCGATCAGTTCGGCACGGCCTTCGCCGACGCCGACGCCCTGGTCGTGACCGATGTGTACGGCGCCGGAGAACGACCCGTGCCCGGCGTCTCGGGGCGCCTGGTCGTCGACGCCGTCCGTGCGCAGGACCCGCGGCTGGCGGTCGTCTACGCGCCGGGGTGGGAAGAGCTGCCGCGAGTGGTCGCGTCCCTGTTGGTGCCCGGTGACCTGTGCCTGACCCTGGGTGCCGGTGACCTGACCACGCTGCCCGACGGATTGCTGGAGTCGCCGCAGTGGTGACCGCCGCCGGCCGCTACCGCGCCCTGGCCGACGCCCTGGGGTCCCGGGCCGTCCTCGGGAAGCCGTTGGGCCCCTTGACGACCTACGGAGTCGGTGGGCCGGCGGCGCTCTTCATTGAGGTCGAGGGGCCCGACGATCTCCAGGCCGTCCGACGCGTCCTCCGCGGCACCGGCCTGCCGATCCTGGTCGTGGGTCGCGGGTCGAACCTCCTGGTGGCCGACGCCGGCTTCGACGGTGTCGCCCTTCGCCTCGGCGCCGGCTTCACCACCGTCACGTTGCCCGATCGCACCCGCACTCCGTCCGGTCCCTGGGCGGTGCGGGTCGGCGGGGCCGTGCCACTCCCGGTCCTGGCGCGCCGGGCGGCTGACGCCGGATGGTCGGGCCTGGCCTGGGCGGTCGGCGTGCCTGGTTCCGTGGGGGGCGCCGTACGCATGAACGCCGGTGGGCACGGCGCAGACATGGCGTCCTGTCTGCTCCGCTACTCGTGGGTGGACCTCTTGAGCGAGGCCGGTGGGTCCGACGATCCGGCGCGTCTGCACTACGGGTACCGCTCGTCGGCGATGGCGCCCTCGGAAGTGGTGGTCGGCGCGGACCTGGTCGTCTCGCTGGGAGAGGTGGAGGTGGAACAGGACGCGGTGGCCTCCATTGTGCGCTGGCGACGCACCCATCAACCGGGCGGCTCCAACGCCGGTTCCGTCTTCACCAACCCGGTGGGGGATGCGGCGGGGCGCCTGATTGAGGCGGCGGGCCTCAAGGGATACCGGATGGGCACGGCGCAGGTGTCCGGGAAGCACGCCAACTTCATTCAGGCGGACAAGGGGGGGAGTGCCGACGATGTCCTGGCCCTGATGGAACACGTCCGCTCGGTGGTGCTCGGGCACTCCGGGGTGGCGCTGACGGCCGAGGTCCACCTCCTGGGCTTCGCCGACAGGAAGACTGAGGCCGTGACGCGCACCGGGATCGGGCCATGACGCCCACGGCGACCCGGGCCCGCCCGCCGGCCGACCGGGCGGCGCGGGGTCGCACGGGCATCGATCCGCGGATATCAGCCCGCCGGGCCGCCGTGGCCCGGCAGCTGGGGCGAAGGCGCTTGCGACTGCCCATGATCCTGCTGGCCGGAACCGCCGTCCTGGTGGGGGGCTGGTACCTGCTGCACTCACCGCTCTTCTCGGCCCGTTCGATCACGGTGAGTGGGAACACCCAGGAGCCGACGGCTCAGGTGGTGCAACAGTCCGGGCTGGGACGGCATCCTCCGCTCGTCGATGTCAATAGGGGTGCGGTGGGCGCTCGCGTGGAGCGGCTGCCCTGGGTGCGCTCGGCCACGGTGAGCCTCCACTGGCCCGACGGCGTGCACATCGCGGTGACTGAGGAGATACCGCAGCTCGTGATGAGCGAACCCGGAGGGCGGTGGGCGACTCTGAGCATCGACGGTCGGGTGCTGGCCGTGGGGACCGTCCGGCCGAGCGGTCTCATCGCCGTGTCAGGGCCCCAGGTCCCGGGAGCGGCGGGAACCGTCGTGGGCATCCGGGACCGTCCGGGATTGGTCGTGGCCTCCAGCTTGCCCGCTTCGTTCGGCGCCCAGGTGACGTCGGTGACGGTGGAGCCGGCGGGCTGGGTGCAGCTGGCCCTGACCACACCGGTCCTGGTCGACCTCGGCTCCCCGGCGCAGCTGGTGCCGAAGTTCGAGGACGTGTCGTCCATTTTGGCGGGAGCCTCGCTGCACGCCGGCGACGTCATCGACGTCAGTGTCCCCGATGCCCCCACCGTGACCGGAGGGTGACGGGGGGATGCTTGACCTGGACGAACGCCCCTCGTATGGTGTGGCTACGTTGCCGCACTGTGAACATCAACCTTCCCAAAAGGTTCAGGGATCAGAGGTGAAGTTCGCATGGTGAATTTGGGCGAGACCAGGCAAAGAGCGAGCGGTCGGAGATCGACCCGGACACGAGGGAGTTCATGACCACCGTTCCTTCCCAAGGTACCTACCTGGCTGTCATAAAGGTGGTCGGGATCGGTGGCGGTGGCGTCAATGCCGTCAACCGGATGATCGACTCGGGGCTCCGCAACGTGGAGTTCATCGCGGCCAACACCGATGCGCAAGCGCTCCTGATGAGCGACGCCGACCTCAAGCTAGATCTCGGACGACAGCTCACCAGGGGCCTCGGTGCCGGCAGCGATCCCGAGGTGGGGCGGCAGGCGGCCGAGGAGCACCGGGCCGATATTGAGGAGGCCCTGCAGGGAGCCGACATGGTCTTCATCACGGCCGGCAAGGGCGGCGGCACCGGGACGGGCGCCGCTCCGGTGGTGGCCGAGGTGGCCAAAGGGCTGGGTGCGCTGACCATAGGGGTGGTGACACGGCCGTTCACCTTCGAGGGCCGGCGCCGCTCCATGCAGGCCGAGAAGGGCATTCAGCTCCTGAAGGAGAAGGTCGACACTCTGATCGTCATCCCCAACGACCGCCTGCTCACGGTCTCCAACGACAAGACCAGCATGGTCAATGCGTTCAAAATGGCCGACGAGGTACTCCTGCAGGGAGTCCGGGGCATCACGGACCTGATTACGGTCCCGGGGCTGATCAACACCGACTTTGCCGACGTCAAGATGATCATGACCAACGCCGGTACGGCCATCATGGGCATCGGAGCGTCCATCGGGGAGGGTCGAGCCGCCAACGCCGCCCGGGCAGCCATTACGTCCCCGTTGCTGGAAGCCTCCATTGAGGGTGCCCGCGGGATCCTGCTCAATATCGCCGGTGGGTCCGACCTGGGGCTGTTCGAGGTGAACGAGGCGGCGGAGATCATCCACGGGGTGGCCCACCCCGATGCCAACATCATCTTCGGCGCGGTCATCGACGACAACATGGGCGATGAGGTCCGGGTCACCGTGATCGCCGCCGGGTTCGAGCGCTGGGAGGAAGGCACAGGGCCGGCCAAGGGGGACCGGGCGTCCTCGATCTTCTCCGGGACTGCCGAGACGGTGGACATCTTTTCGGACACCGTCACGGGCAAGGAGGACGAGTTCGATCTCGGTGACGACGATTTCGACGTCCCCTCCTTCCTGCGCTAGTCACGAGGTCGCGGCACGGCTGTCCGACGTCCGCCGGCGCATTGAGCGGGCCGGAGGCGACCCCGAGGCCGTACGCATCCTGGCGGTGACCAAGGGGTTCGGGCCCGACGCCGTCCGGGCGGCTCGTGAGGTCGGCCTCACCGACCTGGGGGAGAACTACGCGTCGGAACTTTGCGCGAAGGCACCGGGGCCCGCAGGCACCCGCTGGCATTTTCTCGGCAGGGTGCAGCGCAACAAGGTGCACCAGTTGGCTCCCCTGGTCGATGTGTGGCAGAGCGTGGCGCGCCTGTCCGAAGGTGCCCGCATCGCACAGTACGCGCCGGGAGCTGCGGTGCTGGTCCAGGTTGACCTGACCGCTCTGGCCGGGCGTAACGGCTGCGCACCGGCTGAGGTGCCTGCCCTGGTGGACGGGCTCGTGGAGCTGGGCCTCGCGGTAACGGGCCTGATGACGGTGGCGCCCCAGGGCGACGGTGCCCCGGCGGCCTTCGCGCAGGTGGCCCGGATGGCCGATGCGCTGGGGCTTACCGATCGTTCCATGGGCATGAGCGACGATCTGGAAGCGGCGGTCGCCGCAGGCACGACGATGGTCCGCGTCGGGCGCGCCCTGTTCGGGGCCCGGTGATGCCCCGGCGCAGGCCAGCCGTCCCGCCCGCCCTCCCGGGCAGGCACTACGCTGTCCTGGGACAGGAGAAGGCATGTCAACCTCGTTCATGAAGAAAACCATGGTCTACCTCGGCCTACTCGATGACGAGTACGACGAGTACGACGATCTGGAGGACCGCGCCCCGCGCGGTTTCTCGGCGGCCACGCGGGTGGATCCCCGGGCGCAGGAGTTCGAGCAGCCCGAGGAATACAGCGGCGGCATGAGCAGGATCCGCACCATCCCCCGGGAGTCGGCCACGCCCAATCCGGCGCGCTCCCTGCCGGCCAACCTGCCTCCCCGACCCTCGTCCGTGCGGGCTGTGCCGGTGGAGACGGCGATCGGCAGCGGCCCCACGGCCCGCGTGCACGTTGTGGCCCCGGCGCGATTCGGTGACGCCAAGGAGATCGCCGACCGTCTGAAGGACAATCGGCCGGTCATCGTGAACCTCCAGATGGCCGATCGTGACCTGCAGCGCCGGATGATCGATTTCTGCAGTGGCGTCACGTACGCCCTCAGCGGCGAAATGGAGAAGGTTGCCGACCAGGTGTTCTTGCTGGCTCCGACCAATGTGAAGGTCTCCGATGAAGAGCGCAAGCGCCTGGTGGAGCGCGGCTTCGGGCGCGAGTAACCGCACTACTCTCACCAGGTAGTGAATGTGTTCCATCTCCTGGCGCGGCTCATTGAGGCCTACATCTGGCTCATCATGTTCCCCTACGCCATCCTGAGCTGGTTCCGGGTGTCCCAGAGCAGCCCGCTGGCCCGGGTGCAGGTGTTCCTCTACCGGGCCACCGAGCCGGTGCTGCGCCCGGTGCGGCAGGTCATCCGCCCCATGGGGGGACTGGACTTCTCCTTCATGCTCGTCATCCTGGTGGCTCAGCTGGTGATCGTCCCGGTATTGCTGCGCTGAAGGTAATCCGTGACATTGCAGGAGGGATGGGTAGACTCGCCGCCCATGGACAATTCGCCAGCCGCATCATCCATTCTCGACACCCTCCGCACGGTGGAGTTCCGACTCGGTCTCAAGGGCTACAACGTCGACGAGGTCGATGAATACCTGGACCGCGCTGCGCAAGAAGCGGAGGCGATGCAGGAGAACGTCCGCCAGCTGAATGAGCGCCTGCGCCAGGCCGGCGAGAGGATTGTGCAGCTCGAGCGGGACATGCGCTCCGGGCCGAGCCGGCCCCCGGTGGAGGAAGGCGCAACGCCGGCAGCGGACCCCGGATTGTCCGACGAGACTCTCCAGCGCACGTTGCTGCTGGCCCAGAAGTTCGTCGACCAGACCAAAAGGGAGAGCGAGGCCGAGGCGGCCGACATCGTGGCCAGGGCGGAAGAGACCGCTCGGGCGGCCCTGGCGGCCGCCGAGCAGGCCGCGGCCACCTTGCAGGCGGAGTCCCAGCACAATTTGCGGGAGGAGGTGGCGCGCCTGGAAGCCGCCCGGACCGAGCTTGCCACCGACGTCGAGAGCATGGCCCGGCATCTCGAGTCCGAGCGCAACCGCCTGCGTGGCGCGCTCTCCGACATCCTCAAGTGGGTGGACGAGAACGTGCAGCCCGCCAACTCACTCATGGGTGTGCGGCCCAAGTCGACCACGGCGGGCAAGAGCCCGTCGGGTGGCGGCGAGGCCGCTCCCGCCCCGGATTCCCCTGAGGAAGACGACGGGGCACCGACACTCAATCTGCAGAGCGCATCGAGCGGTGTGCCATCGGGAGCGCCCCGCTCGCTCTGACGCGGTTCGGTTCTGACGCGGTTCGGTATTGCCCTCCATTGCAGCGGTCCGCTATCGTCACCCGCTCCCTCGGCGAGGTTGTCGTAAGGGAACCGGCCCCATCTGGTGGTCGGGAAGGAGGACACCATGACCCCAGCGGGAAAAAGCATGGCAGCCAAGCAGGCGCCATCGCGTTCTGGAGCGGCCAAGGGCACTGCGGCTGCGAAGAAGAGAGCGTCGGCAAAGGGCGCCCCAACCGCCCGGAAGGGCCCGGCTTCCGCGAAGAAGGCGGCTCCCGCGAAAAAGGCGGCTCCCGCGGCCCGAGCGGCCCGAGCGGCCAAGAAGGCGGGCCCGGCAGCCCGGAAGGCGGCTCCGGTGTCTCACAAGGCCGCTCCGGCGGCCCGAGCGGCCACGCCGGCGGGCAAGGCGGCCCGGAAGGCGGCTCCGGCCGGGAAGAAGGCGGCTCCGGCCGGGAAGAATGCCGCTCCGGCTGGGAAGAAGGCCGCTCCGGCGGCCAAGAAGGCGCCCCCGGCCGGGAACAAGGCGGGCACGGCGGCCAAGAAGGCGGCTCCGGCCGGGAAGAAGGCGGCTCCGGTGGCGCCCGTGGCCCCGGCTCGGACGACCTTCACGCCCAAACCAAGACCTCCAGCTCCTGTGAGGCCGAAGACCGGCCCCTACGCCAAGGATGCCAGGTTCCTAGAGGAAGTCACCGAGCTGCTCATTGCTGACCGGGCGATCTACCAGGAGCAGGCCACATCGTTGCGCGCGGAGGCCGACTCCTTGGCACTGGAGCGTGAGCCCGGGGACGTGCAGTTCGACGAGGAGTCAGGAGAGGGCGGCACCGTGACCGTGGACCGCGAGCGGAATCTCGCCTTGTCCGGTCAGGCGGCTCTGGCGGTGGAGGAGATCGACTACGCCCTGGAGCGGATCGCCGACAAGACCTACGGATACTGCGAACGGTGCTTCCAGCCCATTCCCAAGCCGCGACTGCGAGCCCTGCCCTATGCCCGGCTCTGTGTGGCCTGCAAGAGCGGGGGCCTCTCGCGCCGCTGAACCGAGCACGGACGGTGGCCTTCGGTATCGCTGCGGTCATCTTGGTGGCCGACTGGTTCACCACGTCACTCGCGGTGGGCCACCTGCACCGGGCCAGGCACCTGTGGGGGCCGACCGGCCTGGCCCTGACCTACAACTCGGGTCTCGCCTTCTCCATCTTCAGTGGCCGGGCCACCGTCGTGACTGTGCTGCTCTGTGGGGCCGTCTTCGTTCTCGGATACGTGGTGGCCCAGGCCAGGACCAGAGCGCAGGCCATCGGTGGGGGTCTGGTCCTTGGCGGGGCGATCGGGAACCTCGGAGAACGCATCTTCGGGGGTCACAATGGGCAGGTGCCTGACTTCATCACGCTCTCCCACTGGCCCACCTTCAATGTGGCCGACGCCTGTGTCAGCGTGGGCGTGGTCGTGGTGGCCGCGTCCCTGCTCTTCGGTCACGACGCCGCGACACCGGCCGAATGAAGGGTGGCGAGACGATCACCGTGCAGGTACCGGGCCTCCTGGCCGGTGTGCGGGTGGACCGGGGCGTGGCGATGATGGCTGATGTCTCCCGTGCCGAGGCTTCCGCGCTCATTGAGGCCGGACGGGTCCTGGTCGATGACGTGGCCGTGAGCTTGGGACGAACGGAGCTGAGGGAGGGTTCGACGCTCACGGTCCGCCTACCCGATCCCGGGGCCGGCGGGGTCAAGCCCGAGGCGGAGGTGGTGTTCGGGGTGGTCCACGCCGACGATGAGGTGGCGGTCGTCGACAAGCCGGCGGGGTTGGTCGTCCATCCGGGTGCGGGACACCAGGAGGGGACCCTGGTCGGAGGGCTCCTTGCTTGCTTCCCCGACCTGGCCCAACTGGTGACCGCCGGGGTATGCGAGGCCAACCGGCCGGGCATTGTGCACCGGCTCGACAAGGGGACATCGGGACTGCTCGCCGTGGCCCGCACACCGGGCGCCTACGCCTCCTTGGTGGGGCAGTTGGCCTCCCGGAGCATGGAGCGTCGCTACCTGGCCCTGGTGATGGGCGAGCTACCCGACGAGCGGGGGGAGGTGGACGCCCCCATTGGGAGATCGAGCCGCACGCCCACGAAGATGGCCATTGCCGCCGGCGGGAAGCCCGCCCGCACCTCCTACACGGTGTTGGAGCGCCGCAGCGGGCCCCCGTCGACGACCCTGGTCGAGCTCAGCCTGCAGAGTGGACGGACCCACCAGATCCGTGTCCACATGGCGGCCATCGGCCACCCGGTGGTGGGGGACGCCCGCTACGGCACGCCCGACAAGCGCCTCGGATCAGGACGCTTCTACCTGCACGCCTACAAGCTCGGCCTCACCCACCCGACCACCGGAGAGCGCATGGAGTTCACCTCTCCGCTGCCGGAGGACCTGGACGCCTACTCCTCGTAGGCCGTGGTCTCAGGCCGCCTGGTGCACGCCCAGGACGTCGGCGTCGAAGGAGAGAGCGGCGAGGGCCTCCTCCTCGGCCCGGCGGACCCGGCGCACTCCGACGCCCAGCCGCTCGGCAGTGGACTGGAGCGAAGCGGGCGAGTCACCGTCGAAGCCAAAGCGCAGGCGCAGGACGTCGCGTTGGAGGTCGGGCAGCTTCTCCACCGCGTCCCGGACCCGCTCGTAGATCAGCGTCTGCTCCACGTCGGCCGCGAAGTCGGACTCGTCGGGCGCCACCAACTCGCCGAGCGAGGTGGTGGAGTCCGAGCCGGCCGGCTGGTCGAGCGAGGCAGTGACCCGGGCCACGTCCTCAAGCGCGGTGCGCTCCGCCGCGGTCAGCCCGGTCGCCTCCTGGAGCTCTTCCTCGGTCGGGGCCCGCCCGAGGGTGGAGGCCAGCTCGGCCTTGGTCAACTCAAGGCGCTGTATGCGCTCACCCACCTCCAATGGGATGCGGATGGTGCGCCCATGTTGCTGCACGGCGCGTTGGAGGGCCTGGCGGATCCACCAGGTGGCATAGGTGGAGAAGCGGAAGCCCCGCTCCCAGTCGAACTTGTCGACGGCGCGCATGAGGCCGAAGGTGCCTTCCTGGACCAGGTCGGCCATGTCGACGCCCCTGTCCTGGTAACGGCGGGCCCAGTGCACGACCAGGCGCAGATTGGCCGCCACCATCTGCTTGCGGGCGGCGTCATCACCGGCAACGACCCGCTTGGCCAACGCGACCTGCTGCTCGTGATCGGGCATGGGGAACTGGTCAAGGCTCCGCAACATGAGGCCCAGGGTGTCCGCCGTGCTCACCGTGCTGTTCATTCTGTCTCCCGACGCTCTTCGCTCTCTCATCGGTATCCGGACTCCACCGGTGTCAACCTGACGGGTACAACACCTCAGGGGACCGCATCATTCCATGGGGGTGTATCGGCCGGAGTTGCGCTCCCGTCCCCCCCCGTGGTGACCTACGCCGATGCCCCCGAAGATCGTGTTCCTCAGGCACGGGGAGACGGAGTGGTCGGTCAGCGGCCAGCACACGGGACGCACCGACATCCCGCTGATTGAGGAGGGACGCAAGCAGGCCGAAGCCGCAGGTCAGCGCCTCAAAGGGCTCGAGTTCGGCCAGATCCTGACCAGCCCGCTGCTCCGGGCGTCGGAGACCTGCAGGTTGGCCGGGTTCGCCGGGGAGCCTGATCCCGACCTCATGGAGTGGGATTACGGTGCCTACGAGGGCCTGACCACTGGTGAGATCCGGGTGGACCGGCCCGGATGGGACCTGTGGGTGGACGGGGTCATCGATGGCGAGCGGGCGGCCGACGTGGGCCGCCGCGCCGACCGCGTCATTGAGCGGTGCCGGCAGAAAGAAGAGGACACCTTGTGCGTGGCCCACGGCCACCTCCTGCGGGTCCTGACGGCCCGCTGGCTCGGGTTGCCGCCGGCGGGCGGTCGGCTCTTCACCCTGAGCCCGGGCGCCGTCTGCGTGCTGGGCTGGGAGCGGGAGAATCCGGTCGTGGCCGGCTGGAACCTGGGGAGCTAAACCGGGGAGGCCACGTTGCCCCGGGCCCGGTCCACCATGTCGGCCAGGCTGAAGGATTGCAGGTGTGTGCGGATGGTCTCCCCGACGTCGGCCCACACCGCCAAAAGGACGCACTGCCCCTCATGGTCACAGGCGCCGTCGGCGTGGGGCTCGCCGAAGTCCCCGGCCGCTATGGGGCCGTCGACAGCGGAGACGATCTGGGCCAGGCTGATCTCACCGGGCTGGCGCGCCAGCACGTAGCCGCCCCCGACGCCGCGCTTGGAGCGCACCAGACCCGCACCCTTGAGCGCCAGGAGGATCTGCTCCAGGTAGGGCTGGGGGAGCGCGGTCCGTTCGGCGATGTCGCGCACCGAGGTGGGGGTCTCGGCCCCGTGCAACGCCAGCGACAGCAGCGCCCGGCTGGCGTAGTCGCCGCGTGTCGAGACCCTCATGGCATTCGATGCTACCGGCAGGCCGGTCGGGGGAGGGGTCCGCGCGGTCGTAGGGTGGGCCGCTGTGAACGGGGTCCGGCCGCTGCTGCCCGACTTCGGAGGAGCCTGCCTGACCAGCGTCATTCCCGAGCTGCTCGGGCACCTCTCGGGAGGCGGCGGAGCCGGCCTGCCCGAATGGATGCCCGGGCCGGTGGCCGAGGCGTCCCAGATCGTCCTGCTGGTGCTCGACGGCCTGGGGTCCGAACAGCTTGCTTCCCGCCGAGCCGAGGCTCCCGTGCTCACCAGCGGCTCCGGGGGTTCGATCACCTCGGTGGCACCGAGCACGACTGCCTGCGCATTGACATCACTGGTGACGGGACGGGTGCCGGCGGAACACGGGGTGGTCGGTTACCGGGTGGCGCACGAAGGCGAACTCATGAACGTCCTCTTGTGGACGGTGAGCGGCGCCGACGCCCGCGTGCGGGTGCCGGCCCGGGAATTTCAACCCTGCCCCACCTTTCCCGGTGCGGGCGCCCCGGTGCCCGTGGTGACCCGGCACGACTACGGGACCACCGGTTTCACGGCGGCCCACCTGGGCCAGGTGGACCTGCACCGCTGGTACACGCCGGCGGGCCTGGTGACCGGGGTGCGCCGCCTGGTGGCCGCGGGCGCACCGTTCGTCTACGCCTACTACGAGGGCATCGACAAGGTGGCGCACGCCCGGGGCCTGGGGGAGGACTACGACGACGAGCTGAGGGCGGTCGACCGCCTCGTGGGCGACGTCCTGGCCGCAATGGCGCCGGGCGCGGTGCTGGTGGTCACGGCCGACCATGGGCAGGTCCAGGTCGGAGGCTCGGTCGAGGTCATCGGGGAGGACCTCATGAAGGAGGTCACCCTGCTCAGCGGCGAGGGCCGATTCCGCTGGCTCCACGTGCGTCCTGGCACAGAGGACGCGGTAGCGGCGGCCGCGGAGGAGATCTTCGGCGATGTGGCGTGGGTGCGGACCAGGGAGCAGATCATCGATGAGGGGTGGTTGGGCGGAGTGCCTTCGGCGGTGATCGCCTCCCGCTTGGGGGACGTGGCGCTGCTCCCGTTCGCGCCCACCGCGTTCTTGGACCCGGCCGACACCGGGGAGCTCAGGTTGTCGGCCCGCCACGGCTCGCTCACCCCTGATGAGATGCTGATCCCGCTGCTCAGCTGGCCCTCCACCTGACGGTGCCGCCGCCAGTGGCAGGATGGCCCCATGGCTGAGAGGACGAAGGCAAGCCGCGCCGGCACCAAAGCGGAGGCGACGATCGCGGAGGAAGCCAGGGTTGACGAGGCGATCCCGGTGTCGCCCGACGAGGTGTTGAGCGCCGGGTCCGACGGCAGTGGCGCCGAGTTGGCGGCGACCGAGTCCGTCTCCGAGCCGGCCAAGGTCTTGCGGATCGGCTCCATGGTCAAGACGCTGCTCGATGAGGTGCGCCAGGCCCCGCTGGACGAGAAGAGCCGTGTCCGCCTGCGGGAGATTTACGAGCAGTCGATTCACGACCTGTCCGAAGGCCTGTCGCCGGACCTCGTGGCCGAGCTGGATCGCATGGCCCTGCCCTTCGACGACGAAGCGCCGAGCGAGTCCGAGCTCCGCATTGCCCAGGCCCAGCTCGTCGGGTGGCTCGAAGGCCTGTTCCACGGGATCCAGGCCACGCTGATGTCCCAGCAGATGGCGGCCCGCGCCCAGCTCGAAGAGATGCGCCAGCGCGGGATTCCTCAGGTGGGTGAGGGCACCGGTGGCCGCACCGGCGCGTATCTCTGAGCGGGTGACCCGGATGGATCGGGGAGGCCGCGGCGATGGCCGATGAGGTGAGCGGACCGAGCGGCGGGGGACCGCCGCCGTTCCCGGGGAGCGGAGCACCACCGATCCTGTGGCCTCCCCCGGCCCCTCCCGTGTTTCCGCCGCCATCGGCGCAGTTCCCCCCGGCGGGGAGTCCGGGCCCGCCGACGGGGTTGCCCTATGCCCCCTGGGGGCTCCGGCTCGGTGGATGGCTCATCGACTTCGTCATCGTTTCCGTGGTGGAGGGGGTGGTGGGGTCGCTGGTCCCCAAGCAGGGCGCGCTGACCGCGCTGGACCATGACGATGCACAACGGGACCGTGCGGCACAACCACCTGAGCATCCTGGCCCTCCTCATCACGGCCATCCTGGCCATCGCCTACGCCACCATCCTCGTCGGCGGCCCGGGTGGTCAGACGGTGGGCATGATGGCCGTCGGGGTGCGGGGACTCTCGGGGCGGGACGGGCGGCCGGTGGGTTACCGGCGGGCCCTCGGGCGGTCGCTCTTGGAGCAGGTGCTCCGGCTCACGGTGATCGTCTGGGTGATCGACATGCTGTTCCCACTGTGGGACGCCAGGCGCCAGACCCTGCACGACAAGGCGGCCGGATCGGTGGTCGTCCGGACCCGGCGGGGAGGGTAAGGTCCGTGGATCGGAATCGAATGACACGATTGTAAGTTCATCTGCTGAAAGGAGGACCGGTGTCGGAGCGGTCGTTTACGCATCTGCACACCCACACCGAGTTCTCCATGCTCGACGGCGCCGCCCGGGTCGGGGATCTGGTGGAGGCGGCCGTGGCCGACGGCCAGCCCGCGCTGGGCATCACCGATCACGGGAACATGTACGGGGTCCTGGACTTCTACAAGGCCTGCCGGGCCCGGGAGATCACACCCATCATCGGCACCGAGGCCTACATGGCCGGGAAGTCGCGCCATGAGCGCCCGGTCCGGCGGGGCAGGATGGATGACACCGGTGGCGATGCCGAAGGGGGGCAGAAGCTCTACTACCACCTGACGCTGCTGGCCGAGACGGTCGGGGGCTACCGGAACCTCTTGAAGCTGTCGTCGGCCGCCTACCTCGAGGGTTACTACTACAAGCCACGGGTCGACTGGGAGCTGCTCGAGCGTCACCACGAGGGCCTGATCGCCACCACCGGCTGCCTGGGAGGAGTGGTACTCCAGGCCCTGCTGGCCGGCGACGCCGTGGAGGCGGAACGGCGCGCCGCGCGGTTGCAGGACATTTTCGGGCGGGAGAACCTCTTCGTCGAGCTGCAGGACCACGGCATCGCCGATCAGCATCGGACCAACCCCCAACTAGTGGAGATCGCGCGCCGCCTGGGCGCGCCGTTGCTGGCCACCAACGACAGCCACTACACCCACCGGGAAGACGCGGTGGCCCACGACGCGCTCCTCTGCGTGCAGACCGGCGCGCTGCTCTCCGACACCAACCGTTTCCGCTTTGAGGGCACCGAGCACTACCTGAAATCGTCCCGTGAGATGCGCCACCTCTTCCGCGAACTCCCCGAGGCATGCGACAACACGCTGCTCATCGCCGAGCGAGCCGACGTGCAGATAGAACTGGGCAAGCCGAGCCTGCCCGAGTTCCCCGTCCCCGACCGTTTCGCCGGGGACGCCTACGAGGACAGGGCGCTGGCCTACCTGCGTGACCTGACCGCCGATGGGGCCCGGGAGCGCTACGGCACCCCCGTCCCGCCGGCCGTGATGGAGCGTCTGGACTACGAGCTCGGCGTCATCGGGAACATGGGGTTCGCCGCCTACTTCCTGGTGGTGTGGGACCTCATCCGCTTCGCCCGCCAGTCGGGTATCCGGGTGGGCCCGGGCCGGGGCTCGGCGGCCGGCTGCTGTGTGGCCTATTGCCTGCGCATCGTGGACCTGGACCCGATCCGCTACGACCTCCTGTTCGAGCGCTTCCTGAATCCCGGTCGCAAGCAGATGCCCGACATCGACATGGACTTCGACGAGCGCTACCGCAGCGACGTCATGCACTACGCGGCCGAGAAGTACGGCAGCGACCGGGTGGCCCAGGTGGTCACCTTCTCGACGATCAAGGCCCGGGCCGCCGTGCGCGACGCCGCCCGCGTGCTCGGCAAGCCCTACAGCGTGGGTGATCGCATCGCCAAGGCCATGCCACCCCTGGTGATGGGTCGTGATACCTCGCTCCATGCCTGCCTGACCAGGACCGAGGGGCAGAACGAGGGGTACGCGGCGGCGGCGGAACTGCGGATCATGCACGAGACCGACACCGATGCCAAGGAGGTCATCGACGTGGCGCTGGGGCTGGAGGGACTGCGGCGCCAGGACGGGATCCACGCGGCGGCCGTCGTGATCTCGCGCGATCCCCTGACCGACTACCTGCCCGTGCAGCGCAAGCCCGATGCCGGGGGCAGGCCCGAGGACGCGCCGATCGTCACCCAGTACGAGATGCACGGCGTGGAGGACCTGGGACTGCTGAAGATGGATTTCCTGGGTCTGCGGAACCTCTCGGTGATAGAGCGGACGCTGGACCTGGTGGAGGCCGTCAGCGGGCAGCGGCCCGACATCGACGGGGTCGACCTGGCCGACGAGCCGACTCTTGGGATGCTCCGGCGGGGCGACTCCATCGGTGTGTTCCAGCTGGAAGGCTCGGCCATGCGCCAGACGCTGCGGGCGCTGGCACCCACCAGCTTCGACGACGTGGCGGCGCTGGTTGCGCTGTACCGGCCGGGGCCGATGGCGGCCAACATGCACCGGGACTACCCCGAGCTGAAGAACGGCCGCAAGGAGCTGACCTACCTGCACCCCGACCTGGAGCCGATCCTGAAGGACACCTACGGCCTGATGCTCTACCAGGAGTCGGTCATGCGGGTGGCTCAGAAGTTCGCCGGGTACTCCCTCGAGGAGGCCGACAACCTGCGCAAGGCGTGCGGCAAGAAGATCCGGGCCCTCATTGCCGCCGAGCGGGAGAAGTTCGTCGCCGGATGCGTCGCCGAGGACTACGGCGACAAGCTCGGCACCGAGCTCTTCGACATCATTGAGCCCTTCGCCGACTACGCGTTCAACAAGTCACATGCCTACGGCTACGGACTGGTGACCTACCAGACCGCCTGGCTCAAGGCGCATCATCCGGTGGAGTACATGGCGGCGCTTTTGACCTCGGTCAAGGACAACAAGGACAAGACGGCGGTCTACCTGGCCGAGTGCCGCGCCCGGGGCATTGACGTCCTGGTGCCCGACGTCAACCGGTCGCTGGCCGAGTTCGCTCCCGACCGGACCGGTGACCACTCCGGCCCGGCCATCGTCTTCGGGCTGGCCGCCGTGCGCAACGTGGGGGAGAGCCTGGTCGAGCGCATCGTGGCCGAGCGAAATGCCAATGGCCCCTTCGCCGACATCTTCGACTTCTGCGCGCGGGTCGACCCGGTCGTGTTGAACAAGCGCACCATGGAATCGCTGGCCAAGGGTGGCGCCTTCGACTCCCTCGGCCATTCCCGGCAAGGGTTGTGCCTGGTGCTGGAGGGCATCGTCGATCGCACCCTGGAGCGGCGCAAGGAGCGCGATTCGGGTATCACCACCTTGTTCGCCGCCTTCGAGGAGGACGAGCAGGGCGACCCGGGTTGGGGAGCAGCCAAGGTGACGATCCCCGACACCGAATTCGACAAGGCGCAGAGGCTGGCGTTCGAGAAGGAGATGCTTGGCCTCTACGTCAGCGACCACCCGTTGATGGGATTCGAGCAGGCCTTGGCCCGTTACGCCGACTGCAGCCTGTCGGACCTGCGGGAGGAGGACCCGACGGGGGAGCGTTCCGGCGTGCGGGCGGTGGGGGGGGTGGTGACCGACCTGCGGCGGACCTACACCAAGAAGGGCGACCTGATGGCCCGCTTCGTCCTTGAGGATCTGCAGGCGGCCATGGAGGTCTTCGTGTTCCCCAAGACCATGGCGGAGTACGGCGCCCTGATTGAGAACGACGCCATCGTGGTGGTCCGCGGCCGCCTCGATACGCGGGAGGACGAGCCCAAGATCG
>DATLSH010000069.1:0-17343 GCA_035534235.1 Acidimicrobiales bacterium | reverse complement strand
CGCCTGACGATAATGATCGGTCTTTGGCACGGCCATGCAGGCTCCGACGGCGTCACAGCTCCGCAGGAGGGTACCGAGGTTGGCACCGAATGCGACCCAAAAGGGAGCCATGATCAAATGGTTCGTGCAGGGAATCGGAGCCCATCGTCGTTCGGTGTGGTGGTCCGGACGGCGGTTCTTCCGGCTCACAGAGTCCGAATATGGTCCTTGGTGGGTTCGGACTTCTGGTTCATGAGCGTCGGACTTCTCGGCGTCCGTGGGCCTTCGTTGTCGAAGGCATCATCGTACGTGGTGCCGAGCTCTGGATTCAATGGGCCTCACGGGTGCAGGCACACTGTCATTGGTATGGGGCATTGCACCCCGCTCAGTATCGGCACATCGCCCGTTCAATGCGGATACATCGGGCAGTGAATACCGGAGGGTTGCCTCCTGCTAGAGGTTCAGCGGTTCGAGCGTGTCCACCGACTGTGGATCGCTTCGCCACACGTCGGACGTGTCGACATACAGTTCGATGGCGTTCCCGTCCGGGTCGTTTATATAGATGCTTTGGCAAACTCTGTGGTCGACCGGCAGCATATCGACGATGCCCGCGGCCTCCAGCTCGGCTTTGACAGAGCGCAACTGGTCGAGAGAGTCACCGACCTTAAACGCGACATGCCCTAGTCCGGGAGCATCGACCGGTGTGTCGGGGGCGTCAGAGCCCACCTCGCCAACGGCGAAATCGTGGTGGTTGCCGAGGGTGAAGAACGTGATTCTCTTTCCCCGTGCAGCAATGGGGAGCCCGAGCGCGCCGTGGTAGAAGTCCTCGGCCCTCCCGCGATCGCGTACCTTGAGTACGACGTGGCCGAGTTGCTCGATCTTCATTTGGCACACACCTCTTGACCTCCTCTTCCTCCTCCAGGGCCGGCGACGAGGAGCGCAGAACACCGGAGGGACCCGTGACGTTGCTGGGTCCATAACCGCGCACGATTCGGCGTACTGCTCGCCCTACAGAAGCGCATAAGACAAATTGCCGACCGAGCGATAGCGAATGGCCCCAACGCGCAACCGCCGGATACCGGGCTAGTCCGCCGCTATGAACACTGCGCCCGAAAGTGCCGACTTGCCTCAGGCAAACAAGAGCAAGCACTGGCGGCTTGCGTGGGCACCCCGTGCGTACTGGGCGCCCCTGACCTATACTTTTGGTCGGGATTCGGGGACACCCTCGACGAGCTGATGGCTCAGAGCATAAAAGGAACCAGCATCTTGGTCGAGCGCTTGTATGCCGGATAGTCGATCGGAAAGAGGCGCTCCATGGTGTGATCCTCGACGGTTGCGCTGTAGATGAAGTACGCGCCCATGAACACGACGGCAACGAGCCAAAACCAGCTCACGGCTACCGCCGTCCCGATGGCGGCGAGGATCAATCCCGAGTAGATCGGGTTTCGGATGTACCGATACGGCCCGGTGGTGACCAACTCCGCGTCCACCTTCTCGGACATCGGGGTGCCCCAGTTCCGTCCCAGATAGACCCGTGCCCACAGAGCCAGTCCCAACCCGGTCAGGAACAGGCCCATGCCGATGCCTTGGAGAATGGGGTTGTTCACGATGGCGTGGTGACCTTTGAAGACTCCCGAGCGACTGACCAAGATCAGGATGACGAAAAGGGCGACCCTCAAGCCGACGAACTGTCGCATTCGTGACTGAGCTGCCCGCTTGGCCGTCAGGGCGGCCGCCAGCCATGCCAACCAGAAGAGGACCCACAGGCCGTAGATGACGTAGTCGATGACGTACATGGACGGATTGCCATGGTACCGGAGTCAATGTCGATGTGAGGTGACCTGGCCTTCGAGAATCCATTGCATCGCAGCCCTTGATTGCATCCTGTGGGGAGGGCAGCCTGACGCCAGCCAGGACGGTGAGCGCGAGGCATCCGTCCACAACTGCCCGCACCGGATACCGCTCGGTGTCAGAGCGATTAGTCGACTTTCCCATGGCGTCACCTGCACCCCAGGCCGGCGTTAGCGGCGAGTCACTCGGCGTCCGATCAACCGTCGTCGGCTTCCACGTGGTCGGCGCCCAAGCCGTCGAGGAATTCCCTGACCGCCCGCTTGGATCTGAGCACGTGAAGGGCCACATGCTGCCCATGTCGCGAAATGATCTCGTGTTCGCGCTCCGGTTCTGAGCGGCGTTTCCGCCAGATGCGGACAGCCAAACGCCACTCATCGCGCAACCGCAGCCAGGGCGAATAGTTGCACCCTTCGGGCAACTCGCCCGGCATCCGGAAGCCGCGCAGGAACGCGCGTCCTGCGCAAAGCCACCAGGGCATGTCGAGAAACACAACGGTGTCCGCGCGTTCGAGCCGGAGATCGAGTGTCTCGTCGTAGTTGCCGTCGGCGATCCAGGCGTCGCCGGCGAGCACGCCACATTGCTTCTCGCGCCACTCGGTCTCCGACGGTGCAACCCAGCCGGGCTTCCAGAAGTGGAGGTCGAGATGAATGACTTGCAAGCCGGTCTTGGCAGCGAGCGAGAGCGAGAATGTGCTCTTACCGGACCCGGCCAGCCCAGTGACTATGACGCGACGTCCTAGCGCCAATGGGGCTTCACTCATCGCAGTCAGTGTCCCTCAAGTGCAAGTCGGTGCGCTCATTGGCGTAAGGGGCGACCCTGGGTCACCGTGGTCGGTGCACTCATGGGGGCATTTGCCAAGTGAGTCCGGCCTGTTCCTTCAACTAATTCAGTCGAAAATGGACTGTCGTTGGAGATCAAGTACTAATCAGATGAGACCAGCCACGCGAAGCGCGCTGCGTAAAAGTTGGTTCTCGTTCCCAGGAGCCATGATCACCTCTGCGTCGAGCAGACTGGCCACGGCAAGTGCTTCTCGCGAGAGCAGGTTCAATCCGTGTCCGGGGCCGTCGAGCTGGTTTGCCATTGTCGGTGCCACGACCCGCCAACGGAGCATCTGAGCCTGCTCGGGAAGTTCCAGAACCGCGCGCACGGCCTGTTCGCGTTGACCTGGCGGCAGCATGAGGAGAGGTCCCGAGAGAGCGCCACCAGCGCCACGAACTACGGCTTGGCACAAGCGCAGGTACCAATGGCCAGTGGTGAAGACGTCGTCATCTGGCCAACGGATCTCTTCGCGAAGTAGAGCGGAAAGTGTCTGGTCATCAACGAGGACGGTCAGGGGACGTCCTCTCCCTACTGATTTGCGAGTTCTGGATCTCCGAAGCCAATCCGGGCAGCATCCCAGTCGGCTCCAGCGAGAAGGGCATTGCGGAGCTCGCTCGCTCCGCCGGGAACGAGCAATACGGCGTCACCAAGATCAATCCAACCGACTACCCCGCCTTCATCGAGTCCCCAGCGATGTCTTGTTTGTGCCGGCAGCGCCATCTGTCCTCGGTCGCTCACTCTTACGTCACCTGTCTGGGCCATCGAACCTCACAATGCACTCGTTTCACTTGCATTGTATCGCTCACTTGACCCTCGGCGACCACTTTGGCGAGTTGACCTATCCGCCTCACTCATAAACGTCGTTGGAGTGCGCTCCGGGCCGGCGATAGGTGGCACACTGGCTCGCAGTGCATGGTGGGGATTCGGGGTCACTTTCTGCAGTCCGGTATCGGCGCTATACGAAGGGCTATTGGCCCCCGACGGCGAACAGTCGCCACTCGTCGGGCACACCCTTGAGGACGTGTGTGCCCCGCTCGGACAAGGGAATCCCCGATCCCACGATGAGTCCCTTGGCAGTCTCGGAGACTAGAACCTCTCCCGGAGCGGCCAGCGTCGCTATTCGGGCTGCGATGTGGACCGCTATTCCCCCAAGGTCATCACCCCGGACGTCGCACTCGCCCGTGTGCAGCCCCACCCGTAGTTCGACACCCAGCTTGGTGGTGGCCTCGGTGATGGCCTGCGCACATCGAATTGCCCGGGCCGGACCGTCGAAAGAGGCCACAAAGCCGTCCCCGGTGGTGTTGACCTCCCTCCCCCTGAAGCGCCGGAACTGCTCGCGCACGGTCTTGTCGTGAGCGTCGAGAAGCGAGCGCCAGCGCAGGTCGCCAAGGACGGCCGCCTGCCAGGTCGACCCGACGATGTCGGTGAACATGATGGTGGTGAGGACACGGTCGACGTCGACCTGGGGGCGCTCGCCGGTCACGAATTCGGCGATCTCCTCCATCACGAGCGCAGTCGGGAAGCGGATATTGGCACCGGGGACCTCGATGAACTGAGACCCGGCGATGTGCTCGGCCAGGTAGCGCCCCAGCTCGATGGGCACGAACGGGCTGTCGCGCACGTGGGTGATGAGGGTGGGGGCTTGAATGAGCGGGAGAACCTGACGCACGTCGAGGTCACGAAGGATGTAGCCGTACTGCTCGACCGCCGTACGGGGGGTCGCCGAGGCTCGGAGCAGCCTCGAGGCGATGGCCATCCCCCCCCCGGGTACGAAGCCAATTCGGGGTTGGCCAGCGCCGCGAACTCGTCGGTTCCCCACGCCGTGCCGATCAGCTCTAAGAATCCGTCGAGGGCCTCGGGTGTGTACCCGAACGGGTAGCCGTCGTCGTACATGAACCTGGCACCAGTGTTCGACAGCACCAGTTTGCGCACTCGTTCCAGGTGCAGGGCGGCGAACAGCATGGCGATAGCCCCCGCCTCGAGCGTGGCCATGATGACGGCCTGCTCGGAACCGGCGGCATCAAGGACCGCGCCAAGGTCCTCCGCCCACTCCTCCCATGTGGGAACGACGTGGCGCGCTATGGCGCCGGAGGCGCCTGTTCCCCGGCGGTCGAAGACGATGACCCGGCTGAACGACGATATCTGCCGCCACATCTCGACCGCCGGCGCGAACTCCCAGATGAGGTCGACGTGGCTGCCGAGACCGTAACAGTAGAGAAGGTCGGGAGGTCCCTGGCCGAACACCTGGTAGGCGACGTCGGCGTCGCCAACCGCGACGTAACGAGTTTCGGGACGCTCCATAGACGACAGTCTGGCGCGGTTACGCAGGTTGTCGCCGGGAAGCCCAGCCAGCGCGCAAATGCCGTGTACCGACCGACCTCACGCCTCCGGCCCGCCTACCCCGTAGTGCCTGCTTGAGAGGGCAGGCAACAATCGCGAGCGCGATCGCTCGATGCTCCGGGCCGGCACCGTCCAGAATGCCGAGCCGAAGACCTCCGAATCCTTCCGAGCATACGGCGATGCCGGCGCCCGATCGGTGCGTCCACCTCGCGCCGTCGACCCGGCAGGCAAACGTCACCGGCCGCGCCACTAGGTGTGGCCGAGGATCCCCAGGAGCCCGGTCAGGTCCCCGATTCGGTGGTCGCCTTCGCTGAGCACCGGAGGAACTTGCCGGCCGCGCTCGCCCTCACGCCAGATGTGCACCGCCGTCATCCCCGCTCCTCTCGGGCCCTGGACGTCGGGCCCCCAGGAATCCCCGACGAACACCACCTCGCCAGGGTCGACACCAAGCGACGTGGACGAGTGGGCGTAAATGAGCGGGTGGGGTTTGCGTGCTCCGGCCCGGGCCGAGGTGACCGGTGAATCGATCAGTGCGAAGAGGCCGACCTGGCGCAGAGGACCCTCAAGGTCCCACCCCCAGTTCGAGCAGACCCCGATGGCCAAACCTTCCCGGCGCAGGGCCTGCAGTGTTGAAGCGGCCTCGGGATAGGCGACCATCTGGCCTTGATCTGACACCCGCAAGGCGTCGATGACCGTGTCCTCGTGGTCGGGATGGACCCCGCAGGCAGACGTCAGATCGCCGAGCCGGCAGCGGACCCAGGCCTCATAGGCCGCTTTGCTCTCCGAATGGGCGGCATGCTCGACGCCGTCGTAACGTTCGAAGTAGGCGTCCAGGACGTCGTCAGGCAGCTCATAACCGTGGGCCGCGAAGACGGTCGCGTAGTTGGACGTTGCGGCATCGGCCCAGCGGGCCAGTGTGCCGTAGAAATCGAACAGGACCGCACGCACCGTGGACTACAGTTTGGCCGGTTCCAGGGTGGTGTCGGTCGCCGCTGAGGGCCGGGCTGCTTCGGCGCCCGGTCCTGGCGCGGATCCCGTCCCCCTTCAGCCGACATGGGCCATACGGTTCAGGTGCGCATCTCACGCCGCCAGACGACTCTCAGACCCGACCACGTGTCATCGATGGCGCAGACCTTGTTGTCCACCAGACCCAGTGGCAGCGCCAGCTCACGAATGGCACCCTCGGTCATGGTGGTCTCCAGGCCCGAAGAGCGCTTGGGCCAGGCGACCCAGAGTCCGCCGGCCGGGTAGATCATCTTCCCCATGGCGACGATCCGCCGCTCAAGGTCGACACGGTGGATGAAGAAGGCCACCACCACGTCGGCACGTCCGCGCATGCTTTGCTTCACCACGACGGCGGCCGGGAGATCATGAAGCATGCCCGACGGTGCCCGTAACAGCGCCAGAGTTGTTCCCTCACGTATCCCGAGCTTGTCGGGTAGCGGGGTCCCGCTGTAACCGGCCATTGCGTTGCCTTATCACAACGGCCCGATCCCGGGCCGGGAAGCATGCTCAGCCGGCCGGACCTTGGGGGTTGGCCGCCTCGAACACATTGAAGGCGAGGGGCAACCGGTACTCGTCGGCACCCACCCGGAAGCGGTCGAGGTGCTGCGCAATGATGGCCAGAGCTTCCTGCAGCCTCTCCGGAGGAACCCCCATGAAGTCCAGCAACGACGGGTCCACAATGGCACTGGCCGGCACATGGACTGTGATCTCGTGGGCGGTGTGGGTGATGTGTGCGAAACCGGCGCCCTCAAGGATGCCCTCGGTGTGTCCCACCTCACCCAGGCTGAACGGGCCGGTCATGCTCTTTCCCGGCTCGGGCGCAGGCGCCGTGGTCACCACCGGTTGCAACGCGGTGCCGATGTGCCACGGGTTGCGCCCGACCTCCTGCCAGGCGGCGAAGACGAGCCGCCCACCCCCTCGCAGCTGGCGCCCGATGTTGGCGAAGGCGTGGGCCGGCTCGTCGAAGAACATGACGCCGAATTGGCTGAGTGCCACGTCGAAGGGCCCTTTCCCGATGCTTTCCGTCTGCATGTCCGCCTCCACAAAGGTCAGGTTGGGGAGACCGGCGTCCCTCGCCCGTCTCCGGGCCAGGTCCAACAGGGCAGCCGAGATGTCGACACCCACTACGTATCCCGTCGGGCCGACGGCTTGGGCCAGCGACAGGGAAGTGTCCCCGCCACCGCACCCGACGTCCACCACCCGCTGGCCCTTCCGGGGCGCCATCGCCCGGAGGAGGTGTGGCGAGACCGCCGAGGTCAATTTCTCCCGGTTGGGCCATGCCGCGGTCCAGCGTTCATCGTTCCAGCGCCGCGATTCGATCTCGTTGGCCACGGCCAGAACGTACCCCTGCCGGGTCGCCGGTACGCCAAGGATGGGCGGCGCCAACGTTCCGATAGCTTCGGGGCGGTGCGCGTGGGCCTGGTCATCCTCCCCTCCGATCGATGGAGGGACGCCCGCCGTCAGTGGGAATGGGCTGACGATGTCGGGTTCACCGCGGCATGGACCTACGACCACATCCGCTGGAACGGCATGCCCGAAGGGCCCTGGCTCGCCGCGATCCCGGTGTTGGCTGCCGCTGCCGGCGTGACCCGCCGCATCAGATTGGGCACCTTGGTGGCCACGCCGAACTTTCGCCATCCGGTCACCCTGGCCCGCGACGTGATCGCACTCGATGACCTCAGCGGCGGGCGGTTCGATCTGGGCCTCGGACCGGGAAGCGAAGGTCATGACGCCACCAGCCTCGGACAGGTCCCTTGGGCTCCGGCGGAACGGATGGCTCGGTTCGCACAGTTCCTCCAGGTCCTGCGACCGATTCTCGACGGTGAGCCGGGGACGCGCACGTCACTCGCCACCGGTCACTACGCCGCCGAGGAGGTACCGAGCACGCCCGGCACCGTCCAGTCCCCCCTGCCCCTCACGATCGCCGCCGGCGGGCCCAGAGGTCTCCGGCAGGTGGTCGGCTACGGCCAGCATTGGGTGACGATCGGACCGACCGGTCGCCGACCCCGAACGCCCGAGCTGATCCTTGCTGCCGTGCGCAAGCAGTGCGCGCAACTGGCAGAGGCCTGCAGCGTGGAAGGACGGGATCCGGCCTCGTTGGGCCGCGTGATCCTGTGGACGCCGGCCGAGCCGGAACTGACCTCGGCCGACCAGTTCGACGAACTAGCCGCCCCCTATGCCGAGCTGGGCTTCGACCAGTTCGTGTTGCACCATCCGGCGCAATCGGGACCCTACGGTGGCGCGGTGAAGGTGTTCGAGCAGATTGCGTCGATCTATAACGCAACGCGCTGACCGCCCGTTCGGGAGGGGGCCCATTGGGAAGGCCGGGCGCGCCGGGCCGGATCGTGCCTCAAGTGCAACGGGTGAGCCGATGCAAGCCGGTCGCAACGTGCAGGAGAGCGCAGACCCGATGAGACTGGCTGCATGGCTGAGATGGACCACCATGCTCACGACCACCACAGTCACCCGCACGTTGGTGGTCCCCATGACCATGATCATGGAAGAGGCACTCCTTGGGGCATCGTGCGTGGCCTGATCACCCCGCACTCGCATGACGCCAAGGATTCGCTCGACCGGGCCCTCGAAGCCAGCCGGGATGGAACCCGGGCAGTGGCCCTTTCGCTCCTCGTCCTCCTGCTCACCGCCGCAGCCCAGGCAGTCGTGGTCGCGGTCAGCGGATCGGTGGCCCTGTTGGGGGACACGCTCCACAACGCAGCTGACGGCCTGACCGCCGTACCGCTCTGGCTCGCGTTCCGCCTTGGACGCAGAGCACCGACGGACCGTTTCACCTACGGGTACGGGAAGGCCGAGGACCTGGCCGGCGTGGCCGTGATCGCGCTGATCGCGGGTTCCGCCGGATTCGCCTGCTATGAGGCCGTCAACCGGCTGGATCATCCCGTGAAGGTGACCCACCTGGCCTTCGTCATGGTTGCTGCCTTCGTCGGCGCTCTCGGAAACGAGATCGTCGCCCAGTACCGCATCAGGGT
The DNA here is from genome assembly GCA_035534235.1 of Acidimicrobiales bacterium. GTDB lineage: Bacteria > Actinomycetota > Acidimicrobiia > Acidimicrobiales > RAAP-2 > Bog-473. The sequence continues at coordinate 8,362 of DATLSH010000069.1, read as the reverse complement.
CGGTCGGCGCATCGGTTCCGCTGCCCTCGAAGCCGACGGCATCCATGCCCGTGCCGATGGGTTGACCTCGCTGCTGGTCCTGGTCGGGGCCATCGCGGTGGCCTTCGGCGTGCAGTGGGCGGACCCGGTCGTCGGCCTTCTCATCACGGCAGCCATTCTGGTGGTCGGTTACCAGGCAGTCCGCAGCGTGGGACAGCGGCTGCTGGACGCCGTTGACCCGGCCATCGTCGAACGGATCGCCAGCACCGTGGCAGCGGTCGACGGTGTCCTGGTGGTGACCGAGGTGCGGGCCAGATGGGCGGGACACCGGCTGCTGGCCCAGGTGCGCCTCGGCGTCGACGGGACGTTGTCCGTCACCAGGGCACACGAGGTCGCCGAGGCGGCGTACCACCAACTCCTGCACAAGGTGTCAAACCTCTCCGATGCCATCATCCACGTCGATCCAGTCGGGAGCGGGAGCGATCCCCACGCCGAGACCAAGCGCCACCTGCATGGTGACGCGCGGGAGTCCGTCGAGAGGAGCGAGTGACCCCTCAGCCTCCCGGCACAGACAGCAGGGCAGCCAACTCGGGCCGGCGCTCCGGGGGGTCGACCCGCTCCACCTCAATTTTCCGGCAACCCACCCACGAAGCGGCTTCGTGCAGGGCGCGGGCGACGTGGCGGACCGCGTCCGCCGTCTGCAGAGTGACCTGCTTGGCCACCAGGGCGCCGTCCCTCCGGCCGGGGTCCACCAGCCCCACCATTCTGGTGCCGCCGAGGACCGGCATGGCGAAGTAGCCGTACTGCCGCTTCTCCTTGGGCGTGTATGCCTCCAGGCGGTGCCGGATTCCGAAGAGGCGCTCCGCTCGATCCCGGTACCAGATGAGCGAATCGAACGGGGAGATCAACAGGCTGCGGCCTCTGGCGCGTGAGTTGAGCACGTCCAGGGAACCCGGTGCCACAAATGCCGGCTGCTTCCAACCCTCCACCTCCACCGCGGAGAGCTCGGTGGACCCCATCACTTGTCGGACCAATTTGCGCGGCACTCCGTGATAGGCGGAGAGATCAGCCTCGGTGGCCACCCCGAGGGAGCGTCCGGCGGCGTTGACCAGCCGTGTGGCGCACTCCTCGTCGCTCCACTCCTGGTCGATCAACGCGGCGGGAACGGCTCGCTCCACGAGGTCGTAGACACGCTGGAACCCGCGACGCTCGCGGCAGACGAGGTCACCGGTGTCCAACAGCCGTTCGGCGGCGATCTTGGTCTCCGACCAATCCCACCATTCGCCGCCCCTCTTGGCACCGCCGAGCTCATTCGCCGTCAGGGGCCCCTCGGCGCGCAGACGGGCGATGACTTGACGGCAGTGCCGCTCCAGGTCGATCAGGGTGTGCCAGCGCGACTCCTTGGCCCGTCTTCCTCTTCGTTGGAAGCCGTAGGCCGGCCAGTCTTCAAGGGGCAGGAGGCAGGCGGCGTGGGACCAGTACTCAAACGTCGTGCTCCCCTGGCCCCAGTAGTCGCGCTCGATCCTCGCTCGCGCGATGGCACCGTGCCGGGCGTAGGCGACGAGCTCGTGCGAGCGGGCCAGCACCGAAATCGTGTCGAGCTGCACCCCGCCGAGGCGGCGCAACATCGCCCGCGGACCACCGGTGTGGCGAGGCCCCAGGAAGCCCTGAGCATGGAGGGCCACGCGGCGCGCCTCCTCGGCGCCCAGGGCCTGCGCAGTCTGGGGCATCAACGATGCAACATACCGGCGCGGCATGGCGCCGGGAGCGTGCAGGCGAGTCAGTCGAGCAGGGCGGCGGCCACGGCGGCCTCCAGCGCACGGTCGTCCGCCCACATCACCTGCTGCTGCTTGGCGCGCCGGAAGTAGAGCTGGATATCGAAGTCGAGGGTGAACCCGATCCCACCGAAGATCTGCTGGGCCATGGCGGTGATGTCCCGGTAGGTGAAGCAGGCGAACAGCTTGGCCATCGGGGCCAGTGAGGCCAGTGATCGGCCTTTGGCTCCGGCCCAGGCCGCCTCGTGCACCAGCTGCTCTGCCCCGTCGAGGGCGGTCACTGCGTCGGACAGGTTGTGGGCCAGAGCCTGGAACGCCCCCAGGGGCTTGTCGAATTGGTGGCGGTCCTTGGCGTACTGCGTGGTGATCTCCAGCGCGTAGCGCGCCCCGCCGACGGCCTGGGCGCCCAGGAGGACCAGGCCGCCTTCCAGCACCGCCTGCCAACTTTCCCACCCCGTGCCGGCCGGCCCGACGCGATCCTCCGCGGTCACCGCGACGTCGGTGAAGGTGACCTCGTACTGGGTGTCCGACGCGATGGTGAACTGCTGGCGCAGGCTCACTCCGACGGCGGTGGGGTCCACCAGGAAGAGGTCGATGCAACCCTCCTCGTCGCCGGTCCGGGCCAGCACCACGAGGCGGTCCGCGGCGGCGGCGAAGGCCACATGGCGCTTCACCCCGTTGAGGCGGAACCCGCTCCCCTCGGCTGTGGCGCGGAGGGCGACCCCACGAGCGGAGAACCCGTTCTCGGGCTCCAGCCAGGCCGGCGTAAGGATGCTCTCTCCCGAAGCGATCGCTCCCAGCCACCGGGCCTTCTGGGCATCACTCCCGGCTGCGGCGAGAACCCCACCGGAAAGGACGGCGCTCTCGAAATGCGGGGTCGGGGCCAGTGCCCTCCCCAGCTCCTCGTAGAGCGCGACGCCCTCCACCAAGGTCATTCCCGAACCCCCGCACTCTTCGGGCAGCATGAGCCCGATGAGGTCCAGCTGGCCCATCTGTGCCCACAGGGACAGGGGGTAGCCGGTCGGGTTGTCCTCCATGGCGCGCACGACATCGAGCGGGCAATGGCGATCCAGCACATCGCGTGCCGTCTGCCGGAGCATCTCCTGCTCCGGGCTGAAGTCAAGATCCAACACGGTGGTACCTCCTACGGGATGGGGCGCGGGTCACGACGGTCACGGCGATGCCGGCGAGGGGAGCCAGCGGTCGCCGCTTCGGGCCCAGGGGTTGTCCCCGGCCGCGCAGGGCAACGCGATACGGGCGGTGCAGGTGGTCTTGGTGTGGCCCCCGACCGCCAGGTTGACCGCCACGGTGGCGAAACCGCAGCCGGTCCCGTCGACCTCGGTCGACTCCACCACTCCGCGCAGGGTCATGGTGTCGCCCGGGAAGACCGAGCCCGACATCCGGAACGTGACCCGTCCCAGCCGTCCATGGGGACCGCTCCAGTCGGTGAGGTAGCGCTCGAACCAGGCCGCCTGGTTGGGCGTGTTCAAGAAGATGTCCCGGGTGCCGTTGCGGTTGACGGCGAAGTCCTTGTCATGGTGCATGGGCCGCCAGTCCCGGGTGGCCAGGGCGCCGAGGACCACGGTGGTCGCCGTCACGTCGTAGGCGAGTTCCGGCAGCACGTCACCGGCGGCGACGTCGGCCAGGAGCAGGCGTGGGGTGAGCGAGGTCATGAGGGCGCACCGGCTCCGGTCGGCCGTTGGTAGCCGAACCCGGTGTAGGACTCGACGGCCACCAGGTCACCGGCCTGATTGGTGTAGACGACCTCAATGACCCAGAAGCGACCCGTGCCCAACCTCGTCGTCTTCTCCTCGCTGATCGATCGCAGGACCTGGTGCGTACACAGGACGTCGCCCATGCGGACCGGGGTGTGGAACTCAATGGTGTTGTCGGTCATCACCGCTTCGGGCAGGCCGAACATCTCCTTGAGGTCGAAGTGGACCTGAAGGGGCAGGGCCACCTCTGTGCGCCCCGGAGCCCAGTGGTGGGGCCGGAACCAGACCGACACCATGGTGGGAGGCGCGATGGGGCCGTCGGTGAGCGCCGCAGCCACCTCGTCGTCCCAGAAGAGAGGATTGCCGTTCTCCACCGAGGCGCACGACGTCCAGACGTAGCCCCGCTCAACCGGGAAATCGCCCGTTTCGGGGTATTGCTCCCGGCCGACCAGCGCCAGGGCCTGGGCCAGGGGATCGGGCCGGGTCACGCCACCACCCGCCGCGACACCCACCGGGCGATGGTGCCACCGTCGACTCCCGCAACCTTGAGGAGATGTTCGGTGTCGGTCCGGTCCATGTCGGGCAGGGGTGCCGCGCCCACCGCCCTATCCATGCCGGCCAGGAGGGGTCCCAGCTGTGCCATGGCTCCCTCGGTCGGATGTACGACCTCCCGTACCACGCCCCGGGCGCCGAATTGGGGGTCAGCTGCGATTTCGGCCACGGCCAGCACGGCGGTCACGCAGGTGTCGGCACCGCCCAGCAACTCCACCCACTCGTCACGGTCACGGGTGGCGAAGGCAGCGGAGAGCGCCGCACGTAGCGCGGGTTGTGCGTCAGGATCCAACTGGGCCGGAATGAGGTCGGGACATCCGACGGCCCGGCACAGGTTGGCGAAGAACTTGGCCTCAATGGCACCGACGGCCAACCACTTGCCGTCGCCCGCCCGGTAGGTGCCATAGCAGGCGTAGCGGCCGGAGAGCACGTCGTGCCCGGGCTCGGGCGCGTTGCCCAGCGCCAGGTGCTCGTCTATCGGGAGCGACATGAGCCACAGGACGCCGTCGGCGACCGAAACATCGAGGAAGACGCCCTGGCCCGTAGCGGTGCGGCCGGCCAGGGCGGCGATGATGGCCAGGGCGGCCTGCATCCCTCCGGCGGCGGCGTCGGCAATGGTGGCGCCGGGCAGGGGCGGTCCGCCATCGGCGCCCGGCGTGCTCATGGCCAGGAAGCCACCGACCGCCAGGTAGTTGAGGTCATGACCGGCCCATTGGGCATGGGGTCCCTCCTGGCCATAGCCACTGGTCGAGCAGTAGACGATGCCCGGGTTGCGCGCCGTCACCGCCTGGTAACCGATGCCCAGGCGGTCGACCACGCCGGGCCGGAAGCTCTCCACCACGACATCAGCCGACGTCGCCAGCGCCAGGAACGCCGCGCGCCCCTCTTCGTCCTTCAGGTCGACCAGGATCCGGCGCATGCCGCGGTGGCCGCTGTACGCGAAGAAGGAGGGCTCTATCGGTGTGGCATCAGCTGAGGGTACCGGCCCGACCTTCACCACCATGGCGCCATAGTCCGCCAGCAGGCGCGTGCAGCGTGCCGCCGGCCCGACGGTGGAGAGGTCGAGGACGGTGATCCCGCGCAGGGGTCCGGTGGGGGACGGGGAGGCCGGCAATGGATCAGAAATTCTTGGGCAACCCCAGCTTGCGCCGGGCGATGATGTTCTTCTGAATCTCCGAGGCGCCGCCGCCGATGGTGTCGATCACCGTGTAGCGGTAGGTCGACTCGGATCGCCCGGCCATGGGGGCTTCTTCGGTCTTGACCCGAAGTTGGCTCCCCGGACCGGCGATGTCCATGGCGGCGTTGGCCAGGCGCTTGGAGAGCTCAGTGGCGAAGAGCTTGTACTCAGAGGCCTCCGCGGTCGGCGCCGCCCCGCCCTTCCCCGCTTCGAACACGAACTTCAGCCCCATGACCCGCGCCACCTCCAGCTGGGTGGCCAGCTGGGCCAGCCGCTGGCGGACGATGGGGTCGTCGCGAAGGGGCACGCCATCGCGGACCGTGGTGCGCACGTACTCGGTCAGCAGCTCGAAGCGCTGGGCGATGGGCGCGAAGGTGAACATGGTGAACCGCTCCAAGTCCAGAGCCTCGGAGATGTACTGGAATCCCCGATTCAGCTCTCCGACCACATAATCGTCGGGAACGAATACGTCGTTGAGGAACACCTCGTTAGTGCGCTCGTCGCCCATGGTCCAGATGGCGTTCACCGTGATGCTCGGCTGGTCGATGGGAACCAGGAACAGGGTGATGCCGGCATGCTTGGGCGCCTCGGTGTCCGTGCGGGCGCCCACCCAGTACCACTCGGCGAAATGGGCCGATGTGGTCCAGGTCTTCTGCCCGTTGAGAACCCACCCTCCCTCCACCTTGGTGGCCCGCAGCTGCATGGACGCAGCGTCCGACCCGGCGTTGGGCTCTGAGTACCCGACGGCGAACTCCACCGCGTTGCGCAGGATCTTGGGGAGGAACTCCGCCTTGAGGCGCTCGTTGCCGTGGCGGATGAGGGTCTTGCCGATAATGCCGACCCCCTTGCCGATCTGGGGCCCGCCCCGCCCGGCCAGCTGCTCATTGAGCAGGTACTCGTAGACGCCCTCGCCTTCCTGGCCCCCGTACTCGGCCGGCCAGGTCATGCCCAGCCAGCCCCGCGCACCGAGGGACGCCATGAAGGCGCGTCTCTTGGGCGTGTCGACGATCTGGGCCATGTTCTCCCTGGTCAGGTCGAACACGTCCGGGTCGTCATTGGCATTGAGGAAGGCCTCCACCTCTTTGACGAACGCGACCTGCTCGTCGGAGAACTCGAACTCCATGGGGCGGTGACCTCCGGGGCCGGATGGACGGCGCCGGGAGCACCGGGCCTGTCACAGGATCTGACTACCCGTCAGATTAGATCAGGGCCGGGCTCCCCGGCGCCAGCGAGCCCGCATCAGCTGCGGTCAGCGCCAAGGGGGCTTCACCCCGCAGGCGGTGGAGGCCCAGCGCCAGTGCGGCCACGGCGGCCCCCACGGACCCCACCCCGGCGGCCAGGAGGGCACCCCGGACGCCGAGCAGCGCCACTAGCGGCGCGGCGGCGGCCATGCCCACCGACACCGCCCCGAAGGTCATGCCGGCGAAGACGGCGCAGGCACGACCCGCCAGGTGCCCGGGCGCCCGCTGGAGAAGCAGGGTGCGGGCGCCCACCATCTGCACCCCGTCACCGATGCCGCCGATGCCGTAGGCCGCGATGGCCATCCACATGGCGGGCGACAGCGCGCCGGCGGACACGCCGAGGCCAAGCACCACCAGGCTGACCACAATGCCCGGGGCCAGGGCCCGAGGGGGAAGCCGGCCGGCGATCACCGTCCCCAGCGTCATGCCACCGGTCCAGGCCGTGACGAGCAGGGCGAAGCCGGTGGTGCCACCGTGGAGCAGCTTCTCGGCCAGGAAGACCTCGGCCACCATGGTGACGCCCATGAAGGCGATCACAGACGACACCACCAGGACGAGCAGGCCCATGGGCCGGTCGCGGCGGAGGTAGCGGACACCCGCGGTCATGCCGTCATCGGCGCTGGCCGGAGCCGAGGCACCCCGCCCGTGCAATCCCAGCATCAGGATCCCGAGGGCGAAGATGACCGACACCCCGGCATCGAGGAGGAGGGCCGTCGTCACGCCACCGATGCTCCCGATGACGCCCGCCAGCAACGGACCGAGGGCGGTCCCGCCCATGGCGGCTCCCTGGAGCCGGCTGGTGGCCCGCACCAGCGGCACGCGCCCGGCCAGCCGGGGGATGGCGGCGGTCAGGCCGGGCTGCAGCACGCTGTCGGCCGCTCCGAAGCAGAGGGCCAGCGCCACGATGGCCCTCAGCGAGTGGGTGAAGGCCAGCGCGGCCAGAGCGGCCGCCACGAACAGGGCGGCCGAGGCCATCAGGCGTCCCATCGGCAGCCGATCCAACAGCAGGCCCGACACGGGAGCCAGCAGGAACACCGGCAGCCCACCGGCCATGAGGACCATGGTGACGGCGACGGTCGAGCGAGTCTCCTGGTAGACACGCAGCGAGAGGGCCACGTAGGCCAGACCGTTGCCGGCCGCCGCCACCACCTGCATGGCTGTGGCGAGCCGGAGGGCGCGCCCCGCCCTCGGGGCGCGGGCAGCGGGGGCCACCTCGGTGGCCCGCCCCTTCACCGCGGTGGCGTGGTCGGTATGGTCGGCCCGGTGGGCCTGTTCGGTGGGCAAGGTCATGGTTTTGGGCATGGTGGTTGACGGGTGGGCTTCGGCTTCGGTCGCGCGCGGTGGCGCGGGACACGGCAGCAGAGTGGGGGCTCGGCGATGCCTGCAGGTCCGGATCGCAGCGGGCGGAGATCGGCGCGCGTCCGGAAGGGCGCGGCGCCTCGTCGGGGCGGGACTCAGCGGAACATGAGGCGAGGATACAGGGAGGACCAATCCCGTTGGGAAGGAACGCAACGAATCCGCGTCGGAAAGGGTCAGTCGGCCCAGGCGAGCGTGGCGGAATGCTGCGTCCGCGTCATGCCCTTGAGCTCGGCTTCGCGATGCCCGACGAAACGGAACTCGCCGCTGCCCTGGACCAGCTGCTCCGACAGCGACGAGACCAGGATCTCCCCGGGACTGGCCACGGCGGCCAACCGGCTGGCCACGATCACCGTATGCCCCAAGAAGTCGTCATCCTCCTGGACGGCATCCCCGGTGTGCACGCCGATGTGGACCGCTATGGGCTCCTGCGGATGCTCTCGGGAGTAGATCTCGAAGGCCCGCTGGATGTCGACGGCGCAGCGCAGCGCGCGCGCCACGCCTCCGAAGGCGACCATGAACCCGTCCCCTTGGACCTTGATCTCCCGTCCCCCGTGGCGGTCGAGC
>DATLSH010000068.1:0-16389 GCA_035534235.1 Acidimicrobiales bacterium | reverse complement strand
GATCTCGACAGTGGGGCGTCCTTGACGGGCCATAGCGTTCCTCCGATGTTGGCGTATAACACCGGACAACGCGGCCTCAAACCAGAAAATTCCCGTTCAGTCAGAATTTCTTGGCGGAACAACCTGCCAGGACACTAGGAGGATGAGTACCTGATGTCTGACTTCACAACTGGCAGCCGAACCACGGACCTGGGCGCAGCCGACTCGACTCACCTCTCCTCCAGACGCCCGCGCCGAACCTGGTCAGGGTGGCCTCCATCTCTGAATCGACTGTTGCTCGTGGTAGTCCTGGCTGGTGCCTTCTTCTCGTCGGCGCAAGCCCAGGCCGGAGCAGCCCAAGCGCAAACCCGAGCCGACACGGTGCCAGTTTCGGAACAGGGCGCACAGGTCCGGGCCGCGGTTATACCGAGCAATGGTTACTGGCTGGTGGCCTCTGATGGCGGCATCTTCTCTTTCGGCACCGCCCACTTCTACGGCTCCACCGGCGGCGTCGCCCTCAACAAGCCCATCGTCGGCATGACGGCCACCCCCGACGGCAAGGGCTACTGGCTGGTCGCCTCCGATGGCGGCATCTTCGCTTTCGGCGACGCCCACTTCCTCGGTTCCACCGGCGGCGTCGCCCTCAACAAGCCCATCGTCGGCATGGCCGCCACCGGCTCCACGGCCACCACCGCCACCTCCGCGCTCAGCCCGAACAACAACCTGGCCGGCATCTCCTGCCCCACCGACGGCTGGTGCATGGCGATCGGCGGTGGCGACGTCTACAACTACGCCAGTAGCGCCTGGTCGGCGGGCACGGACATCGACCCAGGCACGAACGGCGGCCTGCACGGCGTTTCCTGCGTGTCGACGACGTGGTGCATGGTGGTGGGCTCGGGCGGGTTCTCGATCTGGAACGGCTCGGCGTGGTCGCCGATCGTGCAGCCGCCCAACACCGTGGGCAACGTCGGGAACGCGGTCGCGTGTACGGCGGCCAGCCCGACCTGGTGCATGGTGGAGGCGTTCAGCGGTTCCGACACACTGGTGATCTACGACGGCGGGCAGTGGTCGGCCCCGGCGAGCAACAACAACGCCTTCCTCGGCCAGGGCTCGACCCCGCTGTCCTGCACCTTCGCCGGCGGGGCCAACACGTGCTTGTACACGCCCAACAATGCGGGTTACCAGGTCTCCAACAACCAGGGCCAGCTCGAGCCGGCCGGCACCATGCCAGGGTTCACCAGTCCCAACGTGGACTCGGTGTCGTGTACCTCCGCCGAGTTCTGCGTGGCCATCGATTCCAACAACACCCTCGACGACGTGTGGAACGGGCAGGCGTGGACCAGCAGCAGCCCGTTCGCGTCGACCACCGCCCTCAACCCCGGGCTGTACGGGATCTCGTGCGTCCCGTCGCAGTGCGTGGCGGTCGACACGACCAACTACTACACGTCGAGCGACGGTGAGACCTGGAGCTCGCCCGCCACGCTTGACCAGAACCCCTACACCACAGCCAGCGGCGGAACGGGGCCGCTGGTCGCGGTGTCGTGCTCCTCGACGTCGTTCTGCGGCGCGGTCGACTTCGGGGGAAACGCCTACACCTTCGACCCGTCGAGCTGAGACGGAGGCGCACCGGGCCGCACGGCCCCGGTTCAGCCTGACCGACCGGCCGGCGAGCTCGACGGCCATGAAGCCGACCAGGTTCAGCGCGCCGATCGGCTGCCACGTCGGCTCCTCCCAATAGTACCGAGACCCCAGGACCTCGGACCTGGAGCGGCTGCGCAGGGGGCCGACCAGCCGCTCGGGTCAGCATCGACCGCTTCCGCACCGTTCATGCCAGTGCTCACCCTGCCGCCGGACTCGGTATGGCAATGGCCACGGAACTCGGTGCCGTGCTACCTGGCAGTGGCTTGGGTGTCCGTGAGTGGGGAACGTAACGGAGTCCCACCACGTCGCCGGATCATGGACGTCTACATTGTGCGGTTCGTGGCGACCCACTTTGACGCCCCCATATCCAAGTGGGGCATGCCTCCGTCGTACGGGGCGTAGGAAGTCTCCACACGGGGCCACGGCGTCGTCGCAACGACCAGGGTGCCTCCGTGACGCGGCCTGGTTCACGAATTCCCCGGCCGCGGAACCGATGGGGCAGCCGACCCAGGGACCAGTAATGGCCGCCTGGCGGCCAAGGGGGAGAAGCCCGAAACCGAACCAGGGGAGTTCAAGTGATGGTCACCGAATCACATTTGCCGGCCGTGGAGGCCACGACGGAGGCGTCCCATCCACCCGACCGCACGATTGTCGGTGTTGCTTACGGGTTGTTCCAAGGTGTGGCAAGGGGAACGCCATGACTCTGGCGCGCGAGATCGTGCCGACTGCGATCAACAGAAACGGGATCACCACGGAGGCCCGCTGGCTCAGTATCCGTCAGATTGCCGCCGACCTGGGAGTGTCCAGCTCGACGACCTACAAATGGTCGGCTCGGGGAGCACCATGGTTCCCACGCTCTATCCGCCTACTCAACGGCGACATCCGCGTTCGGCGGGACTGGTACGAGACGTGGTTGGGCGAGCTGGAGCAGTAATCACGAGGGTCCTCACGCCTCGAGGGTGCCGGCTCGGACATATCGGTGCAGCGCCCCTGCCGCTCCTACGCCGTGCGAGACAGACTCTGGACCAGGCGCTGGACACCTTCGTCCTCTCGACCTGGAGCCACACCCTGGTAGATGTCGAGGAACACCGAGAGCGTCCGGTGTCCCGACCAGCGCTGGCACACAACCGCGTCGACACCTTCCCGGAGCCACCACGAGCAGGCGGCGTGGCGCAGGTCGTGGCGGCGCAGCTGTGACAGCTTGGGTTGGCGGGGGTCGTTCGGCTCGAGATCGGGACGGCGGGGGAACATCTTGGAGCGAGCCGGCTCCCAGACGTTGTAGGCGAACTTGGAGTTGTCGAACGGCTGCTCGTTGCGGTGGAAGACCAGTCCATCGGGCCCTTCGCCGTAGAGTTCGTGGTGAAGGCGCAGCTTGGTGACCAGCAGTGGCGGTACCGGCGCCCGGCGGGTCTCGGTGACGTCGCGGTCTTTGAGCGGACCCCATTCGGGATCCTCGTCGGGGTCGAGCCAGCGTTCCCCCTTGGGGCGGTGGCTGCGCCGGACCACCAGCCAACCCGGGCCGTCCGCGTTCGGCAGCTCGACGTCCCCCCAGAGAAGGCCCGTGGCTTCGCCCCAGCGCAGGCCGCACAGCGCCATGACCAGTACGAAGGACTCGACGTTCCCGCCCCAGGACCCGTCGGTGGCACAGGCCTCGGCCAGCGCCAGCGATTGGGGGACGGACAGGACCATGTCGGCATCGACCGCCAGGGCGGTCCGGCTGGTCGCCATGGTCGCCTTGCCCTTGACCTTCTTCCGGGTCCGCACGACGACCCAGGGGCTGCGCTCGATCAGGATGTCGTCCCGGGTGACGGCCCAGGTCCAGCACTGCCGGATGGGTTGGAGGAAGCGGATGATCGTCGCCGCCGATATCCGCCTGTCGGGGTCGCGATCGCTGATCTCGAAGCGGGCGACGAACTCCTCTACCTGCGCCGTGGACAGGGAGCCGGCTCGGGCCGAGTGGGCCTCCAGCCAGGCCTGGCCGGCGCGCTGGCGCTCCGTGATCCGATTAGCCAGCCGGTGGGGCAGGAAGCTCGCATGCCGCAGGAAGTCGTCCACCGCCAGGGCCTCGGAGTCCGTCGGTTCGGCGCCGGGGGCCAGGAGCCAGCGCCTGGCCCGGTTGAACGACCGGGCCGCCGACTCCTTCGTAGCCGGCTCCCACTCGGGGTGCTGGTGGAAGAACACCTCAGTCAGCTCGAAGACCGTGGGGGCCACCGGCCCGGTGGGGTCTTCGGGACCGATGAACTGCTTGGTCCGGGCGTCGAAGGGCAGCCCGCCGGCGAAGTCGGCCTCCATCCGGGCCTTCCAGGTCTGGGCCAGCCCGGCCTTGCGGAAGCGCTTCAGCCACTGGACGCCGTCGGTCCGCCCCTCCACGTCCCAGCAGTCGACTGGTTTCCGCACAACCGCGCCGCTCACGCGGTCCGTGGTCCGTTGGGTGGTCGTGTGCTTGGTGATCCAGGCCGAGAACGTCCTCGGCATCCATGGATCCGGGTAGGTGCGGGCCATGCCGTATCTCTCTGCTCTGCCCCTGATCGACAGGGCGACTGGGGACCACCGACGGCCGCCAGTCTACGTCGAGCTGTGGAATCCTGTGGAATCAGAGTGGAATCGGGGCCGAAATTGGCACTTTGAATGGGCTCCAAAATGGGCCAGAACAGCGCCGAATCGGGCCGTTTGGTGCCCCCATTGGAGGGTCATTGAGACGGAAACTCCCCAGCTAAGAGCATATTTCTGGCCCGGACCCTGCTCTCCCCCCCATGACCTAGACTGGCCCCTCGGGAGAGGTGCGAGAGCGGCCGAATCGGACTCACTGCTAATGAGTTGACCTGGGTAACTGGGTCCGAGGGTTCAAATCCCTCCCTCTCCGCTCGGGGACCAGACACTGATAGTGCCTGAGTAAGATTGCCTGCCGCGGCGGGCCCGCCGTGCACCGCCGCCCTGGTGGTTCCGGCCTGGTGTGAGGAGAGTGCGTGGTCGAGGGTCGGTACTGGCTGCAGACCCTGGGGTGTCCGAAGAACCAGGTCGACTCGGACAAACTCGCAGGGCACCTAAATGGTCAGGGCTATGAGCGCGCCGCCGACCCGGCCCAGGCTGACCTGGTCGTGATCAACACCTGCGCCTTCATTGAGGCGGCTCGCCAGGAGTCGATTGACACCATTTTGGAACTGGCTGATCAGCGCGCGCCGGGCGCACGCCTGGTGGTGACCGGATGCATGGCTGAGCGCTACGGGGACGAGCTGCGTGACGTCATGCCGGAGGTGGACCTGGTGGCCGGCTTTGGGGTCGAGCTGACCGGAGCCCCACCGCTGCCGCCTGCGCCCGCTGCTGTACGGGTCACCCTGGCGGCGGCCAAGCGGGGTCCCCGGCCCGCCGCGGGCTTCGACCTGCTTGAACTGGCCCGCCCCGCCTCGGCAGCTCCCTGGGCCTACGTCAAGGTTGCGGAGGGCTGCGACCGCATCTGCGGCTTCTGTGCCATCCCGACGTTCAGGGGCAAGCAGAGGTCGCGGTCCACAGAAGACGTGCTGGCTGAGGTCGAACTGCTCCTGTCCGGGGGAACCGTTCCCCCTCCCGCGGGCGCCGCGACACCCGGCCGTCTTGCGCCACCGCTCAGGGAGATCGTGCTGGTAGCCCAGGACCTGGCCTCGTACGGGAGGGACCGCTCCAGGCCGTCCGAGCGCGTCAACGCAGGTCGCTCGCCGATCGCCGCTCTCACCCGTGCCGTCTCGTCCCGGGTCGAGCGCACCCGGCTCCTCTACCTCTACCCATCGGGTTTGACCGATGAGTTGATCTCGGCCGTGCTCGACACCGGGGTGCCCTACTTCGACCTTTCGCTGCAACACGTCTCTCGCCCGCTGCTCGCCCGCATGCGGCGGTGGGGGGACGGCGAGCGCTTTCTCCGCCGCATCGCCGACATCCGGGCGAATGACGGGAACGCCACCTTTCGGTCCTCCTTCATTTTGGGCTATCCCGGCGAGACCGAGCGCGATCACGACCTGCTCCTGGAATTCCTGGCCGAGGCGCAGCTGGACTGGGCCGGCTTCTTCACCTTCTCCAATGAAGTGGGTACCCACGCCGCCGACCTGCCCGATCAGGTTCCGCCGGAACTGGCCTTGGAGCGGCTGCGCGAGTGCACCGAGCTTCAGGACGGGATCACCGCCGCCCGCCGGGATCTCCTCATCGGCCAGACACGCACCGTCCTGGTCGACGCGCCGGGCCGGGGGCGGACGGTGCACGAGGCTCCCGAGATCGACGGCATCGTCCTTCTCCCACGTGACACCGTGCCCGGAGAGCTGCTCGACGTGTTGATCACGGCGGCCGAGGGCCCTGACCTCACCGCCGTCCGGGCCGACGGCTCCGGGGCCGGGGTCACGTCCAGGGCCAGGGCCGGGGCCGAGGTCAGCTCCGGGCCACTCCCATGAGCGATTCCAAAGTCAAGCGTTTCACCTTCGGTCCGACCGCGCTCGCCACACCGGCCAACGCGGTTACCGTGGCCCGCCTGCTGGCCGCGCCGGTCTTCGTGGCCATGATCGTGGTCTGGGGGGCGACCTGGTTCAACGTGGCCGCGGGCCTGGTCGTGGCCGGCAGCGACGGGTTGGACGGGATCATCGCCCGGCGCCACGGAACCACCCGCTCGGGCGCTTTCCTCGATCCGCTGGCCGACAAGGCGGTCGTCCTGGGCGCCTTCGGTGCCCTGGCGTACCTGGGCCGCCTGCCCTGGCTGCCCGTGATCCTCATGGCGGTCCGCGAGGTGGGCATGCAGGTCTACCGCTCGTGGGCCGGCCGGCGCGGCGTGTCGATCCCGGCGCGCACCTCGGCCAAGGTCAAGACACTCGTGCAGGACCTGGCGGTGGGCACCTGCATCATTCCGCCCTTGGTGCACCTCCATCACCATGACGCCCTCCAGCTCACGGTGGTGTGGATCGCCACTGCGCTGACCCTCGGCACCGGTGTGCAGTATCTCCTCGATGGTCGCCGGGCCTTTCGGGAGGCGGGGGCGGGAGGATCGAGATCGTGGCGGTGGGAACGGAGTTGCTCCTCGGCCAGATCGCCGACACCAATTCGGCCTGGCTGGGCGACCGCCTGGCTTCGGCCGGCGTCTCGTCGCACTTCCACCAGGCGGTGGGCGACAACCACGCCCGCATCACCCTGGCCCTGCGCACGGCCCTGGCTCGCAGCGACGGCATCATCGTGAGCGGTGGCCTCGGGCCGACCCAGGACGACATCACCCGCGAAGCCATCGCCGACGTCATGGGGGTGCAGCTTGAGCGGCACCAGGAGATCGTCGACGTCATCGCCGGCTTCTTCCAGGCCAGGGGTCGCACCATGTCGGCCAACAACGCCCGCCAGGCTGACGTCCCTCAGGGCGCCTCCATCATCCCCCAGCACGCCGGCACCGCACCCGGGCTCATCTGCCCACTGGGCAACAAGGTGATCTATGCCGTGCCCGGGGTGCCCTACGAGATGGCCGAGATGTTCGACCGGGCCATCCTGCCCGACTTGCGCGCCCGGATGGCTGAAGCCGGGGAGGAGAGCGTCATCGTCAGCCGGGTGCTGCGCACCTGGGGAGCCAGCGAATCGGGGTTGGCCGAGGCCCTGCAAGGCCGCGTCGACGCCCTCAATGCCGCCGGCGAGGTCACTCTGGCCTTCCTCGCTTCGGGTATTGAGGGGATAAAAGTCCGCATCACCGCCCGCGCCCGCAACGACGCCGACGCCACCAGCCTCCTCGATCACGAGGAGGGTGCGGTCCGCGAGGCCATCGTCACCCACCTGGGTGACATCGTCTTCGGGGTCGACGACGAATCGATGGAGGTGGCCGTGGCGGCTCAGCTCATCTCCCGCCGCATGACCCTGGGCGTGGCCGAGTCCCTGACCGGCGGCCTCATCGCCTCCCGCCTGGTCAACGTCCCTGGGGCCTCGGACTGGTTCCGCGGCGGCGTGGTCGCCTATCACCAGCAGGTCAAGTTCGATGTCCTGGATGTGCCCACCGGGCCGGTGGTCACCGAATCTGCCGCGGCGGCCATGGCCGAAGGTGTGCGCCGGGTCACCGGCTCCGACGTCGGCCTGGGCATCACCGGGGTGGCTGGGCCCGACGATCAGGAGGGCGTGGCGCCGGGCACGGTCTTCGTCGGACTCTGCATGGGCGACGGCGGGACCCAGACCCGGGAGCTCCGCTTGCCCGGAGATCGGGAGCGGGTGCGCCAGTACGGGGCCATCTCCGCACTCGATCTGCTGCGCCGTGCCCTCATCGCCCGGGCCGCCTGAGCCGCCGTTCCTCACAGGAAACTCACAGCTGGGCCACACTGGACGGGGAGCCCACGGTGGGACGCTGTCGCCCAGGGAGGTAGGACCAGTGAAGACCGAGAACGGACCCCGTGTCCTGGTGGTGGACGACGAGCCCTCAATCGTCGATGCCGTGGCCACGTCGTTGCGCTACGAGGGGTTCACGGTCGACGAGGCCATCACAGGCCGCCGTGCCCTGGCCCAGGCCCAGGAGGATCCTCCGGACCTCGTCATCTTGGATGTGATGCTGCCCGACCTCGACGGCCTGGAGGTGACCCGGCGCCTGCGGGCCGACGGAGTGCGCGTGCCCATCCTCTTCCTCACCGCCCGCGACTCCCTGCAGGACAAGCTGGCGGGCCTCACCATCGGCGGCGACGACTACGTCACCAAGCCATTCGCGCTGGCCGAGCTCATCGCCCGCGTGCACGCCATCCTTCGGCGCACCGGCTTCGAGCCCGAGGACGACGGCATCCTCCGCTTCGCCGACCTCGAGCTCGACGAGAGCGCCCATGAGGTCCGCCGCGACGGCCATGGGGTCCAACTCACGGCTACCGAATTCAACCTCTTGCGCTACTTCCTCCTCAACCCACGGCATGTGCTCTCGAAAGCGCAGATCCTCGACCACGTGTGGCACTACGACTTCGGCGGTGACGGCAACGTGGTGGAGACCTACGTCAGCTACCTGCGCAAGAAGTTGGAGAAGTTCGGTCCTCCGCTCATCCACACCATCCGCCTCGTGGGTTACACGCTCCGGGAGTCCGAGTCGCCGGGCGGGTCGTCCCGCGGTCCGTCCTGAGTGTCGCTGCGCCTCCGACTCCTGCTGGCCGTAGGGGCGATCGCCACGGTCGCGTTGGTGGTGGCCGACCTGGCCACCTACTCGGCGCTGCAGTCGTTCCTCTACAAGCAGGTCGACCAGAGCTTGGCCCAGCATCCGGCCCGCCTGGCCGCCAACCCGGTCACCGGGGGGCCCGACTGCCCGTCGCCCCACTCGGCGGCCTTCGGGGCCGGAGACGGCAGCCCCGGTGGGGGAGGCGGCGCCAACTTCCCCAACACCTACGGGATCGGCTATATCGCGGTGACCACGACGAGCGGCTCGGTGGTCGCCGGGCTTGAGTGTCCGGCCTATGTGGGGAATCGCGCCTACAGGCCCCAGCTGCCCGGTCACATCACGGGGTTCACCATCCAATCCGACGGCACCAGCGCCACCTATTTCACTGCCGGCCCGACCAAGCCGGGTGGCCCCCAGTTCCGGGTCCTCGCCACCCAGCTCCAGAACGGGGACCTGATCATTCAGGCCTTCTCCCTGGGTGACACCACGCGCACGCTGCACACGCTCTTCCTCATTGAGCTGGCCGTCACCGCCGGCGCGCTGGTCCTCGCACTGGCCGGGGGCTGGTGGCTGGTGCGACTGGGACTGCGCCCGCTCGGCGATGTGGAGCGGACGGCGGACTCCATCGCCGCCGGCAATCTGGATCAACGCGTGCCCGGGGCCGACGACACCTCCGAAGTCGGCCGGCTCGCCCGCGCCCTCAATGTGATGCTCGAACGGATTGAGACGGCCTTCTCCGCCCGGCTGGCCTCGGAGGCCCGCCTGCAGGAGTCGGAGCGGCACCTGCGGCAATTCGTGGCGGACGCCTCCCATGAGCTGCGGACGCCGATTGCCGCGGTGTCCGCCTACGCCGAGCTGTTCGAGCGTGGCGCGGGGCAGCGGGCCGACGACCTGCCCCGGGTGATGACGGGCATCCGCACCGAGACGGCACGCATGGACCGGCTGGTCAGCGACCTCCTGACCCTGGCCCGGCTCGATGAGGGCCTCCCGCTGGAATTCATCCCCGTCGAGCTGGTCGCCCTGGGCGCCGAGGCCGTGCGCACGTCCATGACCGTCGGCCCGGCCTGGCCGGTGCAGTTCACGGCCTCCCGGCCCGTTGAGGTGATGGGGGACCCGGTCCGACTGCGCCAGGTACTCGACAACCTGCTCGCCAACGTGAGAGCGCACACGCCGGAGGGCACCACGGCCACCGTCCACGTCGACCAGGAGGGCCCGAGGGCCCGGATCGCCGTGAGCGACACCGGGCCCGGCATGCCGGCCGACGAGGCCGCCCGTGTCTTCGAGCGCTTCTACCGGTTCGACGCCGCCCGGGCCCGCACCCACGGTGGCAGCGGCCTGGGGCTTTCCATCGTCGCGGCCATCGTCCACGCCCACGGGGGCACGGTGGCGGCCACGTCGTCCCGCGGCGGCGGCATGACCGTGACGGTTTCCATCCCGATCTCAGCCCCCCTGGGCGACCCCGCCGTGCCGTACGACGTGCGGTGAACCACATTCACATCCCACCCACAGGCGACCCTCACGGCAGCGGGAAACGGGACGGGCAACATGCCCGACATGACCGTGCTGGCTCCCCACGAACCCCGCGTCGATCCGCGCCGGGTGCCCGTCGATGTGGAGATCGTCGTCCCGGTCTACAACGAGGCCGCGCACCTTCGTCTCCGCATCGGAGAGCTCAGGGCCTACCTCGACGGGTCGTTCCCGTTCCGTGCGCTGGTGACCGTGGTGGACAACGCCAGCACCGATGGCACCTTCGGGGTGGCCACCGCGCTGGCCGCCTCCATGCCCGGCGTGGCGGCCCTGCATCTGCCCCGCAAGGGAAGGGGCCACGCCCTGCGGTCGGCCTGGTCGACCAGCACCGCCCCCGTCGTGGCCTACATGGACGTCGATCTCTCCACCTCGCTCGACGCTCTCCTGCCCCTGGTGGCACCCCTGCTCTCGGGGCAACGCGATGTGGCCGTCGGGACCCGGCTGGCCCGCGGTGCCCATGTGGTGCGCGGCCCCAAGCGCGAGCTCATCTCCCGGGCCTACAACCTGCTCCTGAGGCTCTCGTTGCGGGGGCGTTTCAGCGACGCCCAGTGCGGGT
The DNA here is from genome assembly GCA_035534235.1 of Acidimicrobiales bacterium. Lineage (GTDB taxonomy): Bacteria > Actinomycetota > Acidimicrobiia > Acidimicrobiales > RAAP-2 > Bog-473. The sequence continues at coordinate 5,581 of DATLSH010000068.1, read as the reverse complement.
TCAAGGCCCTGCGCCGCGAGGCGGCGCTACTGCTCCTCCCCCTGGTCGAGGACGACGGGTGGTTCTTCGACACCGAGCTCCTCATCAAGGCCGAGCGCATGGGCTTGCGCATCACCGAGGTCCCGGTGGACTGGATGGACGACCCCGATTCGCGGGTGCAGATTTTCCGAACCGCGTTGAGCGATTTGCGCGGGGTGTGGCGCCTGTCGCACGACCGGTTCCGCCGATCGTCCCGGTGCGGCACGCCGTCCAGCGCGGGGCACGAACAGGTGACGGCCGACCAGCTCATGCGCTTCGCCGGCGTCGGCATCATCAGCACCCTGGTCTACCTCGCCCTCTTCGTGGCCTGCCGCCCACTGGCCGGTCCCCTGGGCGCCAACGCGGTGGCCCTGGCCATTTGCACCACGGGCAACCTGATGGCGCACCGGGAGTTATCCCGCGCCTTCGGGCGGGCCCGCCGGGGGCGCTTCGTCCTCGCCGCCGCCGGGCTCTACTCCGCCAGCCTGGTGCTGACCACCCTGGCCCTCCTGGCGGCCCGACTGGTGTCACCGGCCTCGCTCAATTGGGAGCTGGCGGGTGTCACCGTGGCCAACGGAGCGGCGGCCCTGCTCCGCTTCGCCGTCCTGCGCGCCTGGGTCTTCCGCCCCGGAGCCTCCCGTGACTGATGACCGCCCCGGTGCAGCCGGCGGTGCCGGGATCGGCCTGCTCAACCCTCCGCACAACCTCGTTGAGGTCCATGACGCCGCCGGTGACGGCGACGGCCCGCTCCCCCCACCGCACTCGCCGACCCCCCCTCCGGGCCGGGCGGTCCGATTTGTACGGGGCCGGGAGAGCGATGCGGTCTGGGTACGCCCGGCCCTGCTCGCCCTCCTCGCCCTGACCGCCGTCCTCTACCTGTGGGACCTCGGCGCCAGCGGCTGGGCCAACTCCTTCTACTCGGCGGCCGTGCAGGCGGGCACCAAGAGCTGGAAGGCCTTCTTCTTCGGCTCGTCGGACTCGTCCAATTTCATCACGGTGGACAAGCCGCCGGCCTCGCTGTGGGTGATGGAGATCTCGACCCGCCTGTTCGGGGTGAGCTCATGGAGCATCCTGGTTCCCCAGGCTCTCGAAGGCGTGGCGACGGTCGGCCTGGTCTATCTCACCGTGCGGCGCTGGTTCACGGCACAGGCCGCCATCCTGGCCGGTGCCGTGGTGGCCCTCACCCCGGTGGCGGCGATGATGTTCCGCTACAACAACCCCGACGCCCTGCTGGCCCTCCTGCTCACCGCCGGCATGTACGCCACCGTGCGCGCCCTCGAACGCGCCCGGACCTCGTGGCTGGTGCTGGCCGGTGCCCTGATCGGCTTCGGCTTTCTCACCAAAATGATGCAGGCCTTCCTGATCGTGCCGGTGCTGGCCGTCGTCTACCTGCTGGCTGCGCCGGCGGGCTGGTGGCGTCGGGTGTATCAGGTCGTCCTCATGGGCCTGTCGGTCCTGGTGGCGGCCGGGTGGTGGGTGGCCGCCGTCGCCTTGACCCCGGCGGCTGACCGGCCCTATGTGGGTGGCTCGCAGGACAACAGCATTGTGAACCTCATCTTCGGCTACAACGGCTTCGGCCGGCTGACTGGGAACGAGACCGGCAGCGTCGGGGGCCGGAGCGCGGCCGGCAGCATGTGGGGTCCGACGGGGCTGACCCGCCTCTTCAACGCCGAGTTCGGCGGCATGATGTCGTGGTTGCTCCCGGGCGCCCTGCTCATGGGGGCCGCCCTGCTGGTTGTCACCATCCGGGCCAAGCGGACCGACCGGGAGCGCGCCGCGCTGCTCTTGTGGGGCGGCTGCCTGGTCAGCATCGGGCTGACCATCAGCCTGGCTCAGGGGATCATCCACCCCTACTACGCGGTCGGCCTCGCCCCACCCCTCGCCGGCCTGGTCGGCATCGGCACCATGTCGCTGTGGCGACGCCGTGGCACATGGGTGGGACGCGCGTGCCTGGCCGCCGCGCTGGCCGTCACCGTGGCGTGGAGCTTCGTCCTGCTCGGGCGTTCCCCCGAATGGTTCCCCCCCCTGCGCCCCTTCGTCCTGGTGGCCGGCGGGATGGGTGTGGCGGTCATCCTGGCCCTCCCGCTGCTGCGCGCCACCCCCAGAATGGCCGCCGTCCTGGTGGCGGCGCTCGGCTTCGGTGCCGCCCTGGCGGCGCCCCTCTTTTCCACGGTCGCCACTGCGGCCACCCCGCACGCGGGGGCCATCCCGTCGGTCACCCCTACTCCGAGCGGCGGCTTCGGCGGTCCGGGAGGCGGGCCCGGTCGCGGTCCGGGTGGCTTCGGCGTTCCGGGTGGGCCGAGATTCGGTGCCGGTCCGGGGGCCGCTGGTCTTCCCACCGGCGGTTTCCCCGGCGGTGGCTTTCCCGGCGGCGCCCCACCGGCAATCGGAGCGGGTGGAGGGCCCGGCGGGCCTGGCGGACCCGGTGGCGGCGGCGGTTTTCTGAGCGCTAGCAGATCAGCCCCGGCCCTCACCAGACTCCTGCAATCTCATGCCGGCCACTTCACCTGGGTGGCCGCCACCGTGAATGCCAACTCGGCCGCCGGCTACCAGCTGGCGAGTGGTGACCCGGTAATGGCGATCGGTGGATTCAACGGGACCGATCCGGCGCCGTCACTGGCCCAGTTCGAGAAGTACGTGTCCGGGGGCGCCGTCCACTACTTCATCGCCGGTGGTGGAGGCGGTGGGTTCGGCCAGGGTCGGTCCAACGATGTCTCGTCGCAGATCACCAGTTGGGTGGAGAGCAACTTCACCGCGCGGACGGTCGACGGCACCACCGTCTACGACCTGACCACGGGAGCACCGGCCTGAGGGGCCCGAACTCTGCCGCTCACCTCGCCCCCCGGGGTTACCAATGAGCATTCAAGTGATGCGCGAGAGATGCGCTGCCATCATCCTACGACCCGCTGCTCACCCTCCCTCTCAGCGCCCAGAAGGCCAGCGTCATGCTCACCGCTCCGATTCCGATGACGGCGGCCACCCCTTCCAACAGGATCGAAGGCTCCCACCCGGCCGTGATCAGTGATCGCAGTGAGCCCAGGAGGTAGGTCACGGGATTGTACGTCACGATGTGTGAGAACCAACCGGTCAGCGCTCCTTTCGGAACCACCGCATCGGTGAGGAAGAAGAGCGGGAAGAAGATGATGAAGCACGCGTTCACCGCGGCCGGACTGCCGGTCTTGAGGGCCACCGCATAGGGAAAGCCCGTGAAGACGAGGCCCCACAGGGCGCAAATGGACACGAAGACCAGCATCCCGACGACTCCGGTCTCGAAGCGCACACCTACGGCGAACCCCATGACCAGGACTGGGATGCACAGTGCGATGAGCACCACCACGTCAGCCACCATGAGACCGAGGAGCAGTGAGGAGCGCCGGACGGGGGTCAGGCAGAGACGGTCGAAATAGCCCCCTTGGATGTCGGTGACCAGAGCCGGGGCTCTCGACATGCCGGTGACGGCGAACGCGATGGCCATGGGAATGAGGAACGCCTTGTAGTTGAACCCGCCTGACCGCTGGGCCAGGTTCTCCAGTGCGCCCAGATTGACGGTATAGAAGAACGCCGGCACGAAGACGGCCGGGATCACTGAGCTGGGCTCCCGTGGTATCTGGCGGAGGGCACGCCCAGCCACCGCGCGCACGTCAAGGAGGAAGCCCGCCTGGCGCCCGGAGATCTGCACATCCGACGTTGTCATCTGATCACCTTCTCTTCCATGTGGGATCCGGTCAGCTCCATGAAGACGTCGTCAAGAGTGGGTGTGCGCAGGGTCAGGCTGCACACTGCGAGCGAGGTCGTGCCCAGGGTCAAGGCAACAGGGCTGAGCCAGGCTGCTCCGTCCGAGGTGCTGACGATGATCTGGTCACCTTCCTGGGTCACCGCGTCGATTCCCGTGAGATCGGCAAGCTTGGTGAGCGCAGTCGGATCGTCCCCCCTGACCTCGGCCACGATCAGGTCCTGGCCCATGGAGCGCTTCAAGGCGTCGGGTGGGCCTTCGGCGACCAGGCGGCCCTTGGCGATGATGCCCACCCGATCGGCCAGCGCGTCGGCCTCGTCGAGATACTGGGTGGTGAGGAAGATCGTCATGCCGAGCTCGACGTTGAGTCGCCGGATTTCGGCCCACACGCTGGCCCGGCTTATCGGGTCCAAGCCCGTGGTCGGCTCGTCGAGAAACAGGACTTGGGGATTGTGGACCAGGGCTGCCGCGAGGTCCAGCCGCCGCTTCATGCCGCCCGAGTAGGTCCCGATCCTGCGGTCGATGGCGGCGCCGATGTCGACCAGAGCCAGCACCTGGTTCAGGCGCGCCCGGATTTGTGAACGGTCCAAGCCATAGAGGCGTCCCTGAAGGGCGAGCAGTTCACGACCGGTCTGGCCATCGTCCAGGGCCGCCTCCTGGAGCGCCACACCGATACGTACCCGCACCTCCTTGGGCTCTTCCACCACATTGAAGCCGGCCACGCAGACCCGACCCTCGCTCGGTCGCAAGAGAGTGCACAGCACCCGCACGACGCTTGATTTTCCCGCACCGTTGGGTCCGAGAAACCCGTAGATCTCACCCCGACGCACCGCCAGATCGATCCCGTCGACCGCCGTCACGGGCCCGTAGCGGCGGACAAGCCCCGAGGTGAGGACGGCCGCCTCCTTCGCCGCGGAATCCGCCTGTGCGGCGGCCACACTGCTCCGTTCATACGTAAGAGAATCATGCATACCGACTAGTATGTACTATACTCATCCGTAGCACAAGCCCCATGCCACTGGAACCCCTCACGGCCGAGCGCCGCCGCCAACAGACGCGTCAATACCTGCTGCAGGCCGCCGCCGAGGTCTTCGCCGCCCGGGGCTTCCACGAGGCCACGCTGGACGAGGTCGCGGCCGCTGCCGGGTTCACCAAGGGTGCCGTGTACTCGAACTTCAAGAACAAGGAGGACCTCTTCCTGGCCCTTCTCGAAGAGGCTTACGACCAGGACATGCGTTTGATTCAGCAGACGCTTGAGGCTTCCGATGTCCCTCCGGAGGCCCGGCTCACCGACTTCGTCGCCATGATCCGGCGCGGAGCGACTGACGCGCCGGACAGCTGGGGGATCCTCTACCTCGAGTTCGCCATGTACGCCATGCGCAATCCGCAAGTTCGGGAGAAGCTGAATCAGATCGAGCGCAAGGACATCCTCGCCATCAGGGACATCATTGCGGAGACCCGAACGGAACAAGAGATCAAGTCCGGGCAATCCGCTGAGGATGCGGCCCGGATCATCGTCGCCCTCTTCCACGGATTGGGGATGATGCGGGCACTCGATCCCGATGCGATAGACGACGCCTTACTGGCGGATGCGATTGCCTTCGTGGCCCGGGGCCTGGGAGTCTCGATCTGAGCGCCGGGAGGCCTCCGATCCTCAGCTCCCGCCCACTCATGGCGCAGTCCGCCGGAGAGATTGGCGCAGTTGGAGGTCGGCTACCCCGCTGAGGGAGGAGCCAGGGACAGCAGCGAGGTCGCGTGAGCCGGCGCCGTCTCGCGCGTCCTCTCGCCCCAGTTGGAGAACGTCACGACGCCATGAATCGATGCCTGGGC
>DATLSH010000067.1:0-48722 GCA_035534235.1 Acidimicrobiales bacterium | reverse complement strand
GCCGGGAGCGGGCCGGTGTCCGGCCAGTACCGGACCCCTGCCGACTACGATCGTCTCCTGCTCATGCCCCCGTAGCTCAGCGGATAGAGCACCGCCCTCCGGAGGCGGTGGCGCAGGTTCGAGTCCTGCCGGGGGCGCCATTGTGGTCGACATCTGGGTCCCCTGTCAGGGCATGGTCCGGTAGTCGGCCAGCGGTTCCACCTTCGGATGTCGGATCGTGACTCCTTCCTCCACGGGAGTCACCTCTAGTCGTCCGGCGGCGGCCGCTGGTTCCGCATCCGGTTGTGGAAGGGGCACAGGAGGCGGCCGTTGTCCTGGGTGGTGAAGCCGCCCTGGGAGTACGGGATGATGTGATCGGCCTGGCAACGGTGAGCCGGCTCGTCGCAGTAAGGGTGGGTGCACTCCTGGTCGCGCACCTCAATGGCCCTCCGGGTTCCCCCGGTGAAGAGGCGGGCCCGGATGCCGACCTCAATTCGGCCGCCCGGCTCGAAGACCGCACGTTCGAGCCAGGCCCGGTCCAGCCAGGGGACGAGCGACCCGGGGGCCAGTGCCATCCCCTGGGCCAGCTGGCAGATGCGCCCGCGCAGGGTCTCATACCCGACGAGGACGGTGAAGAGCGGCTCGGGGCGGCGGGCGTCATCGGGCGTGCTCCGTGAGCGCGTCGCCATCTCGACCAGGGCGTCCGCCCGGCGTTGGGGCGCCGTCCGCCGCAGCTCGTGGACCTTGGGCTCCCGTCCGAGCTCGGCCCGAGCCTTGCCCCAGTCCTCCTCGAACAACTCCGCCTCCAGGCGCTCCAGCTCGGACGCCACGATGGCCCCGGAAACGGGGTCGAGGGTGATCTGGCCCAACCACATGCCCCCGAAGCTCGATGCGATGAAGACGTCCCGGCGCTCCCTCCCCGCCGCGGCGGCCTCTTCGACGCCGTCGGGGTCGGCCCGCTGCTCCCAGTAGGCCAGGGCCCGGGTGAAGTGCGCGAAGCTCAGGCGCCCGGCCTGGCTCACCAGCATGGCCTCGTCACGCTCCAAGAGAGCCTCGGTGCCCGGCCGGCGCAGGGCGGCGATGGCGTCGACATGGGCGCCGTTGATCCCGCCTTGCATGAAGGCCGCAGCCGTGGCGGGCAGATGGCGCAGTGCCCGGCCGCGGCGGACTTGGCGGCGGGCCTGGGCCCGGGGCAACCGGCAGCGGGTGGCCAGCCAGGCCGGGGCCGACCGGGCGCCGTCGTCGGCCCAGGCTCCCGAGGTGTCAAAGGCCGCCGAGGCGGCGCTCACATAGGCGTCGAGACGGGCCAGCTGGCGCTGCAACTCCACCAGCGACTCGGGGTCCGCCCAGGTCGCCGGGTCGTCCTCGGCCAAACCGTCGATGGCTCCTCTCAGGGCTTCCAGTCCCACCCCGACATCACAGCATGAGGGTGTGACATCTGGAGGGGGACGCCGCATCCCCCCGCGCCGACCTGGGTTGGCGGGCCGGGGTCGACCTGCCGGAATCAGGGCCCGGAGCCCCCAAGCCGCCCACTTGGCCCTACAACCCTGGCGCCATCCCCACGATCGGCTTGCTCAACGGCGTGGCGCCCTGGGACCCGAAGAACCCGGCGTCGCCCTCGGTGAAGATGCCGCCGTCGGAGGCCACCATCCAGTAGCCCTGCCCGGTGGGGGAAGCCAGAGTGACTTCTCGAACCACCTCGGCATCGAAGTCGCTGATGAACAGGTTGCCTGCGGAATCGAGGAACACTCCGACTGGTGACTCCAGCTCGGCGCTGGAAGCCGGCCCGTTGTCGCCCGTTTCCCCATGGGTGCCGGTGCCGGCGTAGGTGGAGAGGACTCCGGCCGGATTGACCATTCGGACCACGTTGGCGTCGGCATCAGAAATGAACACATCGCCCGACGCATCGACGGCAAGTCCTTCCGGCGCCTCCAGTTCGGCCGTCGTGGCGGGACCGCCGTTACCCAAGTTCCCACTGGCGCCCGTGCCCGCGAAGGCAGAAATGCTGCCATCGGAGGAGATCTTCTTGACGACGTGATAGTCGTACTCGGCTTCATAGAAGTCGCCCGACGCATCAGTGGCCAGCGCTTCCACACCACCCAATCGTGGGCTGGTTGCCGGTCCACCGTTCCCAGCTGGAGCACCACACGTCCCGTTGCCAGCGAAGCGGGTGATGACACCCGCCGGAGTCACCTTGCGTATGTCGCAGTTATCACGTTCAGGTATGTACAAATTGCCCGAAGCATCCACACGACTCCATATGGACTCCAGAGCTGCGCCCCTGTGGCCGGCCCCCCGTTCCCTGAGTTTCCGTGGGAGGCTGAGATGCCAGCAACGGTTGTGATGGTGCCCGGTGTGGCAGCGATGCCCGAAGCGGCATCGAAAGCAGTTCCGAACAAGGTGAGCGTACCTCCGCCCACCAGGGAGCCCAACACCAGGCAACGAGTCAAGCCACGTATGCGCATCGTCTCTCCTTCGCCTGTTCCGCTTCGCCATGTACCCAGTAGGACATCCCGATAGCCCACAAGGGCATCGACCGGCGACGAAAGCCCTGCAGACCGGTCGATGCAGTGACGGAAACGCTGGGCCAATCCTTCACCCCCCGAAGATCTCGCCCACCCACAGCGGCAGCCGGGCCGCCCGGCCGCGGCCGTCGACGCACCCGTGCACGGTGACCGCATTGGCACGCATTTCGTCCCCCACCGTCAGCAGGTAGGCGATCTGGAAGGTGGTGCGGGTGACCCCGCCGGCCATCAGGCGCACTTCGACCTCCTCGTCGAAGTGGAGCGGGCGGTGGTAACGGACGAACACCTCGAGCACGGCGATGTCGAGCCCGCCGGTGCGCACCTCGCCGTAGGGATGGCCCAGATCCCTGAGATACGCCACCCGCGCCTCCTCCAGATACGCCAGGTAGGCGGCATGGTGGATGATCCCCATGGCATCGGTCTCGGCGAACCGGGTGCGCAGGCGGTGGGCGAACGCGTAGGCGGCCGGGTCATGCGACGGTTCCAACGATTTGCGCACGACGGGCCGCTACTCCCCGCCCCCGCCGGCCGCGGCATCGAAGGACCTGCGGCGGCCCGAAGCCATCCGGTTGACCCCGGCACCGTTCAGGATGGCGAACTCGCCCTCGGCCTCGACGGTCACCACTCCCCCTTGCACGACCTGGCCGCGGGAGAAGATGCGCCGGTCGGTCACCTCGGTGACCCAGGCCTCGAAGACGGCCTCCTCGCCGATCAGCGTGGGGCGCCGGAAGCGGAACGACAGCCGGACCGTCGGACCGGTGGCCTCGGCGATGGCGTTGGCCGCCGTGAGGATGATGTCGAAGGTGGCGGCCAGGGCGGCCCCGTGCACGCAGCCCGGCGCGCCCTCGTAGCCCACGTCGAAAGTGGCGTATCCGAACGCCTTGGGCGGCGCGAAGGCGAGAGTGACCGGGAGCGCCAACGGGTTGAACCCGCCGACGACGAGATCGAAGGGCATCAGGCCCCCCAGGGGCCGGTCCCGCGGCTCCGAGTCGGCGCCAGGCGACTCGTCCGGCGCCATGAAGCGGGGCAGCGGCACCTCGGGCAGGTGCGTCTCCAGCTCATCCGCCACTTCGTTGAGCCGCGCCGTCAACGCCGCCGTCTCCGCGGCGGAGGGAGCGGTACTGACCGACAACCGGATGAGGCGGCGCAGCACCTGGGCCAGGTCGTGGGCCTCCGCTTGACGACCGCGCAAGGCAGGGTGGCGTTCGAACGAAGGCGTCAACTCAGGTCGCTGGGTTCCCACAGGCGCGAAGAGTACCGTCCGGCCTCCGCCAGTCGACATTCCGCTCCGCCCACGCAGCGGAGACAGTGCCCCTCGGGCCGACTGGGTGACCGAAAGCGTGTTGCCCTCAGTGTCGGTGATCCAGGCCACCCGGTCCCCCGATGGAGCCGTCCAGATCCCCAGCTCGTCCTGTCCCATCCCGTCGTGCCGTTGCACCTCCACCCCTGCTGCGACGAGAGCTCGTACCGAGCGCTCGATGGACGGCACCTCCCATCCCACCGCGGTGTGGCCCGGGAAGCTGTAGCCGTCGACCCGGGCCATGCGCCGGGTGTTGCCGTTGGCATTCCGCATGCAGCCGTAATGGTCGGCGCTCACCAGGGTGAGCCCGAGGGTCCCGACGTAGAATTCCTGCGCCCGTGCCACGCCGGTCACCGGCACGAAGGCCACCAGCTTCGCTGTCCCGAGCATCTCCCCGTCCCCTCCCGGTCGGTCCCGGTCGGTGCCCGTCCGAGTCTGCCGGAGGCAGTCATAACATGGCCCCATGGCCAGTGAGCACTCCGTCCAATTCACCAGCGGCAGCTCCGACACCGTGCTCGAACCCTTGGCACCCGAGGTGGCCGATGCCCTGGCCGCTGCCCTGGCCCTTCCGGCGGCCGGGCAGCGGGCGGCCGTCTCGGCGGTGGCCGCCCGGGACCCGCGCTGCCTGCAGGCCTGGGCCACCCTGGCCGAGCTGGCCGAGGACCCGATCGACCGCTACGCCTTCGCCCGGGTCGGCTACCACCGCGGGCTGGACTCCCTGCGCGCCGCCGGCTGGCGCGGCTCGGGCTACGTGCGGTGGCGGGACGAAGCGAACAGGGGCTTCCTGCGGGCGCTGCACGCCCTTGAGCTGGCCGCGGCGGCGATCGGCGAAGTCGAGGAGGAGGAGCGCTGCGCCCTCTTCCTCCGCCAGCTGGACCCCGAGTGGGGGTCACGCGCTTTATAGTTAGAGCATCTAACTGTATGATGGTCGAAGTGTCCAGCGTCCCTTCCATCTCCCCCGCTACCGCCGCCACCGCCGCCACCACTACCGCCATCACCGGCCCGGCCGGAGACAGCCCGGCCACCGGGACGTACGGGCGCGTGGCGGCCTGGCTCTCCAAAAGAGTGGAGGTGGCGTTGGCCCGGATGGACCTCACGTTGCCCCAGTACCGCGTGCTGGGCATTCTGGCCGAAGGCTCCGCCGCGGCTTCGGGCCTGGCGGATCGCCTCGCCGTGCGACCCCCGTCCATCACCGCCGTCATTGACGGCCTGGTGGCACGCGGCCTGGTCGAACGCAAGCAGGAGGACAGCGATCGGCGGAAGATCGCTCTGCGACTGACCGCTGAGGGTGTCCGCACCGTCGCCGAAGCCGACCGCTCGGTAGACGAGTACCTGGCGTCCATCGCCGGCTGCCTCCCGGGCCGGGATCAGGCCACGGCTCTGCGGTCACTCGAGCTGTGGGGCCGGGCCCTGACCACTTTTCACCAGGCTCGGAGACAGCTGCAGTGAGCACCACCCAGGATCAGGCGATCGGCGCGCGGTCGGACGACGAGCGGGCTTCGGCAACTGGCGCCGGTAGCAACGGCTCGGTGCAGACCGGGAAACTGCGCCAGCCCCTAGCGAGCTACGTCCCCATGGGAGTAACGAGCAAGTACGCGGCCCCCAAGGCGACGGTCGACCCGGACTCGTCCAAGTCTTGGCTCCGGCGCGCCTATCCGATCGTCGCTTCGCACAAGGGCTATTTCCTTACCGCGCTGATCATGTCATTCCTGGGCCTGGTCCTCCAGGTGCAGGTTCCACAGCTCCTCAGCGATGCCATCGACAACTCCCTCATCACCCGCACCGTCCCGCTGCACTACTACGTCTACTGGGTCATCGCTCTCGGCCTCATCGGCGGGGTGGCGGGGTACGTCTCACGCACGTTCCTCTTCCGGGTCGCCTATGCCATTGAGTTCGACCTTCGCAACGGCATCTACGAGCACCTGACCCGGTTGTCGTTCCCCTTCTATGACCGGGTGCAGTCGGGACAGCTCATCTCGCGGGCGAATTCCGACATCCGTTCGGTCCAGATGTACCTCACCTTCGCGCCGATGATCCTGGTGCAATGCTCCATCGCCGTCGTCGCCTTCGGCTACATGCTGGCCACCAGCGTGCCGCTGGCGTTGGTCTCCATGGTGACGATGCCTTTGATTTACGTGACCGGCGTGCGCATGCGGCGTGTCCTCTTCCCCGTGTCGTGGCTGATCCAGTCCCGCCTGGCCGAGGTGGCCACGGTGGTGGACGAGAACGTGAACGGCGTGCGCGTGGTCAAGTCCTTCGCCTCCGAGGAGCAGCAGCTCCGCCAGCTGGCCACGGCCGCCGACAAGGTGCAGTGGGGCTACATCAAGGACGCCGACCTGCGGGCACGTTTCTCACCGCTCATTCAGAACCTCTCCCAGGTGGGCCTGGTCCTCGTCCTTCTCCTCGGTGGCTACATGGTGATCCACGGCCACCTGGCGCTGGGCGCCATTCTCAAGTTCAACGTGTACCTCCTCATGATGCAGGCACCCTTCATGATGCTGGGCATGCTCATCATGATGGGTCAGCGCGCCGCCGCGTCGGCCGAGCGTATATACGAGATCCTTGACGAGAAGGCCACCATCGTCGACCGGCCCGACGCCACCGAACTGCTCAACTGCCGGGGCGAAGTCCGCTTCGAGGACGTGCGCTTCGCCTACGGGACGGCCAGCCGGTTGGCCCTTTCCGTCGAGGACGGTGGGAATCCTGACGTGCTGGAGAACTTCGATCTCCGACTGCATGCAGGAGAGACGGTGGCCCTGGTCGGCCGGACCGGGAGCGGGAAGTCGACCGTGGCCCGCCTGCTGGCCCGCTTCTACGACGTCAGCAGTGGGGCCGTCTACGTCGACGATCACGACGTCCGCGACCTCACCCTGACCAGCCTGCGCGCCAACATCGGTGTCGTTCTCGATGAGCCCTTCCTGTTCTCCGTCTCCATCCGGGACAACATCGCATTCGGGCGTCCCGACGTCACCGACGAAGAGGTCGTCGCCGCCGCCAAGCACGCCGGAGCCGACGGCTTCATCAAGTGCCTGAGCGAGGGCTACGACACAGTCGTGGGTGAGCGCGGCTACACCCTCTCTGGCGGGCAGCGCCAGCGCATCGCCATCGCTCGCGCCCTGCTGATCAACCCGCCCATCCTCATCCTCGATGACGCCACCAGCGCCATCGACGTGAAGGTCGAGCAGAGGATCCACGCGGGCCTGCGGATCCTGATGGAAGGCCGGACCACGCTGATCGTGGCCCACCGCCTTTCCACCATCAGCCTGGCCGACCGCGTGGTCCTGCTCGACGGCGGGCAGATCGTGGCCGACGGCACCCACGCCGAGCTTTTGGCCTCCACACCCCTCTACGCCGAGGTCCTGGCCCAGGCGGACACTGACGAGGCCGAGGTCACCGACCCCGACGCCGAGCCTGACATTGACATTGACCCCGCCGCTGACATTGACCCCGCCGCTGACATTGAGCCCGCCTCCGACGATGAACCAGGAGGGGTCGTCTGATGTTCGGCGCAGCCGGCATCGGACCGCCGATGGGCGGAGGTGGCCCTCCGGGTCAGGCGCAGCCGGGGCTGCCCTTCGGCGGCATTCCCTCCGAGCTCCAGGATGGGGTCGACCTCCTGCTGGCCGGGGAGCCCCACCGCGGCGACTCCGACGTCACGTTCACCCACCAACCCACCACCCATGAACGGCAGCGGCTCAGCCTGCGCGGGCTGCTACTGGAGTACCCGGGCATGCTGGCCCTCGCCATCGGCCTGGTGGCGGTCATCAGCCTGGCCACCCAGCTCGGACCGAAGCTGACCGGCGTCGCCATCGACCGTGGCATGTCGCCCGGGCACTACGACTTCGGCTTGGTGGTCTTCATCGCGGCCATCTACCTGTTGTCGGTGGCTCTCTCCTCCGTTGCCCAGTGGGGCCAGGTCCGTGTCACCGGCCGCCTGGCCTCGTGGGTCATGAACGACCTTCGGGTGACCATCTTCCGCCACCTGCAGCGCCTTTCCCTCGACTTCTTCACCGAGGAGAAGGCCGGCGTCGTCATGAGCCGCATGACCAGCGACATCGAGAACCTCCAGCAGCTGCTTCAGGACGGACTGGCCCAGTTCGCAATCCAGGGCCTGACCATGGTGGTCATCGCCGTCTTCCTCTTCACGACCAATGTGAAGCTGGCATTCATCACCATTGTGGTCGTCCTGCCCCCGCTGATCGCCATGTCCGTCTGGTTCAAACGGGCCTCCGAGCGCGGCTACGACAAGGTACGAGACGGTATCGCCCTCGTCCTGGCCGACCTCTCAGAGAGCCTGCAGGGAGTGCGCATCGTCACCGCCCACAACCGGCAGCGGCACAACGTGGTGCACCACCGCAATGTGGTCGGCGCGTACCGTGATGCCAACAACTACACCGGGCGCATCAACGGAATTTACGGTCCGGGGTCCCAGCTGCTGGGCGTGGTGGGCCAGGTGGTCATCCTCGCCCTGGGTGGCTACATGAACCTGCACCACGAGCTGTCCATCGGCGAGCTCACCACGTTCTTCCTCTTCGTCAACCGCTTCTTCCAACCCATTCAGCTCCTGGTGCAGCAGTACAACTCGTACCAACAGGGCCAGGCCTCCGTCCTCAAGTTACGTACCCTCCTCGACAACGAGCCAACGGTGACCGAGAGCCCCGACGCCGTGGAGCTTCCCTCCATTGAGGGCCGGATCACCTTCGACCATGTCAGTTTCGGCTACGACCCGGCCGTCCCGGTGCTGGTCGACATCGACCTCACCATTGAGCCCGGCGAGACGGTCGCCTTCGTCGGTGCCACCGGAGCGGGCAAGTCGACCATGGCCAAGCTGGTCACGCGCTTCTACGACCCCACGGCGGGACGGGTGCTCATTGACGGGTACGACCTGCGCACCGTCACCCTCTCGTCGCTGCGCAGCCAGCTGGGCGTGGTACCCCAAGAACCGTTCCTCTTCGCCGGGACGATCCGCGACAACATTTCGTTCGCCCGCCCGGAAGCATCGGACGACGCCGTCTGGGAGGCGGTGCACCAGGTCGGCCTCACCGAGCTCGTCAACCGCCTCCCGTTCGGGCTCGACACCGTGGTCCACGAGCGCGGCCAGTCCCTCTCGTCGGGTGAACGGCAGCTCATTGCCCTGGGCCGGGCCTTCATGGCCGAGCCGCGCGTCCTGGTCTTGGACGAGGCCACCTCCAATCTGGACCTGCAGTCCGAGACCATGATTGAGGCCGCGCTGGATGTGCTCCTCCAGGCACGCACGGCCGTGCTCATCGCCCACCGCCTCTCGACCGCCATGCGGGCCGACCGGATAGTGGTGGTGGGTGACGGACGCCTGCTCGAGCTCGGCACGCACGACGAGCTGGTGGCCCTCGGCGGGCACTACGCCGATATGTACGCCACCTTCATCAGCCAATCGCACGCTGCGTAGGGGGCTCTCCGGCCCCGGCCGCCGGTCCTCACGCCAGCCAGTGTCACCCGGCCCGGCTCCACTCGCGCAGCGTCCGCCGGTACCGGGCGTCCCACCCCTCGTAATTGGACCGGAGCCGACTCCCGGGCCAGCCCTCGGGGAGAAGCACGTCGGGGAGCAACGGGTCGGCCTGCAGGTGGCGCAGGACCGCGGCGGAGAGCTCAAATCCCGGGGCCAGCGCCTCGGGTCCGACCGCTTCCAATTGCTCCATGCGCTCCAATAGCAACGCGGACCGCGCCGACCACGCCCCGAGGTCCCAGAGGGCGGCGACCAGCCGGTGGGCATCGGCCGGCCGCGCCGTCATCATTTCCACGTCGCCTCGCTGTGCATCGGGTAGCTGGACCTCCACGTTGTCGGGTCGCATCCACACCCCCTCACGGAGCTCGGCCAGCCGGGCGTGGGCCAGGGCGCTCCGCCGGGCGGCGCGGACCTCGGGCGCGCTCCCGGACGCCGTCACCACCGCCAGGTGCCATCGCCCTGCGTAGGGAGCCGTGGTGCCCGACCGGCTGGCCGACTGGCGGGACTGGCGTTCGACCAGATGCCCGACCAGGCGGTAGCGCCCCGACCCGTCGCTGGTCGCCTCCCCGGCCGCCTGCATGCGGCTGAGGGCGACCCGGGTGCCGTTGGCGCTGATGCCGAAGAGACCCGCCAGGCGGATCAGCTGGGCCACCGGCAGTTCGGGCGGGTCCATGCCGAGCAGGGCGCTGGCCAGGACCGACCGGGCGGTCAGCGGCTTATTACTCGGTTGCATCACTTGACAAAATAACGTAATATTTCGGCATGGCCGACACCATGGTGCCCGACCTGGCGGCCCGGCCCGATGTGCTCCCGAGCGACCGGTTGCTGACCAACGGCGTGGCCGTCCCCGCCCTCCGCCCGGCGTTGCGCCGCATCAGCAACGTCGGCAATGCCATTTCGGTGACCATGGTCTGGTTCTGGGTCGTGCTCATCGTCGGCGGGGCCGTCTGGCTGGACGGCTGGTGGGGCTACCTGATCGCCTTCGTCCTCATAGGGCCGATGTACGCCCGCTTCGCCATCCTCATGCACGAGGCGGCCCACAAATTGCTGTTCACCAACAAGAAGTGGAACGACTTCGTCGGCATGTGGGTGATCGCCTACCCGGTGTTCACCCCGGTGCAGCTCTACCGCCGTGTCCACTTCGCCCACCACAAGGACGAGTTCGGTCCGAACGAGCCGGACCTGGCTTTCTACGGTCCCTACCCCTGCACCCGCGCCGCGCTGCGCCGCCGGCTCTTCCGTGACGCCGTCGGGATCTCGGGCTGGAAGAACTTCAAGCCGCTCGTCACCAACACGATGCGCGCGCCGTTCCGCCCGATCGGGCTCTCCATCTTCGCCGTCCAGGCCGCGCTGTGGGCCGTCTCCTGGGTGGCCACCGGCCGCTGGTGGATCTACCCGGTGCTGTGGTGGCTGCCGTGGATGACCCAGTGGCGGGTCATCAACCGCTTGCGTTCCATTGCCGAACACGGAGGCATGGAGCGGAGCAAGGACCGCCGGGCCACGACGCACAATGTGCGCCAGTCGCTGCTGGCCCGCTTCTGGTTGGTCCCCTACAACACGGGCTGGCACCTGGCCCACCATGTCGACATGGGCGTGCCCTGGCGCAACCTGCCGGCCTTCCACGCCGAGCTCGCGCAGGCCGGATACGTGACCGATGCCCTCACCTACCCGAACTACCGGGCCCTGTGGAGGGCGCTCTCCAGCATTGAGGAGCCAGCAGAGAGGGAGCCCGCAGCCGCCTGATCGGCGCGCCGCCCCCGGGCGCCCGTCCGTCCGGCCAGTAAGTCAGCCCGCCGCGCTCAGTCGGTGCCGAGCGCCCGCCGCAACACGGCCGTGCTCTCGCGCTGGGCCCGCCGGGAGATCGCCGCCGTCGTCACCAGGGCCGAGCCGTGGTAGGTGCCGGGGAACTGGTGCAGCTCCACCGAGACGCCCGCCTGCAGGAGCCGCAGGCCGTAGAGGATCCCCTCGTCACGCAACGGGTCGTTCTCCGCGGTCGAGATGTAGGCCGGGGGGAGCCCCGAGAGGTCGGCCGCCCGCGCCGGCGCGGCGTAGGCCGGGACCTCGGCGCTCCCGGCCTCCGCCCCCAGGTAGGCCCGCCAGCTCTGCACGGCCAGGGGCCGGTTCCAGATGGGGGAGTCGACGAAGGCCTGCATGGACGGCGTCTCCAGGCGGTCGTCCAGCTCGGGTATGTGCAGCATCTGGAAGCAGATTGCGGGGCCCCCGAGGTCGCGGGCCAGCAGGGCGGTGCCCGCCGCCAGCCCGCCGCCGGCGCTGGTGCCGACCAGAGCCACCCGATCGGGGTCGATGCCCAGCGCGATCGCCTCCCGGGCCACGTACGACAGGGCGCCGTAGCAGTCATGGAGTCCCGCCGGGTAGGGATGCTCGGGTGCCAGCCGGTACTCCACCGAGACCACCACCGCCCCGGTGCCGAGCGCCGTCATGGCGGCCCCGACGTGCTCCGTCTCGATGCTGCCGATCATGAAGCCCCCACCATGGATGAGCACGATCCCGGGCACCGGACCCGCCGAATCCTTCGGACGGTAGATGCGCACGCCCACTTCCGGCTCGCCCTCCCAGCCGGGGACCCGGCGGTCCTCAATGTGCAAGGCCTCGATCCCGGGGATGTCCGAACGGAGGGACGCCAGGATCTCCTCGAAGCCGGTGCGGGCCGCCACCGGATCGCTCAGGTCGAGGATCGGCAGCAGACCGAGGATCGTCGTCAACTCCGGATCGAGCACGTTATGACCTCCCGCCCGGAAGCTACTTGGGTTGCATGCGTATGCCGGCGTCCAAGCGGATCGACTCGGCATTCATGTACGAGTTGGCCAGAAGTTCGACGGCCATGGTGGCGAACTCGGTGGCGTAGCCCAGCCGCCGGGGGAACAGCACGTCGCGGGCCAGCTTCGACTTGAAGGCTTCGGACGCCTCGCCTGCGCCGTAAATGGGCGTGTCGATGAGCCCCGGCAGGATGGTGTTGACCCGGATCCCCACCACGGCTAGGTCGCGGGCCACCGGCAGGGTCATGCCCACCACGCCACCCTTGGACGACGAGTAGGCCGCCTGCCCTATCTGTCCGTCCTCGGCCGCCACCGAGGCCGTATTGACGATGGCACCCCGCCCCCCGTCCGCATCGGGCTGATTGAGGCTCATTTTGGTGGCGGCCAGGCGGATGCAATTGAAGGTGCCGATCAGGTTGATCTCAATGACGCGGCGGTACAGGTCGAGGTCGTGCGCCGAGGCGTAGTCGCCGTCCTTGCCGATGGTGCGGGTGGCCCACCCGGTGCCGGCGCAATTCACCAGCGACCTGAGGGGGGCCATCTCGACGGCGGCGTCGACGGCGGCCATCACGTGCTCGGTGTTGGTCACGTCGGTCTGGGCGAAGATCCCCCCGATCTCCTTGGCCAATTCGGTGCCCTTGTCCTCCTGCAGATCGGCCACCACCACCCTCACGCCGCGCTCGGCCAGCAGGCGGGAGGTCGCCGCCCCGAGCCCAGATGCCCCACCGGTGACCACTGCCGACGTGCCGTTCAGATCCATCAGTTCTTCGACTCCTTCATCGGTGCCCGGCCGCTGGGCCGTGCGCGGGGGTGTGCCGGGCAGAGGATAGGGCCTGGCCTCGCCGCGTCCCAACCGGCGGGCGGTCCGGTCACATCCGGTCGGGTGCCTCCATGCCGAGTAGGGACAGCCCCTGCTGCAGCACCCGGGCCGTCAGGTCGCACAGCCCGAGCCGGGAGTTCCGCACGACCTCATCATCGACCAGGACCCGGCAAGCCTCGAAGAACGTGCTGAAGGTGGACGCCAGATCGAAGAGGTAGGTACACAACTTGGACGGGCTGTAGGTCAGTGCCGTCTCCTCAATGGCGGCGGAGAAGCCGAGAAGCTGCATGGCCAGGGCTCGTTCGGCCGGCTCGTCCAGCCGGGGCACCCCGCCGGGCTTGGGCGGCGGCACTTCCGCCCGCCGGAAGATCGAGCGGATGCGGACGTGCGCGTACTGGAGATAGGGGCCCGTGTTGCCATCCGCGGCCAGCATGCGGTCCCAGTCGAAGACGTAGTCGCGTAGCCGCTCGTTCGAGAGGTCGGCGTACTTCACGGCGCCGATGCCCAGGGTCCGGGCCAGGTCCCCCTGCTGCTCGGGGGTCAGGTCGCTCGGACGTTCGGCCACCCGGGACCGGGCCCGCTCGACGCCTTCGGTCAGCAGGTCGATCAGCCGCTCCGAGCCCCCCGAGCGGCTGGCCAGCTTCTTGCCGTCGAGGCCCAGGACCAGGCCGAAGCCCACATGGACGGCCGCCGAGGTCTCGGGCAGGTACCCGGCCAGCGCGGCCACGGCGAAGACCAGCCGGAAATGGAGGGCCTGTTCGGCCCCGACCACATAGACCAACAGGGTGGCGTCCCGGCGACCCGTCCGGTCCCGGATGCAGGCCAGGTCGGTGGCCGGGTATCCGTACCCCTGGTCGGACTTGCGCACAATGAGGGGGAGCGGATCGCCCTGGCGGTTCTCGAAACCCTCGGGGAAGACACAGAGGGCCCCGTCGTTCTCGACCAGGAGGCCCCGGGCGTCCAGCTCCTCGACCACCACCGGCAGCAGCGGGTTGTAGGAGCTCTCCCCCACCACGTCGTCATCGGTGAGCAGCACGCCCAACATGTCGTAGACCTCTTTGTTGTGGTGCAGGCTCTCGGCCACGAAGATCTCCCACAGGCCGACGGTCTCGGCGTCGCCGTTCTGCAGGAGCACGACACGCCGCCGGCTCCGATCGGCGAAGGACGGATCCTCGTCGTAGAGGCGCCTGGCCGCGGTGTAGAACTCATTGAGGTCGCGGACACTGAAGGAGCGGGCGTCGGCCGACCCGCCCACGTCAATCAGGTGCTCAATGAGCATGCCGAAGGGTGTCCCCCAGTCGCCGATGTGGTTCTCACGCAGGACATGATGTCCGACGAACCCCAGGACGCGGGCCAGCGCGTCGCCGATCACCGTGCTCCGCAGGTGGCCGACGTGCATCTCCTTGGCCACGTTGGGAGAGGAGTAGTCGATCACCACGGTCTGGGGCGGCGCGGCCTGTGCCACCCCCAGGCGCCCGTCGGCGCCCATTGCCGCCACCTGTCCGGCCACGAAGTCGTCGGCCAGCGTCAGGTTGATGAACCCGGGCCCGCTGACCTCGACCCCGGCGCAGATGTCGTCCAGCGATGCCCGCGCCACCACCTCGTCGGCCACCTGGCGCGGGGACCGCCCCACCTGCTTGGCCAGGGCCAGGGCGCCGTTGGCTTGGAAGTCGGCCCGGTCCGAGGCGCGCAGCACCGGATCGGCGCCGGGGAGAACGGTGTCGAAGGCGGCCTGCAGACGCTGCAGGAGGACGCTTTTTGCGTCGGGCATCCCCCATTCTCGCATTCCGTGCGCCGACCACCCGCCACGTGGCGGGCCGCGACGGCGGGGCGCCCGTTCAGTCGGGGGGCGCCCCGACCCCGCCGTCGGTCAGGCCGTAGCGGTTGTACGGTCCGAAGAAGCCGTGCTCCAGGAGCCCGTAGCCCACCTGGTCGCCGTAGGTGAACCGGGCCACGTGGTCGACGATCCCGTACTGGGCCAGCCCTTTGGTCTCCTCGACGTCGAGCACCAGCCCCTGGGTGACCGGTTCGGGGCCGTGGTACATCCCGTGGCGCCAGTCGGTGTCGATCCCGTAGCCGGTGCCCACCGAGACGTAGTTGGCCAGCAGGGGGGTGCAGGCGATCTCCAGGCCGGTCTCGGGGAACCGGACCACGGAACGGTCGATGACCCGGGTCCCGGGTACCAGGTGGTGCTCGTGCTCGGATCGGCCGAGGTCCTCAATGCCGCGGGTCCCTTCGGCCCACACCCGCTCGGACTGGACCAGGGGGCGTTCCCCGTCGTCGCGCTCGTGGCAGATGTACATGATGGCGTGGTCGTCGAACTGCATCGGGAAGTAGTTCCACATGCCGGCCAGCACCAGTTCGCCCTGGCGGATGCCGTCACTCTCGGGCTCTCCCACCGGGCGCACGCCCCACGAACGGTCGCGTGTGCCGCGGCAAAGGTCCGGCGTCACCGCCAGATCGGTACCCGCCACCGACAGGGTGCCGGACCAGAACCCGGTCTGGGCCAGGCGCTGGGTGTCGAAGATGACCTTCCCCTTGCTGCGCAGGTACTGGCGCGGCTCGGCCATGGCGGCGATGTGCCCCTCCCAGGTCACATCCATCGCCACGCTGTGCTCGGTGGGCTCCACAATCACCCGCAGGCGGTGCAGCGGCTCCAGCACCTCAATGCGGAACGGGCCCACCGAGAGGTCGCTCCGGTCCGCCAGAGGCGCCGAGGCGCGCACGATGTGCTGGGCGCCACCGCGGCGCACGTCGATGAAGGCGTCGACCACCCCCAGGTTGGGGTACTGGCCGAAGCCGAAGATGGCGAACCACTCACCCGAGCTCGGGTGCATGTTGAAGTAATAGCGGTCGTAGAAGTTCCGGTCGCTGGTGCCCGGATGGGCGATGAACTCCGGTGACTGGTGGACCGGGTAGTCATCCCACGACGAAAGGGTCACGTCCGGTCCGTCCTCAACAACAGGCGCAACCGGCACCGGCCAGGGGCCGCCGCGCGTCCAAGACGGCACGGCAGATCACGCAGCGAAATTCGTAGACGGGCATCGATCAGAAGGCCTCCGGGGGCAGCCTAGGGGAAGCGCTCCGCTCAGGGCCGCGCGAAGGCGTAAATCGGCGTGCCGTTGTAGGACGGCGAGTCGGCCGGGAGATAGGGGCCGTTGATGGTCACCGAGAGGGCGCCGTCGCGTCCGGGCCCCGAGTCCCCGCTCACCTCGGTGAGGGCGCCGTCGGGCCACACCTGGGTGACGATCCCGACGTGGACCGAGCTGGCTGAGCTCTGGGGACCGGTGCCGTACAGGACGGCGTCGCCCGGGTCAGGCATCGTCGTGGGAGCCAGCAGGGTCCCGTAGCTCGCCGCCCACCCGTAGAGGTCCCCGGTGAATCCGTAGGACGGGATGGGCACCCCGGCCTGCTGCCAGGCCCAGGTGGCGAACAGGGCGCACCACTGCTCGCACGGGCCGTAGGGATTGCAGAAGGCGCCCGGGACGGTATCGGGCGCGATCTGGGAGGCCACGGCCGCCACAATGGCAGCCGAGCCCGGGAACGTCCCCTGCGGCGAGTTGTTGGTGAACGAGTAGTTCCACGCTTCGGGGTCGAGCAACCAGTAGCCGTCGCCCCGGCCGTCGCCGATGATGGCGGACACCGGCGTGGCGGTCGGGTCCAGCGTCAGGCCGCCGTAGGCGTGGGCGTCGCCCAGGGAGAACACCACTCCGTTGGCCGTCGCCATGGTGTACCCCCCGCCATCGGGCGAGGCGAACATCCCCACGACCGGGTCGGGCAGGTTCTCATCGGCCAGGGAGCCCTGGAACGTGGCGTCGCCGAAGGTGAAGATGCCGCCGTCGGCCGCCACCAGCCAGTAGCCCTTGCCGTCGGGCGTGGCCGCCATGCCGACGATCGGTTGGTTGAGGACCTCGGCTCCCGTGCTCCCGTAGAACCCAGCGTCGCCGAAGGAGAAGATGCCGCCGTCGGCCGCCACCAGCCAGTAGCCCTTGCCGTCGGGCGTGGCCGCCATGCCGACGATCGGCTGGTTCAGGTGTGTCGCTCCCATGCTGCCGGCGAACGGGGCGTCACCGAAGGCGAAGATCCCGCCGTCCAGGGCCCCGAGCCAGTAACCCTTTCCGTCGGGCGTAGCCGCCATGCCCACGATCGGCCCGTTCAACGCCAGGCTGCCGACGGACCCCTCGAACTGGGCGTCTCCGAACGTGAAGATCCCGCCGTCGGAGCTGGCCAACGTGTAGCCCTGACCATCGGGGCTGGCCACGCCGGTGAAGAATGGGGAGTTCAGCGTCCCCGACGTGTCGGGCGAGGCGAGATCCACGCTGCCGAAACCGATCATCCCCGCCGTCGGGTAGGCGTGCGCCGACAGCGGCGTCGCCCCGGCGGGACCCGCGGCCGCCGACATCACGCCCGCCGGCAGTATCAGTGAGGCGACGAGCGCCAGGGTCGGGAACAGGGCGGAGCCGGCGGAGCGGGTGGACCGGACGGACTGGGCGGACCGGGCGCGGTGGCGCCCCGGGCGCGCCCCCCCACCCGATCGCACACGCATGCCCAGAGTCTGCCCCCCGGGCCGACCCTCCGGTGGCGCGCCCCGACCGCGCTGCCCCGGATACGACCCCAACGGGCGCCCACGGCGGGTCCACGGCAGAATGGTGCAATGGCATCACACCCTCACCGCACGCCCCACCCCGACACCTTCGGGGCCCGCACCGATCTGGTCGTCGGCGCGCACAGCTACGAAATCTTCTCCCTCAACGCCCCCGCCCTGACTTCCGGGCATGAAGTGGCCCGGCTGCCGTACTCCATGAAGGTGATCCTGGAGAACCTGCTCCGCCACGAGGACAGTCCCCACGTGTCGGCCGACGACATCGTCGCCGTGGCGTCCTGGGGTGCCAACCCGGAGGGCCACGGGCAGGGTGCCGGCGAGGCCGCCCACGAGATCGCGCTCACCCCCGAGCGGGTCCTCCTGCAGGATTTCACGGGGGTGCCCGGCGTGGTGGACCTGGCCGCCATGCGCGATGCCCTGGCCCGGCTCGGTGGCCAAGCCTCGCAGGTGAACCCTCTCGTCCCGGTCGAGCTGGTGATCGACCACTCGGTCATCGTCGAGCGCTCGGGGGACGCCTCGGCCTACGACCGCAACGTCTCCATTGAGTACGCGCGCAACATGGAGCGCTACCAGCTCCTGCGCTGGGCCCAGGGGGCCTTCGACGGCTTCCGTGCCGTGCCGCCGGGCATGGGCATCTGCCACCAGGTCAACCTCGAATACCTGTCGCGGCTGGTCTTCGCCACCCCGGGTGGGCAGGCGTTCTGCGACACCCTGGTCGGCGCCGACTCGCACACCACCATGGTTAACGGGTTGGGCGTCCTCGGCTGGGGCGTCGGCGGCATTGAAGCCGAGGCCGCCATGCTGGGCCAGCCCCTCTCCCTTTTCCTGCCCCCGGTGGTCGGCCTCCGCATTTCGGGTGAGCTACGACCAGGGACGACGGCGACCGACGTGGTGCTGACCGTGACCGAGATCCTGCGCGATCACGGCGTCGTGGGTGCCTTCGTCGAGTGCTACGGCCCCGGCGTCGCCGCGCTGCCGCTGGAGACGCGCGCCACCATCGGCAACATGAGCCCCGAGTACGGATCCACCTGCACCATGTTCCCCATCGACCAGGTGACCATCGACTACCTGCGCTTCACCGGGCGCGACGAGGAGCACTTGGCCGTGGTCGAGGCCTACGCCAGGGCGCAGGGTCTGTGGCACGACCCCGGCGGCCCCGAACCGGTCTACTCGGAGTACGCCACACTGGACCTGGCCGACGTGGAGCCCTCGCTGGCCGGCCCGGCCCGCCCCCAGGACCGGGTGTCCCTAACCTCGGCCCGCGACGCCTACCGGGTCGCTCTGGGCCGCACGCCCCGCACCTCGACCGAGACACCGGCGGCCGCCCCGCACCACCTCATCGCCGACGGCGACGTCGTGGTGGCGGCCATCACCAGCTGCACCAACACGTCGAACCCCCAGGTCATGGTGGGTGCCGGCCTCCTGGCCAAGAAGGCCGTCGCCCTCGGACTGCGTGCGAAACCTTGGGTCAAGACCTCCCTCGCTCCGGGGTCCCGCGTGGTCATGGACTACCTGGAGCGGGCCGGGCTGGTCGAGCCCCTCGAGCAGCTCGGCTTCTTCCTGGTCGGCTACGGGTGCACCACGTGCATCGGGAACTCGGGGCCCCTGCTCGACGGCGTCACCGATCTGGTCAAGGGCGACGACCTCTCCGTGGTCTCGGTCCTCTCGGGCAACCGGAACTTCGAGGGCCGCATCCACCCCGACGTGCGCATGAACTACCTCGCCTCCCCGCCACTCGTGGTCGCCTACGCACTGGCCGGGACGATGGACATCGACCTGACCACCGAGCCCATCGGCCACGACACCGAGGGCACGCCGGTGTTCCTCTCCGAGCTGTGGCCCAGCCTGACCGAGGTGAGCGACACCATCCGCGCCTCGTTGACCTCGGACATGTTCCGCACCCGCTACGCGGCCGTGTTCGACGGGGACGAGTACTGGCACCAGGTGCCGACTGTGGAGGGGGAGACCTTCACCTGGCAGGACGACTCCACCTATGTGAAGAACCCCCCCTTCTTCGACGGGATGACCATGACCCCGAGCCCGGTGAGCGACATCTCCGGTGCCCGGGTCCTGGCCATGGTGGGCGACAGCGTCACCACCGACCACATCTCCCCGGCTGGATCCATCGGCCCCGCCACCCCGGCCGGCCGCTACCTGAGCGAGCACGGCGTGCCGGTGAGCGACTTCAACTCATACGGCGCCCGGCGGGGCAACCACGAGGTGATGATGCGGGGCACCTTCGCCAACGTGCGGCTGCGCAACCGGCTCGCCCCCGGCACCGAGGGGGGTGTCACCCTTCATCTTCCCGAGGGCAGCGAGACCTCCATTTACGAGGCCGCCATGCGCTACGCCGGCGAAGGCGTGCCCCTCGTGGTGCTGGCCGGGCGCGAGTACGGGACGGGAAGCAGCCGCGACTGGGCCGCCAAGGGGACGGCGCTCCTCGGGGTGCGCGCCGTGATCGCCCAGAGCTACGAGCGCATCCACCGCTCCAACCTCATCGGCATGGGCGTGATCCCGCTGGAGTTCTACAAGGGCGACTCCGTCGAGAGCCTGGGGCTGCGGGGTACCGAGCTGTTCTCGGTCGCCGGCCTGCAGGTCTTCAGCCACGGTGAGCTGCCCAAGGAGCTGACGGTTGTGGCGACTGATGACGAGGGTGCGTCCACCGAGTTCCGGGTGGTGGTACGCATCGACACGCCCATGGAGGCCGAGTACTACCGCCACGGCGGGATCCTGCAGTATGTGCTCCGCCAGATGGCGGGCTGAGCGGCCATCCGGAGTCCGCCGGCGGGGACGCCCACGGCTCAGGGGATGCGGGTGACCCGGAAGAGCTCGGCCGAGGCTCCCTCGGGCAGCCCGGCCGTGGTGGCCGCCAGGCGGGAGCCGGTGGTGATGCGCTCGGTGATCCCCTCGGGATCGCCGATCTGGCTCTGGTGGCACAGCAGGGCCGCCACCTTGCGGTCGACGGTCTTCGTCGTCTCGACGGCGATGTTGGGGTCCTCGGACGCCATGATCCACAGCTCGTTGACGGTCCACGGCTCAAGCCCCTCCTCGCTGAGGAGCTCGGGGTGGGCGAAGGGATTGCGGGCGTCGGGGTAGACGGCGCATACGGCGGCCTCGCCCGCGGCCAGGTGGTCGGGATGGCTGGCGAAGATGAAGTCCCAGCGCCGATCGGGGGACTGGGTGAGGACGCGCTCGGGCTTGATCTGGCGGATGACGCGGCTGATGTCGCGCCGGAGCTCAAGGGTGGGCTGCACCCGCCCGTCGGGATGGCCGAGGAATCGGACGTCGCTCACGCCGACGAGGGCCGCAGCGGCCCGCTGCTCGCGCTGGCGCAGGGCGGCCATGTCGGCCCGCGTGATCGAGTGGTCCGAACCACCGGCGTCGCCGTTGGTCACGATGCAGTAGGTGACCTCCACGCCGGCCTTGGTGAACGCGGCCACGGTGCCCGCCGATCCGAAGTCGACGTCGTCGGGATGGGCGGTGACGACCAGGACGCGCCGGATACCGTCCTCGGGCGACCAGGGAAGGATGGCACCGCTCAACGGGGCGTCGCTCAGATGACACCCTCCTCGGGCTGTGGGGTCCAGGCCGCCAGGTCCGCCAGGCGGGGGTCATTGGAGAACATCTCGACAATGGGAATGCGCAGGCCCAGCCGGCGCTGAATGACCTCCACTTCCACCAGCTGGTTCCACAAGGTGAGGCTGACCACCACACCCGCCCGTCCCGCCCTGGCGGTGCGCCCGGAGCGGTGCAGGTAGGCCTTGTGGTCTTCGGGTGGGTCGTAGTGGATGACCCCGTCGACGGCGTCGATGTGCAATCCCCGCGCCGCCACGTCGGTGGCCACCAGTACGGGGAGCTTGCCTTTCGAGAAGTCGGCCAGGGCCTTCTCACGGTTAGCCTGACGCAGGTCACCGTGGATGGCGGACGCCTTGATCCCTTCCTTCTGCAGGTTCTCGACCAGCCGGTCGGCGCCCCGCTTGGTGCGCACGAACAGAAGTGACTTCTCCTGGGACCGACAGATGGCGGCGATCACCTTCACCTTGTCCATCTGATGCACCTGAATGAACCGGTGCTCCATGAGCGTGACGGTCTGGGAGGAAGATGCCACCTCGTGGAAGACCGGGTCGGTCAGGTAGCGCTTCACCAGCTGGTCGACCGCGCCGTCGAGGGTGGCCGAGAAGAGCAGCGTCTGGTGCGGCGTCTCCAGCCGGCGCAGCACCCACTCGACCTGGGGCATGAACCCCATGTCGGCCATGCGGTCCGCCTCGTCCAGCACCAGTGTCTCCAGCCCGGCCACGGAGACCTCGCCGCGGTCGCCCAGGTCGATCAGCCGGCCCGGCGTGGCGATGACCACGTCGACGCCCTTCTGCAACTTGGAGACCTGGCGGTCGATGTCGGCCCCGCCGTACACGGCGACCGCCCGCAGTCCGAGTGTCTTGGCCAATGGCTCCAGCACGTCGTGCACCTGGACGGCCAGCTCGCGGGTGGGCAGCAGGACCAGTGCCAGCGGGCGGGCGGGGCGGGCCGGGGCCCGCGTTCCCTGGGCGTCCCGCGTCGCCTTGGCTCTCTGCAGCAGCGGCACCCCGAAGGCCAGCGTCTTCCCCGAGCCCGTCTTGGCCTTGCCGCAGACGTCGCGGCCTTCCAGGGCGTCGGCGATGGTCAGGGCCTGA
The DNA here is from genome assembly GCA_035534235.1 of Acidimicrobiales bacterium. Classification (GTDB taxonomy): domain Bacteria; phylum Actinomycetota; class Acidimicrobiia; order Acidimicrobiales; family RAAP-2; genus Bog-473. The sequence continues at coordinate 26,566 of DATLSH010000067.1, read as the reverse complement.
ATGGGAAAAGCGCTGACGATCCCCTGATCGGCCAGCGCTTTGTTCAACTCTTCGGATACCCCGAGGGACTCGAAGGTCCGGGCTGTCTCGTACGTGTCGTCCGTGGTGGCAGGTTTGCCCCCATGGGAGGTTTCGGCGTGCGCGCCGGCCAAGGAGTCTACGGTCATGTCTCGCTCTCTCTGTTGTGCGGCGGGACCTTGCGCCAACCAGAGGAGGTGAACGGCCCCGACTCACCAGCCCCTTGCCGGCGGTCGCGAGTCCATTGTACCAGTTCAGGCGCCCCCACCGGGAGAAATACCGGGGTCTTTGGTCAGCGGACGGCGGCGGCGCCCGACGTGGCGTCCATCCACAGCGTGGCGGCGGTGGCGACGACGGGCCTGCTCCAGTAGTAGCCCTGCGCGAACTCGCATCCGAGTGCCGCCAGCCTCTCGGCCTGTTCGACCGTCTCGACCCCTTCGGCCACCGCGGTCAGGTCCAGGGCGTGGGCCAATTCGATGACGGTCGAAACGATGGTGTCGTCAGCCCGCTGCCGGCCGAGGCCCGCAACGAAGGACCGGTCGATTTTGAGCACATCAACCGGGAAGCGCCTGATGTAGAGCAAGGACGAGTAGCCGGTACCGAAATCGTCGACCACCAAGGTGACGCCCAATTCCTTCAATGCGTGCAGCGTCGACAGGCTCAGCCCGGACTCTTCCACCAGCACGCTCTCGGTGATCTCCAGCCACAAGAGGTCGGGGGCGAGCCCGCTGTCGGCGAGGGCGGCGCTGACCTCTTCGACCAGGAAGGGGTGCTCAAGTTGCCGTGCTGACAAGTTGACGGACACGCTCAGGCGCTCGCGTGGGGAATTCTGGCGCGTCCACTCGGCTGCCTGGGCGCAGGCAGTATTGAGAACCTGCAGGCCGAGCGGGATGATGAGGCCGGTCTCCTCGGCCAGGGCGATGAACTCAGCGGGGAGAATGAGGGCCTGGTGCTCGTCCTGCCAGCGGACAAGCGCCTCGGCCCCGACGACCGCCCCGTCGGAGAGGCGCAACATGGGCTGGTAGTGCACCTGCAGCTGGTGCCGTTCGATGGCCAGGCGAAGCTCCTCCTCCGTCTCGAGGCGCACGTCGGCCCGAGAACGCATCGACGGGTGGAACAGCTCAATGCGGTTACGGCCCCGCTCCTTCGCTTGGTACATGGCGAGATCCGCCTCGCGCAGCATGTCCATGGGGGAATCGGCGGAAGATGGTGAGTAGGAAATCCCGAAGCTCGCGGTGATCTCAATGTGGTGGCCTTCGATGTCGAATGGGTCGACGAGGCAATCCGCCATCCTCTGGGCCACAAAGGTGGCGTCGGACTGGTCGACCAGCTCTTCACACAAGACCACGAACTCGTCGCCTCCGAGTCGGGCGACGGTGTCACCCTGGCGGAGAGCGACGCCCAACCGCTCGGCCACAGCCGTGATGAGACGATCGCCGGCCGGATGGCCCAAGCTGTCGTTGACCCGCTTGAACCGGTCCAGATCGAGGAACACGACGGCGGTGCCCACCAGCTTCCGCTGCGACCTACCCAGTGCCTGGGTCAGGCGGTCGATCAGGAGGACCCGGTTGGGAAGCTTCGTCAGCGCGTCGTGAAAGGCTTGGTAGCGGAGCTCCTTCTGTGCATGTTCGAGATTGTGGAGCGAAGTGCGGAGCTCCCTTGTCCGCTCGTCCACCAGCATCATGGCGAAATCGCGGCGCCTGAGCACGATCTCCACGACCGCAGCGGCCAGCAAGGCGGAGACCAGCCCACCGATGAGCAACAGCCACGGCACAGTGGAGGCGAAGGACCCCGAGAGCGGCTGCGTCGGCTGGACGATCAGGGTCCACTGCCCGGCACCGGCGGAGGGATGGAGCACCAGCGCCGAGGAATTGAAGCCGGTCGGTCCCTTCGCCACGACCAGGGCATCGGCCGTCGGCGAGCTGGCCGCGTATATGGCCACGTTCAGATCCGCGAATGTCGGGGTCGGGGGGACGTCGATGGGGTTGATGGCATTCTCCTCATAGACCACCAGGTTCCCCTCGTCGGGAGGGAGGGCCAGAGCGAAGCCGATACGTCGGTTGAATCCGTCATGCAGCACGCCGCTCACCATGTCGGGCTCGGCGATGGCCCGCAGGAACAGTGCCTCGCGGTCCCTGCTGAGAGCCGGCCCGAGAGTGGTGGTGTCCCCGACGACCGCCACGGCAGAGAAGGTCCCGGAGTGCTCAGCCAGGAGGGCGATGGTGCGCACGTTCCCGGTCAGCAGCGGTGTGGCCGCGGCCGGGAAGGAGACACCGGCCTGGGGGAGCGGTGCCAGAGTCGCCAGCGATCGCAGGCTGGAGTCGGTGCTGGCGGCCGCATTGGTGAGCTGTCCACCCACTTCGGCGGCACGCTCTGTCACCAGCCGGGCCTCCTCCTGGCGCACCACGTGCTGGGCGACGACCATGGCCGAGACCGAAATGAGGCCGAAGACGAGGAAGACGTTCACGGTCGCCACCCGGGGACGGAAGTTCATCACCGTTTCGCCTTGAAGGGGACCCCGCAGAAGGGATCAGGGCTGGCCGGGACGAGCGCGTTGGCTTTGAATTGCACTTCCCAATAGCACAGTGGCTCCTTCCCGAAGACAGCCGAGAAATCGGTCTTGGGAAGCAGGCCGCCGGCGGTGTAGTCCTTCACCTTGCGCAGGTTCGCGATGAAGGCCGCTCGGGTCGGGCAGGTGTCGCCCGCTGCCTGGAGGCCCCGAATGAAGGCATCGGCCGACAACCAGCCGACCATGGCCAGCTGCCCGGGGAACTCGGTGGGCGCCACCGCCGCCAGGTTCTGCTTGAAGACCTGATGGGCGGGCACGGGAAGCTCGAAGGGTCGCCAGTCGATCGCCACGTAGGCGCCGGCCAGCACGGTTCCGTCGGCAGCGGCGAGGCGGGAGTCGTACCCGGCGGGCAGCATCCCGACCGCGAAGTGCAATCCGACCGCTGCGGACGCCTTGAAGAGGTCGATATTGGAGAAGGTGTCCAACCCCGTGACCAACGAGTCGACGTGCGCCCGGACCATGGCCTTGGCGTCGAAGGAGTAGTCCGTCAGGCCCAGGGGCTCGGCCAGGTTCTCGTAGGCCAGGGTGAGGCCGAAGGCGGGCAGCGTCGTGGCGATCTGCCGGGCGAAGTTCACGCTGGCGCTGGCCCCGCCCGCCAGGACGGCCACCCGCTTGGCGCCGTGCTGCTTCATGAAGGAGGCGACCTGGGTGGTCGGCTCGCCGTTCGGGTTCGGTGAGGTGCTGTAGCGGTAGCCGAACATGTTGCGGTAGCGCCCCCAGGCCGGTGTGATGCCCCAGCCGGTGACGGGGATGCCCTTCTGGTTGAGGTAGGCACTGCCGCCGTCGCTGTTGGTCGAGGCCTCAATGACCCCGAAGACATTCTTCGACACCAGGAACTTGGCCGCCGACTGGTTGGCGAGCATTCCGTCGCCGTCGTCGGCTGTCACCAGCTCAAGCTTGCGCCCGCTGATGCCGCCACTGTCGTCCTGGGCATGGAAGCGCGCCAGGATCCCGTTGCCGACAGCGGAGAAGAACGGCCCCTGGGGGCCGGTCACGGGAAAGATCGCGCCGACCTTTATGGCGGTGGAGGTCACCCCGGTGGCTGGATGGCCACAGCTTGGCGAGGAACCCCGCAAGGGCGAGATGGTGCCGGCGGAGGCCGGGACGGACCCGACCACGAAGGTCGCGCACAGCGCGAACGCCCCCAGGGCGGCGAAGGACGGCCTCCAACCACTCATCGCATGCCCCCCCTTCCATTCCGTCTTCACGGAACCCCCAGACGCATCGCTCACGCTGCGGACTGTGAGCACCCCCCCTGCTTTCCGCTCAGGCACCGCACGAAGAGATGCGATACCCGGACATTTGGGTTCATTTTGGGTGTCGGCAAGCTTACTCCTCCACTTGACCAGGTAAAGGAGGTGCGCCTGCTGTGCCAGAGTGAGCTTCCCGTCTCGACCAACGAAGGAGGGCCGATCATGGCCAAACTCGACGCCGGTGCCACCGCACCCGCATTCACCCTGCCTGACCAGGACGGGAAGCCCGTCAAGCTGTCCTCTTTCAAGGGCCAGCGGGTGATCGTGTACTTCTACCCGGCGGACGACACTCCCGGGTGCACCAAGGAGGCCTGCCAGTTCAACGACAACCTCAAGACCTTCGAGAAGGCCGGAGTGGCCGTCCTCGGCATCTCACCAGACAAGGCCGAGAAGCACGTGAAGTTCCGCACCAAGTACAAGTTGAAGTTCCCCCTCCTCACCGATGCCGACAAGTCGATCATGGAGAAGTACGGTGCCTGGGGCGAGAAGACGCTCTACGGCAAGAAGACCATTGGCACCATCCGCTCCACTTTTCTCGTCGGCGCCAACGGCAAGGTGGAGCGGGCCTGGTACCACGTGCGGGCCGACGGCCATGCGGCCAAGGTGCTGGAGGAGCTCGGGCAGGGCTGAAGCGGGGCTCAAGTCCCGGGGCTCAACGCTGGTGCCCGGGGCACCAGTAGGTCGTCCGCCCACCCACGGTGGACCGCCGCATCTCCATCCCGTCGAGCGGGCACCGCCCGCCGACCCGCCGCTCACCCATGAGGTCGCCCATGTTCGACCCGCCTCGTCGCCCCAATTGGCGCAGGGTGGCGCGCAAAGTTTGGTGGAGGTGGCGCAGCTCGGTGTCGCTCAAGGGTGTCCGGCGCCCGGGATCGAGCGCGGCTCGCCACAGAATTTCGTCGGCCAGCAGATTCCCGATGCCGGCCAGTCGCTCCTGGTCCATCAGGCGCGCCTTCAGCGCCGCCGGCCCGGCGACCCGACCGGGCCTCGTCGCCAAGGCCGCCGTCAACTCAGCCAGCGACAATGTCAGCGCGTCGGGACCGAGCCTTTCTTCGTCGGGGGCCAGCTCGAGCGAACCGAAGCGGCGCGGATCATGGAGTGCCAGGTGCCCTCCGTCGGCGAAGGTGACGCGGGCCCGCACCCATTTGTCGTCGAAGACCCCCGGTCCGTAGAGCAGCCGATCCAGGGCCTCCTCACCATCGACGACCAGACCACCGGTCATCCCGAAGCGGACCCCCAGCGTCGGCCCGGCGTCGGTGTCGAGCAGCATGAGTTTGCCCCGGCGACGGGCCTCGGTGAACGAATGGCCCAGCAGGGCAGACGTCAGGCGACCGGGTGTGGTGCCACCCCGGCCGTATCGGGAGTCGACCATCCACACCCCGGCCACGGCGCGCCCAAGCGCCTTGGAGGCCAGGCCCCGGTAGAGCTCGACTTCGAGGATCTCGGGCACCGGTCCGACCGTACCGGAACCCGGCCGTCGGGCGGCCGGTAGGAATATGGTGGGGAGGTGCCACCCGAGAAGCCACAGTGGGCTGAACTGTTCACCGAAGTCGTGACCTCCGGCCTCTGCACCGGATGCGCGGCCTGCGTCATCGCCTGCCCCTACGACGTGCTTGAGTACGACGATGCTGACGGGCACTACAAGCCCTTCCACGTGCTCGCCGACGGGGGACCCGACAATTGCACCCATGGGGAGAAGGGCTGCACCCTGTGCACCCGGGCCTGCCCCCGCTTCCGCACCTGGGAACCCGATATCGAGACCCACCTGTTCGGCCGACCACGCACCGACGACGAGGTCTCGGGTATCGCCCGCCGGGTGGTTCTGGCCCGAGCCACCGACCTCGGCGTGCAGGGCACCGGCCAGGACGGTGGGCTGGTCTCCGCGCTGTTGATCTGGTGCTTCGACCACGACATCATTGACGCCGCCCTGGTCTCCGGAATGGAGGGGGACGGCTCGACCTGGAAAGCCGTGCCGCGCGTGGCCTGGAACAAGGACGACGTGCTGGCCACGGCAGGTTCCCGCTACACCTACTCGGCCAACCCGCTGGCCTATCCCGAAGCCATCGCCGGCGGGGCGGAGCGCATCGCCCTGGTCGGCATGGGATGCCAGGCGTCGGCGCCTCCGGTCATGGCTGCCCGCAAGGCGGGGAAGGTCGCCCGCCGCTTCTCACTCTCCATCGGCCTGCTCTGCTCGAAGACCTTCGACGATGCCATCTTCCCTGAGCTCTTCGAGGAGCGGTACGGTCTGGCTCGAGCCGACATCGTCAAAATGAACATCAAGGGTGTCTTCCAGGTCTGGATGCGCGATGGCGCCTACCACGAGATCCCGCTCAAGGAGGCGCACGCCTGGACCCGCGAGGGCTGCACGAGTTGCCCGGACTTCGCGGCCGAGCACGCTGACATCTCCACCGGAGGCATAGGTGCCTTCGGCGACTGGACCCTCACCCTCCTCCGCACCGAGAAGGGTGAGAACCTTTTCAACGACATGGAAGCGGCCGGTGTCATTGAGACCCGTCCCATTGAGGACGACCCCGGCGCCGTGACCCTGCTCGACAAGCTGAGCCGGGTCAGTCGGAAGCGCTGGCCCGCCACCGCGGTGCCGATGCCGGGGCGCTTGCCTGCACCGGCCGCTCCAGCTCCGTGAGCGGCCCGCAGAACGACGAGTTTGCCACCCACCTCGGCATCGACGTCCAGCGCCGGGGCCCCGGCCACACCGTGGCGGTGCTCATGACCGGACACGAGCATGCCAACCCCCACGGCACCGTCCACGGCGCCGTCTTCTACGCCGTGGCCGGCGCGGCCGTGGCCGCAGCGGCCAACGATGAGGAGCACTCCGGCATCGTCACCTCTGTCCTGGTGGAGTACCTGCAGCCGGCCGCCCTCGGTGATGTCCTGTATGCCGAGGTCACGCGCGACGTCTCGACTGAGCGCGAGGACATCTTCACCGGCACCGTGTGCCGTGGCGAGGAGGGCGACCTCCTCGCCTGGGTCCGGGCCCGGGGCACCCGCAGGTCCCGGCCCTGAAGTCGGCGCTCCTGGCCGAATATGTGGGAACTACGTCATTGACGCCATAGCCGGCTTCCCTCAGTGTGGGTCGGGTGAGAGAACGCCATGTCGTCATCGTCGCCTTCCCCGGCCTGCAGCCGCTCGACGTCGTCGGGCCGCACGAGGTTTTCTCCGGCGCCACCCGGGCCGCCACATCGCTCGGCCGACCCCACCGAGCGTATCGACACCATGGTCCTGCCCGGTGGCGGCGGCACGGAGGCGGCACGCGGTGATGCCGATCTCATGGCGTGGATCCGCGCTACTGCCCCCCGGTGCCGTCGGGTGGCCACGGTGTGTTCGGGTGCCTTCCTGGGCGCAGGGGCGGGGCTGCTGGACGGGCGCAGGGTCACCACCCATTGGGCCCGGGCCGAGGAGTTGGCCACTGCCTTCCCGGCCCTCTCGGTTGATCCGGATCCGATCTATCTGCGCGACGGCAAGTTCTGGTCGAGTGCCGGAGTCACCGCAGGCATCGATCTGGCACTCGCCCTCGTGCAGGAGGACTTCGGGGTCGAGGTGGCCCAGACGGTGGCCCGATGGCTGGTCATGTTCCTGCACCGTCCCGGTGGTCAGAGCCAGTTCGCCTCGCCGGTCTGGGTACCCCGGGCCGAACGTTCCACTGTCCGGGCCGTGCAGACCCTGGTCGAGTCCGCTCCCGATGGAGACCACCGACTCCCGGCCCTGGCTGCGGCGGCGGCCATGAGCGTGCGCCACTTCACGCGTGTGTTCTCCGCCGAGGTGGGTGAGACGCCGAGCCGCTTCGTCGAGCGGGTCCGGTTGGAGGCCGCGCGCAGCGAGCTGGAGTCCACCACCGACACGCTCGATCACGTCGCCCGGAGGTGCGGGTTCGGCACTGCCGAGACGTTGCGGCGGGTCTTCCAACGCCGCCTCGGGGTGTCGCCCGACTCCTACCGCCGCCGATTCCGCACCCTCAACCATGAAAGGACTTCCGCATGACCGACCACCTGCAGGTCGCCATTCCCCTCTTCCCCCAGTTCACCGCCCTGGACGGCGTCGGGCCCTACGAGGTGCTCCAGCGCATCCCCACCATCGACATCACCTTCATAGGGCACCGGACGGGTGAGGTCCGCAGCGAGAACGGCATGCTCGGCGTCACCGTTGACGCGACATTCGAAGAGATCCCCGAGCCCGATGTCATCGTGTTCCCCGGTGGGGTGGGCACCCGCCCCTTGCAGCACGACGAGCGGGTGCTCGAATGGATCCGCCACGCGCACGGCACGACCCGCTTCACGACGTCGGTATGCACGGGCTCACTGGTACTGGGTGCGGCCGGACTGCTGAAAGACCTGACTGCCACTACGCACTGGGCCTGCTATCCGGACCTGGCTGCCCACGGTGCCGAACCCACGGCGCAGCGGGTGGTCGAGCACCTGGAGCGGCGCATCATCACCGCAGCCGGCGTGTCCAGCGGCATCGACATGGCCTTGCGGCTCGTTGAGCTCCTGGTCGATCGCACGGCGGCCGAGGCGGCGCAGCTGATGGTGGAATACGACCCCCAACCTCCCTTCGACTCGGGGGCGCTGTCCAAGGCCGACGAGTCCGTGGTGAGCCGGGTCATGGCCTACGCCCGGGAGCGCCAGTAGCTGATCGGGAACCTTCGGCTCGGCGGCGAGCAGGGCCCGCCAAATCACCTATGGGTTGTCGACCACCACGATGTCCCGGGGGGAGAGCTCGCCGAAGGTGATGCCGCGCGCTCTGACGGTCTCACGCCTCTGGGCACCGGCCTCGGCTTGCGCCTCCATGGCGGCCCGGTCCGTCCAGACCGTTCCCACGTATCCTTCGCCGGTGCTGCGGTTGACCATGTTGCGCACGGCGCAGAAACCGGGAGCCGCTTTGAGCCCCGGCACGATCTCGGACTTGAAGAAATTGAGGTTCTCGTCGATCTTGGCCGGGTCCATGCTGAACGGGATCACCATGAGGGCAGATCCGGGCACCGGCGGCTTGACAACCTCGGCGACCAGCTGCTCAAGCTTCTCGACCTTGACGGTCCCACCGATGACTTCGGCGGCTTCGTCGCGCGCCTTGGCCAGTGCACTCTCGCTGGCGTCCCGGTCCGCCTCGCTCGCCCAGATTGAGAGAACGGTGATGGTCGCCGACGACCTGTCGACGCTCGCGGTCAGACCGCGATAGCCCCCCTGCTGGTGGAAGAGGGGAATGGCCGTGCTTCCCAGGTAGTCAATCCCTCCGTCAATGTTGGTCGCATCAGTCCAGGTTGCCAGCCGTGTGTACATCGCCACTCCTTGCCTTTGCGGACCGCCTTCCGGTCCTTCGGCCGGAGGATATACCCGGGGCAGACGCCGTGCCGCGAGAACCCCGGCCCAGACGGGATTGAGGCGGTTGAGGGTGCGTGCGAAGGGGACATCAAGCTCGGAGCAGGTGATGCGGTACGGTGCCGAACGATGCCGATTGATTACGTGCTGGCCGTCGTCCCGGTTTCGGAAATGGCCACGGCGAGGCCGTGGTACGAGTTGCTCATGGGGCGGCCGGCGGACAACCACCCCATGGACACGCTGGTCGAGTGGAGGGTCGTGGACGGGGGGTGGGTCCAGGTCTTCCATGACCCCGAGCGGGCCGGATCCACCCTGCTCAATTTCGCCGTCGACGATCTCGACGCCCACCGCTCAGAACTTGCGGCACGGGGTTTGGCACCCGGCGACATCGAAGTGGCGAACAAGGGAGTGCGCCTCTGCGCCATCACCGACCCGGACGGCAACCGGATCACCTTCATCGGGGGCTTTCGCACGAGGTACGGGTGAGCTCTCCGCACGCGGGACGGGACCGCCGCGGTTGACTCAGCCCGGACGCGCAAGAACCGGCCCGGAGGGGGAACGGAAGTGGGCCGGTTCTCGCGGATGGGTAGCTTCCCCATCTGTCAACCAATATACCTAGTCCCACCACGCCACCACGACAAGAAGGTCGCTCAAGCCTCGGGGCTGGGCGCATTTGATTTTCCGATGACGTCAAGTGGTCGAAGTCGCCCTCTTGCGCCGACGGACTGCCGTCGCACCGAGGATCACGGCACCGCCCCCGATGAGGCCCCCGCCTCCAATGAGCAACGGGACGAGATTGCGTCCCGTGACCGCCAGAACAGGCGGCGCCGTCGTCGTCGTAGTGGTGGTGGTGGCCGCAGCACCGGCGGTGCTGGCGACCGTGGTGGTCGTGGTGCTCGAAGTCGAAGTCGAGGTGCCAACGGAGTAGTTGATCACCACTTCACCGTTGCCCCCGTTGAACGAGCCGTCGTGCGGGTTCGCCGTGTTCGAGACCAAGTTGTAACTGCTGCCCGCTATCCCGTAGGACGAGCCGCCGTCCTACAGGAGGCGACAAGCCACGTCGCTCCAGACGCTGTGTGCTGGGCTTCCATGGGGGTCGACCCCCGGGAACAACGATCGCCAGCAGGTCAATGCACCGCGGCGGCCGCGCTGGCCCCGGCGAACCGGCCGAACATGGTGCTGTCCCCGATGGAGAGCCCGCTGGCGTAACCGAACGCGCACACGCCCGCCGTGGTGCGCCCGGCGGCGAACAGTCCAGGTAGGGCGTCGCCGGCCAGGTTGAGGACCTCCCCCTCCACGGTGGTCTCCAAGCCGCCCAGCGTGAACGGCGCATAAGGGGCCGGACCGATGCGCAGGTCGATGGCGCCGATCGGGGGGACCAGAGGACGGACCCAGGCCGATCCCTTGTGGAAGAGGGGGTCCTCCCCCGTGGCCGCATGGCGGTTGTAGAGGGCGAGCGTCGCTTCCAGCGATCCGGCGGGAAGACCCATTTCGGCCTCCAACTGACCGGTGGTCTCGCAGACCCAGCTGGCGGCCAGGCCCATCCAGTTCACCTCGTAGCAACCCTCGTCGACCACGAGGTACACCTCGCCGTCCTGCCCGTACAGCGAGGACTGGCCCACCCGTCCCATGTAGGTGTCCTCGTTGATGAAGCGCTGGCCCCGCCCGTTGACCAGGATCCCGAAGATGAGCCGTCGGGGCGGGGTGATGGGCAGCGAAACCTCTCCGGCATACATGTTGCGCACCGAGGCGCCGATGGCCTGGGCCATGCGGATGCCCCGGCCGTCGTCACCTTCGGTCCCGACCTTGAAGGTGCCCCGGACCAGCGGCGGGCTGTGCCGGCGCAACATCTCGTCGTTGAAGATGAACCCCCCGGCCGTGAGCACCACGCCGCGCCGCGCCCGCAGGGAGACGGTCTCGCCGAAACGCTGCCCCTGCACCCCGACCACCCGCCCCTCGTCGAGGACCAGGCGGTCCACCCTGGTGTCGAACGACACGGCGGCACCGGCGCCGGTGGCCGCCGCCGCCAGGTGCTGCATCAGCAACCATCCGGTCGAGCGCTTGGTCCGGGCCAGGTGCCCACGTGGGGCCGGCCGTGCGATCTCGTTGAACGGGTAGGCGTCCTCCCCGCCCGAGTAGACGAGCCCCTCGGTCCCGGTGGGCGCCATGGAGGTGTCGGCACAGAAGGTAGGTTCGAAAGGGACCCCGCGGTCCGCCAGCCAGGCGAAGTGGCCCAGGCTCTCGGCGCAGTACCGGGCGATCTTCACCTCGTCGGGATCGGGCCCGCAGGCGGCCATCATGTAGCGGTACATGTCCTCGACGCTGTCGGCAAAACCGCAGGCCTTCTGAATGGGCGTGCCCCCGCCCAGGTAGACGATGCCCTCGGCCAGTGCGGCGGCACCGCCGGGTCCGCCGGTGCGCTCGGTGACCAGGACCTGCGCCCCGGTCTCCGCCGCCGTGAAGGCAGCGGTCGAGCCGGCGGCCCCGAAACCCACCACCACCACGTCGGCGGTGTCGTCCCAGCTGGTGATCTCCGCCGCCTCGCACGGCGTCACATCGTTCTGCTCGCGCACTCCATCCCTCCCTCGGCGTCGGTTTGAGGGTAGATGTTCTCACCGGGCCGGTTCACCTACCCTGCGGTGCGGTGCCCCCGGCCCCGCTCCCCTACCCCGGCGCGACACGACCGCCCCCCGCCCTGGTCCACCTGGCTCCCGGCTGGACGGCCACGCTCGCCTATCAGCTCGTCCCCGGGGTCACCACCTGGCGCCTCACCCACCCCGACGGGTCGGTGCGCTTCGCCAAGGTCGATGGCGCGGAACGATATCCCAGCCTGCGTGCCGAGGCCGAACGGATGGTGTGGGCCGCGGCCTACCTCCCGGTGCCCACCGTGGTCGCCCTGGAGGCGGTCGGGGAGAGCACCGTCCTCGTCACCCAGGGTCTGCCCGGGCGCGACGCCACCGACCCGGTCTGGCGCCGCGAGGTGCCCCGCCTGGTGGAGGCGCTGGGCCGCGGTCTGGCTGCGATCCACGGCGCCGTCGGCGAGGAGTGGTGCCCCTTCCGCTTCGACATAGAGCGGGCCCTTGAGCACGTGCGCATCCGCGTGGAGACCGGCGACATCAATGTGGAGGGTCTCCATAGCGAACACGCGGGCCTCACGCCTGCTTCCGCCCTGGACCGGCTGCGGGCGGAGGCACCGGGGTCGGAGGACCTTGTGGTCTGCCATGGCGACTACTGCCCACCGAACGTGCTGCTCACCGATGGCGCAGTGACCGGCTATGTCGACCTCGGTGAGCTGGGCGTGGCCGATCGTTGGTGGGACATCTCCATCGGGGGCTGGAGTGTGGGGTGGAATTTCGGAGAGGAGTTCGAGCAACTCTTCTACCAGAGCTACGGCATTGCAGCCGACGCCGACCGCATCCGCTTCTACCGCCTCCTCTACGACCTGGTGTCCTGAGCGCCGATACGGCGGGCCCGGGTGAACACGGCATCGAACATGGGCTCCGTCAGCTTGCCGGTGAACGTGTTCTGCTGGCTCGGGTGGTACGACCCCACCAACGTGCGCCCGCCCGGGAGCGGGCACTCGGCCAGATGCGCGAAGGCGGGCCGGGGCCGCAGCCTGAAATGCGCGGCGAGGGCGTTCCAGGCGATCTGGCCGAGGGCCACCACCACCTGGACACCCCCGAGCAGGGCCAGTTCGCGGGCCAGGAAAGGCGCGCAGGCCGACCGTTCATCCGGTTCGGGCTTGTTGCCCGGTGGCGCGCAGTGCACGGCCGCCGTGACGTACGCACCGGTGAGAGTCAGGCCGTCGCGCCGCGAGACGCTGGTGGGCTGCGAGGCGTACCCGGCCCGGTGCAGGGCGGCAAAGAGCCAGTCCCCGGAACGGTCGCCCGTGAACATCCGGCCGGTGCGGTTTGCCCCGTGGGCGGCCGGCGCCAGGCCGACGATGACCAGGTGGGCCGCCGGGTCGCCGAAGCCCGGCACGCCGCGGCCCCAGTATTCCTCCGCGGCGTAGGAGGCGCGCCTGGTCAGGGCCACCTCCTCCCGCCACCGGACGAGCCGCGGGCAGCGGCGGCACTCGCACACTTCCCGCTGGAGCGCCGCCAACGCGTCCGATTCCCCTTGGTTCAGCGCCACGGCGCAGAGCCTACGATGGGCTTTCGTGCCCGCATCCGCCCGCCCCACCCCCTCACGCCCGGCGTCGCGCCGCTCCCCGCACGGTCCGCCCAATGTACCGCCGACCGTGGTCCTGCTGGTGCGCCACGGGACGACGCCGACCACCGGCAAGACGCTCCCCGGGAGGGCCCCCGGCCTGCACCTGGCCGAGGCGGGCCGGACCCAGGCGGCCTTGGTGGCCGAGCGCATCGCCGCCCTGGAGAACCCCCCCTCAGCCGTGTACGCGTCGCCGCTCGAGCGGACCCGGGAGACTGCGGCACCCATCGCCGCCGCGCTCGGCCTCCGGGTGCGGACGGCGCGCGGGCTCATTGAGGCGGACGTGGGCGACTGGACGGAGAAGTCCCTGCCCCGCTTGTACAAGACCAAGGAGTGGCCCACGGTCCAGCGCTGGCCGAGCGGTTTCCGCTTCCCCGGTGGCGAGTCCTTCGCCGAAATGTCCACCCGCAGCATGGACGCCGTGCTCGGCCTGGTGGCGGACCACCCGGGCCAGTCGATCGTCGCCGTGTCCCATGCCGATCCCATAAAGGCGATCGTGGCCGCGGCGGCCGGAGTTCCGCTCGACCTCATGCAGCGCCTGGTGATCTCACCCTGCTCCGTCTCGGCCCTCCTCTTCACCGGTGTGGGGCCGGCCGTGCTGTGCATGAATTCCACCGGGAGCCTGAGCGAGCTGGCACTGTCATGAGCGACGTCTTCGATTTCGACACACCCGATCACTGCACCGTCGGGGTCATCGGCGAGGTAGGGCATCGCCTCTTCCTCTTCTATTGCCGCCAGGGCCTGGTCGAGACGACGGTCAAGGTAGAGAAGCAGCAGATAGCGGTGCTGGCCGGCTACCTCGGGCGCATAGTCAAGGAGCTGGGTCGGCCCGGCCATCTGCCCGACGAAATGACCTTCTATGGCACCGAGGACCCCGACTGGGTGGTGGGGACCATCGGCGTGTCCTACGACGAGGAGCTGGACCGGATCGTCGTGGTCCTCGAAGAGGTCGGTGAAGCGGTCGACGACGACGAGGAAGAGCAGGAAGAAACCGGTCATGTGCTGCGCGTGGCCCTCTCGCGTGAGCAGGCGGCGGCATTCGCCATTCACGCCACCCGGTTGGTGGAGGCCGGACGGCCCCCCTGCCCGCTCTGCGCGCTCCCGCTGGACCCGGCCGGCCATGACTGCCCGCGCACCAACGGGCACCGGCCACCGGCCCCCTGAACCGGGGTGGCCGACGACGGCGTGGAGAAGATCCTCCGCGAGGGCGACATGGAGGTGCACGGGAGGATCGCCGGAAGTTCCAACGCCACCTTGCTGGTGACCTGCCGGCTCGGGGGCGACGAACTCCTCGCCGTGTACAAGCCGGCCCAGGGGGAGCGCCCCCTGTGGGACTTCCCCGGCGGCCTCTTCCGTCGTGAAGTGGCGGCGTACGCGCTCTCGGAATGCCTGGGCTGGGGGCTGGTCCCCGAGACGGTGGAGCGCTCCGAGGGGCCGTTCGGTCGGGGATCGGTGCAGCGCTTCGTGCACGAGGACGGCACGTCGCACTACTTCACCTTGCGTGCCGACCCCCGGTGGCACCCCACCCTCAGGCGGCTGTGCGCCTTCGACGTGGTGGCCAACAACGCCGACCGCAAGAGCGGCCACGTCCTCCTGGCCGAAGGCCGCCTCTGGGCCATCGACAACGGCCTGTGTTTCAACCAGCACGACAAGCTCCGCACCGTGATCTGGGACTTCGGCGGCTCTCCGCTGGCGCCCGAGGACCACGAGGCGCTGCGGCGGTTCGGGCGCGACGAGCCATCGGCCACCCTCCGCGCGCTCCTCACCCCACCCGAGCTGGCCGCCACACTCGAACGGGTGGCGTGGCTCTGCGAACTGCAGGCGCTACCCGAATTGGTCGACGACGGGGAGTGGCCCCCCTACCCTTGGCCACTAATCTGATATATCCTATCAACTTTATAGGATTAAGCCGATGGAAGGCCGTCGGCGACCACTCGGAGGAATGCGTGCACGTCAATCCCTACATCGTCCTCGGCTCCGCCGTCGTCGGCTTCCTGGTCGGCATGACCGGAGCGGGCGGCGGGGCCTTGATGACCCCCATGTTGATCCTGATCTTCGGCGTCAAGCCTTCGACCGCCATTTCGAGTGACCTCGTGGCCGCCGTGGTCATGCGCCCCCTTGGGGCGGCGGTGCACATGGCCCAGAAGACGGTGAACTTCCGGCTGGTCGGCTGGATGGTCGTCGGATCGGTCCCCATGGCCTTCCTGGGTTCCTACGTCCTCCACGCGCTGGGGACCTCCTCGGCCGCCCAGCACAACGTGGAGATCACCCTCGGCGCGGCCCTGTTGGTAGGGGCCGCCGCCATGATCCTGCGCTATGTGCTCGACCGCCGCAGCGGCTACAAGCGCCAGGCCATGGTGCACGAGTTGGTGGTGCATCCGGCGCGCACCGTCGGCATCGGCATGATCGGGGGCTTCGTCGTCGGGATGACCTCGGTGGGTTCGGGATCGCTCATGATCGTCCTCCTCCTCTTCCTCTACCCCATGCTGGGCGCCAATCAGCTGGTGGGAACCGACCTGACCCAGGCCGTCCCCCTGACCCTGGCCGCCGCCCTCGGGGCTCTGGCCTTCGGGCACGTGGAGTTGTCGGTAACCACCTCGGTGATCATCGGCAGCGTGCCCGCCGTGCTGATCGGGTCGTTCCTCTCCTCACGTGCTCCCGATCGCTACGTGCGACCGGTGATCACGTTCGTGATTTTCGCCTCGGGCCTCAAGTACGTCGGCGTGGGGACCACGGCTCTCGGCTGGATCCTCTGCGCAACCCTGCTGGGCACCGGGGTGACCTGGCTGGCCTATGCCAAACCGTGGCAGGCCGAACCGGTGCCCCCTCCGTAGGGACACCGGACCGGCTCGCCAGATCTCTTTGGGAAGAGGTCAGGTCGCGGTGATGGCGTCCTTCACGTTCGACGCGGCGTCCTTCACGTTCGACGCGGCGTCCTTCACGCTCTCACCGGCGTCCTTCAACCCGGCCTTGGTCTGGTCAACCTTGCCCTGGTTCTCCAATTCCTTGTTGCCGGTCGCAGAACCGACTGCTTCTTTACCTCTTCCTGTGAGGTCTTGGAGCATGTTGGATAACTTGTTCCTGATGCTCATGTGTCTGTCCTTTCGGGTGATGCCTTACGTTGCGATGTGGTGGTCCGCGGCTCTGTCGCTCATGCTGAGAGATCGGGTGACCGGTGACGTCGAGCATCGTTCTTGCGCTGATCGGAGACCGATCTTTGATCCCGCCGGTGCGTGGCAAACATGTAACCGGCTCCAAGGGCTAGTGCGACGATTGACACTTTGCGCTCAAGGAGCAAGAGGTAGTTTCGCCGGGATCGGGCTGATTTAGCTGGCATTGAGAGACACGCTTCTTCCAAAATCACCATCGGGCGTGAGCCCGGCGCTGATTAGTGCACTTCTTCGTGCACGGCTGTCGCGCGACCTTGGGAGTCGATCGCTTGCCGGTCATAGGTGCGACGGCTTGCCCCGGCGGGGCGTGACGCACCGAAGACGATCATCGAGACGACAAGGCCGATGGCTCCGACAACCATGAGGATGACCCCCACCGTCGTATATCGGAAACCGTGTCCCTGCGCGGTCACCGCCCAGTACAAGACGGCACCCACCGCGATCGAGACGGTGCTGAAACCCATTCCGGCGAGACCCATTGCTTGTACCTCATTCTCTGAAAGCTGGCTTGATGTCGGGTTCGAGTGGTTACTGCTGAACTTCAATATCTGAGACTTTACTCTAGATATGTAACACTGGCAAGCTCATGCCAGTAAAGTCAGGCTATATTCGATCCATGTCCGAATGGGGCTTCCTCACCAACCACGCCCGAGTCCTGGTCTGCATCGCCCACGACCCGGAGGTGCGCTTGCGCGACATCGCGACCACGTTGGGGATCACCGAGCGCAGCGCCTTCGCCATCGTGACCGACCTGACCCTTTCCGGCTACGTCGTCAAGGACAAGCAGGGCAGGCGAAACAGGTACCAGATCCGGGACCATCTCCCTCTGCGCGGGGACGTCGGTCGGGAGCAGACCGTCGGAGAATTGTTGCGGGTACTCATCAAACCCACCGTGGACGCGCTCCCCGTGCAGCGGCCCGGGTAGGCGGCGGATCTCGCCGCTGCCGCAGCGACATACACCGCGCCTTCGCCCTCCGGTGAATGCGAAGCGGACGGCTCAGGTCCGTTCGACCAGAACGCTCAGCCCTTGGCCTTGAGCGCCTCTATCAGGGCCGGGAGCACCTTGTGCACGTCGCCCACAATGCCCAGGTCGGCCACCGAGAAGATGGGGGCGTCGCGGTCCTTGTTGATGGCGATGATGTTCTTGGAGCCCTTCATGCCCACCAGGTGCTGGGTAGCCCCGGAAATTCCGCAGGCCACGTACACCGTCGGCTTGACCGTCTTGCCCGTCTGGCCCACCTGATGGGAGTAGGGCACCCACCCGGCGTCGACGATGGCACGGCTGGCGCCGGCGGCGCCGTTGAGCAACTTGGCCAGCTGCTCAATGAGCGCGTAGTTGGCTGCCTCGCCCAGGCCCCGGCCCCCTGAGACCACCACGGCTGCCTCGTCGAGCTTGGGGCCGCTGCGCTCCTCCTCGTGCCGCTGCACGATCCGGGCCGTGCTGGTCGCCCCGGCATCGGGCGCGGGCGCGGCAACCACGGCGGCCGCTGCACCGCCGGACGGCTCCGCCGCGAACGACTTGGCCCGGACGACGAAGAGTCCCGGGCCGGCACCGGTGAACCGCGCCGTGGCGATGTGGCTGCCACCGAAGAGGGGGTGCTGGCTGGAAAGTCCGTCCCCGGCCACCAGCCCGGTGACGTTGGTCAGGACCGGCCGGTCCAACTTGGCCGAGAGGCGTCCCGCCACGTCGCGGCCGTCGGTGGTGGCCGGGATCAGTATGGCGTCGGGCGCGTTGCCGCCCTCGATGAGGGCCGCCATGGCCGCCGCCACCGGGACACCGGGCAGCGCGTCGCCCAGTTCGCCCACGTCGTAGACGGTGGTGGCCCCGTACTCGCCCAGCGTCGCCGCATTGGCGGCGGTGTCCGACCCCCAGGCCACCGCCTCGACCGTGCCGGCCAGGCTGCGGGCTTCGCTGAGCAGCTCCAGGGTGACCGGAGTCGGGGCACCTTCCCCCGCCTCGGCCAGGACCCACACCTTTCCGATCGCCATCTCAGATCACCTTCAGCTGCTCAAGGAAGGCCACGACGCGCTGGGCGCCGTCCCCTTCGTCCTCCACGATCTCCCCGGAGCCACGCGCCTCGGACTCCGAGACGTCGGTGATCTCCTGCCCGCTGCCGGCCACGCCGACCTGTGAAGCATCGAGCCCGAGGTCGGCGACGGTGAGGTTGTCCACCGGCTTGGACTTGGCCGCCATGATCCCCTTGAACGAGGGATAGCGCGGCTCGACCACACCGGCGGTCACCGTGACCACCGCCGGCATCGGACACACGACCTCGTCGAAGCCCGCTTCGGTCTGGCGCTCCACCTTGACGTTGCCTCCGTCGATGGCGATCGCCTTGGCGAAGGTCACTGAGGGCAGGCCCAGGAGCTCGGCCACCTGCACCGGAAGGGTGCCGGTGTAGCCGTCGGTCGACTCGGTGGCCATGACGACGAGGTCGGGGTTGGCGCGCTTGATGGCGGCGGCAAGAACCTTGGCCGTCCCCAGGGCATCGCTGCCGGCCAGCGCATCGTCGCTGATCAGGATGGCCCGGGCCGCTCCCATGGCCAGGCCGGTGCGCAGGCCCGATGTCTCCCCTCCCGGTGCCATGGAGACCAGGGTCACCTCGTCCCCCTCACCTCCGGCCAGCTGCAGCGCCATCTCGACGCCGTAGTTGTCCGAGTCATCCATGATGAGCTTGCCGGACCGGTTGAGGGTATTGGTCTCCGGATTCAGGGCGCCCGGGGCGGCCGGATCGGGGATCTGCTTGACACAGACGACGACGTTCATGGCCGTTCATCTTTGACGACAGGAGTGGTCAACCGCCATTCGGCCCGGTGACCGGCCTGTTTGCCCTGCACCGCGACCCGTTCAGGCTCCTTCAGGCCGGGCGGCCTCCATGGCCTCGGAGAGGCGGTCGGTGATGACGGCATCCACCCCGAGCCCGATGCACCGGGCCAGATCGCCGGGGGCATTGACCGTCCACACGTTGACGGCCAGGCCGGCGCCGTGCGCCCGCGCCACCAGGTCCGGGGTCACCGTGGTCACGAAGGGATGGACGGCCCGGAAGCCGGCATCGACCGCGAGCGCCAGCGCGCCCTTGGCTTCGGCCAGGACCGGCCACAGGGCGCCCAGGGCCAGGCGGCTGTCGGCCACCTGGACCGCACGCAGGGTGCCTATCTGGAACGAGGAGACGAGGACCCGCTCGGTCCAGCCCGCCTCACCGATGCAGGCGGCGGTCAGGGCGGCCACCGCCTCGGTGGGGTCATGGCCGGGGTCCGCCGGGGCGTTCTTGATCTCGACGTTGACCACCATGCCCTCGCACACGCCGAGGGCATCGCCCAACAGGGGCACGTGGGGCGGCAGGTCACGCACCTCCAAAGCGGACACGGGGCCCTGGCCGGGGATGACGCCGTCGTGGTGGACCGCCAGGGCGCCATCGGCCGTGAGGCGGACATCGAGCTCCACGCCGTCCGCCCCCAGGCGCCTGGCCTCGCCGAAGGCTTCCAGGGTGTTCTCCACGAACCCTTCGCTGCAACCCCGATGGGCGATGACCGCGGTCACCGGCGGTTCCTCCCCGCTCCGTCACCCACCGTTGCCCTCCCGTCCAGAAATTTCACCGAACTGCTTGCCAGCGTCCCCACAACCCATTACCCTCTACCCGTCAATCCCTTCTCACCAGCGGGAACCTCTCTGGGACCCCTCATGTGAAAAGGATCACAAATCAGTGGTTGGAGGCTGGTGTCGATGGCGCTCATGTGGAACCGGACAGTGGATTGGGACGCCGACGACTGGCGCCGGGCGGCGGCATGTCGGAACACCGAGCCCGACCTGTTCTTCCCCGTCGGCACCACGGGGCCGGCCGTCGACCAGATCGATGCCGCCAAGGGCGTGTGCCGCTCCTGCGAGGCACTCGAGCCCTGCCTTGACTTCGCGCTGGCCACCAATCAGGAATCCGGGGTATGGGGCGGTACCTCCGAGGAGGAGCGCCGCAAGCTGCGCAAGGCGTGGCTGGCCGCCCGCCGGTCACAGCGCTCCTTCTGATCCACCGGCTGCACCCACCGGTCCCGGCTCCTCCGGAACCATCTCAGCGCGGCGCCCGCACCGGGACGGTGACCACCGCACGCGTGCCGCCGCCCTCGGCTGGGGGTACCGCCTCCATGGCGATCTGACCCTCCAGTTGGCTGACCACCAGGTCGCGCACGATGGAGAGGCCGAGGCTGGTCGTGCGCTCGATGTCGAAGCCCTCGGGCAGCCCTCGCCCGTCGTCGCGCACCGAAACCACCAGCTCCTCCCCGTCGTTGGCCATGGTCACGTCGACGTGGCCGACGGGCGCGTAGCCGGCCGCTCCACCGGCGCCCTCCAGCCCGGCCGCATCATCCTGGCCACCCGCCGCTTCGGGGTCGAAGGCGTGCTCCACCGCGTTCTGCAGAAGCTCGGCCACCGTGACCGCCAGCGGCGTGGCCACGTCGGCGGTGACGTCGCCCAGGTCGCCGGTGGTCGAGATCACAATGGGTTGGGACGACACCACGGAATCCTCGGCCATCTGCACCAGGGACACCACAATTTCTGCGAAGGGCACCTGGTCGCTCGGGTCGCGCGAGAGGATCTCGTGGACCAGGGCGATGGAGCGCACCCGGCGCTCGGCCTCGTGCAGGGCCACCCGGGCGGCCCGGTCGCCCACCCGCCGGGCCTGCAGGCTGAGCAGGGACGAGATCGTCTGCAAATTGTTCTTGACCCGGTGGTGCACCTCGCGGATGGCGGCGTCCTTGGACAGCAGCAGGCGGTCCAGGCGGCGCACGTCGGTGACGTCGCGCAGCAGGATCATGGCGCCCGTGACCACGCCGTGGGAGAGCAGGGGGATGCAGTGGACCAGCACCATGACATCGGGGCGGCGCTCCACCTCCTCGACCACGGGGCGGCCGGTGGCCAGGGCCCACTCCACCGCCGTCTCCTCAATGTCAAGGTCACCGAAGCGCCGGCCCTCGGGTTGGGCGTAGATCCCCATGCGGTGGAACGCGTTCATGGCATTGGGCGAGGCGAACTCCACCCGGCCGTCGGCGTCGACCACCACCACGCCATCGCCGACCCGGGGCGCCTCCTCGGTGCCGATGTCCTCGTCCGGGAACGGGAAGGCCGACTGGGCCACCATGTCGGCCAGGCGCTCGAAGACATCGAGGTAGGTCCGCTCGTACATGCTCGTCGGGCCCTTCAGCGGGGCCAGGGAGACCCGGAGCAGGACGGCGATGAGTCGGCCGTCGAAGCGGACCGGGATGTTCTCCACCGGCACCTGCTCGCCGAGGATCGGGTGGTGGATGTTGCCCCGCACGATCTCGCCGCCGTGCAGACACGTGGCGGCCAGGGCCCACTGGGACTCGTTGACCGTGGTCCCCACCAGGTCCTGGTCCACCAGGGTGGGCCGGTTGTTCGGGCGCATCTGGCCCAACACCACCAGTTCGGGATCGGCGGGCGCCTCCTCGCCTTCGGGAGCGCGCACCGGCACCAGCAGGAGGAGATCGGAGAAGGAGAGGTCGGCCAGCACGCTCCAGCTGCCGAGCAGCCGCTGCAGGTGACCCAGCTCGCCGGGCTCCAGGGAGGTGTGGGACAGCGCCAACTCGGCCGGGGTGGGCACGCTAGGCCTCCGCTCCCGGTGCGGGCGCTCCCGGTGCGGGCGGTGGCGGTCCGAGGGGGACGGAGTGGGCGGCCCGGGACCGGTAACCCTGCAGGGAGGTGACCCCGACCGCGCTCAACAGCGCGTGGAGCGCGGCGGCGTGGTCGGCCACGTGGTCCACCCGGTGGGCGTCCGAGGCCGTGGTCAGTGGCACGCCCCGGGCGGCCAGGCGCTCCAGCAGCCCGACCGCCGGGTACTGCTCGTTCGCCGGCTTGCGCCACCCGGCGGAGGAGACCTCGGCCGCCATGCCCGCCGCCACCGCCGCCTCGGCCATGCGGTCCCACCATTCCGCCGGCGCCTCGGGGCGGTGGCCCGCCACCTTTATCAGGTCGGGGTGGGCCAGGACGTCGCAGGCGCCCGAGGCCGCCAGCTCCTCCAGCGCACCGGTGTAGGTGTCCCAGCAAGCGTCGACCTGGCGGGCCGACCACTCCCCCATGGAGACAGGGTCGTCCAGATCGTCGAAGCGCCAGGCCCCCAGCCAGTGCACCGAGCCCAGCAGCACGTCGAAGGGGTAGCCGGCCAGCAGGTCCGCCACGTCGTCCATGCGGCCCTCGTAGTAGTCCACCTCGAGCCCGATGACGACGGGGAGCCCGGCGTCCCTGGCCTCCTGCGCGCAGGCCACGTACTTGTCGAGGTCGGCCGTGGCGTGGAACCCCCAGTAGTCAGCCATGGACGTTTGCAGCGCCGGGGACACCCGGTCGTCGGCCCAGAATCCCCCCAGCAGCGCGTCGGCCTGGCGGAAGCGGAAGAGGTGCTCGGTCAGGGCCAGTTCGCGCACCCCGGCCGCCTGCGCCCGGGCGCAGTAGGCCGCCAGCTGCTCCAGGTCGAGCGGCGTCTCGCTCTGGCTGTGCGGCCACAGGTGGAGGTGGTAGTCGAGCACGTGCGAGGGCGGGCGCCCGTCTCAGCCGGCGTGACGGAGGATCAGGGTGACCATGCATGCATGGTACGCGCCCGCACCTACTCCCAGACCTGGGCACCCAGGCGGAGAAGCCCGCCCATGTCGTAAATGTCGGAGTCGAAGAAGGGCACGGTCACCAGAATGTCCGGGGCGCCCCTCATCTCGGCCTGCTGCTCGGCCTCCCGCCGGGCCACCACCCCATAGTTGAGGAAGCTCTCGGCCACCTCGCCCAGCACGCGGGCGGCCAGCGCCGGATCCTCGCTCAGCCCCTCGGCCATCTCCTCCGCCCGATCGTTCATCGCCTGGGCCAGCTTGGCCGTCTGGGTGCTGCGCAGGTAGTCGGGCAGGACCTTGTTCAGCACGACCGCCCCCAGGTGGAGACGGCGCGCCGTGAGCTCCGCCGTGAAGAATTCGGCCTCCCGCACGGGTGTGGCCTCCAGGGTGGCGATGACCATGAACGTGGTCCGGCGGTCCGACAGCAGGCGGGTGACCGCGTCGGCCCGCTCGACGAAACCGGCGTGCATGGACTGGAAGAGGATGAAGAATTCCGAGATATCGGCCAGGAACTGGGTGCCCAGTATCCGGTCGGCCACCTGGTAGAAGGGCTTGGTCGCCACGTTCACCAGGCGCGACCGGTAGGGCACGATGAGCCAGCGCAACAGGCGCGAGGAGAAGAAGTCGGCCAGGCGCTGCGGCGCATCGAGGAAGTCCAGGGCGTTGCGGGTGGGCGGCGTGTCGACGACGATGAGGTCGTACTTGCCCTCGGAGTGGATCTCGTAGAGCCGCTCCATGGCGATGTAGTCGTGCGACTGCACGAAGCGCCCGGAGATGTTCTGGTAGAGCGGGTTGGCCAGGATCTGCTCCCGCGTCGCCGCGTCAGGCGCGTGGATGCGGATGAGGTCGTCCCAACTCTGCTTGGTGTCGAGCATGGCCGCCCACAGCTCGCCCCTGGGGGTGACGCCGGCCCCCGTGAACACCTCATCGGCGATGCGGACCTCATCGTTCCCGATCCCCTTCAGACCCAGGGCGTCGGCCAGGCGGCGCGCCGGATCGACCGTGAGGACGAGGATCCGTCCCCCCTCCTCGGCCGCCGCCATGGCCGCCACCGCCGCCGCCGTGGTGGTCTTGCCCACCCCCCCGGGGCCGCAGGCGATGACGATCTCCTTGGCCGAGAGCAGCTGGGCCACCGTCTTGGGCACATCCCCGGCCCGCCGGCGGGGCGTCAATGCCCCAGCTCCTCGCCGAGGGACTGGGCCACCTGGCGGGTGGTGCGCACGCCGAAGCTGCGCGAGAACATGAAGGGCAGGAGCAGCACCGGAAGACCCTCGGGCAGGCCGGCCTGCAGGCGCTGCAGGTGGACCGAACGGGTCCGGCGCATGGTGACGGCGAGGCGGGCGGCTTCGAGGACCGGTGCCACCGCACCCCCGGCCCGGGCAGACAGCACGGATTCGGCATCAGGGAGGCGCAGCTGCTCGAAGATCTCCTCCTCGCGCTGGCCGAAGAGCTCGGGCAGGACGCGGTTGACCACGACGGCCGACATGCGCACCGTCGTCTCGTCGCGCACCCGCTGGGTCAGCTCCAGCGTCTCGGAGACCGGCATCTCCTCGGGCGTGGTCACGGCCACCAGTCCCGTCTGTTGGTGGTCGGAGAGGATCTGCAGCATCCAGTCGGTCTGGCCGCGGATCAGCCCCACCTTGACCAGGTCGTTGATGGCCTGGGGCGCCGCCAGTTGGCCGACGATGTGCCCGCTGGCCGGGGCGTCGACCACCACCAGGTCGTAGTGACGCTCGCGTACCTCCCAGCAGAGCTTGCCCACGGTGAGGATCTCGCGCACGCCGGGCGCCGCCGTGGCCACGAAGTCGAACGCCTTGGCCAGCGGTCCGATGCGGCCCACCACCGGGATGCGCAGGTGGAGTTTCAGGTACTCGCGCAGTGAGGCCTCGGTGTCCATGGACATGGACCAGATCCCCGGGGACACCTCGCGGGGCGTGAAGTCGGTGGGCGGGGCCTCAAAGAGGGAGGAGAGGTCGCCCTTGGCGTCGACTTCGCAGACCAACACCCGCTTGCCGTGCTCGGCGGCCAGCTGGGCCAGGGCGGCCGCCACCGTCGTCTTGCCCACGCCACCCTTGCCGGTGACGAAGAGCAACTTCAGCTGCAGGAGGTCGGGCGGCGCCGCGGTCACCGCTGCCTTCCGAACCCCGGCCGCCCCACGCGCGCCCTTAGGGTGCGCCGAACCCGAAGCGGCGGTCGGAGGCTGGTGCCCCCACCTCCACATAGGCCACCTTGGCCACCGGGACCCCGACCCGCCGGCCCTTCTTGTCGGTCAGCCACAGGACACCGTCACCGACCTTGAGAAGCTTCTCAATGTCGGCCACCATCTTGTCGCTGTCGACGTCATCGGCCATGTCCACCTCAATCTCCTTGGGATTCTGGGTGATGCCGATACGCACGTCCACCTGGTGTCACTCCTCTCGTCAGCCCACGGGTGGGCCTGCGGCCCCTTGGACGTTACAGCCATGGGACAGACTGCACGACATGAGCGAGGTGCCCGCACGAAAGGGGACGGAGCGCAGCATCCGCTGGGCCTCCACCATGTCGGGCTACTCCGGTCCGGCCCGCCTGGCCCACGCCGATTCGTACGCCCGCATCGGGCCGGCACCCGTGGGGGGGCCGGCCGGGGACGCCGGGGACACCGGTTGGGGGGTTCCCCTGGGGCGGGTGGAACGTGAGGGGAACGATGACGCCCTCCTGGCCCCGGGAGCCACCCGGGCGCGGGGTGCGGGTGACCGGGCCCGGCCCGAGGAACCCGATGGATGGCGCACCTGCTTCGAGCGGGACCGGGACCGGATCCTCCACGCCACCTCATTCCGCCGCCTGGCCGGCAAGACCCAGGTGTTCGTCTTCCCCGCGGACCACCAGCGCACCCGTCTCACCCACGCGCTCGAGGTGGCACAGGTGGCCACCGCCATGGCGCGCACCTGCCGGCTCAATGTGGCCCTGGCCGAGGCCATTGCCCTCGGCCACGATTGCGGCCACGGACCGGGGGGGCACGCCAGCGAGGACGCCCTCGACCCGTTCCTGCCCGGCGGCTTCGACCACGCGCCGTGGGGGGCACACGTGTCCCTGGCCCCTCTCAACCTGTGCGCGGAGACCATTGACGGCATCGCCAAGCACAGCTGGTCCCGGCCGGCTCCGGCCACCCCGGAGGGCGAGGTGGTCAGCTGGGCCGACCGCGTGGCCTACGTCTGCCACGACTGGGAGGACGCCGTCCTGGCCGGGATCGTGGCGCCCCACCAGCTCCCACCCGCCGTCCGTGAGCTGTGCGGGGAGCGCCGGAGCGCCCAGCTGGGTGCCTTCATCGGCGGGGTGGTCTCGGCCACCCTGCGCACGGGCCAGGTAGGCATGGAGGAGGACGCGGCGGAGGCCCTGGCCGCCTTCCGCACCTGCAACTACGAACGCATCTACCTC
>DATLSH010000066.1:0-57080 GCA_035534235.1 Acidimicrobiales bacterium | reverse complement strand
CACGTTGGTCAACTGCTTGGTGATCTGGGCCGATCCCTCGGAGAGGTACTTCTGCAGGTGCAGGCGGAAGACCAGGTGCCCGAGGGGGCCGCGACCCTTGCGCGCATCCCGGATCAGCGTGGGGACCTCGTGGGCGAAATGGAGGGTCGCCGTCACCAGCGGTGAGGCGAAGAGGTAGACCAACCCTCCCAGCGCGGCCAGGCCGGACAGGAAGACCAGCGCCGTGGCCAGGCCGTGGGAAAGGCCGTTCCTGGTCAGGAAGCGGGTGGCCGGGGTGAGGAGCAGGGCGAAGAAGAAGGCGATGACGGTGTAGAGGACGATTTTGCGCAGCACCCACAGGCCGACCACCAGCGCGAGGTTGACGTCAATCAGGGCGATGGTGACGGTGGCGGCCACCACAATGGTGCCCAGGGGTATGCCCCGGCGATCGGCGTGGCCCGACAACCTGGACCGCCAGGTGTCCGCAACCTCGTCGGCCATGAGACCAGCATGTCAGCTTTGTGCCGGTGGAGACGTGCAAGCATGAACGTGATGGATGAGGACACAGCGGAAGAGGGCTCCCCCGCCAAGGTCCAGCGCCGTTGGATCCCGCGCAACGTGAAAATCACGCTGATGATCCTGCTGCTCTTCTTCGTCGGCGAGTACATCCTGCTGCCCGAGCTGGCCAGCGCCCGCAAGGAGTTCCACCAACTCAGCCATCTCAATTTCCTCTGGCTGGTGCTCGGCGCGCTGCTCGAGCTCGGCGCCCTGGCCGCCTATGCCGAGCTGACCCACGCCGTCCTCTCCCCGGGAGCACCCCGGCGGTTCCGCATCTTCCGCATCAACATGTGGGCGCTGGCCATCAGCCACGTCCTCCCCGGTGGCACCGTCCCGGGAACGGCCGCCAGCTACCGCCTCCTCACCGAGTCCGACGTGGTCGGCAGCACCGCCGCGTTCGGGCTCGCCACCCAGGGCATCGGTTCGGCCGTGGTTCTGAACGCCATCTTCTGGCTCTCCCTGCTGATCTCCATCCCGCTGCGCGGCTACAACCCGCTCTACGGCTTCGCCGCCATCCTCGGCGTGTTGCTGCTGGCCTTCTTCGCCGGCGTGATCTACCTCCTGACCAAGGGCGAGAAGCATGCGACGACCTTCGTCAGGAAGCTGGCCAACCACCTCCCCTTCGTCAAGGCCGAGACCGTCACCGCCCTGTTGCAGACGGTGGCCGACCGCATGAAGGTGCTCTTCGAGAACCCCCAGCTCCTCTACCGGGCCGGCATCTGGGCCGCGGCCAACTGGCTGTTGGATGCCGCGTCTTTGTGGGTGTTCCTCCTGGCCTTCGGGCCCACCGTCTCCCCCATTGACGTGCTCGTCGCCTACGGGCTGGCCAACATCCTGGCCGTCATCCCCCTGACGCCGAGCGGGCTGGGCGTGGTGGAATTGACCCTCGTCTCGGTGCTGACCGGGTTCGGCGAGCCCGGCGGTGCCGCCACGGCGGGGGTGCTGTGCTGGCGCCTGGTGAACTTCTGGCTGCCCATTCCCTTCGGCGGAGCGGCCTACCTGTCCCTCCGGCTCGGCCGTCCCCCGGCCGGGGCCGGTGCCACCGCCCTGGCTCCGTGATGCGGGAGGACCGACCTTCCCTCACCGCACGCTGGATCGCCGCGCAGCGCGCCCGCCTGGCCGGCACCCGTTCCTCCACGCCCGGAGGTGACACCGAAGGCGAGCGCCGCCTCTACCAGACCATGGGTCGCGGCTTCGTGCTGCCCGGGCTGGCTCCCACCGGCCTGGCCGAACGCACCAGGTTCATCGACGAGGAGGTGGCGCGGGCCATCGGTCGGGGCGTGGAGCAGATCGTCCTCATCGGCGCCGGCTACGACGGGCGGGCCCTGCGCTTCGGGGGCGGGCCCACCCGCTGGATTGAGGTCGACTTCCCCTCCACCCAGGCGGACAAGCACCGGCGACTGTCCGCCCTCGGCATCTCGCCGTCCGGCGTCACCTATGCCGGCGTGGACCTGATGACCGGAGACCTCGAATCTGCGCTCACCGAGGCCGGGCACGATCCGGCCCGTCCGTCGCTGTTCGTCTGCGAAGGGCTCTTGGCCTCTCTCTCGCTGGAGGTGGGCGCGGCCCTTTGTGAGACACTGCGCGCCCGATCCGCCCCGGCGAGCGTCCTGGCGGTCAACTTCCGCGTCATCCCCGCGGCGGGGGCACGCGGGCGCGCCCTGCGCCGCCTCGTTGACGGGGTGCTCTCCCTCATCGGCGAGACCAGGCGCACCGAATTCCTCCCAGGGGACCCCGAGAAGTTGATGGTGGTCACGGGATGGCACATCATCCGTTCGACCCGCTCGGCCCCCGGCAAGGTCGACCAGGGCGCCCATCTCCTGGTGGTGGCCTGTGAACCGTCCTTGGTGTAGGTCCTAGGCGCGCGAGTGCAGGACCGGCGCCGGTTCCTCCACCACGCGGTGCGCCGCCGAGCGGGTGACCCGCACCGCCATCGCCACCACGAAGCCGATGAAGAGCAACGGATAGGCATCCGAAAGCGGGATCAGCCATCCCCGCCCGGCGTAGAGCACACCGGGCCCGTGGGGCGACCACCAGGTGGGGGCGGCCCAGAAGAGAACGACCACCCCGATCGCCCACCACTCGCCCCGGCGGGGCCGGTCGACGCCCAGGGCCAGCCAGGCGATGAACAGGACGACCCAAATGAAGTGGTGCGACCACGATACGGGATTGGCCAGCGCCTCGGTGGCCTCCACGATCAGGAAGCCGAGCACCGGGGACGAACGTTTGTAGGCCAGCGCCGCCACGGTCAGCCCGAAGGCCCCCACGGTGACGACGAGCAGGAACGATGACTGGTTGCTGACGGTGCGGCCCAACATCCGCTCAATGGCCCCCATGAGACCCTGGTTGCCGATCCACGACAGGATCCCCGCCCGCCGTGGGTCGCGGATGTAATGGGTCCAGTAGGCCCAGGAGTCGTGGGGAGATGCCGCGGCGGCGATCAGGGCGGCCCCCACGAACGCCGCCACGGCCCGCATCCCGGCCTTGGTCTGCCGGGTCAGGAAGAAATAGGGAATGAGGATGATCGGCGTGACCTTCACGGCGGCGGCCAGCCCGACGAGGATGCCCTTCGGGATGGGCAGGTCCAAGGTCATGTCCGCCACGACCATCAGGGCCAGGAAGATGTTGACCTGCCCGAGCAGGAAGGTCTGGCGCACCGGGTCGAGCATGACGGCCGGCACCAGCAGCATGAGCGCCCACCACAGGACGGTCCGGCGGGCCAGGGTGGCACAGACCGCCCGCAGGCACACGGCCAGCAGGGTGCAGAGGGCGGCCAGGTTGAGCCACGAAAAGGCCACTTCGCTGGCCCGCACCGGGAGGTGGGCGAATGGCGAGAACAGGAGGGCGGCAAACGGCGGGTACGTGAAGCCGAGGTGGTCCGAAGGATACGTGACGGTGAACAGGTCGGCCGAGAACGCATGCGCCCCACCGAGCAGGTAGGTGCCCAGGTCGACCTGGCGGTGCATGATGGCCAATCCGGTGATGCCGATGAGGGCGATCACGGTCGAGGCGGCGGGCCAGGCCCAGCCCCGGCGCGAGGCGACAGCCTCCATCCGTTCGGCCAGCCCCACCTTCGCCATGGCGCCGCACTGTACCGGCGGCCCTGTCGGGACGCGCATTTCCGTGCTTACCCTGCCTTGTCCCGCTCGTGGACCGGATCGGTCAGGTTGCCGTCCCCGACCCTCATGTCGGAATCGCGCCGCCGGCGGGCCCGCTCGATGGCCAGCTCCTTCAGGCGCTTCTGCGAACTGATGCCGTGAACGTTCTCCACCCTCCGCCAGCGCCGGTCCGAGCCCAGGGCCCAGGCATTGGTGTCGTCGGAGAAGACCAGGTCGAGCACTTCGAAGAGCCGGGCCTGCAGTTCCAGGTCGTGCACCGGGACGAGGACCTCAACGCGCCGGTCGAGGTTGCGGCCCATTAGATCGGCCGATCCGATGTAGATCTTCAGGGGCAGACCGGGTCCGGCCGCCGGATCAGCCGGCGCGCCGCCGAAGCGGTAGATACGCGAATGCTCAAGGAAGCTACCGACGATGGAACGGACGCGGATGTTCTCGGACAGCTCGGGGATGCCGGGCCGGAGGCGGCACAGGCCGCGGACGGCCAGATCGATCTGGACGCCCCCGCCCGAGGCCCGGTAGAGGGCGTCAATCATGGCCGCGTCGGTCAGGCCATTGAGCTTGAAGACGATGCGCCCATGGGGGCCGGCCGCGGTCTGCTCTTCAATCATGGCCAGGATGCGGCGGCGCACCGAGACCGGAGAAACCAGGATCTGCCGGTAGTCGGCGTGGCGCGAGAAGCCGGTCAGATAGTTGAAGAGCTCACCGACATCGGCACCGATCTCGCGGTCGGCAGTGAGCAGGCCGATGTCCTCGTAGGTCCGGGCCGTCTTCGAGTTGTAGTTCCCGGTGCCCACGTGGCAGTAGTGGCGCACACCCTCGTCCTCACGGCGGAGCACCAGCGCCGTCTTCGAATGCGTCTTGAGACCGACGATGCCGTAGACCACGTGCACACCGGCTTCTTCCAGGGCGCGGGCCCAGCCGATGTTGGCCTCCTCGTCGAAGCGCGCCTTGAGCTCGACGATGGCCGCCACCTGCTTGCCGTTCTCCGCCGCCTGAATCAGCGAGGCCACAATGGGGCTGTCCCCACCGGTGCGGTAGAGCGTCTGCTTAATGCCCAGCACGGCCGGGTCGACCGCAGCCTGGGCCACGAACGCTTCGACCGAGGTGGCGAACGAGTCGTAGGGGTGGTGCACCAGCACGTCGCGCGCGCGCAGCATGGCGAAGAACTCGGTCGGCTGGTTCGCCGCGGTGGCCAGGTGCGGTGGGGTCATCGGGGTCCAGGTCTCCCCGTGGAGATCGGGCCGGTCCAGCGCATAGACGCCCCACAGCCCGCTCAGGTCGAGCGGCGCCTCCACCCGGAACACGCCGTCGGGGGCCACCTCGAGCTCGGAGGCCAACAGCTCGATGATGTCGGCGTCCATGTCGGCCCCTACCTCAAGCCTGAGCGCCCGCCCGAAGCGGCGCCGGCGCAGTTCCAGCTCAATGGCCACGAGCAGGTCGTCGGCCTCGTCCTCTTCCAGCGCCAGGTCGGCATCTCGAGTGACGCGGAACGCATGGTGATGGCCGACGGTCATGCCGGGGAACAGGGAGTCCAGGTGGGCGGCGATCACCTGCTCAAGCGGGACGAAGCGCTCGCCGTCGGGCATGACGACGAAGCGGGGCAGCACCGGCGGCACCTTGACCCGGGCGATGCGCCGCTCGCCCGTGGAGGGGTCCTGCACCTCGACCACCAGGTTGAGGGAGAGGTTGGAGATGTAGGGGAAGGGGTGCCCGGGGTCCACCGCCAAGGGCGTGAGGACCGGGAAGATCTGGCGCTGGAAGACGTCGACCAGGTGGACGCGGTCGTCGTCATCGAGTGTGGACCAGTCCGAAAGGCGGACACCGGCGGCGGCCAGGTCCGGGACGATGTGGTGCAGGAAGATGCCATCCTGGCGCGTGACCAGATCCGCCACCCAGGTCCGGATCAATTTGAGCTGCTCGCCCGGGCGCAGGCCGTCGACCGAGCGGGTCCGCACCCCGGCCGCCACCTGGTCCTCAAGGGCGGCCACCCGCACCTGGTAGAACTCGTCGAGCAACTCGGAGAAGATGGCCAGGAATTTGGTCCGCTCCAGGAGGGGGACCCCGTCGTCCTCGGCCAGGTCGAGCAGGCGGGCCGCGAAGTCGAGACGCGACTGTTCCCGGTTGGTGAACCGCTGGTGCCCGAAGGCCTCAATCTGCTGGTAGGACGGTGCGGAAAGGCGCTCGACGGGACCTGGCGGAGGCGTCATCAGGGAAGGGTCTCGGGCCATGTCGTCACCCTTGATGCTACCCGCCGCCACTACGATTCGCCGGGTGCCCCCACCCTTCCGTCATGGCCGACTGCCGCGCTATGTGATCGGACCCAAGCCCAGGCGGCGCACCGAACTGGGCCTGCTCGTTTTCGGCTCGCTGCTCATCGTCGCCCTCTACGTGATCGCCGAATTGGGGGCCAAGTCGAAGATCCCGGCCAATATCGGCCCCTTCCTCGGCATCGTCCTCGGCCTCTCGCTGGTGGCACACATGACCAACCGGTGGCTGATCCCCCAGGCCAACGCCGTGATCCTCCCCCTGGCCGCCCTCCTCAACGGGATCGGCTACGTGATCATCGCCCGCTGG
Organism: Acidimicrobiales bacterium; assembly: GCA_035534235.1. Classification (GTDB taxonomy): domain Bacteria; phylum Actinomycetota; class Acidimicrobiia; order Acidimicrobiales; family RAAP-2; genus Bog-473. The sequence goes on along the minus strand of DATLSH010000066.1, from coordinate 50,850 downwards.
AACCCGGTCTACGCCAAGGAGCAGGCCGGCTGGGCCGCGCTCGGGGTGGCCCTGTACTCGGCCACCCTCCTGGTGGTGCGCTTCTCCCGTGACCTGGAGCGCTACCGCTACCTGGTGCTCTTTACGGCGGGTCTCCTCCTGGTGGCACCGCTGCTCTTCAGCCCGATCAACGGCGCCCGGTTGTGGGTGCACTTCGGCAAGCTCGAGTTCCAACCGGTGGAGTTCTCGAAGATCCTCCTGTGCGTCTTCTTCGCCTCGTACTTCGCGACCAACAAGGAGATGCTCTCGATCCCGACAGCGCGCATCGGCGACCGCCTCATCCTCGATCCGCGACCCCTGGTCCCCATCATCGTGGCCTGGGGCGCCGCCATGGCCGTCATCGGCCTCGAAGGCGACATCGGGTTCGCCGCCCTGCTCTTCACCCTGTTCATCGGCATGCTGTGGATCACCACCGGGCGGTTCGGCTACCTGATCCTGGGCTTCCTGCTCTTCGCCGGCGGGGCCTATGTCTCGGCCCGCTACTTCGGGCAGGTGCAACTGCGGGTGAGCGAGTGGTTGAACCCGTGGCAGACTTCCACCAATCTGAACTCGGGCGGGTCACAGCTCCGGCAAGGCTGGTACGGATTCGCGAGCGGCGGCATCGGCGGCACCGGGCTCGGGCTCGACACGGCAGCCGGCCTGATCCCCTTCCTCACCACCGACATGATCTTCGCCGCCATCGGCACCGAAATGGGCATGGTCGGCTCCGTCGCCGTGGTCGTCGCCTTCATCCTCATGATCGGTGCCGGCCTGCGGGTGGCTCAGACCGCCCGGACCGACTTCTCCCGGCTCACGGCCACCGGGTTGACCATCATCCTCGGCTTCCAGGCCTTCTTCATCATGGCCGGCGTGGTGCGGCTCCTCCCCTTCACCGGGATCACCCTGCCCTTCGTGGCCTACGGCGGCTCCTCGCTGCTGGCCAACTACATCCTGATCGCTCTCCTCCTGCGGATATCGGACGAGGGGGCGCAGGCGCAGGCCGAGATCCTGGTCTCGGGCGTGGTCCAGCCCGGGGAGCGCCCGCTGGTGCCCGTGCACTAGCGCCGGTCCGAGCCGCCCGCCACCTCGTACGACCACAACTCGGACGACACCGACACCGGGCCACTGTCGGACGCCGGGCGGTCGGCACCGGCATGGCCGTGGGCGAAGGCGGGGGAGCTCACCCACCGCATGAACGCGTCCTCGTCCCTCCACCGGGTGACCACCAGCCACTGCCGGCGCTCATCGGTCGGCCGCAGGAGCTCGAATCCCTCGAATCCCTCCTGATCGTCCACTGCCCCGGCGCGGGCGGCGAACCTGCGGGCCAGCTCGTCCCCGGCCCCCTCGGGCACGGTGATGGCGTTGATCTTAATTACGGTCGGTCTCTCACCAGAAGTCATGGCACCTCACCAGCAAACTCGTCTGGGACCGATTTTGCCAGGTCCGGCCCTGCTCTGGCCTCCACCTCCGAAGGTCCAACGCACCACCCTCTCACCCCGAATGGGCTGGGGTGCCACCATTCGCACCATGGGGGCACCCGTTCGCCCGAAGTCGGGCGCGCGACTTGGGCTATCCCTCAAGCGACAGATCGCCGACAATGCGTCGTGCCCGCTGAGTTGGTGCCGTCCTTCTGGGCGCCCGCGCACGACGATCAGGATCACCTGGTGTACGTCCTCCCGGGTGAATCCCCTCGACTCGTTCGGGGACCGGAACGATGACGTGTGCCCGGATCCCAGGTCGCAATGTGCTCAGCTTGTAGCTTAGGTTGGCTCCTCGAAGGGCGAGGAGGACACAAGGGAGGGGCTCATGGACACATCCGTCAAGCGGTGGGTTGGGTACGGGGGACTGGCGTTCTTCGTCCTCGTTGTCGCGGCCGTCTTCATGGCTCCGAATACACCCAGTACGAACGCGACTGCAGCGAAGGTGGAGTCCTACTACCACCAGTACCACAACATCTCCCTCGTCAGCAGCTACGTGATAGTGCTCGCTGTCATCGTTGGGCTGCCGTACTTCTGGTACGTGCGGGAATACCTTGGCAGAATTGAGGCGAACCGGCGACTACTCACCGTCGCCTTCTCCGGTGCAATCGTCTTCGCTGTTTCGGGGCTCGTCGGCGCCGGCGCAAAGTTCGCGCTCGCCGACGCCAGCCACGCCGGCAACATCACCGGCGCCTCCATGCAATCGCTGAACGTCTTGCAGAACTCCCTCAACGTACCCCTTACGGCTGCGGGTGCAGCGTCGTTCCTGATCGTCACCGGGTTGGCCGTGATCCGCAATGGAGGACTTCCCCGCTGGCTCGGCTGGGTGGCAATGGCCTTCGGTGTGATCTCGGCTTCGGGCGTCGTCGGTCCCATAGGTGTCGGTCTATGGATCCTTGCAACCAGCATCACGGTCATCGTGAGAGGTAGCGCCAGCCCGACGAACCACGATGTCATCCATCAAGCAGGTGCGGCCTCGCCGACACCGGCTGACCGTTGACACTCCAGTGGGCGCCGACCTGCAGCAACTTGAGGGTGCCCCACACCGCCGTTCGGTGACGGGCATCCGGATCGTGCCTGTTTCCCCGCGCTCTGTATCGCCTTCCTCTTGCTGACCGTATTTCCCGATCAGATCAGACGTCGGATCGGGGCACCACATCACCGTCGCCGGGATCCTCAAGCAGGCGCGCGTCGACCAGTATCGGTGCGGTCACCGGCATGCGCAGCGCCAGGACCAGCCCGTCGGAGGGCCGGCAGTCGATGCGCTCACGGCCGTGGGGCGCCATGAGGTCGAGCTCGGCCAGGTAGTTCCCGTTCTCCCGGCCCACCAGGCGCACGGCGATCACGTCGATGCGCGCCCGCTGGAGCACCTCGGTGAACAGCTCGTGGGTCATCGGGCGCGGTGACTCCAGCCGGCGCAGGGCCTGGGCCAAAGCGGTGCCCTCGGTGAGCCCCACCGGGAAGACCAGGGTCCGCAGGGGTGGCTCGGTCTCGGCCAGGGTCACCACCGGGAACGGGGACGGCAGGTCCAGGGACACGTCCTCCACGTCCATGACCCGCCACTCCGGGGATGACGGTTCGGCCCCGGCCCCGGGCGGAACGCGTGTCACCTGCTCCTGCTCCGGGCTCCCACGCTGAGGGCCAACCCGACGGCGGAGAAGAAGCACAGCACGGCCGTCCCCCCGTAACTGACGAACGGGAGCGGAATCCCGGTGATCGGCATGATGCCCATGGTCATCCCGGCATTCTGGAACACGCTGAAGGCGACGAAGGTGAACAGCCCGGTGCACACGAGGCGGCCGAACACGTCGCGCGAGGCGCCGGCCGCGTGCAGGATCCGCCAGGCGATCGCCCCCAGGAGCGTCAGCAGCCCGGCGGCGCCCACGAAGCCAAGCTGCTCCCCCACCGCGGTGAAGATGAAGTCGGTCTGCTGCTCGGGCACGTACCCGAGGTTGGTCTGGGCGCCGTGCCCGATGCCCGACCCGAACAGACCACCCGAACCGATGGCCGACTTGGCTTGCTGCAGGTTGTAGATGGCCGATTGCACGTAGGGATTGTTGCTCTGGTTGTTCGGATTCAAGAACGTGGTCAAACGGGCGATCTGGTAGTGGTGCAGGATCCCCCCTTCCACCGCGACGAGCGCCACCAGCACGGTGCCCATCACCAGCATCACGAGAATGCGTATCGGTAAGCCGGCCACGGCCAGCATGACCATGAGCACGATCACCATGATCATGGCCGTCCCCAGATCGGGCTGGCCCATCACCAGTGCGATCGGGATGCCCGCCATGATCAGGAGGCGGAAGACATCGCGCCAGGCCAAGCCCTCTTCCGTCCGCTTGTCGCAATACGACGCCACGGCCAGGATCACCGCCAGGACAGCGAACTCGGACGGCTGGAGCTGCAGGGGGCCGATGGAGAACCACCGCGCCGCGCCCTGGGCGCTGCTGCCCACCACATAGACACCCAGGAGAGCCAGCACGATGAGCCCGTAGAGGACCATGGCGACGGGTTCGAGACGCCGGTAGTCGAACAGGGCGACGGCCGCCATGGTGATGAAGCCCAGCACGACGAAGAACGCCTGCTTCTTCAAGAACGTCTTGGGGTCCTCACCCTGGGCCACCAGGGAGCCCCGCGTTGCCGTGTAGACCATGACCACACCGACGAAGGAGACCATGACCGTGGCGGCCACCAGAATGAAGTCAAAACCGGGGCCGTGGCGGCGGGGAGCGGCAACTTTTCGGGTGATTGTGGTCATAACTCGGCTTGGCGGGAAAGAATACCGGTCATGACCTCCCCGCTCCCCGCAGACCTCCGCCCCCTGGTGGGCGCCGTCGCCCAGGGCGGAGGGTGGCTCTACACGCTCATGACCAAGCTCGGCGTCAGCGCCAGTACCGCCAGGACGGTGACCGACCTGGTGGTGCGACCGGTGGGCATCGTCCTGGTACTGATCATGGCCATGGTGGTCGCCCGCTACGGCGGCAAGGCCATCCGCCGGATCCTGGGTCGCCTGGCCGGCCAGGCCGCCGCCCGCTCGGGCTCGTCGCGGGGCGGGGCCCGCGTGACCACCATGTCCGGGTTGGTGGCCAACCTCTGGCGCTTCTTCGTCTTGATCCTGGCGGCCGCCATCATCCTGGGCATGCTGGGGGTCAACCTGACCCCGTTACTGGCCAGTGCCACCATCATCGGCGCCACGCTCGGCTTCGGAGCCCAGCAAATCGTCCGCGACTACTTCTCCGGCTTCCTCATGACCATTGAGGACCAGTACAGCGTGGGCGACACGGTCCTGGTCGGCCCGACCATCGGCGTGGTCGAGGACGTGACCATGCGCCTGACCCGCGTGCGCGCCCCGGACGGCACCGTCTACTTCGTGCCCAACGGTGACATACGCCTGGTCGGAAACCTCTCCCGGGGCTGGGCCCACGCCGTGATTGACCTGACCCTGCCCGGTACGGCGGCGGACGACCTCGAAGATGTGCGCGGTGTCGTCAGCGCTGCCGCCCGGCTCGTGGCGGCACGCACCCAGTTCGCCCCGCATTGCACCGAGCCGCCGAACCTGGTCGGCTTCGTCAGCTCGGACGCCTCCACCATGACGTTGCGAGTGACGCTGCACACGGTGCCATCCCAACGCGACGCGCTCACCGGCGCACTGCGCGAGGAGACCCTGGCCGCACTGGCGCGCGCCGGCTACTGGCCGGCGCCCGTGGCCCCGCTCCCGCCCCCGGCCTGACTCATCCGGCGCCCGACTCGTGGTCGGATCCCGCGGCCCCGGTCACGGCCTGCCACATGGCCTCGACCGGCGCTTCCCTTCCCGTCCAGAGGGCGAGCTGGGCTGCGGCCTGGTGGACCAGCATCCCCAGGCCGTCCACCGTCGCCGCGCCGGCTGATCTGGCCGCAGCCAGCCACGGGGTGGGACGGGGGGCATAGACCAGGTCGGCCACCACCTGTCCCACGTGGAGCAGCTCGGGTGGCACCGGCCACGATTCGGGACCGGCAGCGACCTCCCCCGCACCCGCCATGCCGATCGGCGTGGCGTTCACCACCAACTCCGCCTGCGCCACCACCGCGTCCCGGGCCGTTTCCTCTTCCCCGACCACCCGACCCACCGGTCCGGCCAGGGCCGCCACGTCGGCTGCCCGTGACGGTGTGCGATTGAGAACCGCCACCTCGGCCGCCCCGGCATCGGCCAGGGCCAGGACCACCGCCCGGGCGGCCCCACCGGCCCCGATGACCAGGCACCGCCGCCCGACCACCGAGAACCGGGCGCCCCGGATGAGCGAAGCCACGAACCCCTCGCCGTCGGTGTTGGTGCCGATGAGCCTGCCTTCCCGGTTCACCACGCAGTTGACCACACCGAGCCGGCCGGCCACCTCGGTGTGCTCGTCGACCAGGGCGGCTACCTCACCCTTGAGCGGCATGGTGACCGAAAGGCCGGTGACCCCCACCTCCCGCATGGCCCGGAGCGCTGCGCCGGCCTCCCCCGCCACCACCGCAAAGGCCACCGAGCGCCACTTCAGTCCGAGGGCAGCGAAGGCCGCGTGGTGCAGCCGCGGCGAGAGTGAGTGCGCGATGGGGCTCCCGATCACCCCGACCAGGGTCGCACCCGGCCCGCCGACGGCCCGTGTTGCGGCCATCGCCTCGGCCATCGCCTCGGCCACCGTCGTCGGCACCGGCACCGGCACCGCTCAACCCACCCCACGTGACTGGGCCAGCTTCTCGTTGGCCAGCTGTTGGGCGAAGGTGTCGGAGAAGGCTTCCGTGCCGTTCTTCTCGACCAGGACGAAATAGAGCCACGACCCAGGTGGCGGGTGCACGGCGGCGGCGAGAGCCTGGGGCGAGGGGCTGCAGATAGGGGTGGGGGGCAAGCCATTGTTGAGATAGGAGTTGTAGGGCGAGGCGAACTGCAGATCCTGGGAGGTGACCGCCCCGCCGTCCCGGCCCAGCGCGTACAGCACCGTCGAGTCCATCTGCAGCGCCATGTCCGCAGCCAGCCGGTTGTAGATCACCCGGGCCACATCGGGCATGTTCTTGACGATGTAGCCCTCCTTCTCGACCACCGACGCCGCGATGATGACCTCGTAGGGCGAGAGGCCGAAGGCCTGACCCGAAGAGCTGTTGAGGCCGGCCGCCGCGGCGGCGCGGTCGAAGCGCTGCACCATTCTGCCCAAGATGCTCGTGTCGGACATGCCGGGGAAGACGAGGTAGTTGCCGGTGCCGAGCATGCCTTCCAGGTTGTCCGACCCGGGCGGCGAGAAGAGGGAGCGCACGGCACCGCTGGCCGCCACCTTGGCGAAGGATGATCCGGCGTGGCCGGGCACGCTGTCGACCTGGGCCGCCACCTCATGCAGCGTCAACCCCGGGTTCACGGTGACGACGAAGACGTTGGGGCCGCCGGCCAGGATGGCCCGCACCTCGGCGAAGCTCTGGTTCTCGTGCAGGGCGTAACTCCCCGGCAGCACCGTGGGGTCGCCGTGCACGAGGTCCGATATCCGGAAGGCCAGGGAGCTCCCGATGGCGTGCACCCTGCTCAGGTCCTCCACCACGGCGTTGACCGTCTCACCGTCGTGGATGGTGATCACCACCTGGGGGCCTGCGGGCCCGAGGGCGTGGGACTCCAGCTCGTACCAGAGCACGAAGGCCATCAGGAGGACCACCAGGCCGCCCCCGACGAGCCACGCCATCCGGCGACGGCGCCCCCGGTCCGCCCGGGCCTCCGTCATGCCCGGTCCAGCCAGGCCTGGAGCAGCACCATGGCCGCCGCACTGTCGATGACCCGGCGCGCCGCCTGGCCTTTGCGCCCGGCGGCGGTCAGTGATCGCTGGGCCTCCACCGTGGTCAAGCGCTCATCGGCCGTCTCGATGGTGATGCCGAGCGGCTGGAGGTCGGCACGCAAGCCAGCCACCTCCTCAAGGGCGGCCAGCGCCGCCGGACCCCTGCGGCCCGACAGGCTCAGGGGCAGGCCGACCACCACCGTGCCTGCGCCCACCTCGCGCACCGCGTCGAGCACGGCCGCCCGGTCCCGCGCCGCGTCACCGCTGCGCACCACGCTGCCCCATGGGCTGGCCACGGTGCGCCCGCTGTCGCTGAAGGCCACGCCGATGCGGCGGGTCCCCAGGTCGAGGGCCGCCACGCGTCCGTGCCCCCGTTCCCGTCCCCGTTCCCGTCCCCGTTCCCGTTCTGCCCGGGCACCCGCCTCGGTCACGCGGAGAGGAGCCGCCGCGCCTCGGCCAACGCCTCGTCCAGCCTGGTCGGGTCCTTGCCCCCGGCCAGCGCCACTTCGGCCGACCCGCCACCGCCGCCGCCCACCAGCGCACCCAACGTGCGGACCAGCGCGGCAGCATCGGGCTGCCCCCCGGTGGCGGCGGCCAGCGCCACCCGCGTGCCATCGGGTGAACCGCCCAGCACGACGGCCCGGACCCCGTTCTGGCTCAGCACCGCCTGGGCCAGGGTGCGCAGGGCGTCGGGCTCCACCCCGTCGCGCCGGGCCACCACCACCCCGCCGGCGGCGCCCAGCGCCAGCGCACCGGCATCGGCCTGGTTCGACTGCTGGCGCAAGCGGGACAGTTCCTTCTCCGCCTCGCGCTGGCGGGCCACGACGCGCTCAATGGCCGCGAGCAGCTCGTCGGGCTCGCTGCGCAACGCCTCGGCGGCGGACCGGACAAGTTGCTCACGTGCCGCGATCCGCTCCAGGGCGACGTGGCCGGTGACTGCGAAAATACGCCGCTTGTTCGAGCCGATGGACTCCTCCGAGAGCAGCGAGATGGGGCCGATCTGCCCCAGCGAGGCGACGTGGGTGCCGCCGCAGAACTCCAGCGAGGTACCGCCCGCCTGGACCACCCGCACCGACTCGCCGTACTTGTCCCCGAAGAAGGCGATGGCGCCCATCTTCTCCGCCTCCGCCCGGGAGGTCTCGGTGGTGGCCACCGGTTTGTCGGTGAGCACCGCGGAGTTGGCCTGGTCGAACGCGGCCGACAATTCGTCGGGGCTCGGTTGGGCATGGTGCGAGAAATCGAAACGCAGGTAGTCCGGGCCCACCAACGATCCTTGCTGGCGCACGTGATCGCCCAGCACGGCGCGCAGGGCGGCGTGCAGGAGGTGGGTGGCGGTGTGGTTGCGCCGCACCGCCTGGCGGCGCTCCCCGTCAATGGTGGCCAGGGCATCCTGGCCCGGCACGAGCTCCCCGCTGAGCCGGGCCCTATGGGCGATCAGCCCGGGAATGGGCGAGACCGTGTCGCGCACGTCGGCGATGCCGCTCGCGGTCACGATGGTCCCGGTGTCGCCCACCTGGCCGCCGGCCTCGGCGTAGAACGGCGTCTGGTCCAAGAAGACCTCGACCTCGCCTGACGCACCGTCGGCACCGGGCTCGTCCCGGCGCAGCACGCCCACGATGCGGGCCGGCACCTCGTAGTGCGACGGCGCGCGGCCGACGAACGGCGTCGGCCCCTCGGCCTCGAGCAGTTCGCGGTACGAGCTCTCGTCACCGGCCCGGCTCGCCCTGGTCGCCGCCCGGGCCCGCTGGCGCTGCTCGGCCATGGCGGCATCGAACGCCTCCCGGTCGACCCGCACCCCGGCATCACGGGCCAGCTCCTCGGTCAGCTCGACCGGAAAGCCGTGGGTGTCGTGCAGGGTGAAGGCCACGTCGCCCCCCAGCACCTTCTCGCCGGTGGCGAACGCCTCTTCCAACCGCCCCAACCCCGCCCGCAGAGTGCGGTCGAATCCCGCCTCCTCACGGGCCACCACGTTGACGATCATGTCGTGCTGCTCGACCAGCGCCGGCCAGGTCCCTCCCAGCACCGCCGTGGCCGCCTCGACCAGCGCCGTCCCGACCGGCCGGTCCACGCCGAGGCGGCGGGCCGCCAGCACGGCGCGGCGCACCACCCGGCGCAGCACGTAGCCGCGGCCCTCGTTGGCCGGCAGGACACCGTCGGCCACCAGCATCGACATGGCCCGGCCGTGGTCGGCCATGACCCGCAGCGCCACATCGGTCCGCTCGTCGGAGCCGTAGGCGCGGCCCACGACGGAGGCCGCCGCCTCAATGACGGGGGCGAAGAGGTCGGTGTCGAAAATGGAGTCGTGGCCCTGCAACAGCGGCAGGATGCGCTCCAGGCCGGCGCCGGTGTCGATATTGCGCCGCGGCAGGTCGGTCATCACTCCGGCGGCATCCCGGTGGTACTGCATGAAGACCAGGTTCCACAGCTCGACGAAGCGCGTGTCGGCGCCGAATTTAGGACCGCCGTCCTCGCCGTAGGGGGGGCCCTTGTCGATGAAGATCTCCGAGTCGGGACCGCAGGGACCGGTGTCCCCCATGGCCCAGAAGTTGTCCTCGTCGCCCATGCGCTGGATCCGCTGCACGGGGAAGCCCACTTTGTCGATCCAGATCTGTTCGGCCTCGTCGTCGCTCTCGTGAACGGTGACCCAGAGCCGGTCACCGTCCAGGCCGAATACCCCGGTCAGGAGTTCCCAGGCCATGGGGATGGCCTCTTCCTTGAAGTAGTCACCGAAGCTGAAGTTGCCCAGCATCTCAAAGAAGGTGCAGTGGTAGGTGTCGGTCCCGATGACGTCGATATCGGGGGTCCGGAAGCACTTCTGAATACTGGTGGCCCGGTCCCACGGTGCCTTCTCCTCCCCCACGAAGTACGGCTTGAAGGGCACCATGCCGGCGATGGTGAAGAGTACCGACGGGTCATGCGGGATCAGGCTGGCCGAGGGGACCACCGCGTGGCCCTGCTCGGCGAAGAAGCGCGTGAAGGCCGCCCTCAGTGCGTTGGCGTCCATGACCCCAGCTTAACGGGGGCAAAATCGGGCCAGAGGCGCCTCAGCCGGCCGCCATACCCACGATCGGTCTGTTCAGGTGGATGTTGCCCGTCGATCCGTAGAAGACGGCGTCACCGAAGCTGAAGATCCCCCCGTCGGCCGCCACCAGCCAGTAGCCGTTACCGTCCACGGTGGAGGACATCCCGACGACGGGCTGGTTCAGCCGTACGGCCCCCATGCTCCCGTCGAACGCGGCGTTCCCGAAGGTGAAGATGCCGCCGTCGGAGGCCACCAGCCAGTAGCCCCCGCCCCCGAAGGTGGTCGCCATGCCGACGATGGGCTGGTTGAGCTGAATGCTGCCCGTGCTCCCCATGAATGCGGCATCCCCGAAGGTGAAGATGCCGCCGTCGGAGGCCACCATCCAGTAGCCGCCGCCGTCGGCGGTGGCCGCCATGCCGACGATGGGCTTGTTCAGACGCGTGGCCCCCATGGATCCATGGAACCCGGCCGACCCGAAGGTGAAGATGCCGCCGTCGGAGGCCACCAGCCAGTAGCCCCCTCCGTCGGGCATGGCGGCCATCCCCACGATGGGCCTGTTCAGGCGGGTGGCGCCCTCCGAACCGAAGAACCGGGCGTCGCCGAAGGTGAAGATGCCGCCGTCGGCCGCCGCCAGCCAGTAGCCGTTGGAGCTGGGCGTGGTGGCCATGCCCACCACCGGCGAGTTGAGGGTGAGGTTGCCCGTGCTGCCTTCGAAGGTGGCGGAGCCGAAATCGAAGACGCCGCCGTCGGAAGCCACGAACCGGTAGCCGGCGCAATCGGCGGAATTGCCGAAGGCGTAGTGGGAGGCCGGCGAAATGACCGAGGTCCCTTTGGGGTTGGTGACCGTCACGTTGACGCAGAGCGGGCCCGGCGGCGAGGGAGGGACCACCACCATTGAGGTCTCGTTCTGCGAAATGATCTGCCCCACACCGGCCGACCCGAAGCTCACCGTGTTGGCGTTGGCCAATCCACCGCCGGTGATGGTGATGGCACCACCGCCGCTGACCGGCCTCGTCTGGCTGCTCAGCGAGGCCACCGAGGGGCAGCCGTCGGAGCCCTGCAGGGCGATGGCGAGATTCTGGTCCACTGGTGTCCCCAGGCCGGAGGCGGCGTCATAGCCGACGGCGGCGGTGAACAGGCCGCTGTGGGAGAAGGTGAAGTCGTTGTTGCCCGACACGATGTCGGTGAAGTTCGCGTTCGATCCGGCCCCGGCGGTGTACAGGGCGGGGCCGACGTTGCCCAGCTGGTTGGTGCAGCCCTGGTTGGTGTCGGTGAAGAGCCCGGCCGTCAAGGGCGCCACCACGCTGGTCCCCCCGAACGGGGTCCAGCCCCCCGTACCGCCGAAGTAGGCCACCACTCCATGTTGCAGGCTGGCCGATGCCGAGAGGTCGGGCACGCTGCGGCACGCCGTCAACACGACCGAGCATGGGTGGTTGTTGTTGTTCAATCCCCCCGTCGGGCTCGGTTGCCAGCCAGGCTTGGACCACAACTGCGAGTAGCCGCCACCGCCGGCACCCACTTGAGGTGTCACGGCAGCACACGACAACGCCGGCAAACCCTGACAGTCGTTCCACACCGCCTGTGTCGATACCGAACCGTTGGTGAGAGTGGTTCCACCCACACTCACCACGTTCTGCTGGGCGCCGGGGTCGTCGATGCCGAGATTGGTCGAATGAGTGGAGTCCGGGTAGCAGTCCTCCGAGCCGGCGTCACCCGAGGCGGCGATCATGGTCTGCCCCTGGACGGCCATCTGCTGGAAGATGCTGTTCTCCTGGCCGGCAGCACCCGAGGCGTTGTCCGCCTCGCAGATCCCCCAGCTGGTGGTGACCACCTGCGCCATGTCGTCGTTGGCGATCCGGTTGAGCAGGTCGAGCGAGGACTGGTCGCTCGTCTGGTTGGGCGCCTCGTAGACCAGGATCGAGGCCGAGGGGGCGTTGACCGCAGCCAGCTCAATGTCGAGCGCGGACTCTCCGGTGCCGCCGGGCGATCCACCGACGGGGCCGTCCACCGTGACGGTGGTGATGGGGTTGCCGAGCCCGTAGCAGGACTCGAAGGTGGCGACGTCGCTGGACGAGAACTGCTCGAACTCGACGATGCCGATGGTCTGCCCGATCCCGGTGCGGCCCTGGGCGAACAGTTGGTCCAGGCCGTAGATGGAAGCCAGCTGCGACGACGTGTAGCTGCCCGATCCCGCAGCCTGGGACGCGCCGGCGCAGGGCTGGGGCCCGGCGTGGGCGGTCACCTGGCGGCTCTGGGCTGAGCTGCCTGAGCTGGCCGAGCTGGCCGAGCTGGCCGAGCTGGCCGAACCAGTCGAGACCCGCCCGCGCTGCAGCATGGAGTGCTCACGGGCCAGGCCGTCGAGGCCGATAACGCCGGTGACGGTCCCGGCCAGCACCGCCGGTATCCGCAGCGCCGCCGTGTTGACGAGGGAGGCCGTGCGATCGGGCAACCGGACCGCCTCCAGAGCTGTGCCCAGGGCGGCCGAGACCACCGAGGCCCGGCCGCTCACCGGGAGGAGAAGGCTTCCCGGCAGCGACCCCGCCACAGTGAGCCCCTCACCGCGCAGCACCGCGGTGACCGTCGCCCCCTCCGCCGGCGGCGGGCCGTAGGCGGCGGCGAACTGCGCCGAGGTCAGGTAGTGGCGGTACGCGGGTGACCCCGGTGTGGACACGGCGGCCACCTCGGCGGCCAACCCGGCGGGGTCCCGACCGGCCAGTGCCACCTCGAAGTGCACGCTCTGGTCGCCCGGCACCGGGCCCAAACGGTTGACCGAGGAGGGGATATGGGGGACCGGCTGGCCCAGAGCCACCTTGGCCGTCGGCCCGGCGGCAGCGGCTGGGGCGGCGGTGAGCGGACCCCCCGCGGCCAGCAAGCCGGCGACCAGCACGGCGGCCGGCACGGCGACTCGAGTGGCGGCCCGCCGCGCCCTCCTCGGATACCCGCTCCTCACCGGTCGACCTCCCTGTCCTCGGCACCGCGCCACGAGGCGCCCTCGGCACCGCGCGACGACGGCTCGTAGTAGACGTGCCCTTGCAGGGCCTCCGGACGATACAGCTGCGCCACCACCCCGGAGGGGTCATCGTGGGGATACGCGTAGCCCTCGCCGTGCCCGAGCGACGCCGCCCCCCGGTAGCTGGCATCGCGCAGGTGGATGGGCACCTCCTGGGGCAGCCCGGAACGCACGTCGTCCCGGGCCCGGCCCAGCGCCACCAGCACGGCGTTCGACTTGGGGGCCCGGGCCAGGTAGATCACGGCCTGGGCCAGGTTGAGAGCCGCTTCGGGCAGCCCGACGTACTCGACCGCCCGCGCCGCCGCCTCGGCCACCAGCAGGGCCTGGGGATCCGCCAACCCGATGTCCTCGGAGGCCAGGACCACCAGGCGCCGGGCCAGATACCGGGGGTCCTCCCCCGCCTCCATCATGCGGGCGGCCCAGTACAGGCCGGCGTCGGGATCCGAGCCGCGGATGCTCTTGATGAGGGCGCTGATCTGGTCGAAGTGCTCGTCCGCCCCCTGATGGAAGAGCCGGCCGTCACGGGCCCGCGACATGTCGTCCATGGTCAGGACCACCGTTGCCGCAGGATCACTCGCCCCGGCCCGGGCCAGGGCCACCGCCACCTCGACCGTGGTGAGCGCCGCCCGGGCGTCCCCCTCGCAGGCGGCGACGACGGCATCGACGGCGGCCGGGTCGGCGTCCGCCTCTTCCAGGTCCAGGCCGCGCCGGATCAACGTACGCAGGTTGTCCGGGCTGAGCGGGCGCAGCCGCCACAGGGAGGCCCGGCTCATCAGGGGCGGATTGACCTCAAAGAAGGGGTTCTCGGTGGTGGCCCCTATGAGCACCACCAGCCCGTCCTCGACGGCGGGGAGGAGGACATCCTGCTGGGCCTTGTTGAAGCGGTGGACCTCGTCGATGAAGAGCATCGTGCCCTGTCCCTGCTCCCCCAGGCGGTGCTGGGCCTCGGCGAGGGCCTCGCGCACGTCCTTGACCCCGGCCGCCGTGGCCGAGAGGGTCACCAGGTGCTTGGCCGTGGTGGCAGCCAGGAGCCGGGCCAGCGTGGTCTTGCCGGTGCCGGCGGGTCCCCACAGGATGGCCGAGCCCACCCGGTCGCCTTCGGCCAGCGCCCGCAGGGGAGCACCGGGGCCGATCAGGTGCTCCTGACCGACCACCTCGTCCAGATTGCGGGGGCGCAGGCGGGCCGCCAGAGGGGCCTGGCGCTCCAGCTGGCGGTTGGCTGCTTCGGCGAAGAGGCTCACGGATCAGGTCGCCGGCGCAGGCGGGGGCACCACGACCCGGATGCCCAGCTCGGCCAGGGTGGCTGCCGGCAACGGCCCGGGAGCCCCGCTGAGGAGGTCGGCGCCGGACTGGGTCTTGGGGTAGGCGATGACCTCGCGGATGTTCTCCTCCCCGGCCAGGATGGCGGCGAGGCGGTCGATCCCGAAGGCGAATCCGGCGTGGGGCGGCGCGCCGTAGCGGAAGGCGCCGAGCAGGAACCCGAATCGGGCTTCGGCCTCCTCGGAGGTGATCCCCAGGGCGGCGAACACCCGCGACTGAATGTCACTGCGGTGGATGCGGACGCTGCCCGACCCCAGCTCCCAGCCGTTGAGCACCAGGTCGTAGGCCTGGGAGCGGACGGCGGCCGGGTCGCGGTCGAGGAGGGGCAGGTCCTCGGCATAGGGCATGGTGAAGGGGTGGTGCGCCGCCTGGGGGTGCCCGGAGGCATCGACCCCGTCGAACATGGGGAAGTCGACCACCCACACGTAGCGGTGCGGGCCCTGGCCGACCGGCGGCGACCCCAGCGTGGCGCGCAGGGTCCCGAGCACCGTGCAGGCGGTCCGGTGCTCGTCGGAGACGGCCAGGATGAGGTCGCCCGCCGCCCCCGCGGTCTTCTCCAGCAGGGCCGTCCGCTCGCGGGGCGACAGGAAGCGGTCGAGAGGGGCATCGAGAGCCAGCCCGCCTGGTTGGTCGGCGGTGGGTGCGGTGGGTGCGGTCACGCGGAACCAGGCCAGACCGG
Source organism: Acidimicrobiales bacterium (assembly GCA_035534235.1). Classification (GTDB taxonomy): domain Bacteria; phylum Actinomycetota; class Acidimicrobiia; order Acidimicrobiales; family RAAP-2; genus Bog-473. Next base: position 35,552 of record DATLSH010000066.1, on the reverse strand, counting down.
CGGCGCCCGCCCGTTTGGCCTGCTCGGTCAGCTGGTCGAGGCGGGAGCGGGTGGCGGTGGCGCCTCCGGGGACGAGGATCGCCTTGACCACCGGTGACGAGAATGCCCGCACCTCGGTGCCGGCGAACTCGGCAGTCAGGTCGATCAGCTCCATGTCGAAGCGCAGGTCGGGTTTGTCGGTGCCGAAGCGGTCGAGGGCATCGGCCCAGGTCATGCGGGTAATGGGGGGCGGGCTCTCGCCGGTGGCGGCCTCGGTGGCGGCCAGCACGGCCTCGGTGACGAATCCCATGATGTCGTCCTGGGTGGCGAAGGAGGCTTCCATGTCGAGCTGGGTGAACTCGAACTGGCGGTCGGCCCGCAGGTCCTCGTCGCGCAGGCACCGGGCGATCTGGTAGTAGCGGTCGAAGCCACCCACCATGAGGAGCTGCTTGGCCAGTTGCGGGCTCTGGGGCAAGGCGTAGAAGGACCCGTGGTGGAGGCGGGCCGGGACCGAGAACTCACGCGACCCCTCGGGCGTGGGGGCCCACAGCAGCGGGGTCTCCACCTCGCAGAATCCCTGGCGGTCCATGGCGGCGCGGATGGCGGCGTTGACCCGGGCCCGCAGGCGCAGGTTGCGCTGCATGCGGGGGCGCCGGAGGTCGACGTAGCGGTAACGGAGTCGGACGGGCTCGTCGGACTCGGCCCGGTCGTCCACAGGGAACGGCGGCGGCTCGGCCTCATTGAGGACCTCGACGGTGCAGTCGCCTACTTCGATGTCGCCCGTGTCGAGGCCGGCGTTCGCCGTCCCCTCCGGGCGCCGGCGGACCGTCCCGCTGACCGCAATGACCCACTCGCTCCGCACATCGACCGCATGGTCGATGACGCACTGGACGAAGCCCGAGTGGTCGCGCAGGTCCACGAAGGCCAGGTGCTCACCGTGCTCACGGCGGCGTCCGACCCAACCGCAGAGGCGGACCGTGCTCCCGATGTCAGAGGCGCGCAGCACCCCGCACAGGTGGGTGCGCAATGTGGTGGGGTGATTCTCGGTCATCGGTGCTCGGTCATCGGATCACGGGGCAGTGTCGGGCCCCTCAACGAACATGGCGTTGGCCAGGAAACCCTTGAGCTCGCTCACAATTTCCGTCCGGCTCACCGTGCGCTGCCCGGCGTCACCGCGCAGGGGGCGCAGGCCGACCGTCCCGTTGGCCAGCTCCTGGGGACCGATCACCAGGGCCACCAGGGCCCCTGAGCGGTCGGCCGACTTGATCTGCGACTTCATGGACCGGCCGTCGAACGCGCGGTCGACCCGCAAGCCGGCGCTTTGCAACTCGGCCGTGAGCGTCAGGGCGCCCTCCCCCCCGGTGGTGTCCATGACGTAGGCGTCCAGAGGGGGGGCCGCCAGGGCGAAGACGCCCTCGGCGTCGCAGGCGATGAGGACGCGCTCGACCCCGATGCCGAACCCGATGCCTGCGGTGGGCGAACCGCCCAGCAACTCGACGAGGCCGTCATAGCGACCGCCGCCGCCGACACCGTTCTGGGCCGCATCGATGGCACCCGAGGAGAACTCGAAGGTCGTGCGGGTGTAGTAGTCGAAGCCCCGGACGAGGCGGTGATCGATGCTGAACGGCACTCCGAGCACGTCCAGATCAGAGCGGACCCGGGCGAAGTGCTCGGTGCAGGGGGCACAGAGGTGGTCGAGGAAGTGGGGAGCGTCGGCGGTGGCGGCACGGCACTGCGGCGTCTTGCAGTCGAGCACCCGCAGGGGGTTCTCCACATGGTGTTCCTGGTGGGGCTGGCACAGGGCACCCCGCCGCCCGCCCAGGAAATCCCTCAGGAGGGCGACGTAGCCCGGCCGGCACAGGTCGTCACCCATGGAGTGCAGCTTGAGGGTGACCTGGCGCAGGCCCAGGTCCGAGAAGAACCGGTGGGCCAGGGAGACCACCTCGGCGTCAAGGTCGGGGTCGGCGGGGCCGAGAGCCTCCACTCCGAGTTGGAAGTGCTGGCGGTAGCGCCCCTGCTGGGGGTTCTCGTGGCGGAACGAGGGGGCCACGTACCAGGTCTTCCACGGCGGGACCGGGTGGTGTTGCACGAAGGAACGGGCGATGGGCGCGGTGCCTTCGGGCCGCAGGGCCATGATCTGCCCGTCGCGGTCGGCGAAGGTGTACATCTCCTTGCCGACGACATCGCTCCCCTCGCCGATGCCGCGGTGGAAGATGCCCACGTGCTCGAGCACGGGCGTGATGGCCAAGCCGTACCCGGCGCCCTCGACCATCCGGGCGAAACGGCCCACGGTCAGCTCCCAGCGGGCCGACTCGGGCCACAGCACGTCGTGCATTCCCTTGGGCGCCCGCGTGGCGTCGGCGCGCGCCAAGGATCCCCCGGTCACCCGCTCCACCTCACGGTCAGCTCTTCTTGCCGGGGAGCTGACGGTAGGCGTCAAAGACACCGTCGAGGTGCTTGAGCGCGCTGATGAGCGAGAGCAGGTGGGTCGGGTCGGCCAGCTCGACGTCGAAGGACATGCGGCTGACCCGATCGGAGGTGGTGGCGGTGCGGGCGGCCACGATGTTGAGATGGTGCTCGGAGACGACCCGGCTCACATCGGCCAGCAGGCGGGCACGATCGAAGGCCTGCACCTCAATCGTGGCCACGAAGATCCCGTCGTTGCCATGGTCCCACTCGACCTCTATCAGGCGCTCACGGGACCGGTCGGCCAGCGCGGTGGCGTTGGCACAATCTGCCCGGTGCACCGAGACCCCCCGCCCCTGGGTCACGAAGCCGATGATCTGGTCCCCCGGCACCGGCGTGCAGCAACGGGCCAGGTGGATCATGACATCGTCGAGTCCCTCGACGTAGACCCCGGAGCTGCCGGTGCGCCGTCCCTGGCGGGGCGCGTGCACGCCCTGCAGGGCCGTGGTCGGGAGCTGCTCATCCTCCACGACCCGCAACGCGCGGGCCAGCCGTTGCGCGATCGACTGGGCCGAGACCTGGTTCTCCCCGATGGAGGCGTAAAGCGCCTCGAGGTCGGTGAGGTTCATCGATTCCGCCACCTCTTGGAGGGCCGGCGACCCCAGCAGCTTGTGCAGCGGCAGGCCGTCGCGGCGCAGAGCCCGGGCCAGCTCGTCCTTCCCGCTCTCAATGGCGTCCTCCCGGCGCTCCCGGCTGAACCATTGTCGGATTTTGTTACGGGCGCGGGTGGAGATGACGATCTGCAGCCAGTCGCGCGAGGGGCCGGCGGTGGGGGACTTGGAGGTGAAGATCTCCACGGTGTCCGCCGACTTGAGCTCGGTTTCCAGCGGCACCAGGCGGCCGTTCACCCGAGCCCCGATACAGCGGTGGCCCACCTCGGTGTGGATCACGTAGGCGAAGTCGACCGGGGTGGACTTCGCCGGCAGGGCGATGACCTTGCCTTTGGGAGTGAAGACGTAGACCTCGTCCTGTTCGAGGTCGAGCTTCAGCGCGTCAAGGAACTCAATCGGGTCGTCGGTCTGGCGGTCGACGTCGGCGATGCGCTGGAGCCAGGCCATCTCCGAGGAGGAGTCCTCCTTGGACTTGTAGCCCCAGTGGGCCGCGATGCCGTATTCGGCCCGGTGGTGCATCTCGGAGGTGCGGATCTGCACCTCCACCGGCTTGCCGTCCAACCCGATGACCGTGGTGTGCAGCGACTGGTACATGTTGAACTTCGGGGTGTTGATGTAGTCCTTGAAGCGACCCTGCACCGGGGCCCAGATGGCGTGGATGGCGCCCAGGGCGGCCCAGCAGTCCTTCTCGCTCTCGACGACCACTCGGATGGCCACCAGGTCGTTGATGTCGTCGAACTCCTTGCCCCGGACCACCATCTTCTCGTAAATGCTCCAGAGGTGCTTCGGCCGGCCGGTGACGTCGGCTCGGATGCCCATCTCCCTCACCCGCTGGCGCACGTGGTCCAGCACGCGCTCGAGATACTCCTCCCGCTGGGGCGCCCGGGCGGCCACCATCTGCTCTATCTCGGCGTAGCGTTTGGGGTGCAGGGTGGCGAAGGCCAGGTCCTCCAGCTGCCAGCGGACCTGCTGTACCCCCAGGCGGTGGGCCAGGGGCGCGTAGACGTCAAAGGTCTCCTGGGCCGTGCGGCGCTGCTTCCACTCGGGCATGACCGCCAAGGTCCGCATGTTGTGCAGCCGGTCAGCCAGCTTGATCAGCAGCACCCGCCAGTCGTCCGCCATGGCCACGAGCATCTTGCGGATGGTGGCCGCCTGTTGAGCCTCCTTGGAGTCGAACTGGAGGCGGTCCAGCTTGGTCACGCCGTCGACGACCTTGGCCACTCCCTCGCCGAAGGATTCCTCAATGACTTGGAGGGTCAGCCCGGTGTCCTCCACGGCATCGTGCAGGAGGGCGGCGGCCACCGTCTGGGCGTCCAGGCCCAACTCGGCCACAATGGTGGCCACGGCGACGGGGTGCGTGATGTAGGGCTCGCCCGAGCGACGGAACTGCCCGTCGTGCGCGGACAGGGCGATCCGGCCCGCCGCCAGGATGCCCGCCACGTCGTCGTCGGGACGGTGCCGGGTGAACTCAGCCAGCAGCGGCGCCACCAGTTCGGACAACGTGCGCTCCCCGACGGCGTCCTCGGGTGCGTGGTCGGGCTTGAGCGTGGGCGTCACCCCGGTCAGGGTCACCATCCGTACAGGCTACCCGCCCGAACTAGCGCTTCCGTTTCCCCTTGCCCTTGCGCGGCTTGGGCGGGACGCGCGGACCGCCGGCCGGCCGGTCCATCACCGCGGTCCCGGTGCCGGTGCCGGTGCCGGAACCACCCCCGGTGCCCGAACCCGGCCGGATGGGCCCGGTGCGCTTGACCGGGCCCCTTCCCCCGGTCCGGGCCTGGCCGCCGGCGGCCACGCTCATCTGCACGGACATCGTCGCCGCATCAATGGCCGAGAAGGACTCGCGATCCGAACGTCCGGCCAACTTGCGCTCAATGGCGACCCAACGGGGTTCGCCCCTCTTGAGCATGGCCAGCACCGGGGAGGCGATGAAGATGGAGGAGTACGCCCCGGAGAGCAGGCCGACGAAGAGCGCCAGGCCGTAGTCCTGCAGGGTGGTGGCACCGAGGAGCTGGGCCCCGACGATCAGGACCGAAAGCACGGGGAGGATGGCGACCATGGAGGTGTTGATGGAACGGGCCAGCGTCTGGTTCATTGAGAGGTTGATCAGCTGGGTGTAGGTGAGCCGCCCGGAGGAGCCGATGCCCTTGGTGTTGTCGCGCACGCGGTCGAACACCACCACGGTGTCGTAGAGCGAGTAGCCCAGGATGGTCAGGATGGCCACGACCGTGTCGGGCGTCACCTGGAAGTTGAACAGCGAGTACACGCCGACGGCCACCAGGATGTCGTGGATCATGGCGATGAAGGCGGCCAGAGCCATTTTGGGCTCGAAGCGGATGCTGATGTATGCCGCCACGACGATGAAGAAGATGATGAGGGCCTCGGTGGCCTTGTTGGTGACCGAGGAGCCCCAGGTGGGTCCCACCTGGGTGATGTTGATCCGGTCCGGTGCCGCCGATCCGAGGGACGCCGTGGCGGCCGGCACGGTGGTGGTCGCCGCGGCGGCCGCCGACTTGGCCGCCGCCGACTTGGCCGCGGCGGTGGTCGAGGTCGAGGTCGAGGTGGCAGCCGATCTCGACGAGGTCCCCGAGCGGGGCGAAGCCTTCGGTTTGTGGCTCGCCGTCAGCTTCAGCATGGCCCGCTGGACCGCCTTGCTGATGGCGGCCTGGCTGGCCGGAGAGAGCTTGTTGAGGTCCGACTGCACGTTGAGGGTCTGCTTGGTCCCGCTGCCCAGCAGCTTCACCGTCGGGTTGATGAGGCCGGCGCTCCGCATGGCGTCAACCGCCTCCACCTGGGTCACACCGGGCGCGGCGATGGTCCACTCGGTGCCGCCCTTGAATTCAATCCCGAGGTTCAGCCCGCCCCGCATGACGATGGAGACGATGCCGGCGACGATGACCATCGTCGACGCGGCGAACCACAGGCGCCGGCGTCCGACGAAGTCGAAACGGGTCTCGCCCCGGTACAGGCGCGCCAACGGCCCGTGTCCCTTGGGCGCCCGCTCCGCCATGAGGGCGCGGGCGGCGTCGTCGACCGAGAACGAGCCCTCGGAGGCGGCGGCTCCGGCTCCGGCTCCGGCATGGGCTCCGGCTCCGGCTCCGACATCGGCGTCGGGCCCGTCGCCGCCGGACCTCCGGCGCCTCATGACCCGGCACCTGTCGGGGCCAGCGCGGCCGGTTGCTCGACCGCCAGGCCGCTGGCGATGCCGAAGCGACCGCCCCGGGCCACGCGGTCACCACGACCGAGCAGGATCACCAGGGGCCGCGTGTAGAACCAGGTGACGGCCATGTCCATGATGGTGGAGAGGCCCAGGAAGAAGGCGAAGCCCTTGACGCTGCCCACGGCGACCAAATAAAGGACGATCGCCGCCAGCAGCGACACGAAGTCGGCGGCCCACACGGTACGCCAGGCGCTCTTGAAGCCGCGGTCGACCGAGGTGCGGATGGACCGCCCCGACCGGGTCTCGTCCTTCAGGCGCTCGAAATAGACGATGTAGGAGTCCACCGTGATGCCGATGGAGACGATGAGGCCGGTGATCCCGGCCAGGTCGAAGCTGGGGCTGAAGGACGTGTGGCCCAGCGACGAGATGATGGCCCACAGCAAGGCGGCCGTCAGCGCCAGCCCGGAGATCACGACCAGGCCCAGCGCCCGGTAGTACAGCAGCACGTAGAGGAGGACCAGCACCAGGCCGGCCACGCCGGCGCCCAGGCCGGCCACCAGGGCGGAGTGGCCGAGGGTGGCCGACACGGTCTCGGAGGTGGCCGCCGTGAGGCGGACCGGGAGCGAGCCGAAATTCATGGCCTGGGCCAGGCTCTGGGCGTCGCCCTGGGTCAGGTTGCCCGAGATCTCGCCCTTGCCCTGGAACGAGGTGAAGGCGGCCTGGGAGGGCTGGATGATGGGCGCCGAATACACGGTGCCGTCCAGCTCAATACCCAGGATCTGGTGGAAGTTCTGCTGGGCCACCCGATCCCACAGCGCCGCACCGGCCGAGCCGGCCAGGTTGTAGTCCACCACCCAGGCTCCCGTCTGGTTCTGGGTGGCGGTGGCCGAGCCGACGGAGTGGCCGGTCATTTCGCTGGGCCCGAGCACGTAGCGCTCACCCCCGTTGGCGCTGCCGCTGGCCGCCAGGCCCGGCAGGAGGACGGTGCTGTTGACATAGTTGGGCATGGTGACGCTCGTCGACGGGTACGCCACGTAGGCCTGGTCCGGCGGCACGTTGTTGGAGGAGTAGCCCTGCGGGCTGCTGTTCGGCGACACGGCGAGGTTGGCCTGCGACAGCTGGGTGGACGCGGAGCACGGTGGGATGGGTTCGGTGCCCCGTGGCAGCACCTTGGCCTTGGAGCCCTTGGGGACCCCCTGCGGGTAGGCGAAGCACAGGACGGGGCGGAAGTAGAGCTGGGCCGTCTGACCGATCTGGGCCAGGACCTGCTGGGCGTTGGTCACCCCGGGGATGGACACCGAAATCTGGTTCTTCCCGGTGGTGCTCACCTCGGCCCCCGACACCCCGAGCCCGTTCACCCGCAGGTTGAGGATGTTGACCGATTCGTTGAGGTCCGCCTGCGACACGTGCTTGCCTTCGGCCGTGTAGACGACGGCGAGCCCTCCGGCCAGGTCGAGGCCCAGGCGGGGCGACCACTTGGCGGCGAAGACCGCGGCAAAGGACCCGAGCGAGATGGCCACCACGATCAACACGCTGGCCAGGAGGTTCCGCCTCTGCCGCTTCTGGGCCCGGGACTTCGCCGGGCTCACCCCTCTGCCGCCCCCTCGTCCCCGGGGTGCTCGGGGTGCTCGCCGTGGGCCGCCTCTCCGGGTCCTTCGTCGTCAACCTCGGCGTGGCCCCGATCGGCGCTCTCGTCGGCAACGTCGAGATCCCCCACGTCCTCAACCCGCTCGATCTTGCGGGCGATGGCCTGGCGGACGAAGACGATGCGGGTGGGCTGGGGGCCATCGAGGTTGCCGTCGGGGCCCAGGGCGCCGGTGAGCAGCGTGTAGCGATCGCCGTGGATCTCGAGCACGGTGCCGATGACGCCGCCGATGGTCTGCACGTCGTCGCCGACCTCAATGTCGGAGTTGGCGTTGGCCCGGGCCGCCTGGGCCTTGCGCTGCTGGGGCTTGATGAAGAAGAAGTACCCGACGACGGCCACCCCGACCAGGAGGATCAGGAACAGCGGATTGCCCGTGGACTTCGAGCTGCTGGTGGCTCCCATCAGGTGAAACAGAGCCAGCGATGATGTCATGGGCGATCCTTCGGCCGGGGGGCGGTTGCGAAGGGTCACCCTAGTGCCTGCACCCTGGTGCTCCCGGACGGTCCCCACCTGTCCTCCGGACCCGGCGGCGGGTGCCTCACCCCGGTTCCCCGGCGACCTCCGGACCGACGTCGCCCCGACGCGCACGCCTCCCGGCGGGTATAACGGCCCGCCGGGCCCGGGATGGCGGAGATCGATGCGGCGCAACCGAACCGCAACCCAACCGCCCCGGCCTTGCGATCCGGGCTGTGCAAAGTGTCCCCAGAGCAACTGAAGCCTCTTGGTGATGGTCGTTCGGAGGGGGGCGACCAACACGGGAAACCGATTGGGGGATCGGGATCCGGTGGGGGAACACCGGGAGGATAGGGAGTTGGGCAGTGGTGCGCCGGCCGGGAACGTCCCGCCGTTGGACGGAGAGATCCGGGGGATCCAACGACTGGAGGACGGCGCACCCTCCACTCCCGAGGCACCGGTGCGCCACAGGATCACCTGGTCAGCCCGCTAGCCCGGTACAGTTGGCTCCTGATGCGAGACGGCCACATTGCGGTGCTTGTCATTGAGGACGAGGCGGACATCCGCCAGCTGGTACGCACGCTCCTTGAACGGGAGGGCTTCACCGTGGAGGAGGCCGCCACCGGGCGCGATGGGGTGCGCCAATTCCACCAGAACCACCCGGACATCGTGATCCTCGATGTGGGCCTCCCCGACCTGGACGGTTGGCAGGTCCTCGAGCGCGTCCGTGACATGAGCGATGTCCCGGTGCTGATGCTCACCGCCCTGGGGACCGAGCGTGACAAGGTGCGGGGCCTCAACGCCGGGGCGGACGACTACCTGACCAAGCCCTTCAGCCGGGTCGAGCTCCTGGCCCGCTTGCAAGCAATCAGCCGGCGCCAGGTGTCCCACAGCGATCCCGTCACCGCCTTCGACGACGGCACCTTGCACATCGACTTCGCCCATCAGGAGGTCACGGTAGACGGCACCACCGTCATCCTGACCCCGACGGAGTACCGGCTGCTGGCCACGCTGGCCCGTCACCAGGGGCAGGTCCTCTCCTCCGACCAGCTCATTGAGCTGGCCTGGGACGATCCGAGCGGGCTGGCGCCCTCGCGGGTCAAGTACGCCGTCCTGCGCCTGCGGCGCAAGCTCGGATGGGGCGACAACGACGACACGCCGATCGAGACCGTTCGGGGGTTCGGGTACCGCTACCGCGCCCGGGGCCGGTGAGCCGGCCGCTTCACTGGGATATGGCGGCGCGGCGGGAGACGGCGGCGGACTCCACACCGATCGGCTTCCACGGCACCCTGCGCCCGCGGCTGCCCCTCTTCGCGCTGGTGGGGGTGGGCACGGTGCTCGCGGCGGTGATCCCGTTCCCCCACGATGCCCGGCGGGAGATCTCGCTGGCCGGGTTCGTGTTCTTCCTCCTGGTGGCGGCCGCCTTCCTGCTGCCCTGGGAGCGGATGCCGGCGTGGGCCTGGCTCATCATCCCCATCGGGTACATCGCCGTCATCGCCGTCATCCGTGACGCCCAGGGCGGCAGCCGCTCCGGCCTGGCGGTGGTCTACGTGGTGCCGATCGTGTGGCTCGCGCTGTACGGTCGCCGTCTCCACCTTCTGGTGGGCCTGTTCTGCGTGGACCTGGCGCTCCTGGTCCCGGTCATGCTGGTCGGCAGGCCCAAGTACCCCTTGCTGGAGTGGCGCCAGGTGACCGTCATGGCCGCCGTCGCCACCTTGTTGTCCTCGACCGTCTACAGCATGGTCTCGCGCGACCGGGCCTTCGTCAGCGATCTGGCCCGCCAGTCCCGCTTCGCCCGCCGCAATGCCCGCGATGCGGTCTATGCCCGTGACCGCCTGGAGACCCTGCTCCGAGCCGCAACCGGCAGCGCCATCATGGGGGTGGACCCGTCCGGGACGGTGACCTTCTTCTCGGCCGGGGCGGAGCAGCTCCTCGGCTACAGCGCCTCGGAGGTGGTGGGCCGCCATTCCATCGCCGACTTCATCGACCCGGCCCAGATTGACGAGCGCCGCCGGGCCATCGACGCCATGCACACCGCGGCGTCACCCGTCGATGCCGAGACTGCCGCCGAAGTGCCCTGGACCGCCACCCGCAAGGACGGCCAGCAGCGCCGCTGCGTCGTGCGGGTGCGCTCCCTGCCCACACCCGACCACGGCGTCGGCGACGACGCGGCGGCCGCATCCGGGCTCGACCCGGCCGTCCGGTCGGACGTGGCGGCCGAGGCAGCGGCCCAGACGGCCGAGGCGGCGGCCCAGTCGGCCCAGTCGGCCCAGTCGGCCCCGATGTCCCCGGTTACCCGCGGTGGGGGCGATCCCGAGGAGAACGGAGGCCCGGGCGCCCACAGCGCCGGGTATGTCGTCGTGGCCATCGACGTCACCGAGCGTGAAGAACTGGCGGCCGACCGAGAGCGTCTCTTCTCCATTCAGCGAGAGGTGACGCAGTCGCTCATTGAGCAGAACATCAAGCTCCGGGAGCTGACCAAAATGAAAGACGACGTGGTGGCCACGGTCTCCCACGAGTTACGCACTCCCATCACCTCTATCCGTGGATTCATTGAGCTCCTCCTGGACGGCGCACCCGAGCTGAGCGAGGACCAGATGAAGATGTTGCGGACCATCGACCGCAACTCCGAGCAGCTGCAAAGGGTGGCTGAGGACCTGTTGGCCGATCCCGGTGCCAGTCACGGGCTCCGGGTCGCCTTCACAGAGCTTGATCTGCACAAGTTGGCCGGGGATGCCGTCGACGGCATCCAGACCTCTGCGGCTCTGGCCGGCATCTCGGTGACCCTCGAACCTGGTCAGGGAGTGCCGATCTTCGGGGATCCCGGACGTCTCCACCAACTGGTGGGCAATCTCTTGTCCAATGCGATCAAGTTCACGCCACGGGGTGGTCGGGTGCAGGTGGCGGTCGACATCGTGGACAAGTTCGCCCGGATCCTGGTCCTGGACGACGGACCCGGCATCCCCGAGGGCGAGCGCGAGCAGCTCTTCGAGCGCTTCTACCGCCTGGCTTCCACGACCGAGAAGGGTGTGCCCGGCACCGGCCTCGGTCTGGCCATCGCTAAGTCCGTCGCCGAAGCGCACGAGGGTTCCATCGACATCATCGACACCCCGGGCTGGTCGACCACCTTCCGGGTCCACCTTCCCCTGCGCACTGCGCCGACCCCCAATCTCCCTTATTCGAGTACGCCCTCCGCGGGCACGCCGTCCGCGAGCACGCCGTCCGCGAGCGCGTCTACCCCGACGAAGAACGCCTGGGGCGGCGAGCGCGGTGGCGTCCCCAGCCAGCGCATCCGGTAGGGGCCTCAGAAGAGCGGAGAGGTAACGCTTCCGGAGGTGGTGCCCGCTGAGCCCGGTGATCCCGTCGGGGGCGGGGTCTGGCCCAGGTGCGCCCAAGCCCGGGCCGTTGGGACTCGTCCCCGGGCCGTGCGTTGGAGCAACCCACACTGCAAGAGGTAGGGCTCGTAGGCGTCCTCAATGGTGTCCGCTTCCTCACCGACGCACTGGGCCAGGGTGGTCAAACCGACCGGCTGGCCACCGAACCGACTGCACAGCGTGTCCAGGATGGCACGGTCCACCTTGTCGAGACCGAGCTCGTCCACCCCGAAGAGGTCGAGCCCCTCGAGGGCGGTCGGACCGTTAATGGAGCCGTCGCCCCTGACCTCGGCAAAGTCTCGCACCCGCCGGAGCAGGCGGTTGGCCACGCGGGGCGTGCCCCGAGAACGCTCTGAAATGCGGGTCGCTCCCTCCTCGTCGACCGCGACATGGAGGATGCGTGCGGAGCGCTCAACGATGGCCCGGAGATCGGAAGGCACGTAGAGGTCCAGGCGGCCCACGAACCCGAACCGGTCACGCAGGGGGCCCGACACCAACCCGGTGCGGGTGGTGGCGCCGACCAGGGTGAATTTGGGCAGGTCCAGTCGTATGGAGCGCGCCGTCGGTCCCTTGCCGATCATGATGTCGAGCTTGGCGTCCTCCATGGCGGAATAGAGCATCTCCTCGACCGAGTGGTGCAGCCGATGGATTTCGTCAATGAACAGGACATCCCCGTCCTGGAGATCGGTGAGGAGCGCAGCCAGATCCCCGGCCCGGGTCAGCACGGGGCCGGAGGTCGTGCGCAGACCGGCGCCCATTTCGTTGGCTACAATGGCGGCCAACGACGTCTTGCCTAGCCCCGGCGGGCCGGCGAAGAGGATGTGGTCCACCGGCTGCCGGCGCTGGCGGGCGGCCTGGATCACGATCCCGAGGTGCTCGACCAGTTGCGCCTGACCAACGAACTCGGAGAGAGAGCGGGGCCGCAGCCCGGCTTCTTCCACTTCCTCCCTCGGGTCGGCCAGCACCGTAGCCACCACTCGTTCGCGGCCCAGTCCGAGTTCTCCGGACGTCCCGGCTCCCGAATCGGCTCCTAATCCGGCTCCCGGATCGGCTCCCGGATCGGCGAGGACCTCACGGCGCGCCTTCGGGCTCACCGGCCGGCCAGTTCGCGCAGCGCCAAACGGAGCATTTCTTCCACGCCGACATCGTCGCGCAGGCCATCGAGTGCACCACGGATCTCCTCGGGGGCGTAGCCCAGTTCACTCAGTGCCGCCCGGGCTTCCGAGCGGGACGTGCGGGTGGCGCTCCTGCCGCCGGTCGCCCCCGACCCGGGCAGGTCGATCGACAGGTCGGGGAGGTCAAGCCGGCTCTTGAGCTCAATGAGCAGTCGGGCGGCGGTCTTGCGACCGACACCGGGCACGATGCACAGGGTTTCGAGATCATCCTCGATCACGGCGGTCGAGAGAGCGGCCGGGGAAAGGGCGCCCATGATGCCCATCGCCAGAGCGGGGCCCACCCCGTGGGATCCCAAGAGCACTTCGAAGCACCGGCGCTCGTCGTCGTGCACGAAGCCGTAGAGAACGATGGCATCTTCCCGTACATGGGTATGGATGAACAGGGTGGCGTCGTGTGTGTTCCCCCTCGCCATCAGGGCGGCCGCCGAGGATGGGGTGACAGTAACCCGGTACCCGACCCCGGCAACATCGACGATCACCTCACCCTCGGCTGATCGCAACAACACCGGGCCCCGTAGGAGACCGATCACCGCACCCTCCCTTCATTGATCAGAATCGCCGCATCGACCGCTCGGCGCAGGGGCACCGTGGTCAGATGGCAGACCGCCAGGGCGAGAGCATCGGCCACGTCGGGCGGTCCCTCCACCGCGCCCAGGCCGAGGACCTGGGCCACCATGCGCTGCACCTGCTCCTTGGTGGCGGCGCCGTAGCCCACCAGTCCTTGCTTGACCTCGTTGGCCGTGTACTGCGCGACTGCGCAGCCCCCTTCAGCCGCGGCCACCAGGGCGAGCCCGCTGGCTTGGCCGACAGACATGGCGGTCTTGACGTTGACCTGGAAGAAGACCCGCTCCACGGCCACCACCCCTGGGTGGAACTCAGCCACCAGCGACCGCAACTCGGTGAACAGGAGCAGGAGCCGCTCGTGAAGAGCGGCCTCGGGATCAGTCTCGATCACGCCGGCGGCGTGCGCTTTCAGGGCACCGTCGCCCTCTCCACGTCCGACCAGGCCGTAGCCGCAGCGTGAGAGCCCAGGGTCGATCCCCAATACGAACATGCGTTCGTAGCGTACTCGCCTCCCGGCAGGTGTGGGTGGACCGGGTGGGCCCGGTCGGCCGGGTGGACCGGGTGGACCGGGCCTCAGCCCTCGAAGGCGGCCAGGACATCGTCGGAGATGTCGGCGTTGGCGTGGACGGCCTGCACATCATCGTGGTCGTCAATGGCCTCGAGCAGGCGGAGCACCTTCTTGGCGTCTCCCTCGTCGGGCACCGGGACCAATGTCGTGGGCTCCAAGGAGAGGTCGATGGACTCGGGGGTGATGCCCGCATCATCGAGGGCGCGGCGCACCGCGTCGAGGGCAGCCGGGGCACACGTGACCACCCAGAACTGGCCATTGCTGGAGAGGTCCTCGGCGCCCGCATCGGCGGCGATCTCCATCACCTTGTCCTCGTCATGGGACAGGGCCACGGTGACGACGCCCTTGCGCTCGAATTGCCAGCTGACCGCCCCCGGTTCGGCCATGTTGCCGCCATTGCGGCTGAAGAGATTGCGGACTTCCGAACCGGTCCGGTTCCGGTTGTCCGAAAGTGTCTCCACCATGACCGCCACTCCCTCCGGCCCGTAGCCCTCGTAGTTGATGGCTTCGTAGCGCACGCCTTCGAGTTCGCCGGTCCCTCGCTTGATGGCCTTCTCAATCGTATCGAGCGGCACCGAGGCACTCCGGGCCTTCTGGTACGCAGTGCGCAACGTGGCATTGGCATCCATGTCGCCGCCACCCTCGCGTGCCGCCACCTCCACCAGGCGAATGCACTTTGCGAAGATCTTGGCCCGCGCCTTGTCCTGCGCGCCCTTGCGATACTTGGTGGTCGCCCACTTCGAGTGACCCGACATGTGCCTCGTTCCTCGCTCGGGGTTGGAGGGACGATTGTAGCGAGGACGGTGGCGGCCGGGGCTGAGGGCCGCAGGGGCGCCTCGGTGCGTTACTTGGGAGGCCTCGTCGCCGCGTCCAGCACGGCCTCCACGTCGTCGGCCACCAGCTCGAAACCGGTCCCGCCGGTCTGCATGGTCGCCATCAGCAGCGAGATCACGATGACCACCATCCCCGACGCCATCTGGCCCGGCTCGATGTCCCGGCGCACCGTTCCGGTGAGCTGCTGGGACCGCACCAGCTCGGCCACGTCCTTGCGCAGTTGCTCTAGGGCGGGAATCTGCAGCAGCCGCAGGGTGAAGTCGGGCTCCAGCCCCGAAAGGATGCGCCGGGCCAGCGGGTGCGACGGCACGCGGTCGATGAGTCCCCGCATCATGGTGTGACCCCAGTGCCCGTCCGGAGTGATTGCGACCAGTGACACCGCGTCGTAGATCAGGCCGGCCACGTCCTCGTCGACGGCGGCCACCAACAGCGCCTCTTTGTTGGGGAAGTACGGGTACGAGGCCGTGGTCGACAGCCCGGCGTCGCGGCAGATGTCGGCCACCGAGGTGCCGCGGAAGCCCTCGCGGGCGAAGCGGGCGATGGCGGCAACAATGAGGGAGTTCCGTGTGCGATCGCCCTTGCGGGGCCCCGTGGCCGGAAGGGTCACGCCGCCTCAGCCGATGTGACGTCACGGCCGTGGCGGTCGACGCCGGCGGCGATCCGCCATCCCTTGGGCACCCGGCCGCCGCGGAAGGAGCCGGCGTCGAGCAGCGGGTTCAGCAGCGGGCGCAGCGCACGGTGGCGCAGGGCGGTACGGCCCGGTGAGCGGTTGACGGCGCGCCAGGTCTTCCAGGTGGGTAGGCCGACCGTGGCGTAGACCCCCGGGTGCACGATGGTGTCGAACATGCCGGTGGCGATGCGTGAGCCCACATGGCGGATCAGGAAGCGTTCGAGCGGACCGGCCGCCGCCCATTGCTCGGGGAAGAGGAGCCGGGCGAAGGCCAGGTGCCGTGCCTCCTCCTGGCGGTGGTACTTCGAGACGCTCTTGATCATGGGATCGGTGTCGGGGTGCTCGGATGCCAACTTCTGCAACAGGTCGGGCACCTCCTCGCCGCTCAGGACGAGCAGGCAGAAGAGCGCCGGCATCGACATGAGGACCGGCAGCACGATGCGCTCGAGCACGCGCACCAGCGGCGTGTCGATCGGGTTCTTGGCCTCGGGTCTGATCTGGGTGAGCAGCCGCACAAAGAGGCGGGAGTGCCGGGTCTCCTCGCCCATTTCGTGCAGGAGGTAGGTCACCCGCGGATCGGTCAGGTCGGCCCGCCCGACGATCTCCATGGAGAAGCCCGCCATGAGGACCGACTCGAACCGCACACCTGTCTCGACGATGGAGCCGAACTCCTCACGGGAGAGCGTGCGCCTCTGTGTGGGGGTGAGGGTCCCGAAGACTTCGGGCAGGTTGGCAAGGGAGATCAGTTCATCGGGCAGGACCTGGCCCGGGCCGACCTCTCCGGGGACGTCGACGTCCGGATCGAGAATGCGGTTGAGGGAGGCCGTGGACAGCCGCTCAATGCGCTGCCCGACCGTCCTGGCCGCCGTCGGTGCGGCGGCGGGTGCGGCGGTGGGATCCATTGTGGTGGCCATGCCCTCATCCTTCACTAAATAAGTGATTGTGTCAATACCATATTTCCTCTAATTTAGGGCCACAGTGGTCCCTGCCACTTGGCCATGCCCCGGTCCGCCCGTTCACCTGACCTCGCCCATCCTCGGGGTATCGACCACACGGGGGCCGGACGCTCGGGCTTGCAGCCACCGGACTCCGGGCGTCTCGCTGAGTACGCTCGGTGGGCACCATGGACACCTTTCCGCCACCAGAACCTGCAACGTCAGCGCTCCTCTCTGATCTCCACGGCCACAGCCGCCGTGGCAAGCGGGTCCTCGTGTTCGGAGGCGCCGCCCTGGCAGTGGGTGCCGCGGCGGCCTACCGGCGTTACCAGGCCGCCAATCAGCCGACCGTTGCCGAGGGTGACCTGGGAGATCTGGGCTGGGGCAACCTTGGCGAGCCGGAGCGCTTATCGGTGCCGACGCCCGACGGTGCCCAATTGGCAGTGTGGGATGTCGGTGCGGCCGATGCGCCCGTCGTGGTCCTCCCCCACTGCTGGGGCTGCAGCCACGCCATCTGGGTGCCGGTCGCCCGCCGCCTGTTGGAGGCCGGCCACCGTGTCGTTCTGTACGACCAGCGCGGGCACGGCGCCAGCACCCGAGGTACGGCACTGCTGAGCATTGCCTCTTTGGCTGACGACCTGACCATCGTGTTGGAGGCGCGCGACGTCAACGGGGCAGTCCTGGCCGGCCACTCCATGGGCGGCATGACCATCATGTCCCTGGCCACCCACCGTCCCGAGGTCCTGCGCGCCAGGGCCCGGGCCCTGGTGCTGGTGGCCACCGCGGCCGGCGACCAGGGACTGAAGCTTCCCCAGGCCGAGCGCATGGCGGCCAGCTTCATCGCCTCAATCCTGGTGACCCGAGCCCTGCGCTCTGCCAACGGGCATCGCTTCGTGCGCAACGTGTTCGGAGACAACCCCGAGCGGGCCCATATGGAGCTGACCCGCGAGCTCTTCGCGGACTGCGACGGCGCGGTCCGGGGCGGCTTCCTGGCCGCCATGCATTCAATGGACCTGCGGGCGGGGATCGGCGGGATTGAGATGCCCACCACCGTGATGGTGGGTAGCCGCGATCGGCTCACCCCACCTGCCCGGGCCCATCAGATAGTGGCGTCCGTCCCCGGGGCGCGGCTCATCACCCTGGAGGGTCGAGGGCACATGCTGCCCCTGGAAGATCCGGATGCGGTGGCTGACGAGATCATTCGAGCCGTCAAGGGTTGACGTTCAGCTGCTCATTCTGACGCGGGCTGGCGCCGGCGCGGGCGGGCGCCGACGGGCGCCGGCGTGAGCGGGCGGGCCCACGCGGTTTCATGTGCGCATCGGAATTGAACGGCGCCAGTTCGGTGACGGAGAGGAAACGAACCGGCGCCCATGAGGGCTGGTGAAGGTCACGAGGTCATTGGCATCACCATCGACTTTCCAACCGAGTTCGTGCACCCGGCTGTGGTGGGCCACGCACAAGGTCAGCAGGTTCGACATCACCGTCGGCCCCTGCCTGGATGCCCACACCACGTGATGCACAGCGGTCACGTTCGTGCATGAGCACCCGGGGAACCGACACCCGTTGTCGCGCCGGCGTATCTCAATCCGCTGCGCAGTGGTGGGATCGCGACGGAGCGGCTTCTGGTCAAGACAGGTGCCATCGGGCGCATCGAAGGAAATGGTGACCCCGGCGTCGCAGGCCAACCGGCGGGCCACCTCGGCCGAAATCGGTCCACCACCTTCGATGGAGGCATGGCCGTACCCGTCATCCCGGAGCAACATTTCCAGGTCGGTGTGCACGACCATGGTGACCTGGGCGCCACCGTGCACGATGTCGCTGCCCCGCCGACCGCTCTCGACACAGATGTTGAGAAGGGCGTCGGCGCAGCGGGCCTCAAACGGTTCGTAGTCATCATCACCGGAGCTCGGGTGGTCATGCCGCAGCGCCCGACCGACGAGAGCTGACTTGACGGAGGCATAGGAGTCCCTGGTCAGCTGGGCCCACAGGGTGCATCGTTCGTCGTCGAAGCGCACAGAGCGGCGGTTGAACAATTGAGCGGAGTCAGCTCCCGTGACCCCCTTCACGCCGGCGGCCCACTCCCGGGCCTGCTTGGGTGTCCAGTGCGCCGATGCCTCGGCCACTCCGGCATCAGTGGCCCGAGTGGCGACGGCAGCGAGGGGGGCGACGACATCAAGGGTGACGCTTCCTTCCGAAAGCGCATGGGAGAGCCGGGGGAGCTCAACCATGTCCTCGGCCACCGTCACCAGGACTCGGGCGCGGGCGGCGCTGATCCGGCAACGTGCAACGAGCCAGGCTCGCATGGAGAGGGCGCCGTCGCCCCGCCAGGCTTCGACCCGGTCGAACTCGGCGATCTCCTGGAG
The DNA here is from genome assembly GCA_035534235.1 of Acidimicrobiales bacterium. Lineage (GTDB taxonomy): Bacteria > Actinomycetota > Acidimicrobiia > Acidimicrobiales > RAAP-2 > Bog-473. The sequence goes on along the minus strand of DATLSH010000066.1, from coordinate 16,758 downwards.
CAGGGCGCCTTCATGGCGGGCAATCGCTCGTTGGTGTGCCTCGATGCTCGCCGCCAGTTCCTGCGACCGGGCATCGCCACCGTGATCCCGGCAGAGGGGCCGGGTGCGCATGACGGGGGCGCTCGGAGGGGCAGCGGTTGTCATGATCCGAGGATGCCAGAAGGCTGTGACAACCGTTTGACCAGGACTAATGTGACCACGGGGTCGCCCGTCGGGCCGCTACGTGAAGACGACGGTCTTGGAACCGCTCAACAGCACCCGGTCCTCCAGGTGCCAGCGCAGGCCCCGGGCCAGCACGGTGCGCTCGATGTCACGACCGACCCGGCGCAGCTCGTCGGGGCTGTCGGCGTGGTCGATGCGGCGGGTGTCCTGCTCAATGATGGGCCCTTCATCGAGGGCGGGGGTCACGTAGTGGCACGTGGCACCGATGAGCTTGACCCCGCGGGTGAAGGCCTGGTGGTAGGGACGGGCGCCGGCGAACGAGGGCAGGAAGCTGTGATGGATGTTGATGATGCGCCCGTGGTGGCGGTCGCAGAACCAGTCGGGGACGATCTGCATGTAGCGAGCCAGGACGATGACGTCGGCCCGCGCCTCGTCCACGATGCGGTCGATCTCGGCGAAAGCCTCCGCCGCGGCGGCCGGCTCCGCCCCCACCGGCACCCATCGGAAAGGGATGCCGTGCCATTCGACGAAGGAGCGGAGATCCTCGTGATTGGAGATCACCCCGACCATGTCGCACTCCAGATCGCCGCTGCGCCAGCGGTGGAGGAGGTCGGCCAGGCAGTGGTCCTCGCGGCTGACGAAGAGGACCACCCGCTTGCGCTCGGCGCTGTCCGCCAGCTGCCACTCCATGGCGAAGCCGGCAGCCAATGGCGCAAAAGCTTCCCGGAATGCCGCCGGCCCGAACGGGAGGCTGTCCGCCGTCACCTCAATACGCAAGAAGAACAGTCCCGAGTCCAGATCCCCATGCTGGGCGGCTTCCAGCACCGATCCCCCGTGGCCGGCGATGAACCCGGTCACGGCGGCGACAATGCCGATGCGGTCCGGGCAGGTGATGGTCAGGACGTAGCGGCGCAGCTGCATCAAGGAGCGCCCCGGCCCGGGACCAGGCCCCGGTCCGGGCACCCGGCGCCAGGACGGCACAGGGAGGCGAAAAACCGGTGGACCCGCCGATCAGGCGTCAACTCGGGGTGGAACGCCGCGGCCACGACGGGCCCCTGCCGCACCAGGACCGCCCCCGCATCCGGCCCGCTCCCCGGCCCGCTCCCCGGCCCGCTCCCCAACGTGGCCAGGACCTCCACGTCGTCGCCCAGGCTGACGATCACCGGGGCCCTGATGAACACCGCGGGCAGAGCCGGTCCTTCACCGAAGGCCAATTCGGTCTCGAACGACTGCTGTTGGCGGCCGTAGCCGTTCCGCCGGACCACGGCGGAGAGCACGCCGAAGGTCCGCTGGTCCGGGCGGCCGTCCAGCACCTCGGTCGCCAGGAGCACCAGGCCGGCGCACGTGCCCAGCACCGGCATCCCTTCAGCGATCAGGCCGGCGATCGCATCGAAGAGGCCGGTCGACTCCAGCAGCATGGACAAAGTGGTCGACTCCCCACCCGGCAGCACCAGGCCATCCAACCCATCCCGCCGCACCCGCCCCCCCGACCCCCCGGGCCCCCCCGACCCCCCTGGCCCCCCGAGGTCGCCGACCCGCTTCACCAGCCGGCTCCGGCACCCGACCGCAGCCAAGGCCGCCACGTGCTCCCGCACATCACCCTGCAGCGCCAGCACCCCGACCACGGGGCGACCGTCGCCGCCCGCTACCACCCCCGGTCGGCCAGGTGCTCCCCGACGGCGGCGCCCTCCAGCCCGCGCATGGCCTCGCCCAGGCCGCGCGAGACCTTGGCCACATGGTCGGCGTCCTCGAAATGCGCGGTGGCCTCGACCACGGCCGAAGCCATGCGGGCCGGATCACTGCTCTTGAAGATGCCCGAGCCCACGAAGACGGCCTCGGCCCCCAGCTGCATGACCAGCGCGGCGTCAGATGGGGTGGCGATGCCGCCGGCACAGAACAAGGGCACCGGCAGACGACCGCTCGCTGCGATCTCCTGCACCAGACCCACGGGCGCGGCCAACTCCTTGGCCCAGCCGTAGAGCTCGGCCGGATCGGCCTGGCTGACCGCCCGCAGCGCGCCCAGAATCGCGCGCAGGTGGCGCACGGCCTCCACAATGTTCCCGGTCCCCGCCTCACCCTTGGAGCGGATCAGGGCTGCGCCTTCCGAGATCCGCCGCAGCGCCTCACCCAGATTCGTGGCCCCGCACACGAACGGCACGGTGAACGGCCACTTGTCGATGTGGTGCGCCTCGTCGGCCGGCGTCAGGACCTCGGACTCGTCCACGAAGTCCACCTGCAGGCTCTGGAGCACCTGCGCCTCGGCGAAGTGGCCGATGCGGGCCTTGGCCATCACCGGGATGGTGACCGCGTCCTGGATCCCCTCAATCAGCAACGGGTCGCTCATCCGCGCCACGCCGCCGTCGCGCCGGATATCCGCCGGCACCCGCTCGAGCGCCATGACGGCGACGGCCCCGGCGTCCTCGGCCACCTTGGCCTGCTCGGCGTTGACCACATCCATGATCACGCCTCCCCGCAGCATGTCGGCCAACCCCCGCTTGACGGTGAACGTTCCGGTCGTCATCGCGCCAGTCTACGAGGGTGGGCCGCCCCTTCTCACCACTCGCTCAGTGCGGCGGCCCTGACCGAGGTGGCATTGAGATCCCCGACCGGCATCGGCTCGCCGCGCTGCCCGACCGAAGGGTCGATCCAGACCCAGCGGGTCGCCCCCATGCGGTCCGGGTTGAACACGGAATTGCCGACGGGAGGTGGGGCGGCGATCATCAGGCGCAACGCGTCCAGCAGGCCCCGGGGGTAGTGCACCGCGGACGCACCCACGACGTCGGCTCGATACTCCCTGCTCTCCCCCACGCACCGGCGCAGCATGGACTCACCCCCGAAGCGGGACAGGGCGAGCGCGATGGACGAGATGTCGTTGTCGCCCCGCTTGACGTGGGCCAACTCGTGCGCGATCACGCCTTCCAGCTCAATGGGGCCCATGGTGTCCAGCAGGCCGGAGGTGACCACCAGATCGGCCGAAGCGGGGTTGCGACCGAGCACGCAGGCGTTGGGCACGGCGTCGAACACGATGAACAGCGTGGGCATGCGCAGGCCGAAGGTCGCACACAGCCCCTCGGTGACGTTGACCAGTCGTTGATGATCGCGCTCGGGCAGGGGAACGGCACCGATGCGGCGCAGGGCCACTGCGGGCGCCACGCGCCACAGGCCGAAGCCGACCCCCACCGCCACCACCACGAAGGCCGCCGCCCCGATCACCGGCGAAAGGACGAGCCCGATGACCAACCCCACGACGAGGGCGGGGACCAGGGCGGTCCGCTCGCACAGCATGACGGCCCGCCGCCGGTTGGCCGCCACCTCGGCGGGGAGGATCTGGGCGGCGCCGAGCCCCGGCTCAATGATCAGGGGGGTGAGCACCTCGGGTGCCGTCCCCGTGGCCCGGGGGGCGCTGGTGCGGGTCCGCCCGGACTGACCCCCGCCCGGGCGGGAGCCCTGACCGCTCCGGCTGCGGCCACCGCCGTTGCCGCCGTTGCCGTTGCCGCCGTTGCCGCTACGAACACCCGGGCGGTTCTGGCCCTGGCCGCCCCCGCCACGATTGCGACTCCGGTTCCTGTTCCGGTTGCGGTTGCGGTTGGAGCCACCGCCGTTGGAGCCGCCGCTACCGCTACCGCTACCGCCACCGCTACCGCCACCGCCACCGCCACCGGGACGATCCTTGGGCGTCATTCCAGAACTGGGGGATTCCTCGGCCATGACGACCATGAGCATATCTATGCCGGTTTGTGGGCAGCCGCCACCGGGGTGGCCGGGCCGCGAGCGCAAGGAGACGCCGTCCAGGCGGTGCCCCACCTGTCGTCCTCCTTCGCCAGCGAGGTCGCTCCTCCGGGAAGGCCGCTCCCCCACGTCAGCCGCTGCATCACCGTGCCGACCACGGCCTCGCTCAACGACTCCCCCTCCCAATTGCTCAACGCCGAAGAGGGTCATCCCGTCTACACCTGCCAGCCCTAGCCGGCCCGGTACCGGGCGATCGCCCGGGCGTAGGCATTGAGGTAGCACTCGGCCAACGCGTCCATCGACCACCCCTGGGCGTGCGCGACGGCGGCATTCAGGGCCTCCTTTGAGGAAAGCCCGCTCCCTTCCACCGCATCGGCCAGGGCCACCCGGAGCGCCCGGCCCAGGGCGGCCGCGTCACCCGGCGCCACCAACGCGGCGTGCCCACCGGCGGCGGCGCGGTAACCCTCGAGGTCCGATGCCACCACGGCGCAGCGCGCCGCCATGCCCTCGAGCACCACCATGCCGAACGACTCTCCCCGCAGTGAGGGGGCGCAGAGGACATCCGCCCCGCTCAGGCGGGCGGCCACCTCCTCGTCACTCAGCTGGCCCAGCCACTTGACCCGCTCCGATTCGGGGTGGCGCCGCCGCTGCATCTCGCGATCGGGCCCGTCGCCGACCACCCACAGCACCGCGGGGCGCTCCACCGATGCGAACGCATTGAGCAGGACGCCCAGACCCTTGCGCGCCTCGTGACGGCCGAGGAACAGCACGGTGGGACGCCCCTGGTCGTCCTTGACCGGGGCATGCTGGGAGAACCGCTCCATGTCGACGCCGTTGAACAGGACCTCGTAGTCACCGCCGCTCGACCGGATGCCGGTCTCGCGTGCCGCCTCCGAGACCGCCACCCGCACCTGCAGGCGTGACCCGACCAGCTTGAGCAGCGGCTTGAACACGGGCACCCACCGGCTGACGCCCGCCCGGTGGTACGTCCCCACCATCGGCACCGGAGCCCTCAGCGCGAGGCCATACGACGCCATCGGCGCCAGGGGCTCGTGCAGGTGCAGGACGTCGAATCCGCCCCGGCGGACGAACCGCTCGGCCCGCACGGCCGCCCACGGCGAGATCGTCACCGGGGCCACCGAACCGTTGGAGCGAAGCCCGGTGGGTCGGCCCAGGACGAAGATCTCCCGGGCCCCCCCGGCCCCCCCGGCCCCCCCGGCTGCCCGGGCCCCCCCGGCCACACGGCCCGCCCCTCCATCGGGCGCCATGACGGTGACGGCGTGGCCCCGGGCGCGCAGTGATCGGGCCAGGCCGAGGACCTGACCCTGGACGCCGCCCGGTCGCGACAGCGCATACGGCGAGAGCATGGCGATCCTCACGCCGGCCCCACCGTCACGGTCGATCGCTCGGCCAGTTGGGCTGGTAGAGGTGCCACTGCTCGGGATGGCGGCGGATGAACTCCTCGAAGCAGTGGGCCAGCTCCTGGGTCAGCCGGGCCACGTCGGCCCGCAGCGAGCCGCGCCGGGTGGTGTCGAGCGGAGGGTGCACGACCCCGGTGTGCCAACGCCCCGGTCCCGAGTACACCACCGCCGGCAGCAACGCCGCTCCGGTGCGCAGGGCCAAGGTGGCCGCGCCGCCGGGCAGGGTCGTCCTCTCCCCGAAGAACTCGACCTCCACGCCGTTGCCCACCAGGTCACGGTCGCTGACCAGCCCGGTCACCGCACCCTCCTTGAGGGCCCGCAGGATGGCGGCGCCGGACCCGTCGCCCAAGGGCACCGCGGTCAGTCCCATGGCCGCCCGCTGCTCCACGAACCACTCGAAGAGCCGCTCGGGCTCCAGGCGCTCGACCACCGCCGTCATCGGCATGCGCTCGAGCGCCAGCCAGGCGCCGCCCCACTCCCAGCTCCCCACGTGAGGCAGCGCGATGACGACCCCCCGACCCTGCGCCACCGCGTCCCGGATCAGCTCCCCACCGCGCGCGAACCGGAACCTCGAACGGACGCCCTCCTCATCAATGAAGGGCAGGCGCGCCCCGTCCACCCAGTAGTGGCCGTACGCGGCGAACGTCCGCCGGCTCCAGCGCCGCACCAGTGCGGGGTCGGGTTGTACGCCGTCGGCGCACTCGCTGCCCAGGACACGCCCCATGTGGCGCTGGTTCATCTGCAGGTCCGGACCGCCCCGCCAGGCCATGACGCGGGCGACCCCGCCCGCCAACCCCCGCGCCAACGGCTCGGGCATCCGTCCCATGGCCGTGCCCAGGCCCCGGTACGACAGGTACCTGGCGGTGGACCGCCAGCCCGCCTTCACTTCCCCCATGCAGGCGCCTCATGCCCGGGCGCCCGCCGCGCCGGCTCAGGCAGGGGGCCGGCGTGCGGTTCGGTTCCGGTTCGGGACCCTGCCCCCGCGTGCCCCAGCGCCACCGCCAGCGCTCCCGGTGTGCGCCCTCATGGCGCGGCGCTCCCGCAGGGTCCGTCCCGATCGGCTGCTCAGCGATTCCTGACGGCGGGCCCGCCAGCGACCCACGGGGGCGCCGGCGGTGCGGGTGAGCTCCCGGCGCGGCACGCCCGAGCCTTCGCGACCTTCACGCCATGACCTCCAGCGGGAGTCCACCCGTCCTTCGCGCCAGGCCTCGAGTCGCCGCCGGATCACCTCGTCCCGGCCCGAGGCGGCATTCCACACCTTGACGAAGCGGGCCATCGCCGTGATGGAGATCAGCACCAGCATCACCCACAGGATCGCAACCAGGAGGGAGGAATCGATGAAGGCCACGCCGAGCAGGATCATGCGTTCGGCCCGCTCCATGAGCCCACCCTTGGCCGACAGGCCCAGGGACTCTGCCTTGGCCCGCTCGTAGGAGACCAGCGCGGTGGCGCCCAGGACGGCCAGCGGCAGCACCGCCAGGTGCCCGCCACCGTGACCGATGAGGTACCACGACACGCCGCCCATGAGGACGGCGTCGGCCACCCGGTCGGTCACCGAGTCGAAGAAGGCACCCCGCACCGACGCGGTCCCCGCCGCCTTGGCGACCGGCCCGTCCAGCAGATCGTGCAGCCCGGTCACCACCAGCAGGATGATGGCCAGGTGAAGGTGGCCGGTGCCGACGGCGCACGCGGTGGCGGTGGCCGACACCAGCCCGGTGGCGGTGAGCACGTCGGCGGTGATACCTCGGCGATGGAGTGCGATCCCAACCGGTCCGGTGGACCGGTCGATCGCACCGCGCCAGCGACCGTCGAACATGAAGCACCTCGTCCTGCGCCACGCATAGGGGGCGAGTGGCGCCCTCAAAACAGATACAAAAGTTTATCATCTGACCCCCCGGTTGGTGAGAAACCCCACCGGCCAGGCACGATGACCCCGCTTTCCCGGGCACCGGGAAGCCCCTCGTCCTACACTCGGCCCAGAAGACGCAGCATCACCACTGCCAGCGCCGCACGGACGGAGGACCAGGTGCCACACGACCCGACCGCAATCCGCAATGTCGCCCTCGTCGGGCACCATGGGGCCGGCAAGACGACGCTGGCCGAGGCCCTGCTGGCCGCCACCGGCGCCATCCCCCGGCGCGGCTCGGTGGAGAAGGGCACCACCACCATGGATTTCGAGCCCGAAGAAGTGGCGCGCCAGCTCTCCATCTCCACCGCCCTGGCCCCGCTGACGGTCAACGGGGTCAAAGTCAACCTGCTGGACACTCCGGGCTACGCCGACTTCGCATCGGAGATGCTCACGGCACTGGCCAGCGTCGATCTGGCCGTCGTCGTGGTCAGCGCCACCGACGGGGTGCAGGCCCAGACCGAGGACGCCTGGCGGGCCGCCGCCAGAATGGGCCTGCCCCGGGTGATCGTGGTCAACAAGCTCGACCGGGAGCGGGCCGACTTCGACCGGACCCTGGCCGACATCCGGGCCACCTTCGGTGCCGGCGTGGCCCCGGTGGAGCTCCCCATCGGCTCCGAAGCGGAGTTCCACGGCGTGATCGACCTGCTCGATGACACGGCGACCCACTACGAGACGCCCGCGGCCAACGCTCCGGTCGATGGCACCGTCCCCCCCGCCGGCCAGGCAGGTCCCATCCCCGAGGACCTGGTCGACGAGGAGCACACCATTCACGAGCAACTGGTGGAGGGGATCGTGGTGGGTGACGACGACCTGATGGAGCGCTACCTCAACGGCGAGACGCTCGACTACGCCGAGCTTGAGGAGAGCCTGGCCGGCGGCGTGGCGTCGGGCAGCGTGTTCCCCGTCCTGTGCTGCTCGGCCACCAGCGGCGTCGGTGTCGACCGCCTGGCCCGGCTCATTGAGGAGCTTTGCCCGGCCCCCGGCGCGCGCCGCCCGCTCACCGTCCTGGCCGGCACCACTTCGACCGAGATCCCCTGTGACGCCGCCGGCCAGACCCTGTTGACCGTGACCAAGACCTTCACCGACAGCCACACCGGGAAGATGTCACTGTGCAAGGTGGTGTCCGGAACACTGCGCACCGACACCGTGCTGGTCAACAGCCGATCCCGGGACGAGGAGCGCCTGCACGCCCTCCAGACCATCTCCGGGCGGGCGGCCACGCCGACCGATGCGGTGGTGGCCGGTGACTTCGTGGCGATCCCGAGGCTCAACGGGACCCGCACCGGCGACACCCTGGCCCCCAAGGGCCAGCCCGTGACGGTGCCGGGTCCTCCACTGCCCGAACCCGCCTTGCGGGTGGCGGTCAAGCCGGCCACCCGGGCCGACGACGACAAGCTCATGTCGGCCATCGGTCGCCTGTGCGACGAGGATCCGTCCCTCTCGGTCACCCGGGACGACGAGACGCACCAGACGGTCCTCGGGGTCAGCGGGGAGGTCCACCTCGCCGTGACCCTGGAACGGCTCGAGCGCAAACACAATGTGCACGTGGAGCGCGAGGAGCTGCGCATCCCCTACCGGGAGTCCATCACGACGGCCGCCCAGGCCGAGGGCAAGCACAAGAAGCAGTCCGGCGGCCACGGCCAGTTCGGCGTCTGCCATCTGCGGATTGAGCCACTCCCGCGCGGTGAGGGGTTCTCCTTCCACGACGAGGTGGTGGGGGGAGCCATCCCTCGCCAGTACATCCCGGCCGTCGAGAAGGGCGTCGTCGAGACCATGGCCGCCGGTGGGCTCTTCGGCTATCCGATCGTCGACATAGCGGTCACGGTGGACGACGGCAAGGCCCATTCGGTCGACTCCAACGAGGTGAGCTTCAAGATGGCCGCCGCCGCCGCCATCCGCCAGGCCATGGCCGATGCCGGCCCCATTCTGCTGGAGCCGATCTCAAGGCTTGAGGTGACGGTCCCGGCCGATTGCCAGGGTGATGTCCTCGGCGACCTCCATGCCCGCCGCGCCCGCATCATCGGGACGGACCAGGCTGATGGCGGCTATCAGATGGTGATCGCCACCGTTCCCACCGCGGAGCTGAGCCGCTATGCCGTCGACCTCCGTGCCCTCACCGGCGGCCGGGGCTCCTTCACCGCCACCTACGACCACTACGACCCCGTGCCCGAACATCTGGTCGCATCGATCGTGCCGGCCCAGGCCTGAGCCCGGCGCTACCCCCCGGGCCGCCAAGTGGGCGTCGTTCACGAGATTCGCCCCCGAGCCCGACGAGGCCAGGAGTCCGCCCAGGACGGCCAGATGACGCAGGGTGGGTTGGACGACCAGTGCTGCCGATTGCGACAGCCACTCCTCAATAATGGAACCGGCCGTGACCACGTCGAGCGGCTTGGCAAACACTGACGAATGGGTCGAAATCCGCTAGAACGCCAGCAGGGCCACCATGGTCAGCCGGCGTGGAAGCGCCCGAAGTCCAGTGGCGCCCGCTTGAAGATGACGGTGCCCAGCAATTCCTGGGTCGGGTTCGCCGAAACGACCACGGCCAACCCGCCCGAGGGTCGGCCCAAGGGTCTGGACACCGTGGCTCGGGTGAAGGTCCCGATGAAGGCGACGACGCAGACTTGCTGGGCGGGAGACCGGCCCGGGGAGATCGCCTGGTACAGATGCGGTGCCACCAGCCTGAGCTGCCCCAGGGTGAACCCGCGTACACCCGCCATGCGGCTGTCCGGCCCCACCGCCTGGAAGGCGGTGGGCAGGGCGGTGTAACACGTGTCCCCTGACGAGCCGAGGGTGCTGCGGGCCGACGTGCACCCGGTTGCCACGGTGGCCAGGAGCACCAGGGCCGCCAGCGCGGACGGACGCCCCCGCTTCGTCGCCGTCACCGGACCACTCCCGACAGTGCCGGCGTGAAGACGCTCGGTCCGGCCTCATTGTCGCTGGCCATCGCCCGGCGGTTCCAGCGTCCCGCCCGCACCTGGAGCGCCAGTTCGCCCATGAACGCCCAACCGATGACGAGGATGAACCAGAAGCTGACGAACCGGTAGATGAGCACCGTGTCGACCGTGGTCGACTGGGCACCCCCGAAGGCCACCAGGGCCACGGTGATGCTCCCCTCGACCGCACCCAGTCCACCCGGGGTGATCGGGAGGGTGGCGGCCAGCTGGCCGGCACCGTAGGCCAGCAAGAGCCCCTCCCAGGGGATCGGCGCCCGGATGGCCAGGAAGATGAGGGCGAAGCATGCGCAGTCGAGCAGCCAATTGGAGGTCCCCCACAGCACGATGCGACCGATGCTCTTCCATCCGAGCCGGACCACGGTCATCCACTTCATGATCCGTTCGATCTGCACCGTGGCGTCGCCCCGGGGTCGGCCGGTCAGGGCCCGCGAGGCACTGACCGCTCCGCCCACGACCGAGTGAAGCGGTCGCTCGTAGACGAACAACGCCCCCACGGCCACGGTGACGACGAAGGCGCCGATGAGGACCGGAACGAGGTCGAGGGAGGCGCCTTCGTCCGCCGCCACGGCCAACCCCAGGACGGCCACCAGGGACAGGGTGACCATAGATCCGACGAACGTGCCGATCAGGGCCCAGGCCGCCAGCGTGCTGTCGGCGCCGAACCGACGGTACCAGCGGAACCCGTAGACCGAAGAGACGGCATTCCCTCCCGGCAGGGAATTGGCCAGGGCCTGCGAGGCGAAGCTCATCTTGAGGAGCGGCCAAGGGGGCGCCCGGAGGTGCCCGCTGCGCAGGAGCTCGTACTGCATCCCCGCGAAGCAGATGTACGAGGCCAGCTCGAGCACGATCGCCGGCGCGATCCACCACCAGTTGAGGTTGCCCAGGACCTGGGAGAACCCGGCCAGCTCTGAGCTGTGCGACCAGAGCACCCAGACGGCCACGGCCACCAGTCCGAAGCCCAAGAGGTACCGCAGGAGCGACCACGACCGCCGCAGTCCCTTGACCCGAGTGACCACGCCCCAGCTTCCCATGCACGACCCGCGTGCCCTGGGCACCGCCGGTGGCCCGCTCCCCTGTTCAGGCCGGCCAGGCCCCGCTGACCTTGCGCCAGGCCTGCTGCAAGGTCTCCGGCATCACCCGGATTCCGGCCACCGAGGTCATGAAGTTGGTGTCGCCCGACCACCGAGGCAGGACGTGGAGATGGACGTGTGCGGGCAGCCCGGCCCCGGCAGCCCGGCCCAGGTTGGCACCCATGTTCAACCCGTCGGGGTCGTAGGCCGCTTCGATGGCGGCCACCGCGCCCCGCGTCGCCGACCACAGCGCGGCGGACTCAGCATCCGTCAGCTCACCCAACCCGGAGACATGGCGTTCGGGCAGCACGAGCACATGGCCACTGGCGTAGGGATAGGCGTTCATCACCACGAAGACGCCGTCGCCCCGCCACACCACCAGGTTCTCCTCCGAGGGGGCGCCGCTGTCCGCCAACCGGCAGAACACGCACGCTTCCACCTGGTGCGCCGACCCCGCCCCACGCTCCCGAGCCGTGGCCTCGACGATGTACTCGCTACGCCACCCCGCCCACAGGTTCTGAAGGCTCACCGGTCCTCGGGCACGCCCTTGCGCGCCACCTCATCGACCACATCGGCCACGCACTCCGCCACCTTGACCCCGCGGTCCGGCTTGGCATCCGACCCGCGCCGGTTCACCCCCACCGTGCCATGGGCCACGTCGTCGTCCCCCACCACCAGCACGTAGGGGATCTTCGCCAGCTTGGCCCGGCGGATCAGCGCGCCCAGCTTCTCCCCGCTCGTCTCCAGCGAGGCCCGCAGGCCCGCCGCCGTGCAGGCCTCCACCACCGTCTGCCCGTAGCCCGCGTGGGCATCGGTCACCGGGATGACCCGCACCTGCTCGGGGGAGAGCCACGTCGGCAACGCGCCGGCGTAGTGCTCAATCAGCACGGCCATGAAGCGCTCCACCGATCCGAAGAGGGCCCGGTGGATCATGATCGGCCGGTGGCGGGCGTTGTCGGCACCGACGTACTCCAGCGCGAAGCGCTCGGGGAGCTGGAAGTCCAGCTGCACCGTCGACATCTGCCACGTGCGGCCGATGGCGTCACGGGCCTGCACGCTGATCTTCGGGCCGTAGAACGCTCCCCCGCCCTCGTCCATCGCCACCTGCAGTCCCATCTGCGCGGCCGTGCTCCGGAGCGTCTCGGTTGCCACGTCCCAGTCCTCGTCGGAGCCCACGGCCTTTCCGGGCGGCTTGGTCGAGAGCTCCAGGTGGAACTCGGAGAGCCCGAAGTCGCGCAGCAGGTCCAGCACGAAGTGCAACGTCCGCACCAGCTCGGCACCCATCTGCTCCCGGGTGCAGAAGATGTGGGCGTCGTCCATGGTCATGCCGCGCACCCGGGTCAATCCGTGCACCACGCCGGACTTCTCGTAGCGGTACACCGTCCCGAACTCGAAGAGGCGCATCGGCAGCTCCCGGTACGACCTCTGGTGGCTCTTGAACACCAGAATGTGGAACGGGCAGTTCATCGGCTTGAGGTAGTACTGCGCCCCCCCGTCGAGCTCCATCGGGGGGTACATGCCGTCGGCGAACCAGTCCAGGTGGCCCGAGATCTCGAAGAGCTCGCTCTTGGTGATGTGGGGCGAGTTGACGAACTCGTAGCCCGATTCCACATGGCGCTGGCGGGAGTACTCCTCCATGATCCGGCGGACGGTGCCGCCCCTGGGGTGGAAGATGGCCAGACCGGATCCGATCTCCTCGGGGAAGCTGAACAGGTCGAGCTCGGCCCCCAGCTTGCGGTGGTCGCGGCGCTCGGCCTCCTGTAGCTGGTGCAGGTGGGCCGCCAGAGCCTTCTCCGACTCCCAGGCCGTCCCGTAAATCCGTTGCAGCTGGGCCCGCTTCTCGTCGCCCCGCCAGTAGGCGCCCGCCACCCGCATGAGCTTGAAGTGGCCCAGGCGGCCCGTCGAGGGGACGTGGGGGCCCCGGCACAGGTCCAAGAAGGTGTCCGAGTTCCAGTAGGTGCTGACCACCGAACCGGCGGCATCCACCTCCTCGGCCCCGGTGCCGACGGATTCGATGATCTCGCGCTTGAAGGGCTGCCCGGCGAAGAGCGCGAGCCCGTCGGCCAGCGCGTGCTCGTGCCGCACGAAGGGTTGGTCCTCCGCCATGATGGCCCGCATTTCGGTCTCAATCCGCTCCAGGTCGTCGTCGCTGAAACGGGCGCCGCCCGGAAGGGCGAAGTCGTAGTAGAAGCCGTTCTCAATGACCGGCCCGATGGCGTACTGGGCGCCCGGCCACAGCCGCAGCACCGCCTGGGCCAGCACATGGGCGGTGGAGTGGCGGAGCACGTCCCGACCGGCGTCGGAGTCGGCGGTCACGATGGCCACCTGGGCCCCGTCGCTCAGGGGTGTGGCCAGGTCCACCTCGTGCCCGTCGACCATGGCCACGACGGCCGCCTTGGCCAATCGGGAGCCGATGGCCCGGGCGAGCTCCGCCGCCGTCGTCCCCTCGGCCAGCTCCCGCTGCGAACCGTCGGGAAGCACAACCGAAATGACGGCGGCCATCGTTCACCCTTTCTCATTCGGCCGGGGGATCTCTCCTCTCCGGGACCTGGGTTCACCAGAGTAGTGGACGGCCTTGCCGGCTCCCGACCTCTCAGGCGGAGTTGGCCCGGTACTCCTCGAGTGAGTCCGGAGTGAAATGCACGATGCCACGCTCCATGACATAGCGGATCTTGCCGTCGAAGACGAGACGGAAGAGGTCTTTCGTTGGCATGTCCAGCCGGCGTGCGGCTTCAGGTGCTCTCAAGAGCTCAGTCGGCATCGGACCCACCTTCTTCAAGTCCCAGCTTATGGGTCAACACGAGAAGTTGTTGCTCCAACTGAGCCAAGACAGAAAGGCGGTCAGTTGAGCTCACGACTTCGCAACCTTCTTCCAGCGCGATCAGAAGTTCCCGGGCTTCTTCAAGGTCGAATGTGACTTCGTTTGGTGGCGGCGACACGAGAGGAACGGTCCCCGGTTCGCCCTAAATAGGCGCCAATCTCCCCAGTTCTGAATGACCGTAGGGCCGTTCCCCCTCACCGTCCCCCTGTCTCACACCGACAGCGCAACATCCTCGTCGACGTCGGTCAATGAAGGCTTCACCCGCCCATGAACCCGCACCGACGAGACCAGCGGTCCGGCGGCGAGGGCGGCGCCGGTGGCCACCAGTACGACTTGCCAGAACCACAAGGGGAGTTGATGGCGCAACGGGAGGTCCATCCAAGGTGGCCAACGGGAAAAGGCCACAACCACCAGCACGGACCAAGCCAGCAGAGAGGGGCGGAACCGAGCGCGGGCGACACTGAGCACGATGAACAAGACGGCGGCCGCAACGGCCGCCAGGCGGAGCGCCCCGTCCGCTTGGAGCCCCCATGGCTCGGCATTGGGCGCCAGTCCGATCGGCACGAGGATGAAGGCAAGAAACACCAGAACCAGCCAAGCCACCAGTGGCCCGCGGATCTGCCCGCCGATCACGTCAAGCACGACGAGCGACACGACGAGAGCCATGAAGTAGTACCCGAAGAGATTCTGTTCGAAGACGAGACGGAGACTGAGGGAGATGGCAATGACGGAGACCAGAGGCACTGGTTCGCGCACGGTCGCGCCCAGCCGTCTCACCGCCCACCATGCCAGCGCCACGGAAAGGGCGATCGGCAGAAGCCGGGATACGGCGACCAGTGGCGTCCCGTGAAGATGCAGTTCCCACAGCACCGTTCCTCCGAACGACAGGGTATTGCCAGACCCGAGGACCGTCGCCCTGAGGGCGCGTCCCGAAGTGACCGCAATCATCGGGACCGTGACGAGTGCCGCGGCAGCGATGGCGCTCCCGGCGAACCTCAGCCGCCGGTTCCACGGCGCCATGACCAACAGTGGAGCGGCGACCAACACCGCGAACTGCTGAGACGTGAACGCCAGTCCGAGCAGCCCACCTGCCCAGGCCCACCATCCTCGCCGGGCACAGGCCAGGCCACCGAGAGCCAACCCGACGGCCATGAGGTCTTGGGGGTGAAACAGGTTCAACAAGGGCATCCAGAGGGGCGGGAGACACGCCAGCAGTACCAGCGTCGCCGGCTCCCAGCCGCAGCGCCCGCGACCCGAAGACCGCAGGAGCGCAATCACCCCGGCCATCAGCACGAGCCAACTCAGGTACCCGAGCCCGACCGTGGGCAAGGTGGCGCGAGTTTCCCCTGCCCAACGGTAGATGGCGTCAAACGCCGTCGCGCAGTGCGGCCCGAGAGCGCCCCCGGAGGGGAACGGGATCCGATGACCGATGCGCAGCAAGGCGGCGAATCCGCCAGAGAGCAGCGGCCAGAGCGGAGGTGCGGGCGGCTGGGGCCGAAAGAGAGGATAGAAGTGAAGTGTCGTCGGGGGAGGGTAGGCGCACGCAAATTTTCCATGGGCAATGGCCCACGTCGCATAAATGGTCTCGGGGGAGTCACCGGTCGCCGGTCCGCCCAGGAGCCTCATGAGTCCCAGGAAGGTGGTTACGGACATCATCCAGCCCAGCGCACACCATCTTGCCGAGAGCGTCCGATCAAGCCACGAGATCGGCTTCCGCGCGCCATGCGGAACGGCGTCGGGCGGGGGAGCGGGCAGGCTCACCCGGGTTCGCCCTCCTCCCCTGGTGCGGTTCCGCATTCCGCTGTCACGGCGAAGACGCCCCACGTGACCAAAGGTACCTGACACCGCAGACTCGGCAGTGGCTCACTCCTCACGCGTCCATTGCCGATCGCTCGACGGGACAAGACGGCTTCCTTCGGTGCCAGGTCGGCCGTCCGATCGCTCATGTCGGTTAGCCCACCACCCGCGCTCGGCCAGCTTTAGTTTCTGCACATTGAATGTACCCTTACGCGTGCGCTCCGATTGTCCACAGACTTGACATGACGCCGCCCCTTGACGACGTTGATGCCCATCCGGTCACAGTCTGGGTCTCACGTCTCAACCGGCCTCTGTCGAACGGGTGGTGTGCGCTCGCTTGGTTGGCCAGCATCGCCGTCTTTGTGGGTTTGGTCCGTCTTTCGGGCGGGCCGGCAAACGGAGACGCCGTCGAATCCGTCTACTTGACGTGGGCCATAGCTCACGGCCACCTGGCCTGCACCTACCTCTCCGAGGCCACGCTCCACCACGCGGCAAGTCCGGCCGCGGCGCCGCTTTGGCCACTGATTTCAGGCGCCTTCGCCGCTCTGGCCCGGATCGGTCACCACGTCGCGTTCCCCTCCCAGAGCGCGCTGGGCCCACACTGTTCGACCGCGATCAGAGCGATGACCCGCTGGGCGAACCGCTCGGGAGCGTTCTGGTCCACGACCCGGCTCGGGTACCTGAGTTGGCTCGCACTCCTGGCCGGTGTGGTCGTACTCCTGCGGGCTTCGGGCCGGGGGCGTTGCTGGTGGGAGCCGGCCACTCTCGTTCTCCTGGCAGTGATCCCATGTGTCATGGCGCCGCTGTCCGAGGACTTTCACCCTCAGGACCTTGTTGTCATGGGTTTGACCTTCATGGGCCTGGCCTGCGCGCAGAGACGACGGTGGGCCTGGGC
>DATLSH010000065.1:0-9369 GCA_035534235.1 Acidimicrobiales bacterium | reverse complement strand
ACCGGGATTCGCGGCACGCGAGCTCCGGGCCGAGGACGTGGCGCCCGAGCGGCTCGCGGCCGACATCGTGGAGGTGCTCGACAAAACGGGCGTGGAGCGCGCCGTGCTCGTGGGGCACTCCATGGGGGTGCAGGCCATTGTGGAGACCTGCCGGGTGGCGCCCGAGCGGGTGGCCGGCCTGATCCCGATCGCCGGCACGTTCGAGAACCCCGTCAAGACCTTCGCCGACATGCCCGTTCTCGACCGCCTCTACCCCATTGCCGATGTCATCTTCCGCTTCGTCCCATTTGAGGGGATCCGTCCCGTCACCCGAAGGATCGCCCACCCGGGCCTGGGACGACGCCTCATGGTGGGCATCGGTGTCGGCGGACCGAACGTGCAGGAGAAGGACATCGCCTCGCATATCGCCCACATCGGGGACGTCAACTTCTCGGTGTTGTTCAAAATGATGAGCGGGCTGCGCCGGCACCACACCGCAGAGTTTCTGCCCGAGATCACCGTCCCCACCCTGGTTCTCGCCGGCCGGCGCGACCACTTCACTCCGGCGAGCGTGCAGCAGCGCATGGCGGACCTGATCCCCGACTGTGAGCTCATGTGGTTCGACGACTCGGGCCACCTGCTCCCGATTGAGGCGCCCGACCGAGTCGCGACAGCCATCGTCGACTTCCTTGAGCGACGGGTGGTCGACCCGCCGGAGCGCGCCGTCCGGCCGCCGGGCCGCACGGGTCAAGGGGTGGGTCACTAGCCCGACCGAGCGAAAGCGGAGAGGTCGCCCGGATCGGAAAGGTGCCTATCCGGCGTTGTCCGTCGGAGTGGTGGTGGTCGGCGGAATGGTGGTCGTGGTGGTGGAGGAGGAAGTGGGCGAGACGCTACCGGCGGATGTAGTGGTCGAGGTCGTGGTGGCTGTGGTGGCCGGGGCGATGAAGGAGGAGGTTTCCCCCCGTTCGGATGCCAGGCTGGTGTAGGGGGTGGCGGCCAGATTTGTGCAGTTGCGCGCCGCGTCCCACGTCTGGAGGGCGTTGGCCGCCGGAGCGCCGCTGAGGGGTTGGGGCAAACCGGCGAGGACAGTGGCGGGGCGGAAGGTGGCGCTGGTGATGCTCCGGCCCACGACGGTGAGGATGAGGGAGCCGCCCGAGGTTTCAGGCGCGGTGTTGTCGTAGAAGGCGAAGTTGCCCAAGCCATAGTCGACGTAAGAGCTGCCCAGGTAGCCCCCGCCGAGGAGCACGTGCGCATCGGCACCGATCACAATGTCGGCACCCGCCCTGACCAGTTGTTCGGCCAGCGGTTCCTGCGCAGGGTTGGGGCACGCCTGCGTCTCGGTGCCCCAGTGCAGGTAGACCACCACCGTGTCCGAGGTGCGCCGGGCACGTTGGACCGCCCTGACCAACAGCGTCGGATTCAGTGCGGAAGCCACACCGGGCTGGGTGGCCGTGGCCGACCAGGTGCTGACCAGGTTGTCGGCGATCACCTGGGTGGCGGCAATGACCGCAATGCGTTGCCCGTTGATCCGGATCCGGTAGGGCGCGAAGGCCTGGGCGGCATCGTTCCCGATTCCGATGATGGGAAACTTGGTACTCGCGGCAATGGCCAGGTTCTGGGACAGGCCTTGTGACCCGCAGTCCATGCCGTGGTCGTTGGCCTCCGTCGCCACGGTGACGGTCGCGTTGCGCAGCGCGGTGATAGCGGTGGCAGGGGCGTCGAAGATGTAGGGCTTGTTCTGTGGCTCCGGGCAGGTGCCGTCGGTGACCGAGCTCTCAACGTTGACCATCCTGAGCCGGGCGCCGGCGAAGAGCTGCCCGAATGTGGCGCCCAGTGCCGTCGCCGGGTTCTGGGCCAGGCTGGTGGCGACGGCGCCGGCGAAGTGCACGTCCCCCCCGAAGCCCAGGGTGACGGACCTGCCGTCACCTCTCCAGTCGGGGTTGAGCGGCGAGTGCGCCGGGAATGCCTCGCTCGGCTGCGGGCCGGAAGTGCTCGGCGGGGAGGGGTTCTTCTGCCCGCCGCCGGAGAAGATGAGGAGGTACAGCAAGAGCATGAAGACCAGGCCGCCGGCCGCGGCAACCTGGCGACGCCGGCGGCGGACCCTGTGTGAGACCACGTCGGCACTATGTCACACGGCATCGGTCCTGGTCGGTTGGGGCGTTGCCCCGTCTCCGTCCGCATGGGTGGCGGGAGGGCTCACGCGGCCGGGAGCGAGTCCCAGTGGGCGGCCAACGAGGCGACCAGACCCAGGCAGGCGGCGGCGATCATGTCCCGGCACTCAGCGAAGGTGTCGTCGTCGCCGTAGTAGGGATCGGGCACGTCGGCGGCAGCCCCTGCGGCAGGATCGAATGATCGCAGGAGGAACAAGCGGGCGGGGTCGGCTCCCAGGCTCCGCAGGGTCTCCCCGTGGCTGCGGTCGAGCGCCACCATCAGGTCGTAGCCCCCGAGCCCGGTGGTGGGGAAGTGGTGGGCGACGTGCGCGTGACGGGGGAAGCCACCACGCGCCAGCGCTTTGGCCGCGCCCGGGTGCATCGGCTCCCCCTCGTGCCAGGGGCTGGTGCCGGCGCTGCTCACCGCCACGTGCCGGTCCAACGTGGTGCCGTCCTCGAGCGTGGTGGTAACCGCCAGGGACCGGGTGATCACCTCGGCCATGGGCGAACGGCAGATGTTGCCCGTGCAGACGAAGACAATCCGGTAGGGGAGCCCGCCGATCGGATCGGGGGGCCTGACGAGGCGTGCGCTCACCCGACCCCGGCGGCGTACTCGTCGCGCAGGCTCTTCTTGACGATCTTCCCGGTGCCGGCCCGGGGCCAGTCGGTGCGGATCTCGAGTTGCTCGGGGATCTTCTGCGTCATGAGCCCGGCCTGGCGGCAGAAGGCGACCACCTCGGGGAGCTCGAAGGCGTCGTACCCGTCGGCCAATTGCACCACGGCGCACACCCGCTCACCCCGCTCGGGGTCCGGGAGGCCGATTACGGCCACCTCTAGCACCTTTGGGTGGGTGTAGAGGAGGTCCTCTATCTCCTTGGCGCTGATGTTCTCCCCCTTGCGCACAATGACGTCCTTCAGGCGCCCGGTCAGGGTGAGGTGCCCGTCCGCCCTGAGCTTTCCCAGGTCACCCGTGCGGAAGTAGCCCTCGGCGTCGAACGCCTCGGCGGTCAGGGCGGGATCGGTGTAGCCGTGGAACACCATGGGCCCCTTGACTCTGATTTCACCCTCCTCGCCGGGCGCGGCGAGCCGGGAGTCCAGGGTGACGATGCGCACCTCGGCGCCCTCCACCGGCTTGCCGTCGGTGTTGGCCAGCTGCTCGTCGGTGTCGTCGGGGGAACCATTGGAGATCATGGGCACCTCGGTCATGCCGTACCCGTGCACCACGCCACGGCCGCCGATTTCGTCACGCACCTCGTAGTGGACCTCGGGCGGCTTGGCGGCGCCCCCACCGGACATGAGCCGCAACGTGGGCAGGATCGGCTCGTCCGGTGCCTTGCGCTGCTCGGCCAGGTACGCCACGTAGAAGGCGGTGCTGCCTCCCACCATGGTGGCGCCGTGCCGGCGGAAGATCGGGAGGACGTTGGGCGCCGAGAACGACTCCACGAGAATGGCCGGGAAGCCGAATGTGAGCATGGTGACGAGGTAGTCGGGTCCGGCGATGTGGGCGAAGGGGAAGGCGATCGTGCCGACGTCGTCGGGGTTCATGGCCAACGCCCGGGCCAGGCCCCACCCTCCGGCAATGAGTGTCTGGTCCGTGTGCTGCACGCCCTTGGGGTCCGCCGTGGAACCCGAGGTGTAGTAGATCCAGCGGATCGGTGCGTCCTCTGGAGGCATCCCCGGCGGTGCGGGTGGGAGGGTGGCCGGGTCACCCTCGGGCAGCCCGTCGTCGATCCTCAAGATTTCGGGGCGGGTCGGGGCGCCGGCCAGTGCCTTCTCGGCGATGGCCGGGAAATCGATGTCGCGCCAGAGGGTCGGGATGACGAAGAGCGACGCGCCCGTCTCACGCAGGGCGAAGCCGACCTCGCGCTCACGGTAGAGGTGGATGATTGGGTTCTGGACCGCCCCGAGGCGCGCCAGAGCCAGTGAGAGCACCACGGTGTCGATCCGGGTCGGGAGTTGCCACGACACCACCGAACCCGTGGCGATCCCCCGGGCGTGGAGTCCGGCCGCGACCCGGGCGGCCCGATCGCGGAACTGACCGAACGTGAGCATCTCGCCGTCGGCCGCTCTCAGCATGGGCTGGTCAGGGCTGGCCTCGGCGCGCCACTCGGTGAGCTCCCACATGGTGCGTGCTCCCGTGAGTACCTCGCTCTTGCTCATAGCCTCTCCTCTTCGAACCCTTCTCCCCAGTTGGCCGGCGGGACCGTTCCCGAAGGGTCAGAATGGCCCATCATGGCCAGGGAAGCGAGTCCGAAGGAGCCGACGGGCCGAGCGGTGGGCCGCAGGCGGGAAGCCCGCCTCGTCGTCATGGGTGTGGCGGGGATCCTGCTGGTGTGGTTCGCCCTGGGCAACCTCCGTCACGTCTCCATTGAATTCTGGGTCACCCAGTCCCGGGCGCCGTTGATCGTCGTCATCGCGATTTCTGGGCTCCTCGGAGCGTCCATCGCCACCTTGGCTCGTCGCCGGCGCCCACCCGACCTTTAGCGGGGGTTCGGGTCCTGGGGCGTCTGGAGGATCGCTCGGCGGGGCTGAGCGGACCCCGGGTCGGGTGCCCGGGGATTCGGCACGGGACCGCGTGCCAGCCGGCCCGGGTCGGACCTAAGCTGGCGGATGGTGAGAGGCGCCAGGCACGGGGTAGCGCGGGGGCATGAGCGCGTTGTCTGTGCCCGGCTAGCGTGCAAACATGAAGGGCGCATGGACGCGCCTATGACACGGGGCTGGTGCTGATGCCACTTTCCGACCATGAGCAGCGAATACTGGCTGAGCTGGAGGAGTCCCTGGTACGCCAGGACCCCGAGTTCGCCGAGCGCGTGCGGTCGGAGTCCGTGTACCGGCACGCCGGCCGCTACTGCAAGTGGGCCGCTGTGACCTTCATCGTCGGCGTGGTCATCCTGGTGGTCTTCTACAGCAGTTCCGTGGTGGCCGGCTTCCTGGGGGTGGTCATCATGTTCGCCTCCGCCGTCTGGTTCGAGCGCAACCTGCGCCGCATGGGTCGGGCCGGCTGGCACGACCTGACGCGCCCGAGGGACGGGGAGCAGTCGAAGGCAGCGGCCGCCAGCAGCGGCATTGAGGGAGCAGTGACCGAGGCCCGCGACTGGTTCCGCTCCCGGTTCCACCGGCGCGAGAACTGAGCCGTCTGCGGGTTCTCCCGCCGCTCGACCACCGCTCCCCGTGACGGATCTGGCGCTCGCCGTGGACATCGGTGGCACAAAAATGGCCGCTGGGCTGGTCGATTCCACTGGTGCCCTTCGGCACAGGGAGCAGGTTCCGACCGGGTCGAGTGGTCTTGGCGCTGGCGGCGGCGGCGGTGTCCCGGGTGGCGGAGGAGAGGGCGAGCTCACATGGAGGACCCTGGCCGGTCTGGTCGATCGGGTGCGGTCGCGGGCACCGGGCGGAGACCGGATCGTGGTCTGCGGGGTCGGGTGCGGGGGTCCGATGGGCGCCGGAGGTGAGGAGGTGTCGCCGCTGAACATCCCCGGCTGGCGGAAGTTCCCCCTGCGGGCCCGGTTGGGCGACCTGACCGGCCTGCCCACCTTTGTCGACAACGACGCCAAGGCACTGGCGCTGGCCGAGGGGTGGATCGGGGCGGCAGCCGGCGAGCGGGACTTCATCGCCATGGTGGTGTCGACCGGGGTGGGTGGCGGCGTGGTGATCGACGGGAGGCTGCTCCAAGGCAGGCTGGGGAACGCCGGGCACATCGGCCACATGGTGGTGGTGCCCGAAGGGCGGCCTTGCGGCTGCGGCAGCCATGGATGCCTGGAAGCCGAGGCTTCGGGTACCTCGTTGGCTGACATGACGGGCCAACCGGCCGAGTTGGCGCCGCCTGAGGTGGTGGAGCGGACGGGGACCCTGGTCGGTCGGGCCGTGGCCTCCACCGTGAACCTGCTCGATCTGCCCTTGGCGGTGATCGGGGGCTCGGTGGCCCTGGGGTTCGGCGAGCCGTTCTTCAAGGCCGCGCAGCGGGAGGTCGATCTGCGGTGCCGGCTGGAATTCGCCCGAGGGGCCAGAGTGGTGCCGGGAGGGCTGGGGGACCGCGGCCCCCTGATTGGGGCCGCCCGGGTGGGATGGCGGGGAATCGGGTCGACCAGATGAGTACCGCCGGCCGGCACCACTGGGGCCGCCACGCCGCGGTGGTCCTGCAAGCGGTGGTGCCACACCCGGCGCTGTGGTGGGCTGCACTGGGTGCGCTGGCCCGCCTCGCCCGGCCCGGGTGGTGGCGCCGGCCGCCCTTCCTTCCGGTGCCCGGGGAGGAGTACTGGCGGTTCCGCCTGGTGACAGCCCTCGGGGGCACCGGGTGGGATGAGGTGCCGTCCAGCGCCGACGTGCGGTCCTACCTCCAATGGTGTCGGAGGACGCGCCGCCGCCGCGGGTAGCCTCTCCTTCGTTATGGAGCGGGTGCTCCTCCTCAATGCGACCTACGAGCCGCTGGCCCTCGTCTCGGATCGCCGTGCCGTCGTCCTGGTCCTGGCGGGGCGGGCCGAAGCGGTCGCCTTTCGCGAGGACTGCGCGGTCTTCCATTCGACTTCGATCCAGGTTGAGGTTCCCTCCATCGTCCGGCTGGCCCATATGGTCCGCATTCCCCGCTGGGCCCGCATCCCTCCGGTGACCCGGCGGTCGGTCCTCCGCCGGGACGGTGGCCTTTGCGTGTACTGCTCCGCTCCGGCCGACACGATCGATCATGTGATCCCGCGCAGCCGTGGTGGGACGCACGACTGGTCCAATGTGGTGGCGGCGTGCAAGCGGCACAACCTGGTCAAGGCCGATCAGCTCCTGTCCGAACTGGGATGGACGCTGCGGGTCAAGCCGGCTCCACCCGACGGCCACCTCTGGCGGCTCCGCCACCTCTCGGATGTGGATCCCTTGTGGGAGCCGTACCTGGCCGCAGCATCCTGAGAGTTGACCCCCTGTCCGCACTTCGACGTCGAGCAGTTCCGCACCGAACCCGTTCGCCTGGCGGTCGCCCGGGAGGTGGAGCGGCCCACGCTGGTCCTGGGCAGCACGCAGCGAGCCGAATTGGTGGACCGGCAGAGGGTGCAGGACCGGGGAGTGGAGGTGGTGCGCCGACGGGGCGGGGGAGGGTCGGTCCTTCTGCAGCCAGGCGATCACCTGTGGATCGATGCCTGGATCCCGCGTGACGATCATCTTTGGCTGGGCGATGTCGCGGCCGCGGCAACCTGGGTGGGCGAGTGGTGGCGCGACGCCTTGGCCGCTTTCGGAATCGACGAACTGGAAGTACATACGGGACGCTCGGTTCCCGGCGAGCTCGGTGAGCTGGTCTGCTTCGCCGGCCGGGGCCCCGGCGAGGTGTTCCGCCGCGGTTGCAAGGTCACGGGGCTGTCGCAATGGCGCGGCCGGGAAGGAGCACTGTTCTCCTCCTGCGCCTATGCCCATTGGGACCCGGTACCACTGGCCGACCTGATGGACCTGGGCGACTCCATACGAGCCGGACTGGTGCGCGAGCTCACCCCGACCGTCGTCGGCGTGGCCGACCTGATCCCCGACCTGCCGGGGCTGGGCGTGTTGCGCGACGCCCTCCTGTCGTCCTTCTCCTCCCAGGGTTAGATTCACCCGGGCCGGCCCGCCGGCCCTTTGGTGGGTCATCGGGCAGGCCGTTTCCTTCAGCCAAGAGGAGTGCGCATGTCGGACCGGGTGGACGAGGAGACGGTCGTCGTGGGAGAGGCCGGCGGACGCCCGCTCCGCGCCGACCTCTACCGGCCGCCGTCGCCCAACGGGTCCGGCATCTTCCTGATCCACGGTGGCAGCTTCGCCCGTGGCGATCGGCGGCAGCTGCGCGGTTATGCCATCGCTCTGGGCCAGATCGGGTATACCAGTGTGGCCTGCGAGTACCGGTTGGCCGGTGAGGCCCGGTGGCCGGCACAGATCGACGATGTCCATGCCGGTCTGGCGTACCTGTACCGCCAGGCGCAATCGCTCGGGGTGGACCCGGCCAAAATTGTGGTGTCGGGACATTCAGCGGGCGGATGTCTGGCGCTGCTGGCGGCCGCCTCGGGCCAGTTCCCATTGGCCGCCGCGGTCGCGTTCTACGCGCCGGTGGACTTCCTGGGTGATGACGCCCGTGCCAAGGGGGCACCGCAAGGGATGGCCTTCCTTCTCGGCGATGACGTTTCGGAGGCCCGCTTGGCGTCCATGAGCCCGCTGAACCTCGCCGGCCCCAGCTTCCCCCCGACGCTGCTGATCACCGGCAACCGCGACGAGCTCGTCCACTGGGGCGAGAGCCTGAAGATGTACCAGGCCCTGATGGCGGGGGGAGTGACTGCCGAGATCCACATCTTCGACGGGGTCCCGCACGCTTTCGACCTGCTCCCTGAGTTCGGCCGGCAATGTGCGGGGATCCTCGCGCTGTTCCTCGACACCCACGTGCTCAATCCCGGATCGCCGGTGGCCCTGGCCCCGGCACCTCCCGACCTTCCCTGATCCGCAGCGACAGTTCCGGCGGACCTCGGGTCCGTTGGGCACGCGCTCCACGCGGGCGCGCCACCTGACGCCCTGGCCGGAGGCTCACCGAACCCCCCTGGTGCCGCAGCGCAGGCGCTGGTGTCGCCGGCTCTGGTGGCCCCGCCGTTAAAGGTCCCGGGAAGGAGGGGGCGGCCGGCCTCCCGGGCGCCACCGGGGCGGCGTTTGGCCGCCAGCGACCCGGACTTCGGGCTCATGGGAGTCATGGGGGGGCGTATGGTTGCTTAGGGGAGCAAAAGGGCGTAATATGGCGACAGGTGGCGCGAAGGGGCGTTCGAGGACGCGGTTCAGGGGGCGTCGTGGGAGAGCAGGCCAGTGGGAGGACTAGTAGGGAGATACGAGCACTCGCTCGACGTCAAGGGCAGGGTCATCCTGCCCGTCAAGTTCCGCGAGCCGTTCCAGCGGGGAGGGTTCCTGACCCAGCACTCCGAGGGCTGCCTCGCCCTGTGGACACACGGGGAGTTCGAGCGCCAGATGGCGGTCATGCAGGAACGGGCCGAGTCGGGGAGAGCGGACCGGAACCGGGCGCGGTTGTGGGCATCGAGCTCGCACGAGGTGGAGATCGACCGACAGGGCCGCATGGCGATACCCGCCCACCTGCGTGCGTTTGCCGGGCTGGAGAGCGACGTGCTCGTCCACGGTGCCATCGACCGGATCGAGCTGTGGAACCCGCAGTCCTGGACCGAGCGCGTGCTGCCCGAGGAGAGATGGCTCCTCGGCGACGACGAAGGAGAGTGACGACTGACCGACTGAACATCCCACATCA
>DATLSH010000064.1:0-30932 GCA_035534235.1 Acidimicrobiales bacterium | reverse complement strand
GTTTCTGAGGCGAGTACATCAACGACACCCATCGGAACCCGCTATCTCCCGTTGATGATGTCCCCGGATGACTGTGGCCCGAGGACGCCCAGAAGTTCTACGAACTGGCGTACTTCTCTCGTGGTTCCATCCTCGATATTGACACGTGGCGGGGCAGGTCGACGGCCATCATGACCGGCGCCCTCAGGGTCGCCGGGCGTGACGCACCGTCCATCCTCGCTGGACATCGACGCCACGGCACTCTCCCCGACGGCCGACCAGCTGAAACAGAGGGGCCTCCGTTCACATGTTCAGCTCTTCCGTGGAAGTGCCCAGGCGTATTTCAAGGTGCAACCGGATCTTCGCCCGGCGCTCGCGTTCGTGGAGGGGGGGCATACGCTGAAGGGCGTTCAGCGGGACATCCGGGCGCTCGTCGGTCGCATCACTGTGGGGGGGCCTCCTCTTCTTCTACGACTACGTGGACAAGCGGTACGGGAAAGCCGAGGGCGTCACCACGAGCTGGATCCATAATCAGTGTAATTCGTGGGTCTCTTCGGGTGTGCGCCCCTCTACCGTTACGGCGATCCCGTAAATGGGAACAGCGCCGGTGGTCAGCCCTTCACCGACCTCATCGGGTTGGAGTACCTCGCCATGCAGATCCGCTCCAAAGTGCTCATCCCGGCGACGGAGTTGCTCAAAATCCGGCAAATGCGCGATCACCCCCGTAAGGACGCCTCTCACTATCCGTTGGCGCTCGGGTGCGGCGGCGACCGAGCCAGGGCCAAACACGGCGCCCCTTGATTTACCTCGTGCGAACCACTCGCGCCGGGTTCCCGACCGCCACCGAAAACGGCGGGATGTCGTGCGTGACGACTGCTCCGGCACCGACGACGCTGCCCTCACCGATCGAGACTCCGCTCGTCACAATCACGCCGCTAGCGATCCAGCAATCGTCACCAATGTGGATCTCGTGGCGATCGACTCCTTGCGCTTTCATGGGCACCGTCCGATCGCCGATGACGTGGGTCTCGGCGAAAATCTTTACTCCCGGTGAGAGCATCACGTCGGATCCGATTGAAATGAGTCCGGAGCAGCCGATGAAGCTCAGCGGTCCGATGCTTGATCGATCTCCAACCTCCAGTCCGACTCCGAGTTCTCCGGAGTAGTAGTTCGTCGGCCTGATCTGTACGAAGCTCCCGATCGTGACTCTGTCGCCGAACTTGAGCCCAGCCACGGAGGTACCTTGCACCTCGGCGTAATCCTCGATCACGAGTGCCCTGCCCGCGCTGACGTGAGCCAGCCCTCGTAGACGTACTCCCCTCCCGATCAGAGGAACACCGGCGACAGAGCCGAACCTGGGCATCGCCAGCAGGCCCCGGGCGAGCATCGGCGCCACCTTCGCCAGCACTCCCGCCTTGCCGAGGAGACGGATCTTCCGATCGAGAGCGTCGTCGTCAAAACGACCTACTGCTTCACGATATGCGCCGCCGAGGTCGTTCATGGGAAATTCGTATCACTTGGCTCGACAGACGGCGAATGACCGTCAACCATAGCCGCAGCTTGGACGGGCGCGAAGGTCCCTGAGAAACCGCCCCTCGGCCTCCCGCCCCGGCGCGCCTCCGACACCCTGTTCCAGCGTGGGATACGCCGTCGTGATCCTGCTCGTTCTCGCTCTTGCCTTTGCCGAGGGGATGAG
Organism: Acidimicrobiales bacterium; assembly: GCA_035534235.1. Lineage (GTDB taxonomy): Bacteria > Actinomycetota > Acidimicrobiia > Acidimicrobiales > RAAP-2 > Bog-473. Next base: position 29,257 of record DATLSH010000064.1, on the reverse strand, counting down.
CCATGTGCACGTTGCCTCCGGATTCTTTGATCACGTCGGCCGCCCAGTACAAGCTATTGGTGTCACTTCGGACCGATCGCCGGCCCCGACCAGCTCGGCGACCAGGGCCACTGGGTCGTTGTCGATGTGGACGGTGTCAAGGGTCCCGCCGTCCCCGTCGCGCCGCACGGTCACGCTGTAGCACCTGTGCAGATCGATGCCGACATGGTGTGTTTGCTGTTCCACGGAAGTGTCATTCTGTCGTCTCCGGGTTGATTCCGTCGCCCCAAATGCGCTGCGCACACGTGATCCCGGGCGACGGGAGGAGGCCCGTTGGATCTTCACCTTGGTTTCGTCGGTCTCCGTCACGCTTTTCCATGCCACGAGATCGCCCCCTGTGATCGGCGCACGAGCCACCACAACGCGGCGACAGCGCCGGAGTGCCTGCAACGACACGTCTGGTGGGCGCTGAGGGACTCGAACCCCCGACCTGCTGGTTGTAAGCCAGCTGCTCTAACCAACTGAGCTAAGCGCCCCGAAAGGCAACTCTACCTGCTTCTTTATTCATTCACGGATTGGATGACGCACTCCGATTATCGTTTCGTGACCATGCCGATGCTTGGCCGAAATGGCTGGGTAAGGGTCCTCCAAAGGAACCACGCGCGGCGTAGTCTTGGTCGTCAGGCGGGCACATAGCCCCTTTTCCATTTCGGTCACAGCCTCAGACTGGAAGAGAGTAGCGATCACATTGCTGTACTTGAAGCCACTCCGATTGAGGATCACCGTGCCATCCCCTACGCGTTCCGCGCAGGCTACATCGACGAGAGTGTCAATCTCGTCGCTCCACTAGTCAACTGGTCACCCGAGCTCTCGCTCATAGGCGCCGCGATCGTACCGACCCAGAGACAAGTTCAATATGCAATAGCACCGACGAGCCTCCTCCGGGTTGATGACGAATCCGATCTGAGGAGTCTCCGTGCGCTCGTGCTGATGCTCGACGAAGCCATCGATGATCGCATTCGTGGAGCTGCTCCGAACCGTGACGTCGGTTCTGTAATGAAGCCTCGGGCTGTAGCTTCTCGATCGGGCGCCCAGACCCAGCAGTGGTATGCCGCCAAAGTCGGCGTCCTCCTGCAGCAGGCCGTCGACCCGCCGGTGTGACATTCGGACATATGTGTTCTGGCGGAACCCAAGCTCGATCAAGACCTCGACCGCGTCGTCATACATGCTGTATTCGTCGGCGTTGTCCAGAAACGCGTCCGTCGTGCGGTCGTTGCGGCTCCCGATCACTGCCAGCCGGCTGCGGTCCAAGCGCGTTCGATGGCTGGTTGCCGCGACTGCAGTCTCCTCGTTGGGTGACGGCTTGTTGCTGGTCGCCATCTCGCTCACGGCCGCGAGACTGGCAAGGTCTCCGGTCAAGATTGTTGCGCTTGCCGCCGCGACCCGTCTCTTGTGGCTTGTATGCGGGCTGGCCAACGGCACGCTCGCCGGCCGCTTTCAAGAGCGTCGGTCGGTGATCTTCGCCGAAGGAGGATGGGCCGCGGTGCTGGGCCTGTTGGTGATCGCCGTCGCTACCGGACACGCCGTCCTGTCGGCCGTTTGAGTTGCGACGCTCTTGCTTGGGGCGCTTGAGACGATCTCTTTGGGCACCATCAAGGCCGCCCCACCGCAGCTCGTGATTGACTCGGATCTCGGGCAGTTGAACTTGGTCATCACCACGTTGAGTCGGCCGGTTCGTTCTTCGCCGGCCCGGCACTGGCCGATTCGCTGTTTGCCGTCGACCGAATCGCTTCCTTCGCGGTCGACGCCGCGAGGTTGATCGTCAGCGGCTTGTTGTTGGCCGCGGTTTTTCCTGCGACGCCCGACGCCCTACGTAAGGGAGGGGTCGCTACTGGCCGGGATTGTCGTCGGCAGACGACACGTCGCCCGAGACCGAGGGGTGCGGGCGCTGTGGGCAATAGTCGTTGTCTTTGCCGGAGCGCAGGGGATGGCCCTCGGCGCGCTCGTGCTGTGCTCCTTGCGGGTCCTGCACCTGCATCCCCCCTCGTTCGGGGTCCTCGTGGCGCTGACCGTCATGGGCGATGTTGGCGGTGGGGCCGTCGCCTCGAAGGTCTCGAATCGGCTCGGCACCGCCCGGTCGTTGCTTGCAGCTGGCCTCGCCGGAGCGACTGCATTCGCCGTCCTCGGGCTCACGGCGAGAGTGTTCGTGGCGGGCGGGGCGTTGATTCTGGAAGCCGCAAGGGTGGGCGTGGACGTTGTCGCCGTGGCCGTGTGGAGGCAGCGGAATACGCCGCATCACCTCATCGGCAGGGTCGCGAGACTCACACGCGTCGCCTCGAACAGCTCGGCGGCAGTCGGTCTGGTCGCAGCGGACTGCTCGCGGGCGGTAGCCTTGGTCGGACCCAGGAGCGGCGACGGAGGGCAAATCGTGAAGTCCCAGTCGGATCCTCAAGCGCTGGCGGCCGAGGCAGCGGAGATTCGTGCCCACGACCGAGTCATCCCCGCACTCACCGGGGTCCGGTTCTTCGCTGCCGCGTGGGTGGTTCTGTTCCACTTCCGCGGCGATATGGTCGCGATGTTCCCCGCGTGGCAGCAGGCGACCTGGTTCGTCTCAGGCGGCTATCTCGGCGTGGACCTGTTCTTCGTTCTGAGCGGCTTTGTCATCACGTTCAACTACGTCGACCGGTTTCGCCGCTTCGACGGAAAGACCTACCGTCAATTTCTGGGCTTGCGCCTGGCACGCATGTATCCGGTCCAACTCGCAACAATCGCCGCGGTTGCTGTGTTAGTCGAGGCGGCGCACGCCGTGCACCGAACCCTCCATCACTCCTACGGCCTTGTTGACCTGGTCAAGAACGTGCTGTTGATCAATGCGTGGACCCTCCACACGCCACACCTGTCGTGGGACTACCCCGCCTGGTCGATCAGTGCCGAATGGTTCGCGTACCTCTTGTTTCCTCTGCTCGCGCTTCTGCTCATCAGAGTCGAGTCGGTCCGGGTGAGCGCGGTCTGTGCTCTGGCAGCGTTGTTTGCTTATGTCGGCATGTCGCACCTCGGAGTGTTCGCCGGCAGCCCGCTCGTTCGGATCTCTGCAGAGTTCACGGCCGGCGGCTTCCTGGCCCGCCTCTATCCGCTTGTCCGCTCCGGGCGGGGCTGGGGCCTGCTCGCCCTCGGCTCGACCATCGCGGTTCCGTGCCTGCTCTACTTCACACCTCCGCGCGTGTCGAGCCAAGCGTTGGTATTTCCCTTCGCCGGCATCGTCATCGGCCTCAGTCTCGGAAGAGGTCTGCTCGGCGCGTTCCTGGCATTGCCGTCGGTCGTCTTCCTGGGCGAGGTCTCCTATTCGCTGTACATGACCCACGCCGTGATCCTGATGTTCGGGGTCAAGATCGTGTCGATGGAGACTCACCGTACCAGCGGCTTGGCGACACGAGGTTTGATCCTCCTCGGATATACCATCGTCGTTCTCGCCGCTGCCATCGGCACGTATGTGCTGGTGGAACGCCCAGCCCGCACCCGGCTGCGCCGATATTTGCACTGAGGACCGTTCGCCGCGCGGGATGGCGCCGAAGTGGGCGCCGAAGGACGCAAACCCCCGACCTGCTGGTTGTAAGCCAGCTGCTCTAACCAACTGAGCTAAGCGCCCCGCATTGGGGTCCATTGGCCTGACTCTTGGAGTCATTGAACTCATATACCCTAAGCGGATCATGATGATGGTCCAGGGAGGTTTCAAAGGGGTTCTCGGCAGGATGGACACCTGGCACCGGAAGTCCTTATGGCTTTCCCTCCTTCTCACTGCCATCCTGGGTTCCGCTTACGCGCTCCACCTCGGAACAACGCTTCATTATTCCGATGAGCACGACTACGTGTCTATCGCGAACAATCTTGTCCATCACGGTCGATTTTCGATCGACGGAGTGCACCCCACCGCCTACCGTGCCCCAGGCTATCCACTCGTGCTCGCCCTGCTCGCAGAATTGCACGGAGGTATCCTCACATTTCGCCTTCTGAACGTGGTCTTCGGACTTGTGACTGTGGCGGGCGGGTGGTGGATTGCCCGCACGATTGCTGGTAACCGAGTCGCGACGTTGGCGGCACCTTTACTAGCTCTTTACCCCCTCCGGATCTACACGCAGGGAACCTTGTACCCGGAGACGCTAGGAATTGCGCTACTCGTTGTTGGAATGGCGACCACGATCAGTATCCGGGATTCTGAAAAGCGCTATCCACTCGCCGTCATCGCGGGCCTGAGCTTCGGTGCCTTGGTCTTGACCATACCGAATACATGGTTGCCAGCGCTTCTGTGCGTGCTCTGGCTTGGGTTCGCCCGCCCAAGGCTGCCACTTGTCGCCGTCACTGTCGCTGGAGTTGGCATCGGCTTGATTTCAATCTGGGTGGCAAGAAACGCGATCGTGCTGCATTCCTTCATACCGGTAACGGATGGAAATGGCTATAACCTCCTTCTGGCCAATAGTCCCCATGCAAGCATCCGTGCGGGAGTAGATACGAACATCACAAGCTACGTGCACCAAGCGATGCATCGGAAACTTTCTGAAGTGGCGACTGATTCCTTCTACAGATCCAGCGCTCTGCATTGGATAGACGGTCATCCTGCCCATGCAATTCTGCTGTATCTCGGTAGGGTCCTTGACTACTTCGCGCCATTCGACCAATTGGCCACGGTTGGGCAGCAATCGACGTTCACAGACGCAATAGCCACTGTTACCTACGTCCCGCTTCTCGCCTTCCTCATCTTGCGATGCGTTCGATGGAGGACTGACCGCCCTAGCCAGTCTGAACGCCTCATGATCGCCGTCTATCTCGGAAACGCACTGGTAGCGGCCATTTTCGTCACTCGAGTTCGCTATAGGTTGCCGTTCGACATGCTGTTGATTCCCATCGCAGCTGCGGCGCTCATGAGCTGGTTTACCATCGAACCATTCCGCTTGGGCTCGAAACCCAAACGCAGGATACGTTCACAATTGAACCATCACAGCACCACCGAGCACGGGTAGACGTGTGAGGATCGGTTTGCTTGGGGCCAACGGTTACAGCCTCCGTGTACCACTCAGGTGTAGGTGACCCGCACAGGCTCCCGCTCGTAGAGGGCGCGGCCCCAATGGCGGTCGTTGACACCGACATGGACTCGGCCGGTTCAGCGGAACAGCACCTCGGAGAAGATCCGGCTCCACGGCCGCGCCAGTGTGCGCAGCTCGGCGCAACGCTCCTCGCCCAGGGCCGCGTAGGGGGCGGCGGCCAGGATGTCGGTCTGGTCCTCTATCTCCTGGCGCCGATCCCGGCCCCAATCGGTGAGCGACAGGCCGCCGTCGGACAGCCACCCCCGCCCCCGCATGGAGTCCACCGCGGCGTCCCAATCCTCCGCGGACCAGCCGCGGGTCGCCCGCAGGAGGGGGGCGGGCACTTCGCCCGCCGCAGCATGGGTGATCAGCGCATCAAGGCCGGAGAGGCCGTGCGTGACCAGCAGCGCGATGTGGCCGTCGCCCCGGAATTCGCGCAAGATCGACTGGGCGTGCCAGAGCACCAGGTGCGGCTCCTCGGGCCACTCCAGTTGGGCGTGTCCCGCCGCCAGGGGTCGGCCCTCAATCCGGTCGGCGGCAACCAGGGCGGCGACCCGCGCCAATTCGGCCGCCCGAGCCATGTCCTCGCCACCGACGACGCCGTCGCCGAGGAGCCGGCGGCAGGCCCCGTCCACCGCCCCCAGACGCGCCGCCACCAGCGCGCCGGGCGTGGTGGCCTCCCACGCCGCGGGAATGGCGGCGTGCACCAGGTCCGGGTTGAAGTTGTAGAAGGTCGCCACCACCACCGCGGCCGACACGGCACCCATGGGGGCCGCCCGCGAGGCGAAGTAGCCGTTCTGCCCGGTGAGGCCCAGCTTCTCGTAGGCTTCGGCTGCTTCGGGGACGAAGTAGATCATCCCGTGCAGGGGCTCAACGGTCCGCCATGTCTGGCGCGCCACCAACGCTCCTCCTTCGGAGCTCACAGCGCGTCCTCCCGGCCCAGGCTCTCGGCGAGCTGCCGGGTGGCGGCCACAATCGGCCGCCGGGTGGCGTCGTCCCGTACCGCCAGCTCGGCCCCGTCGCGCTCAATGGTCACCGCACCGGCCTCGGCGCAGATGAGCATGCCGGCCAGGTAGTCCCACCCGAAGAGCGTGCTCTGGCCGGCCACCATGAAGGCATCGGTCACCCCTTCGGCCACGGCGCAGAATTCCAACGCGGCCGCTCCAAGAGCGCGGAACTGCGCCCAGCCCGGGTGGTGGCCCGGGAAGCCTGTGATGCCCACAATCGCTCCCGGGAGGTCGGTGCAGCCGGACGGGGCGATCGTGCTCCCGTCGCGCTCGGCCCCTCCCCCGCGTGCGGCGGCGAAGCGGGTGCCCGTGGCCTGGTTGACCACCACGCCGACCAGGGGCCCCTCCGTGTCCAGGACGCAGACACTGGTGGCGTAGAAGGGGATGCCACGGTACGCATTGGTGGAGCCGTCCACCGGGTCGATCACGGCCAGGAGCCCAGCCGAGGTGTCGCCCGACAGGCCGGATTCCTCCGACAGCACCGCCATGCCGGCACCATGGAGGACGGGCAGAGCGGCGCCATCGGCGGCCAGGTCGAGGTGGTACTGGCCCGGACGGACACCCGAGGGGCCCCAGTGGTCCAGACCGTCGAGCGCCTGGCGAACCGCCCCTACCACGTCGTCGAGCACCTTGAGCAACCGGACCTCGTCCACGGGTCACAGACCCTAGTGGTCAGGACCGGCGGGGAAGTCGGTAGGCTCGCCCATCTGTGGCTGCCATTGACGTCGCCGGCTACGTGGCCGACTTGAAGGACCACTCGGTCGATCACGGGTTCCACGTGCACGACGAACGGCACTTCGTCGAGACCTACTCGTTGCGCCAGGTCTGGGAGGTCGACCTCCATCCCGAGGAAGGCTGCGGTGGGCCGCTCGACCTGCACCTGGCCCTCGACGTGGACCCCCGCGTCCTGCTCTCCTTCGAGGATGCCGTGGTGTTGCTGTCCGAGGACGAGGAACCACCCGACGAGTTTCACTTTCCCCTGACCTTCACTTGGACCCTGCCGCCGCTCCCCAAAGGACCGGACCTGCTCCGCCTGGCCATCGACCTGGCCGGGGTGGGAGGCATTGAGCTCCCCTTGGAGGTCTCGGCCATCGACTCGTTCGCCAACGCCACCGATGGCTCCGAACGGCGGCTCAGCATCGTGGCCCGGCACCCGGTGTCCCTGGCCCGGGTGCTCGGCGGCGAAGAGCTCCTGTGTGACGTGTTCGACCGCGCCTTGGCGGTCAGCCGCTACCTCCTTGAGTCGGCCGAGATCTGGCTGGGCTGACATGTGGCGGCCGCACCGCCGGGGCCTGGCACCGCTGGGCGCGGCCGCCACAGTCGTGGGCGCGCTGCTGACCCTGAGCTCCTGCAGCCAGGAGAACGGCCAGGGCCTGGCGCAACAAGCCTGCGCCCATGTGCTCCGCTCGGTGAGCGCCTACGAGCGCTCCCTCCGGGGCGGCACCTCGGCGGCCACCAATACGTCGTTGCAGCGCCAGGCGGAGTCCGAATTGCGGGCCGCCCTCCCCCTGGCCGCGGCTGCCACCTCCGCTGACGGCACATGGAACTCCCTTATGACGACGATCTCGGAGAGCGCCACCGTGGACGAATCACATCTCGTCCCGGCACTCCGGGCGCAGTGCGTGGTGGCCGGCACCCAGCTCAACGTCAACCCGAACCCGTCACCCGGAAGTTGACGTGGTGGTGGTGGTGCCCGCGACTGCCTGCTGGGCCCGACCGGAGGCCACGATGGCCGGCATGAGGTCCTGCGCCAACACCATGCCGCCCGCATCCGTGAAGTGGACGCCGTCGGTGCGGCGGATCACCACACCCCGGAGCGTCGTGGCGAAGTGGCCGCCGGGGCAGGCGGCGCCGGCCAGGTCGACCACCGAATCGGTCTGTGGGTGCTCCGCCGCCACCTCACGGATCAACCTGTTGTAGACCACCAAGCGGGCCGGGTCGTCCTCCGGCCACGGTGCGCCGTCGGGCTGCTCACCCTCGTTGGTGCAGGGCGCGGTCAAGAAGACCATGTGGACGCCGGAGGCCACCACCAGCTGGGAGGTCAGCTCCAGCTGGTGTTTCACGTATGCAGCGAAGGTCGGGTTCAAAATATTCGTCCACTTGCCTTGGTACTCGCGATCGACCACCTCCCACCGGCCGGCCAGCAGCACCACGACGTTGGGATGGGTCGCCGCCATGGCCGCCAGCCACTGGTAGGGCCACGGCTGCTTCAGGAGGGGCGTCCCGGGCACGAACGACGAGCCGTTGCAGGCCGGCGGCGTGGCGTCACGGGCACCCATGAGCTCGACCTTGGGCCCCATGACCACCCCGCATCCGAGGATCCCCTGATCGGAAAGGACGTAGCCGTATTTGGCCTGCTCGGTCCGGTCGGCCAGTCCCACTCCGAGCGTCAGGGCCACGGAGTCACCGAAGAGGAGGACGGACACGGGCGCGACGGGCGCGACGGGCGGGACGGCCGTGGACTCCGTGGTGGTGGAAGTGGTCGTCGACGAGCCCCCCGGGGTCCCGATGGCGGGAGGCAAGGTGGTGCTGGCCACCGCCGACGTGCCGGCCGTCGCCGCCACCATCGCCAGGACCACCACCCCCACCCCGGCCGGAACGCCCACCCACGCCCGCCACTGGTGCATGAAGGATCCCCGGCGGATCGGCCTCTCTATGAGGTGGTAGGACAGCACCGACGCCGCGAACGTCACCAACAACCGGGCGGAGAAGAGCTCATAGCCCTGAAGTCCGGTGCGGGCTTCGTTGACCCAAATGAAGAGCGGCCAGTGCCAGATGTAGAGCCCATAGGAGATCTGTCCCACGTAGCGGATCGGTGCCAGGCAGAGAACCCGCGGGACCACGCTGCGGGGAGCGCCGACGGCCGCGACGATGACGCCCGCCGTCCCGAGGCCGATCAGGAAGAAGCCGCCGGAATAGGGGAACGACGAAGAGGTGCTCGTGGTCACCCACAGGACCAGGGAGATGACGGCACCGACCATTCCGAGCAACCCGCAAAGCAACCGCCCGCTGGCTCCGGCCGGTCTCCACAACTCGCCGACCCCGAGACGGCCCTCCGCATGGGAACGCTTGGTCCACAGGACGAGGCCGACGGCCAGAGCGCACCCTATGAACAGGCACTGGGAGCGGGTATCCGTCCCGAGATACGCCCGATTCGTCGACACGGAGTGACGGAAGATCACGTACATCTCGATGCCCGAGGCCACGGCGGCCAGGCAGCACACGGCAAAGAGCACGCGCAGGCTCTTGGTGACGCGCAGGATCCCGAGGACCACGAGCGGCCAGAACAGGTAGAACTGCTCCTCGACGGCCAGCGACCAGGTGTGGATCAGCGGCGACGTCGTCGCTGCTTCGTTGAAGTAGTTGGAGCCGACCAGTATGAAGTGCCAGTTGCTGACGTAAAGCAGCGTGGCCAGTGCGTCCAGGCGTAGCGCGCCGTAGGTACCCCTGGGCACAACGATCGAAGCGAAGAACGCCACGAAGAGGAGCATGAGCAGCAGGGCAGGGAGGAGGCGGCGGGCCCGGCGGGCCCAGAAGTCACTCAACCGGATCGACACGGTCTCACGCCACTCGGACACCAGGAGTGAGGTGATGAGGAAGCCCGAAAGGACGAAAAACGAGTCAACCCCCATGAAGCCACCGGTGGTGATGGCCAGACCACTGTGGTACATCATCACGGCCACCACGGCGAAGGCCCGCACACCGTCGAGGGCGGGGAGGTAAGCCAGGCGGCGGTGGGGCCCGTCGCTCACCTCGTCCACCATCGCCGTCATCAAATCTCTCTCTCGGAATCGCACCCCTGCGCCTGCGTGGCGGTGCGGGTGCGCCATTCTCGCAGAGTCCCAGCGGCCCCCCGGGACATCCCGGCTGACCACCCGAAACGGCGCCGGGCGCCGCCCCGGGACCTACCCCGGACTAGGTCCCGCCCCCCCGCCGTCGTGGAGGGCAGCCGCCTCGCCGGCGGCGTAGGCCGCCTCGTGGGCCTGCTCGGCAGCCATCGCCATGACCACCGCCTCGAACACCTTGGCGGCGTCCGTCTCAATGTGCTTGCGGGCCAGCATCAGGCACGACGCACCCAGGAACGCTATGGGCAGAATGATGAGGAACGCCGTCCGGTAGTTGCCGCCGAATTGCTCGGCGATGGCCGAGGTCACCAGTGGCGCCGCGGCCGAGCCGAAGATGACGGCGGCCAGATTGAAGGCGCCGAAACCGGCTCCCCGCAGATGGGCCGGCGCGGCATCGGACAGCCCGGCCCGCAGCGCCGGCACGCAGGCGGTGGCGGACAGGAAGCCGACCAGCTGGACGGCGAACACGAGCCCGAACGCCATGGGGATGAACGACACCATGAACAGCGCCGCGCTGATGACGATGCAGACGGCCGGGATCACCACCCGGGCTCCCAGGAAGCGGTTGACCCAGCGATCGGCTATCCACCCCCCGATGACCGTCCCGGGGATCCCGCCCAGGATGGCCAGCGCGCCGAAGGCCCCGTTGGCGGCCTCCTGGGTCTGGTGCAGTTGGTTCTGGTAGAAGTTCGGCATCCAGGTGGCCACGGCGGTGACGACGAATCCGACGGTCGATACGCCGACCAGTGCGTAGCGCATGGTCGGAATCTTCAGGATCGTCCCCACGTCCCGGCGCAGGCCGTCGGCCATGTCGTAGGCGAAGTGGCGGATCCCGTGGGGGAAGAGGGGCGGGTGCTCTCCAGCGGCCATCTCCATCTGCCCGCTGCCCGTCACGTGCGCCCGATCGGCCGTGCCCCGGCTGGGCTCTGGCAGCTTCCAGCACAGGTAGGCCACGAGGAGCCCCGGCAGGAGCGAGACGAAGAAGGCCAGCCTCCAACCGCCGCCATGGAAGAGCGGACCGAGGACACCACCGATGGCCAACCCCATCCCGAGGCCGATGTAACTCAGGCACTGCTGAATGGAGAAGGCGCGTCCCCGGCGTTCCGTCCCGTAGTAGTCGGCGATGACGCTGCTCCCCGAGGGGTCGGTCACTGCTTGGCCGAAGCCCAGCGACGCCCGGACGACGACGAGGAGTGCGAAGGCCCCGGTGGGGACCAGCCCGCCCAGGGCGCTGATGGCCGACCACGCCACGATGACCACCGCCATGGCCCTGGTCCGGTTCCAGCGATCGCCCAGGAACCCGGCGGGCAGGGTGATGATGCCGTTGACCAGTATGAAGGCGGAGAACAGCAATCCGATTTCGGTGTCGTGCACCTGGAACGCCGTCTTGATCTGATTGCTGCTGCCCCGGACGATGTACTGGTCCATGCCGTCGACCAGCAGGGTGAACCCGATGACCCACATGGGCCAGTTGGAGACCGCCAGGAGCCGCCGCTCCGGCCCAGCCGCGCCCGCCGCGCTCATTGTCCCCCCCGACCCGCCCCCTCAGACCTCCGGGGTGTAGCCGGCCGGGAGGGCGATGGACTTCTTCTCCAGGAAGCTCTCCAGGCCCTCGGGACCGAACTCCCGGCCGACACCCGATTCCTTGAAGCCCCCGAACGGCGTGGTGAAGTCGATGGGCACCCCCGCATTGAGCATGTAGGTCCCGGTCCGCACCTGGCGGGCCACGCCCAGGCCGCGGTCGTTGTCCCCGGTCCACACCGACCCGCAGAGCCCGTAGTTGGAATCGTTGGCGATCTCGACCGCCTGGTCGTCCCCGTCGTAGGGGATCACCACCAGCACCGGGCCGAAGATCTCCTCCTGGGCGATCTTCATTTTGTTGTCGACGTTGGTGAAGACGGTGGGCTCGACATACCATCCCTTGGGAAGCTCAGCCGGGCGCCCACCGCCGATGGCCACGGTCGCCCCCTCCTCACGCCCGCTGTCCAGATAGCCCTCAATCCGGGCCCGCTGCCGCTCGGCCACCACCGGACCGACCTCGGTGGCCGGGTCCATGGGGTCGCCCACCGGCATGGCGGCCACCCCGGCCACAATGGCGTCAACCACCTCGTCGTAGCGGGCGCGGGGCGCCAGGATCCGGGTCTGCGCGATGCAGGCCTGACCGTTGTTCATGATGGCGTTGGGCAGCAGGGCCGGGACAGCGGTGGAGAGATCGGCGTCGTCCAAAATGATCGCCGCGCTCTTGCCGCCCAGTTCGAGCGTGCACCGCTTGAGGCGCTCGCCGCACAGACCGCCGATCCGCTTGCCCCCGACCCCGGAGCCCGTGAATGAGATCTTGTCGACCCCGGCGTGCGTCACCAGGTGCTCACTGACCTCACGGCCGGCCGGAATGACGGACAGCACGCCCTTGGGCAGGCCGGCGTCGGCGAAGATCTCGGCCAGCCGGAACGCGTCGAACGGGGTCTCGGGGGCCGGCTTGTAGACGACGGCGCACCCCGCCAGCAGCGACGGGGCCAGCTTCGCCGCGGCAATGAACAGCGGCACGTTCCAAGGGGCGATGGCCCCGACCACGCCGACCGGCTCCTTGGTCACCAGCACCTCGGGGTTCAGCAACCCGGCCCGCACCTCGTCGAAGGCGAACGACTTCGCCAGCTCGGCGTAGTAGTTGAAGACCATGGTGGGCGCCAGGACCTGGCCCATGGTGGAGAAGGTGATCGGTGAGCCCATCTCGGCGGTGATGATGGCGGCCATGTAGCCCATTTCGGCGGTGATCTGCGTCGCCACCTTGGCCAGGATCTCCCCCCGCTCCACCGGGGTCATGCGCGGCCACGGTCCCCGGTCGAAGGCGGTGCGGGCGGCCGCCACCGCCTTGTCGATGTCGGCTTCCGTGCCGTCGGGCACCCGGGCGATCACCTCTTCGGTGGCGGGCGAAATGACGGCGATGGTGTCGCTTCCCTCCGGCGCCACCCAGTCGCCGCCGATGAACAACCGGTCGTAGTCCCGAATCGCCATGCACCCTCCCGGGGTCACCGGGGCTCCTCGCCCCGCCGCACGGTCCCATGCGACCGGACCAGGGTAGCGGGGCGGCGCCGGCGGGCGACAGCCCAGCCCTACCGGTCAGCCCACCCCTTCGTGCCACTCGACATGGGCCAGGATGGCCCCGTCGGCATCCACCCAGCCCTTCCCGGCGGCATACGCGCGCATGCCGGCGAACCCCTCGTCCCACTCCGGCGTCGCCGCCGGTCCGGCCAGGGCCCGCAGGGCGACCGGGTCGACGGCCACGTGACCCCCGTCCGGTTGGAGCCGGCCCAGCCCCGAGGCGTGCACCACCTGCGCCAACGACCCTTCCGCCCCCCCACCCTCGACGGCGACGGAGAAGCGGGTGAAGTCATCGGGCTGGGCAATGAGCAGGCGCTCCTCGACCAGATCAACGACGATGATCACGCCGGGCGACATTACCCCCTGTTCCGGTCTTCCCTCCTGCCTAAACTCCCGCCCTATGCCCGACATCGATCAGCGCGATCCGGCCGAAGTGGCCGCCATCCTCACGCGCTGGTTGGCCACCAGGTCCGGCGGCGGGGCGGCGGCGGAGGTCTTCGACGTGCAGGCCCCGGCTTCCAACGGCTTCTCCAACGAGACCATCCTTTGCCGCACCCGTACCACCATTGACGGGGTCATCGACAAGAGGCGCCTGGTGGTGCGGGTGGCGCCCACGAAGCATCTGCTGTTCCTCAATGCCGAGTTCTCCACCCAGTACCGCGTGATGCACTCGCTCTCGCAGGGGTCCGGCGTCCCCCTTCCCGTTCTCGGCTGGTACGAGGAGGACCCCAGCTACCTCGGCGTGCCGTTCTTCACCATGGAGCACGTCGAGGGTCAGGTGCCGGCGGACAACCTGCCCTACACCATGGAGGGCTGGGTGCTTGAAGCCACCCCTGAGCAACAGCGGCGGATGTGGTGGAGCGGGATCGACGCGCTGGCCTCGGTGCACCGGACCAATTGGCGCGCCCTCGGACTGGAGTGGTTGGACCACAGTGGCCGGGGCAGGCCGGGCCTGGGGCAACAGATGTCGTACTACCGCGCGTTCCTGGACTGGGCCGCCCATGGCGTCCGGGTTCCCGTCCTGGAATCGACCTGGGAATGGCTGGTCGACCACCGGCCCACCGAGGAGGGTGAGGTGGTCCTGGCCTGGGGCGACAGCCGCATCGGCAACATCATCTGGGACGATTTCCGGTGTGCCGCCGTCCTGGACTGGGAGATGGCGACGCTCGGCCAGCCCGAAATGGATCTCGGCTGGTGGCTGTACTTCGACCGCCAGTTCTCCGAGGGATTGGGCGTCCCCCGGCCAGCCGGGTTCGGCTCCCACGAGGAGACCATTGCGCGCTACAGCGAGCTCATGGGGCGCCCGATGCGGCACATCTTCTTCTACGAGGTCTTCTCGGGATTCCGCTTCGCCGTCATCATGCTGCGCCTGTCCGAGCTGCTGATGGGCAGCGACATCCTCCCCGAAGACTCCGACATGGGGACCAACAACCTGGCCACCCAGTTCCTAGCCACCTTGCTGGCGCTGCCGCCGCCGGCTTAGTCCCTGATCGGGTCGGTCGGCGACACCGCCACGCCGGCTGCCCGAAGCCGCTGGCCCAACCAAGAGGCGCCTTCGTCGCCGTTCATCGCCTCCTGCCACCCCTTGAGGATCTGGTGCAGGATGTCCACCGAGTCGATGTGCGCCACGACGTGCACCGTGATCTGCTTCTCGAAGCCCGGCCCGGTGGAGACGTAGAGCCCGCCGAACGGGTCCTCGGTCACATGGGGCGCCGGCTCCCTCATGACGTAGAGCTCCCCGGTGTCCTCCACGTAGTTCAGCTCGTGGCGCACACCGGCAGTGTCGCGCCATTCCGAGCCCAACTCGATCTCCGCCGAGGGCCGGCGGCGCGGGTCACCCTCATAGAACTCGTCGATATCCATCCGGCGCAGGTTATCGCCGACCTGGGCCGCTGCAGGTGTGACCGGGACCGGTGGCGGCAAGTTGCCGTGGTGGGAGGGATCGGGGGAGTGGGGACTGCGACGGTTGCCGCCATGCCCACCTCCCCCCGACCCCGGATTGCCGCCATCGACCAACTGACGGCCGAATGGCGTGCACTGGGCCGTTCGCCGGCGGCCGTGCGAGCCCTCCACCTGGTGGCCGAGCGTGACCCCGGGCTCTCCCGCCTCGTCCACGCCACCACGGGGGCGGCCTCACCCGGCCTGACACCCTGCGATCTCATCGACTACATGCGCCACGCCGCCGGCCGGCAGCGACGGGAGGAGGCTGCCGCGGTGGTCCGGGTGTTGCTGCGCGAGTCGCCGGTTGACCCGCTGGTCTCCCGGATCCTGGTGCAGGCCCTCCTCCCCGGATTGGTGACCGTGGCCGGCAAGCTGCGGTGGGGGCAGGGCGGCGAGTGGCAAGATGGAAGTGAGTTCTTCGGGGAGCTGCTCTCCACCGCGTGGCTGGTGCTGGCGGAATGGTCGGGCCAGGACCGGCCTTACGCCGTGCTCGACCTGCTCTCGGCCATCCGGTGCCGCATCCGAAGACAGCTCTTCCGGGCCAAGGACCTGCGCAAGCTCCGCTCGCCTCTGACGGAGGATGCCGGGGCCACGCTCCCGGCACGCCCGGAGACAGACCTGGAGGAGCTGTCACGGATCCTCATTGAGCTCCGCCGCGACGGCATGCGGGCCGAGGAGGTCCAGGTGCTCTACGCCCACCACGTCCTCGGGTTCTCCATCGCCGAGCTGGCGGCGGTGACCGGCCGTGACCGGCGCGCCCTGTACGCCCGGCGCGACCGCGGCCAGCGCCGTCTCTGCGCCTGAGGCCCCGTGTGGTGGGGGGGAGATCGTGCCTATCGTGTGCCGGTGGTTGACGTGGGAAGCGAGGCCACGGGGCGGCCGCGTCCGTACCCGTCGCGGGGACGGCCCAACTGGTGGGTCATCCTCGCCGTGTCGCTCGCCCTCATGGCATTGCTGGTGGCGACGTCCGCAGGGTCGCGTGGTTCAGGCCCCCAGCGTCTCAGGGCCCAGTCCGACGTGACGTCAAGGGGAACCACGCCGGGCACCACCGAAGCGCCGCTCGCATCCGCACTGCGTTCGCTCGGGGCAACCGGGACGGGCACGCCGTTGACCACCGTACCGCCCACGCGTGCGGGAACCGGTTCCACAGCTGCCATGAGCGCCCCCCCGGTGAGCACGACGACGACGACCGTGGCGGCGGCCGCCTCCGGCCCCCTGGCGCCGGCAGATCGGACCACGAACCAGGGGTACCTCCAACCACCCACAAACGCTTCGAACACCTATGCGTTCACCGGGAACGGCTCGGTGCAGGTGTCGGTCACGTGGGGCAATGACACCTATCTCTCCCTGGACGTCTCGTGTCCGAACGTCAGCCAGAGCGTCGGTGGCTCGTCGGCGATGGCGGTGACGCTGTCCGACGCGCAGGGCGCGTGCCAGGCCACGGTGAGCGAGCCTGCCACCGAGAGCACGACGCTCACGTACAACATCGCGATCGGACCCCCCGGTGGCACCTAGCATCGGAGGCGGCGGCCGGCAGAAGCTCACGGACGTGCTCGGTTCGGCGCTGACCGCACTGCTGGTCTTCGGCGCCATCCCGACCGTGTTGGTCATCATCGTCGGCGATCCGCTGTCCGGAGGGCTGGGCAGCCACTGGAGCCACCCCGCCCGCGACACGCTGTGCGCATTGACCGTCGTGGCCTGGGTGTCGTGGGTTGCCTGTTGCGCGCCGCTTCTCCGGGCTGTCGTCCAACACGTGCGTCGCGGCGATGCCGGGGTGCCTCTCGGTGCGCCACTGACGGATCGGATCGCCGCCCGGATCGCCGTGGGGATCCTGTCGGTGACCACCATGGGGACGCCTCTCGTCCTGGCGTCTGGCGCCGGGGCCGCCATGGCGGTCCGGAGCCACGTGGCCGCCCCGGCCCCAGCCCCCCTCAACGCTGCCCCGGGGTCGTACGCCGTCCAGCCGGGCGACTCCCTGTGGTCGATCGCCGATGCGCAGCTGGGCGACGGCGGTGACTGGGTGGCCATTGCCGCCCTGAACCTGGGCCGGACCATGGCCGACGGCGGCCGGGTCGTCGACCCGGATCTGATCCGCGCCGGCTGGGCTCTCCACATGCCCGTCGGCCCTCTGCCGGACACGGGGGTCGCAAGGTCATCCGACCCGGGTGGCACCAGGCGTGGTCGTCCTTCGACGCTGCCCGAGTTGCTGATGCTCGGCATCGGTTCGATCGGTTGCGCCGCGCTGGCCCGGCGCTCCCGCCGGGCGCGCCTCCTCCGACAGTTCGACGGCCACCGGGGCGATGACCTCTGGGTGCCTTCCGCTGGTGCCGTGGACACCGATGTCCTCCTAAGCCACTTCGCGGGTGTCCCCGCCCTGGCGTCCTTCGAAGCGGCCAACTGCCTGCTGGGGCGGGCCCTGGGCACCGAAGGCCGGGCCCCCGGCGAGCCCCGGGTGCGCACCGTCTGCGTCGGTCCGGCCGGCGTCACCTTCTGGCTGGCGACGCCCGGTGCTCCGCCACCACAAGGTTTCACCCTGGCGGAGGGCGGGGCCGCGTGGCACGTCGGTCACGAGGCGCTGAGTGGCCAGGACCCCTTCTGCCCGCATCTTCCCATCGTCCTCCCGGTGGGCGATGACGCGCAGGGCACCTGGTTGGTACCGCTCCAGCCCGGCGGCGTGCTCCCCTTGCTGGGCGAGGCGGCTCACGCGTTGTGGCGCGCCGCCCGAGCCGTGCAGGAGGCCTGGACGTGGGCGGACATGGTGGTGGTGACCGAGGACGCTGACGAGGCGGGGCAACGCTTCCGGGAGGCCGCCGGGGAGCGCGGGAGCCCCATCTTGTTCTTCGGTGACCCGGCGTCATTGCCCGCCGCATTGGTGGACGGCATCGCGGTGGCCACCACGGCGACCGTCGCGGCCAGCGATGTCACCGTCCTGGTGGACCGCCAAGGCGCGTCCATCCACCCTCTTGGCCGGACACTGCGGCCCCACCTCTTGAGCGGGGGCAACGCCCGACTCATTGACGAGCTGATGCACCCACCGGTCGCCGAGTCCTCCCCCGCTCCCCTCCCGATGCCACCCGGCGGCACCGGCGGCGCATTGCACCACGAACCCTTCGGCCTGCATCCCGGAACGGTCGAGGTGAAGTTGCTCACCGTGACACCCCGGATCGATGGCCTGCGGGAAGAACTCGCCCCCAACCGGGCCCGTCGCGCCGTCGAACTCGTGGCGTACCTGGCCCTCCACCGTCCGGACACGGTCACCAGTGATCGCCTCCGCACACGGGTGCTCGGGTCCTCGGATGCCGACGCCGCGTCCAAGACCCTCTTCAACACGGCCACCGCAGCCCGGCGCGCCATGGGATGCGACATCGACGGCCACCCTCTCTTCCCGGCGGGCACCCGCAACGGCCAGTACCGGGTGTCCGACGAGGTCACGGTCGATGTGCAGCGAGCGGCCGCCCTGGCCGCATTCGGGAACGCATGCGAGGACCCGAAGCTGGCCATGGCTCACCTGAGGGGCGCTCTCGCTCTGGTGGAAGGGGAGCCTCTGGCCAACGCGCTCTCCGGATACTCATGGTGGGAGGTCGAGGGACACGGGGGGAGGATCGCCGCCGTCCTCGTCGACGCCGCATGCAACCTGGCCGCCCTGGCCGTCGAGGCCAGGCTCTTCGCCCTGGCCCGAGACGGCCTGAACCGGGCGCGCCTGGTCGACCCCTACAGCGAGTCGCTCACCCGGGCCGCCATGCAGGTGGCGGCGGCGGAAGGCGATGCCGATCGGTTGCGGCGCGAATGGCGCGAGTGCCAGCGTCGGGTCGACGAGGTCGATCCCGGAAGCTCACCGTCGCTGAGGACCGAGCGGCTCTACGGAGAACTCTCCCGGCAGGTCCCGGTCGGCGCCCTCGACCGGGGCGATTCGTAGCGCCGGGGTCACCCCTCCGCCATCAGGGAGCGATCCCCGATGGCGCGTCCGTACGCGTGCAGGACATCTTCGAGGCGGGCCACGCGGCTGCCTTTCATGAGCAGCGCGTCGGCGGACGTCAGCTGCTGGGCCAGCTCCCGGGCGCCATCCACGGTGGCGATGTGGTCGGGCCCGTACAGAGACGTCTGATAGCCGATGACCTCAATGCCCAGTTCGGCGGCCAGGTCGGTGATCCTCTGATGCTGGCCCTCCGTTTCGGCACCCAGCTCGGCCATCACGCCCAGCAGGGCCACCTTGCGCATGGCTCCCAGGCCGGCCAGCGCGCGCAGGGCGGCCTCGGTCGATGCGGGGTTGGCGTTGTAGCAGTCGACGATCAGGACAGGGCCCCGGTTCGGCCGCCGCACATCCATCCGCAGGGTGGGTCCCGTCATGTCGGCCAGTGCCGCCACCACCGCGTCCAGGGGCACACCGCACCACAGGGCCGTCGCAGCCGCCGCCAGCGCATTGGAGACCTGGTGCGCACCGTGGAGCTTCAAGGTGACGTCCGCTCTCCCCCATGAGGAGACGAGAGAGAAGCGGGGCTGCAGATCGCCATTCAGCGTGACCTTCTCGGCGGTCACGTCGGCGGAGGTGTGGACGCCGAAGCCCAGGACCGCACCGCGGCAGAGGGCACCCATGCGAATGACGCGGGGGTCGTCGACGTTCAGCACCGCCACTCCGGACTCCGGCAGGGAGGTGACCAGCTCGCTCTTGGCGCGGAATACCCCCTCGAGGTCCCCGAAGAACTCCAGATGTGCCATGGCGATGCTCGTCACGATGCCCACATCCGGGCGGGCGATATCGGTCAGGTCGCTGATATGGCCGGAACCCCGGGCGCCCATTTCAAGGATGACCCATTCCGCGTCGTCGGGGGCATTGACCAGCGTCAGCGGGAGGCCGAGCTCGTTGTTGAGTGACCGTTCATTGGCCGCGGTCCTGAAGGTCGAGGCCAGGCACTGCCGGACGAGGTCCTTGGTGGTGGTCTTTCCGACCGAGCCCGTGATCCCGATGACGCCCCCGCTCAGCCGGGCGCGCGCGAGGGAACCGATGGTCGAGAGAGCCGAGCGGGTCTCGTCGACCACGATCGCCGGCCCACCCGAAGGTGACCGTGACGTCAGATAGGCAGCCACACCGGCGCGGCGCGCTTCGGGCAGGAAGTCGTGCCCGTCGCGCTCGGCAACGATCGGGATGTAGAGCTGACCGGGCTGCATCGTCCGCGTGTCGATGCTGGCTCCATCGACGATGACGTCCGGCCCAACCAGCTCACCGCCCAGTTGGACAGCGAGTTCAGCTGTCGAGAATCGCACGCATAGGCCTTTGCAGCAGATTGTATAGCCTCAGGCGGTGACACAAGCCCGGGAGTTGGTCGTGCTGTACGGGGGGCCATCGGCGGAGCATGAGGTCTCCTGCATCTCGGCTCTGCGTATCGCCCAGGCCGCGCGCGACAGCGGAAGACCGGTGACCATCATCGGGCTCACCCACGACAGGAGGTGGGTGGCGGCCAACCGGACGCTTGCGTCCATCGGCGAGGGTGATGCGCTGGCATCGCCCGATGTGCTCATCGCCGAGAGCCCGGGGGCGGAACTTCCAAGCCTGGAGTCCGGTGTGCCGTCGGATCCGGTCGTGTTCCCCCTTCTCCACGGTCCATTCGGGGAGGACGGGGTCATCCAGGGGCATCTCGAGGCCATCGGCCTGCCCTATGTCGGTGCCGGCGTCCTCTCCTCGGCCATCTGCATGGACAAGGGGGTGGCCAAGTCGGTCCTCCGTGAGCATGGGCTCCCCGTGGCGGAATGGAGCCTGATCCGCCGGGCGCAGCCGGGAGGCGCGGCGGAGGACGCGGCACGGGTCCTGGGGTACCCCCTCTTCGTCAAGCCGGCCAATCTCGGTTCCTCCATCGGGGTGACCAAGGTGCACGGCGGGCCGAGCCTGCGCGACGCCGTGGCGCTGGCGTTCGAGTTCGACGACTACGTCATTCTGGAGGAGTCCGTCGACGGTCGGGAGCTGGAGCTGGCTCTGCTGGGCAATGAGGAGATCCGCGTCAGCCGGGCCGGCGAAATCGAACCAAGCCGGGAGTTCTACGACTACGCGGACAAGTACGAGCTCGGCCTGGCCAAGGCCCTCGTCCCCACCGACCTGACCGACGCCCAGCTGGACCGCACCCGGGACATCGCCACCAGGGCCTACCGGGCCCTGCGGGTCGAGGGGTTGGCGCGCATCGACCTGTTCTTGACCGGCGACGACTCCCTGGTGGTCAACGAGGTCAACACCATGCCGGGCTTCACGCCCATATCGATGTACCCCATGCTCTGGGCCGCAGAAGGACTGCCCATCGGACAGCTCATTGACGACCTGATCGAGCTGGCGATGGCCCGTCACCAGCGGCGGCGGGGGCTCCGCACCAACCGGTTGGCCTGATGGGTCAGCGGACCGGGCGGCGGCGGGGGGTGGCCGCCCGGCGGGCCTCCTCCCGGGCCCGCACCCCGGGGAGGATGCGCAGTACGTAGAACGCGCTGAGCGCGGCGCCGATGACGATGATGATCAGCGGCGCCGGGTTGAAGTGGCTGTTGACCGAGACCGACGCGATGGCGGCGAGCAGGCCGAAGACCAGGACGCCCGCCGGTCCGAGGAGCCGGAGCGCCCGGACCCGGAACGGCCGCGGGGTCTCCGGATGGCGTGAGCGCAGACGCAGGGTGCAGTAGGCGGCGACGCCGTAAATCATGGCCTCCAGCGCCGCACCCACCGCCACCAGCACCTCCCAGGAGCCGGTGAGCGCCACCATGAGCGCGACGACGAGGGAGGTCGCGCCAAGCCCGACGACCGGCACCCAAGGGACGGCCCGGTCGTTCAGCCGGGCCAGCTGCCGGGGCAACGAACCCTCGCGCGCCGTCCCGTAAATGAACCGCGACGCCGTGACGAAACCTCCGTTGAACGTGTTGAGCGCGGTGACCGCGGTGACGCCGGCCATCACCCACAGGCCGGTGTGCCCGATGGCCGCCACACCGAGGTAGAGCTGGGGGTAGGGCGAGGAGAGCTCGTGGTGGGTCAGGGTGTGGCTCATGGCCACGGTGGCCAGCGCGCAGACCACGCCGAGGATCCCGATGGCCACGAGCATGCCCCGGTGGATCGACTCGGGGCGACGGACCTCCTCGGCACTGGTGGTGACCCACTCGAACGCGCTGTAGAGGAAGACGCCGAGCGCGATGGCCTCTACGAGGTCGGCTGCGCTGTGCCCGTGCAGGGGCTGCAGGGGGCTGTGCAAGGCGTGACCGCTGCGCCACAGGGCCAGCGCGGAGATGGCCAGGGTGGCCACGACGACGATGGTGGTGGCCAGGTCCTGCATCACCCCGGCCACGGTGACCCCGCGCAGGTTGGTGGTGACGGCGATACCGAGCAGGCCGATGATCCACAGGGCGGAGACCCAGGACTCCTCCCCGAAGGCGTGGGCCAGTGCGGTGCCGATGATGAAGGCGTCGGAGGCAATGACCAGCACGATCGTGCTCATGTAGGTGAAGGTGATCGTCAGGGCGATGCGGTCATCCATGGACCGCTTCATGTAGAGACGGATGGCCGCCGCCGTGGGGTACATGGAGTTGAGCTCGCCGAAGAACCCGTAGGCCATGAGGGCGAGCAGCCCGGCCACGAGGATGGGGATCCAGGCGGAGTCGCCGGCCACGTAGGTCACCAGCCCGGCGGCGGCCAGGTACTCCAGGGCGGCGAAGGCCAGACCAGCTGAGGTGGTGACGATCGGGAACTGGCCCAGGGCGCGGCGCAGGGCGACCGGATGGGCGGGGGTGGCGCTCGTCATTGGCCGGGGTGCAGAGGACCGGCTACCGGTCCAAGAAGGCCACCATGGAGATGGCGTCAATACGCATGACGTCCTGCTGGGAGCCGGCCAGTTTGATCTCGCCCGACATGTACTTCTCCGACGGGTTGAGATCGCCCCAGAACATGTCGCAGAAGTCCTCGCTGCTCCCGGTCACGATGACATCGGGCCGGTCCTCGTATCCCACCACGAGCTCCGAGAGCAGCTGGTCCTGCACCCGCATGGTGAAGCCCTGCGCCGTGTCGGTGGTGGAGAAGTGGATGACGCGGTCCCAGCCCTTGACCATCTTGGAGAGGCGCGGGTTGTCGTTGCTGCGGGCCCGCCAGTCGGCGAACGCCTCGCCGATTTCGTCAAGCGAAGCCATGCGACTCTCCCTTGAGCGCCCGCACGACCTCGTCGGCAGCACGCAGGCCGGACGAGAGGGCGCCATCGAGGTAGCCGCACCACTTGACGGCGGTCTCCGTCCCCGCCCAGTGCAACGGCCCCACGGGGTCGCGGAGCGCCGGCCCGCACCCGGTCAACGAGCCCGGCTTGCTGAGGGCGACCGGTCCCCCCCGAGTGAAGGGCTCGCCGGGCCAGTGCTGCTCCACCACCTCAATAGGGCGGAGAGCCTGCGGGCCGAACGCCCGCTCCAGGTCGCTGAGCACGGCGCGGCGGCGGCCTTCGGGCCCGGCACCCTCCATCCGCCGGCAGTCGTCGCCGGCGATGAAGCCGACGATCGCCCCGTGCGACCCGTCCGGGGGTGAGTCGTCGAAGCTGCTGCTCATGACGCCGTCGCTGGCCACCATCTGCCCGTTCAGGCCGTCGTCGCGCCAGAACGGGCGTTCGTAGAGCGCATGGACCTTGGTGACCGCCCCCATCGGCATGCCCGCATTGAGCCGGATCCGCTCCTCGGGCAGCGGGGGCGCGTAGGTGAGGCGGGCCCCGACGGCGGGCGGCATGGCGATGATGGCGCGCCGGGCCCTCACGTGCAGCGCCTGTCGCGATGTGGCCGGCGCGGCCGGATCAGCGTCGGGCGGCACGAGATGTGCCACCAACGTGACCTGATCGCTGCCGTGGGAGACCGAGGTCACCGGTGCGCCGAGGATGACGCGTGGTCCCAGCTCGTCCGCCATGCCGATGGCCAGCTGTTGGGAGCCGCCGGCAAAGCAACTCTCCTGTGCCCCTCCGGTGGTGCGGGCCAGGTTCGTGATGCCGCCGCCGGCCTGAAGGTAGAAGAGCGTGAAGAGCAACGAGAGCTCCCTTGGCTCAGCTCCGAAGATGGCCTTGACCGCCACGTTGAGGATGGCGCGGGCCGACGCCGACTCAAGGTTGGCGTCCAGGTAGTCGGCCAGCGACTGCGCGTCCAGCCCGGCAGCTCCCGGTGCCGTCCACGGGGCCTGGACGGGGACGTCGAAGCTGGCCATGTCCAGGTCGAGCATGCAGGCGATCCCGGCGGCCGCGCCGTGCGGGTCCGAGGTGGGGATCAACCCGGCGTAGGGCCTACGCACGCCGTCGCGCAATTCGACACCGTGGCCAGCGGTGAAGGTCGGGAACGTGGCGACCCCGAGCTCGGCAGCCAGGGAGGCCAGGTGGTCCTGGGTGGGACCGATCCACTGTCCGCCGCGGTCGATGCGGAACCCGGCTTCGGTGGTGTCGGTGAACGACCGCCCTCCCACCCGGTGGCGGGCCTCCAGGAGCACCACATCGATCCCGGTCCGGGCCAGGTGCCGCGCCGCGGCGAGACCGGAGAATCCGGCGCCGATCACCGCCACCTCGCACTCCCGTTCGACCGCGGCCACCCGTGGCCCCCTTTCCGTGCTGCCCAGAGCACCCTTTCCGTCACCCTAGGTGGGCCGGGCCGGGCCCTGCGCGCAGCCCTTCGGTACGGTGAGGATGTGGTGACCACGTTCGAGGGCGCAGCCTGGGAGATGCTCCCCGGCGCGAGCCGGCTCACCATCGCCCAGCGGGCCGCCATTGAGTCCGAGGAACCCCTGCTGTGCGTCATGGCCGGCGCCGGAGCGGGCAAGACGAGGGTGCTTACCTTGCGGGTGGCCCGCCGGGTCCGCGACGGTTCCATTGAGGCCGACCGCACCCTGGTCACCACCTTCAGCCGCAAGGCAGCCGAGGAACTGCGTACGCGGTTGTGGTCGCTCGGCGTCTCGGGGGTCAAGGCGGGCACCTTCCACCGCACCGCACTCGGATTGTTGCGCGAGCATCGTGAGCACCGGGGACGCCCGATCCCGCAGTTGCTGCCGGACCGGCGGCAATTGTTGGCCGAGGTGACGACGGGTGACCCGCGGAGGGTGCGCGCGCTCGATGGTGAGATCGGGTGGGCCAAGGCCCGCCTGGTGGCACCGGCGGAGTACGAGGGTGAAGCCCGCCGGTCCAAGCGGCGCAGCGGCATCAACGCGGAGCAGGTGGCCGAGGCCTACGCCAACTACGAGGCCGAGCGGACCCGGCGACGGCTCCTTGACTTCGACGATCTCATCGTGGCCTGCGCCGACAGCCTGGCCGGCGACACCGCCTTCGCCGACGCCGTGCGGTGGCGCACCCGGCACCTCTTCGTCGACGAGATGCAGGATGTCAACCCGGCCCAATTCCGCCTCCTGACCACGCTTCTGTCCGACCAACCGGACCTCTTCGTGGTGGGTGACCCCAACCAGTCGGTCTACGGGTTCAACGGTGCCGACCCGACACTTCTCGACCGCCTGCCCGAACTTCTGCGCGGGACCAAGGTCATCCGGCTGGACGAGAACCACCGGTGCACACCGCAGGTGGTGGCGGTGGCCACGGCGGTGCTGCGTGAGAACGAGGGAGCCGGGGGCGTGGTGGGCCGGATCATGCTGCCGGCCACCTCACGGGTGGACGGCCCGGTGCCCAGGGTCATCAGCCACGCCAGTGACGCCGACGAGGCGGCCTGGGCGGCCACGCGGGCCCGCATGTCCCGCACGCCGGGCCGGCCCTGGTCGAGCATCGCCGTCCTGACCCGGACCAATGCCCAGCTGGTGGAGGTGCAGGCGGCCATGGAGGCGGCCGGTGTGCCCTGCCTGGTGGCCGGTTCGGACCTCGGCCCGGCCAGTGACCTGCATGGTCGGGCGGGGCATCGCCGTGGCGGGGAGGACGAGGAACGGTCCGCAGATGTGGAGACCGATCGCGACCGCGTCGTCCTCACCACCTTCCATCGCGCCAAGGGGCTGCAGTGGCCGACTGTCCTGATCCTCGGCTTGAGCGACGGGCTGATGCCGATTGCGTCGGCCCAGACACGGGAGGCCGTCGACGAGGAGCGCCGCCTCTTCTATGTGGCGCTGACCCGGGCCGAGGATGAGTTGTGGTGCAGCTGGGCCGAGGGGAAGGGGTCCGTCCCGACAACTGCCTCGTCCCGGGCGCGCCTGCCCAGCCCGTGGTTGGCGCCCATTGAGCGGACCATCGTCACGTTGGAGAAGGCGGCGGCCCCGACGGCCGCGGCCGAGGTCTCGTCGCGTGTGGCCGAGCTTCGCCGGCGCCTGGAAGCGGGCGGCGGCGACCCGAGCCGGTAGTGTCGGCTGGCCCGGATGAACCAACGTTGGGGGTGAGCCGTCGGGTGCCTGGCCTTCTCAATCAGCTGCGCAAGGTCGTCGGCGACCGGCACGTGATGACCGGCGACGCGGTGCATGCGGACTACACCCATGATGAGGCACTCACTGCGCTCCCCGAAATGCCGCTGGCCCTGGTGCTTCCCGGCTCGACCGGAGAGGTGTCCGGCATCATGGCCCTGGCCACCGAGCACCGGGTCCCGGTGATCGCCCGTGGCAGTGGCACCGGCCTGTCGGGTGGCTGCCGGCCCGTGGCCGACGGCATCCTCCTGGCGTTCGACCGCATGCGGACCATCCGCCAGATCGACACGGACAACCAGGTGGCCGTGGTCGAGCCGGGCGTCACCCTTGAGGACCTCAACCAGGCGCTCATGCCCTTGGGGCTGATCTACCCGGTCTCCCCCGGCGAGCAGAGCGCCTCGCTCGGGGGCAACGTGGCCACCAATGCCGGAGGGATGCGTGCCGTGCGGTACGGAGTCACCCGGCATCACGTGCTGGGCCTGGAAGTGGTCCTGGCCGACGGCACCGTGCTGCGGACGGGGGGCAAGTACGTGAAATCTTCCTCGGGCTACGACCTGACCCAGCTCCTCATCGGCTCGGAAGGCACACTGGCCGTGACCACCGAGATCACCGTGAAGGTGCAGCACCGACCGGGTGCGTCGGCCACCGTCCTGGCGCCGTTCTCCACCCTGGCGGAGATCGCGCACGCCGTACCCCGCTTGGTGGGCAGCGGGATCGAAGCGAGCATCCTTGAGTACATAGACGCGCTGGCCATGGCGAGCATCACCCGGAGTGCCGGGCTGGACCTGGGCATTCCCGACGATATTCAGGCGGGCGCCCTGGCCTACCTGGTCGTGGTCCTCGAAGGGACGAAGGAAAACCGGGTGGATGAGGACGTCGAGCATGTCGGCGTGCTGTTGGGTGAGCTCGGGGCGCTTGAGGTCTACGTGCTGCCACCATCGGCCGGGACACAGCTGATCGCGGCCCGCGAAAGGGTCTTCTTCGTGGCCAAGGCGGCCGGCTCCGACGACATCATTGATGCCGTGCTGCCCCGCGCCGCCATTCCCGACTACCTGGCTGAGGTGGCCGTCCTGGGCAGCCGGTACGGCGCACTGGTCACCGGCTGCGGCCACGTCGGGGACGGCAACGTGCACCTCTCCATCTTCCAGCCCGACGCGGAGAAGCGGCACCAGCTCATCCGCGCCGTCTTCGCGGCAGCGATCGCCGCCGGGGGTGCCATCTCCGGAGAGCACGGCATCGGGACGGAAAAGCTGGCCTACTTCCTAGAGACGCAGGACGCGGTGCCGCTCGCGCTCATGCGCTCCATCAAGTCGGTGTTCGATCCGTTGGGGATACTCGGACCCGACCGGTTGCTCGGAATGAGAGGATCACCTCTGTGAACGGAGCCCGCGCCCTTCTGGCCACCCTGGTCGACGCCGGGGTCGACGTGTGCTTCAGCAATCCGGGGACCTCGGAGATGCACTTCGTCGCCGCGTTGGACGAGGTGCCCCGCATGCGGGGCATCCTGACCCTGTTCGAAGGGGTGGCCACCGGGGCCGCCGACGGGTACGCGCGGGTGGCCGGGCGACCGGCAGCCACCCTGCTCCACCTGGGGCCGGGCCTGGGCAACGGGCTGGCCAACCTGCACAATGCCCGGCGGGCCCGCACGCCGGTGGTCAACATTGTGGGCGATCACGCCACCTATCACACCCGGTTCGACGCGCCGCTGGAGTCGGACATCGCGTCCATCGCCCGATCCGTCTCGGGCTGGTACCGGGTGACCGCCAGGGCCGACGACGTGGGGGGTGACGCCGCCGATGCGGTCGCTGCCGCCACCGGTCCCCCGGGGTGCGTGGCCACCCTGGTCCTGCCCGCCGATGCGTCGTGGTCCGAGTCGGTGGCTGGCCCAGCCCGGCCGCACCCTGCGGTCCGGCCGGCCAGTGTCCCGGTCGAACTGATCGACGAGGTGGCCAAGGTCCTCCGCTCCGGCGAGAAATCGGCCCTCCTCCTCGGCGGCTCCTCTGTGCGGGAACGTGGGCTCCATGCCGCCAGCCGGGTCTGCTCGGCCACCGGGACCTCCCTGCTGGGGGAGACCTTCCCGGCCAATCTGGAACGCGGAGCCGGCGTTCCCGCCGTCGACCGCCTGGGCTACCTGGCCGAGTTCGCCCAGGCCCAATTGGCCGGCGTGCGCCACCTCGTCCTGGTCGACGCCAGAGCGCCGGTCTCGTTCTTCGCCTACCCCGGCAAGCCGAGTGACCTGGTGCCGCCGGACTGCACCATCCACACCCTGGTCCGCCCCGGCGAGGACGCGGCGGAAGCCCTCGAGAATCTGGCCGAGTCCCTGGGTGCCGCACCGGGCCTGGCCCAGCGGGCCCCGGCAGTGCGACCCGGCCGGCCCACGGGGTCCCTGAACGCGGAGACCCTGGCAGCCGCCGTGGGCGCCACCCTGCCGGAGGGCGCCATCGTGGTGGACGAGGGCAACACCTCGGGGCTGTTCGTCTCCGGGGCCACAGCCGGGGCACCGCGTCACGACTGGCTCACCCTCACCGGGGGGGCTATCGGGATCGGGCTCCCGGCCGCCACCGGCGCTGCCGTGGCGGCGCCCGACCGGCCGGTGCTCTGCCTGCAGGCGGACGGGAGCGCCCTTTACACCCTGCAGGCCCTGTGGACCCAGGCCCGGGAAGGCCTGCACGTCACCACGGTGGTCCTGGCCAATCGGAGCTACGCCATCTTGAACCTGGAGCTCCAGCGGGTGGGTGCCGGAGCCGGGGGCCCGCTGGCCCGCCGCCTGCTCGATCTCACCGACCCCGATCTCGATTTCACCGCCCTGTCCCGGGGGATGGGGGTCCCCGCCCGCACGGTGGAGTCGGCCGAGGAGCTCACGGCGGCCTTGGAGGCGAGCTTCTCCGCGAGCGGCCCCTCCCTCATTGAGGTCCCCCTCCCGCGCGGCCTGGGTTAGGCGCCGTCGAAGTCGAC
>DATLSH010000063.1:0-3045 GCA_035534235.1 Acidimicrobiales bacterium | reverse complement strand
AGGCGTCGTCCCAACGGCCGGCGGCCGCCCACCCGAGCGCAATCGGCCCGGAATCCCAGCACCACTGATACGGATAGAGACCTTCGGCCGGCACGGTGTAGCCGTCACGATGGTTGCCGACGAGGACATCCAAGGCCCGCCGGCGCAGGTCGTCTCCTTCGGGTCGTAATGCCTCCACGGGGTCAGGGCTGGCCCGTCACCTCGACGACCCGCCCGTCAGGCTCGATCCGTAGCCGGGACGTCATGCCGACGCCCGGCGGCCTGAACTCAGGCAGGACCTGCCAGCTCCCGACCACCACCGCTTGGCCGGCGTCCAAGGCGGCTAGCTGGGCCGGCCACGGCGTGGCGCTCACATCTCCCTCATAAGAATCAATGAGGTTCACCAGCTTCTCCCGGTGCGCCTGGCGGGCGCCGCCGTCTCGACCGGGCATGGGAGCAGTGCGGGGCATGCTGCCAGTCTACGAAACTCTGTCAGTGGCGCTCGTGCCGGCCCCGCCAGTGCCCCAAGCGGTAGCCGACCCATCCGGCCCCTCCCGCTACAACCAGGAGCTCGAGCACGTGTAGCAGCGCAAATGCTAGTCCTGTCAGGAGCCACACCGCGGCGCCCACCGCGAGCAGACTGGCGATCACCACGAGCAGGTGGTGACCGTTCGCCCGGATCGGATGTCGGGTCGCATCCGGGCGGAAAACGGCGTCGGGACGAATGGCATTCCCACCGAGTGGCGGCCTGGCTACAGGAAGCGGGCTCGTCCGCACCTGGGTTTGAGGCGAGAGGGTGGCGCAGATCAGGCACTCACCGGGCGCATAACCGTGCTGGCACGTTTCGGCCATCAGTCAAAGGGAGCCGCGGAGCTGCTTCGGTCGGTATTGACCGGACGCCGATCGGAGGGCACCGGCTCATGGTAACCAGCCCTGTGGCCATACGGGCGGGCAAGGCCGCCGGCCGAGGAGGGTTTAGCCCTGATGGCCCCTGGTGGGGCCGCGCTCGGCGGATGAGAATCGGGGTGTGTCGGTCCGGGCTGACGTCGTGTCGCTATGGCGCTCGGAGCCCGTTTTTAGCCTGACGCGGGGGCTTCGGGTGCTCCGTCCTGTCGCTTCGAGCACGTACCTCAGTTTCTTCATGACGAGGTTCCCATCCGGTCCGCCACGCCCAAGGGACGAGTCATGAGGGGAGTTGATCGGTATGGATGTGGTGGTCCAGCGGTGCGCGTTCTTGGACGTTCATCGCGACACGATCATGGCGTGTGCCCGCACGCCTGACGGTGCCGGCGGCCGCCGCGAGGAGACGGTGCAGTTTCGCACCACGACCTCGCAGCTTTTGGCGTTGGCCGACTGGCTGGTGGCACGGGATGTGACCTTGGTCGGGATGGAGGCCACGGGGGTGTATTGGAAAGCCCCGCATTGGATCCTCGAAGAGGCCATCGACGAGGTGTGGGTGATCAACGCCCGTCACATGCGTAACGTGCCGGGCCGCAAGACCGACGTGGCCGACGCCGCGTGGGGAGCGCAGCTGATCGAGCACGGCCTGGTCCGGCCCAGTTTCATCCCTCCCCGCCCGACACGCGAGCAGCGCGATCTGACCCGCTATCGCAAGTCGGTGATCGAAGAGCGGGGCCGGGAAACCCAGCGGCTGCACAAGGTGCTCGAAGACGCCGGGGTGAAACTGTCGTCGGTGGCATCTTCGGTATTGACCGCGTCTGGGCGGGAGATGATCGACGCCCTCATCGCCGGACAGCGCGACCCCGAAGTGCTGGCGCAGATGGCCAAGGGGCGGATGCGCTCGAAGATCCCCGAGCTCAAAGATGCCCTGGCCGGGAGGTTCAACGAACATCACGCCTTGTTGTGCCGCACCATGCTGGCCCGCATCGACCAAGCAGACGCCACCATCAACGAACTGACAGCCCGCATCGAGGCGTTGTTGGACCCTCATGAAGCGGCGGTGTCGCTCCTGGTCGGCATCCCCGGGGTGAGCAACCGTCTCGCCCAGGTGATCCTGGCCGAGATCGGCACCGACATGTCCCGCTTCCCAACCCCAGGACACCTCGCGTCGTGGGCGGGCATGTGCCCCGGCAACAACGAGTCCGCCGGCAAGCACCGCTCCGGGCGGACCCGGCACGGCTCCAAATGGCTCGGCATCGCCCTGGTCGAGGCCGCCCATGCCGCCGGGCGATCCAAGAACACCTACCTGTCCTCGCAATACGCCCGGATCCGGGGACGCCGCGGGGCAGGACGCGCCGCGGTCGCGGTCGGCCACTCGATCTTGGTCATCTGCTGGCATCTACTCTCCACCGGAGAGACCTACACCGACCTGGGCGGCGACTACTTCGACAAGCGCCGCACCAGCACCGCCCATCAACGCCGCCTCGTCGCCCAACTCGAAGCCATGGGCCACAAAGTCACCCTCGAACCCGCAGCCTGATCGCCACCCCACCATTCGGGGCTCCGCCCCGAGCGGGGGCTGCCGCCCCCACAACCTCGCGCGCCATAACGTCTCGCGGCTGCAGGAGATTCACACCTCAGCCGCCTGCCTTCGAGCCTTCACCACGTTGTCTGCAGCCTTCTTCGTCGGCATGGCATGGGCACCCTTCGTCGTCTCACTAATAGCAATACCCGCACCGCCCTGCCCCAACCAAGCCAAGCAGCGAATAGTCACCCTCCGAGCCCCCCGTTTTCGGCGGTCAGCATTGCTTGAACAGGCCGGCCCACCAGGTGCTGCTGCCGTCACGGTCAGCGGGGTGATCCACCTGACTCGCCCGGTCACGTTCACCCGCATTGTCCTTCTTCCTTCCGTTACCCACCGAGCTGGTCGACGCGAGCGACGTGGTCGAGATCGCCTGCGCCGTCAGGCTAGGGGCCCCGGACCGGTGGGCTGGGATCGCTGCCGCTGCGGTCCTCGTGATCATCTGGGCCGCCAACCTGCAGGACGCCATCGCCGTCCAGCACGGCCACCACCTGACGGCGATGGTGTTCGATTGGATCCGATTTCCCCTTGCACGTTCGGCTCGTCTGGTTGCCCTCCAGTCGGGTCGGAGCCTGCTCGGATAG
>DATLSH010000062.1:0-25688 GCA_035534235.1 Acidimicrobiales bacterium | reverse complement strand
CAGGTTGCTCACGTGCTACTCACCCGTTCGCCACTCCCTCTTCATCAGTATTGCTACCGAATGGAGAGCGTTCGACTTGCATGTGTTAGGCACGCCGCCAGCGTTCGTCCTGAGCCAGGATCAAACTCTCCATCGAGACTTAAGGTCAGCCCGTTCCAACTGGGAAAGGACCTTCCAAAAATCAGAGAGTCACCATGTATGACTCTTCCATGGTAACAACAGGTTGTCTCTCCTCCCTGAGGGATCGAGGCCTGTTTCACTGCTAATTGACGTACAACCCATCCGTAAATACACGAATGAATTGCCCGCACTGGCTTTTGGCTCTCACTATTCCGTTTTCAAGGAGCGACCGGGCACACACCTGTCCTGCCGATGTTGGTGCCGGGTTGCCCGAAGGACGGTTCCGGACGGATCGCTCCGCTGGAATGTCTCCTTCGGCTGCCGGAGGGCCTTGGGAGGCCGTTCCGACGGGATGGTTACCTTACCAGATGCGCCCTCGACCGTCAAAGGGCACGCCGGCCCCGGACGGTGGCCCCCAGCGGCTCCCCGGGTCCTCATTTCGGTCAGCCCACCGCCCCGGTTCCCCACCCGGCCCCCCAGGCGGGAAACGCCGATCCGGCTCCGCGGGAAACGCCGGCCCGGCTCACCGGAGAGCGGGCGGAAGGCCACGCTCGGAGCCCGGGATCCCCGGGGCGGACCCGGTGAACTCGCTGGGCGGCACGTCGTAGAGGCTGAGCGCCGGCCTCCCCGAGGATGAGACCTTGTTCCTCTGCCAGAGGGCGTAGGCCACCAGGCCGAGCATCATGGCGGCCAGCAGCAGCCGGGCCCACCACGACCTGGCGTTGTCCCCCGTGGTGAGGTTGGCCGCGGGCGATCCCAGCGCCGATGCCGCAGGCGTGGCGGCCGCAGCCCCGGGTGCGATCGGCGTCGCCACCACCGGAGCCTGGGGCACCGGCGGCAGGCTGAAGGAGGGGAAGAGCCCGGCTTGATCGGGCGGCAGTGAGGTTTGCGTCTGGTCGGCGAAGCTGGGCAGCGGCGCCACCACTGGGGCGGGAGCGGGGGTGGGCGTCGGTGCCGGTGCGGCGGGAGCCGCCGGCTGGGCCGACGACGACGTGGCGACCTGACTGGCCGTGAAGGGTTGGAACGTGATGTTGAAGGAGGGTGCGACGGGTACCGGTGGAGCCACCGGGGTCGGCGCGCTCGTCGGGCCGGTGCTCGGCGCGGGGATGATCACCACGTCGACGGCGCCGGCGGCGACCAGACTGGTCAGATCGAAGGTCACCGTCGTGTCGGCCGTGTTCAGCACTCCGGCCACCTCCCCGGCGGCACAGTCGGCCGTCGGTCGGTCCGCCCAGACCCCGGGGCCCGTCACGGCCTTCCACGGCGCCATCGGGGCGCACGCCACAATGGCGACTTGACTGGCCGGTGCCGCCTGGTTGACCGAGAGGGTGATGGTGGGCGCCGCTTGGCCCAACGGCAAGGTGAAGCTGAGGGCCGAAATCGCCTGGTCGCCCGACGGCGCCGACGACACCCACAGACCGCCGGCCGGCACGATGGGCGGGGCGGGGACCTTCGAGCTCGCCGTTTCGGCCGACCACCAGTACGACGACTGCACGTTGACGACCGGGTCGCCGGCCGCGTGCGCCGGCAACGGGGCCAGGCCCGACGTGGCCACGCTCAGCAAGACCGCCGCCGTCGCCGCTCGCATCGGCTTCACCGAGCCGCCATGCCCGTCCCGCCTTCCGACCCTCATGTCCGCAACTCCAGTACGGGGTCGGCACCGGTGACATCAATCACGCCCGAGCGGGAGATGGCGGCCTCGTCGGTGCCCAAATAGGAAGCCACCACGGCCGGATGGTTCACCACCTCATGGGCTGACCCGGTCGTGACCACCTCACCGAGGTCGAGAGCCAGCATGCGGTTCGAGATGCTCGTGATCAAGGGCATGTCGTGCTCAATCACCAGGAGCGCGCAGCCGACCTGCTCCTGTATCTGCAGGAGCAGGGGGCCGAGGGACTCGGTCTCCCGTTGCGCAATGCCCGAACTGGGCTCGTCCAGCAGGAGCACCGAAGGGCGGTGCGCCAGCGCCATGGCGATGTCCACGATGCGCCGGCTCCCCGTCGAGAGCTCGGACACGAATTTGTTGCGGAAAGCCCCGAGCCCGAGCAGCTCGACCAGGTCGTGGACGGCCCACGCCACCTCGGTCTCGGTTTCGGCCACGGCGGGGAGGCCCAGGGCGGCGGCCACCGGGTCACGCACGTCCAGGTGGCGTTCGAGAGCAGTGGCGATGTTCTCCGCCACCGTCAAAGACGGGAAGAGCCGGGCGTCCTGGAATGAGCGCCCGAGACCCACCTGGGCCCGGCGTTCGGGGCTCCAATCGGTGATCTCCTGGCCGAGGAATCTGATGAATCCCCCGTTGGGCACCACGAAGCCCGAAATGGTGTCGAAGATTGTCGTCTTGCCGGCGCCGTTGGGGCCGATGAGCCCGAGCACCTCGCCCTCGTGCAGGGAGAAGCTGGCATGGCTGACCGCCTGCAGGCCCCCGAAGCGGACCACGATGTCGACGAGTTCGAGCAACACCGGGGCATCGGCGGGCACGGGCGGGCGTCCCGTCGCACTCTCGCCGCCATCCCTGCCCTCCGTCTCGGTCTCCCCCGCCGGACCGGCAGCCGTCGCGTGCGCGGTCAACTCCGGGTGCCCGGTGGCCTTGGCGGCACCCTCTAGGAACACCGAGCGCAGGATGTCGGGCCGGTCCAGGAGGTCGGCCGTCGGGCCCGAGAAGCGGATCTCGCCCTTCTCCATGAACACGGCGCGCTTGGCCAGCGACAACGCCACGTTGACCGATTGCTCGACGATGATGATGGTCGTGCCCTGATCGTGGATGGCCCGCACGATCTCGACCAGCTGGCCGACGATGGTCGGCGCCAGCCCGAGCGACAGCTCGTCGATCATCAGGAGGCTGGGCTTGGCGATGAAGGCCATGGCCAGCCCGAGCATCTGCTGCTCGCCCCCGGAGAGGTTGCCGGCCAACGCGTCACCGCGCGCTTCGAGGATGGGGAAATGCTCGAGGGCCCGCGCCGTGGCCGCCTTCACGTGCTCAGGGTCTTGTCGCCGGTACAACCATCCGGCCAGGCGCAGGCATTCGCGGACCGTCAACGTGGGGAAGACGCTCCGGCCGCCCGGCATCTGCACTATGCCCAACTTGGTCGCCGCCATGGGGTCCAGATGGGTGATGTCGCGGCCGTCGAACCAGATGGCGCCACCCGAAGGCTGCAGGAGGCCCGAAATGGTCTTGAGCAGCGTCGACTTGCCGGCTCCATTGGTGCCGAGGAGGGCGACGATCTCGCCTTCTTCCACGTCGAAATCCACGTCGAAGAGCACCTTGACCTTGTCGTAGGCGGCGTCGACCCCGGTGCAGCGCAGGAGCGAACGGTGGCCGCCATCCAGGCGCTGCCGGCGCAGGTCCAGGGTGGCGGCCAGCACCTTCATCGCCTTGGCGGCATCATCGGCGACGAACTGCTTGGCCGACGCCAGCACCAACCCTCCGATGACCCAGTACGGCAACAGTGCCCCCAATGCCACCCGGAGTCCGTGGTGGTCCGAGACGCCACCTTCGGGAATGAACCAGAGGGCCCACACCCCCGCCACCAAGAAGAAGGATCCGAACCCGAACGACAGTGTCCGGATGCGGGCCGGGGACACCATGGCCTGCACCGTGTAGAAGGGCGGGTAGAAGATGCCTCCGGCGAAGCTGGTCGCCATGGCCAGCACCAGGGCGATGCCCAGGTACGGGGAGACGGCGATCAGGAAGAGCCCGACCCCGACCGAGGCCACCGCCAGGCCGGCCCACTTGAGAGGTTCCCCCACATCCTTAGCCACCCAGCGCCGGGTCCAGCGGGCCGAGGCCAGCACCCCGGCGAATTGGAAGGCGGCGTTGACGGCGCCGATCATGCCCCGGTCGAATGCGTCCAGCCCGTACACCCGCTTGAAATAGAGCGGGAGCAGGAAGGCCAGGGGAACGACGCCGGCCCCGATGAACAGGTAGGCGATGTACTGCCGCTTCAGGGTGGGCACCGCCAGGAGCGCCCGACGCGCCTCACGGAAGGGAACGGGGGGCTCCTCCTCCACTTCGGCCGCCACTTCGGGGTCGTCGGTGCCGCCCCGCAGGGGCTCGGGCAGGCGCAGCGCCAACAGCGCCACTATGACGATGGGGACGATCAGGATCATGAAGGCGGCCCGGTAGCCGCCGATCGTCGCCGCCACTCCGGCCACCATCGGCCCGACCACGGCCCCGAGGAACACGCCGTTCTGGTGGATGGCGAAGACCGTCGGCCGGTTGGGGGGCGGGTAGTAGTCGGAGAGCAGGGAGTTGTGGATGGGGTCGTTGACCACCTGGCCCACCCCGTTGCCCAGGCGCATCAGGACCAGAAGCAGCACGCTCCCCACCACGCCGGTGAAGAACGAGAAGATCCCGGCCAGGAGTCCCCCGATCACCACCAATCTGGTCCGCGGCAGGCGGTCCCCGTAGTGGCCCACCACGATGGCGAAGCACAGCACGAGGGTCAGGTTGCCGATCACGATCAACCCGAAATTCCGGTCACTGAGGTGGAAGGCCTGCTCCACGTTCGGGGCCAGGACGTTGAAGGCCGAGGTGTCGAATTGGTCGAAGAAGTACAGCAGGGTGAGGACCAGCAGGGCGAAGGTGGGCACCCCACCCGTCAGACTTTCGAGCCGCTCCTGCAACTTCTGCCTCACGGCGTGCTCACCGCCGCCGGCTGGCGCTCGGAGTCCTCCACTGCGGCGGCGGCCCGGCTCAGGATGTGGGAGTCGAGCTCCTCCGCCGCCGCCTGGGCCGCCACGTCAGCCACCAGGCTGGGCACCACCAGCTTCTTGCGCAAGGCCAGGTTCCGGAGCAACCCGTCCCGCGCCAGGTAGGCGCCCTGGGCCAGGCCACCGGGGAGGAGGTAGAGGAGGGCCAGGACCCCCACGCCGCTGGCCAGTGCCTGCACATTGGCGCTGAAGCCGCCGTACTGCAACACGCCGATCCAGGCGGTCCCCAGCATCGCCCCGGTGAGCGACGTGACTCCGCCGATCACCACAATGATGAGCAGGAGCAGGCTGATGTTGAGACCGAATGCGTTGTTGTTGACCCCCAGCTCCTGGTAGGCGAACAGGGCACCGGCCACCGAGGCCCAGAACCCCGAGATGGCGAAGGCCGACAACCTGGCCACCCGGACGCTCACCCCGTAGCTCTGGGCGCCACGCTCGTTGTCGCGGGCGGCCACCATGACCCGGCCGGCCCGGCTGCGGCGCAGCGCCCGCGACGAGACGAGGGCCAGGACGAGCACGACCAGGCAGAAGTAGTAGAAGGCACGCGGCCCAGCCAGGCTGTAGTGGCCGTAGAGAAACGGGCGGGGAATTTGGCTCAGGCCGGCGGGGAGCAGCCAGGGGAAATACGCCGGCGAAAGCAGGAACACCTGCACGGCCAGGGCGAAAGAAAGCGTGGTCACCGCCAGGTACAACCCCTGGATCCGCAGGGCCGGCAGCCCGATGACCACCGAGACGGCAGCACCGACGAGGCCGGCCAGGATCAGGGCAACGAAGAAGTCCCCCTGCACGAAGGAGGTGTGGCGCAGGTGGATGGCCACCCCGCTGGCCACGGCGGCGCCTACCCCGGAGAAGCCCCACTGGCCCAGGCTGATCTGGCCCGCCCACCCGGTCAGGACCACCAGAGACACGGCGACGATGCCGTAAATCACCACCACAGAGGAGAGTTCCTGCTGCTTGTACCCGACCAGGAACGGCAGGGCGATCACCCCGGCGACGACCAGGGCGCCCAGCCCGAAGCGCGTCCAGACGACCTCGGGCAGCTTGCGGAGCTCGGGCGGTACCGGTCGGAACTCGGTGGAGTTCGACCAGGTGGCGAAGCCGGAGTCCTGGCCCCGGGGGAGCTTGCTGCGCTGGGACAGCATGGCCACCAGCAGCACCGGCAGCATGACGGCCTCGGAGAGGTTCGGGTCGTGGGAGAAGTAGTAGATGCACTGCTCGGTGACCCCGATGCCCAACCCGGCGGCCAGGGCCACCGAGAAGCTCTCCATGCGGGCGATCACGGCCGCCGCCAGCGCGTACAGCAGCACCTGGGGGCCGATATCGGCCCCCACCGGGAGCCCGACGATGGGGATGCGCAGGAACACGCCCATGGCGGAGAGAACCGCCGCCAGGACCCACACCACCATGGAGAGGTGGTTCACCGAGATCCCGAGCAATTTGGCCCGGTCGGAGTTCTCGGCCGCGGCCCGCACGGCCATGCCGACATCGGTCTTCTTGAAGAACAGGGTGAGGCCGACGACGACCAGGGCCACCGCCAGCAGGATGATGATGGCGTTGGCGTCGAAGATCAGGGGCCGGATGGTGAACCGGAGACCCGAGAACGGGGTCTTGGGTGGGGTCGGGTCGATGACGAACCCGGCGCCCAACCAACTGGGCAGGAAGAACTGCAACAGTCCGAAGAGCAGCGCGACACCGATGGTGGCCACCGACAGGACCAGCCGGGATGCCTCGTGAAAGCGGCGGATCACCAGGACCTCCACCAGGGCGCCCGACACGATGGCCGCACCTATTGAGATGGCGAAGGCCAGGAGATAGGGGACGTGGTGGACCTTAATGAGCAGGAACCCGAGTAGGGCGGCCACCGAGCCCATCTCCGCCTGGGCGAAGTTGATGATGCGGGTGGCCCGGTACACCAGGATCAGGCCGAAGGCGAGGAGGGCGTAGAGCAATCCGATGAGTGCCCCGAAGACGAACTCGCCCGGCGGGGGCTCGTTGTGGCGGAGCAGCACCACCAACGCCACGTACACGAGGCCGAGCCCGCTCACCGCCCGGACGAGTCCCCCGAAACGGTCGTGGTGCCAGAGCGCTACGGGAGCCTGGGCGGCCCGAGTCGTGCTCAGGCGCCGGAGGGTGTCACGCACAGACGCCGTTGGGGAAGATCTCGCTGTCGCCCGCGGCCAGCTGGCCCAGCTGGAAGCGGTGGCCACCGAAGGCGGGCTGGTAGGCCCCCGGCTGACCGTTGATCGGCGAGGTCGCTGTCGGGCAGAAGTACACCTCGCGGAAATCCTTGATCTGGGTCCAGGGGAACGGGTTGAGGAAATTGAACAAGGGCTGCGTCGGTGTGCCGCCATAGCCGGCATATGAGGACAAGCCCGCCCGGATGTTGGCTACCGTCGGATCGGGGCCGGCCATCTGGAAGGCAGTCCCGAGCAACGAGAAGTAGGCCCAGTACAGGTTCTCGGTCTGATCGGGCTGCCCCGCGTTGCCGGCGTCCTGCCAGGCCTTCACGGCGTCAGAGTCGGCGAACGGTATGGCATCAGCCAGCTCCGACGGCCCGAAGGCGTAGCGCATTTCGTTCTTGTTGTACAGCTGCCCCAGGACGTCATAGTCCAGCAATCCGCTCCCGGGAATGAGCAACTCGGGGTGATAACCCTGCTGGTCCAAGGTGTTGGTGAGGAACACGGGCGCGATGGGGTCGCAGAGGCAGACCAAGGTGGTGATGCCGGCCTGTTTGATGGCGGCGACGGTCGTGGTGCTCTGGGATTGCGCCGTGGTGATGTCGCTGGCGTAGGAATACTCCTGGGTGCCCTGCGCTCCGCAACCGCTGACAATTTGTTCCAGCTGGTCGGCCACCGTCTTGACGATCACATCACCGTTGTTGGAAGGGAAGATGATCCCCAATTTGCGCGTCGGCGGCGACCCGGTGACCGGAATGACGTCGCCTGCCCCCCGCCCGGCGAATTGGACGGGCTGGCCGACCAGCTTCTTGCAGTAGAACTCCCCCAGTTGCTGCACCGTCTGGGAACCACTGGGGAAGACGTTGTAGTAGTACGGAGCGAGCTGGTCGTAGTAGGCCTCGGGAATGTTCTCGGCCCCCGACGATCCCCCCGCCGTGAGCACGTGGTCCTGGGCCAGCCGGAAGAAGAACTGGGGGTAGGTGCCGCCGATCTCGAAGGCCGGCCCCATTTTGGCGATGGTGTCCGCCTCGGCCTGGAAGCAGGGGATGTCCGGTGGGGTCAGACTGCAGTTGCCCTGGAAGAAGGGGAAGTGGCAGCTGCCCCCGGCCGCACTGCCGGAGTTGGCACCCGGACCATCCATGCTGACGAACGTCCGACCATAGAGCTCATAGCGCTTGTTCAGCTCGGCCGTGAAGGCTTGGGCCGCCTCGCAGATATTCTGCGTCGAGGCGGCCAGGTTCTCCGCGCTCAGGATGGCATTGACCTCCGCGTTGGCCTGGGCCACGTAGTACACGAAATGGATAACCGTGGGGGTGACGCCTGGCATGGTCGCTTGCGGATCGGGCCGGTACGTCGGCGTACATGGCGGCATGTAGTACGTCGGCCCGGCTTGGCGGCCGTTGACGCAGCCGGCATCGGTGACCAGAGCGGGAACCGGCGCGGCGCCCCCGCCCCCGGCCGCTCCCGTCGCCGCTCCCGTCGCCGCGCCGCCCTTGGTCACTGTCGAGGACCCTGCCGCGGCGCCCGTCCTCGACCCGGCCACGCCACTGCCGCCCCCGGCGCCGAGCGCCGATCCGCTCGCCGTTCCCCCCGGTCCCCCGGTGGCCGTGCCCGCGGGGCCCGCGCTGGTGCCATTCGACGCGGTTCCGAAATTCGACCCGCCGAGCGACGCCGACGACCCGCTCCCGCCGTTCGACGGGGCCAGGGCCACCAGCACGATCTGCACGGCCGCCAACGCCAGGAGCGCCGTGTAACGCTTTGCCACTACCCCGGGCTTGACCGCCATCTCCCACCCCTACCCAAACGCCTGTTTGGTGTTTTCCGAGACATTACACAACCCAGGCATTCGGCACCCGTTGCCGGCGCCGTATCTGCCACCCCGGGTCCGCCTCCCAGCCCGCCTCAGCGCGACACGCAGGCCTCGCCCGGCACCCAGAAGCGCCAGCGCTTCTCCGTCGCCACCCTGATGCCGATCCGCGTCCCCCGACCCGGACGTTTCGGCGGCGGCGTCCCGTCGTCGACCAAGCGGACTCCCTCCGCACCTGAGCCATCCTCACCCCGGGCCGACAGGTCCGTGCCGTTGTCGGAACCGGTGATCCCCAGGGCCTGGCACAGCTTGGCCGGCCCGTTGCACAGGTCGCGCTCGATGCGGGCGGCCGGGCGGGCCCGGCGCATCTCGTCACGACCCTGCAGCGGCGCGAGGGCACGGATCAGGACGGCTGCCGCCTGGCCTTCGGGGCCACAGACCACGTTGGCGCACCAGTGCATCCCGTAGGTGAAGTACACGTAGAGATGCCCCGGAGGGCCGAACATGACCGCGTTGCGCGGGGTCGGCCCCCTGTAGGCGTGTGAGGCCGCATCCTCAGCGCCCCGGTACGCCTCTACCTCGACAATCCGCCCGGCCCGTCCCCCGCGCACCAGCACCTTGTTGAGCAGCCAGGGCGCCACCAGGACGGGGTCACCCTCCAGATCGGTCCTGCGCACCGGTGGCACCGCCCCACACTCCCCAATCGGAGGGGTGGGCGCCAGCCGGGCCGGATGAGGCGCCGTCCGGCCTCAGCCCTGCATCAGGCGGGCGTCACGGGTCAGTCCCAGTGCAGCGTGCGCGCCCTCGCCAACGCGTGCCGGGTGGGTTGCGACTCCAGCGGGACCCAGCGGGCAGTCCGCCTGGTCGGCTCGGCACCTGGCCTGTCGTATCCGTTCCGGTCAGCCACATAGTGGTACTGGTCGGCGACGTGGCACAACGCACGGAGCTCATCCACCATCGCATCGGCCAGTGCGGGCACATCGGGTACCGCTTCGGCACAGGCGTTGATGCCGACGAAAAGCGAGTCGGTGTAGCTCTGCACCGTGATGTTGAGCGCCACCCCGTCGACCACCGGCCCCAGCGGGTGCGCCGCCAGCATCCGCATGCCGGCGAAGTAAAGGGGGAACGTCGGTCCCGGGATATTGGAGACCATCAGGTTCCCCGCCCCGAGGCGGCGCGCCACACCGGCCCGGAGGCCGAGGCTGATGAAGGGTCGGGTGAGCGCCGGGGGCAGGGCATCGGATACCGCCGACGCCATGGCGCCGAAACCGGCGGACCGTTCCTGGGCCTTGCTCAATGCGCTGCTCGCGGCGATGGCCTCCAGTCGGTCCAGCGGGGACTGGCGGTCGTTGGCCAGCGGGACGAACATGGCCGAGAGGCGGTTGCCCAGGGCCTCGGTCTCGGGCTCCGCCCGTACGGAGACGGGCACCACTGCCACCAGGGGGCTGTCGACCTCCTGGCCGTGCGCGGACAGATGCGTGCGCAGGGCACCCGAGCAGATGGCCAGGACGACGTCGTTCACCGTCACCCCGCAACGCTCCTTCAGCTTCTGCACCTCGCACAGGTCCAATTGGGCGAACGACACCGCCCGGGTGGCTCCCACCGGCGTCCCGAACGTGGATGGGGCCCCTACCGGCAGGGAGAGGGACCCGGCATCCTCGTCAGCGGCGCGCCGGGCCAAGCGCATTGCGGTGCGGCCGACCTCCCGGGCGGCGCGCAGGGCGCGGATCGGGCTGGTGCACAACTTCGGCAGCGCGTCGGCCACCAACTGCGCGCTCGAGGGCAACTTGGGCGGGAGCCACGGCGCGCCGTGCTCCGCGGCCCGTGCCTCCGGGGTGAGGTCGAGGAGCTCGGCCATGAGCTGGGCACCGCCAACGCCGTCAATGACGGAGTGGTGCACCTTGGCGATGAGCCCGACTCTGCCTCCGGCAAGACCCTCGACCAGGTGCATCTCCCAGAGCGGTTGGTCGTGCAGGAGGTGGCGCCCCATGACCTTGGCCACCACTTCCGTGAACTCTTCCTCGCCGCCCGGTGCCGGCAGTGCGGCGCGATGGAGGTGGTTGTCGATGTCGAAGTCGGGATCATCAACCCACCGGGGGTGGTCGAGGCCCAGGGGCACCGCCATCAACCGGCGCCGGAACGCGGTCAGGGTGGGCAGCCGCTCGGCCAGAAGCTCCCTCACGGCCCCGAACGAGTAACCCCCTGGAGCCGTCGCCGGGTCGAAGACACAGGCATAGGCCACTTCCATGGGCGTGTCCGCCGTATCGGAGTAGACGAACATGGGATCGATGCCGCTCATCCGCTGCATGGGTTCAACTCCAGCCAGTAAGCCCCCCTACAGGCCTATCCCTCGAGCCGGGCAGATACAACAGCTAGAGCCGATCTTTACGCTGCGTTCACCTATCCGTTCCCGGAAACAGACGTTGCGCCCCTTCTTCGACACCGGACCCTTCACGGTCATACTCGGTTATACTAACGGGCATGAAGACGGCAATCTCCCTGCCGGACGACACTTTCGACAGGGCCTCACGACGTGCTCAGGATCTGGGTATGAGCCGTTCCGAGTTCTTCGCTCGTGCGGCAATCCATTACCTCAATGCACTTGATGCCGAATCAGTGACCCGGCAAATCGATTCGTCGATCGCCGGATTCCGCCACGTGGAAGATTCGGGTGCGGCAGCAGTAGCCGAAGGCCATCGTCTGCTGAGTGAAGCTGATCACGACTGGTGATCAACAGAGGGGGCGTCTATTGGGCTGATCTTGGAACGTCGATGGGGTCTCACCCGGCAAAGCGCCGGCCGGTGCTGGTGGTCTCGGGCGATGCATACAACAAGAGCCGATTGGCCACCGTCCTGGCTGCCGTCATCACCTCGAATACGCAATTAGCGACGATGCCCGGAAATGTGTTCCTGCCAGCGGCCGCCAGCGGGCTTCCCCGTGACTCTGTCGCCAACGTGACCGCTCTGGTCACACTGGACAAGGTGGACCTGACCGAGTCAGCTCGTACGGTCCCTCTTGCCGTGATGCTCGAGGTTGATCGAGGCCTCCGGCGCGTCCTTGACCTGTAGCACCAGAACACCGCCAGCAACGGACGGGGCCTCGGGGGTGGACCGCGGATGGGCCGGCCGGCACGTGCGGAGTTGCCCTGACCTGGCCCCTCCGAATGGCGGGTGCTCCGAATCCACGGTGCTCCGAAAGTTCAGCCCAAGCCCGGCGCCACCGCCCACTGGCCCAGGCGGGTGCGGTCGACCTCACGGC
Source organism: Acidimicrobiales bacterium (assembly GCA_035534235.1). Lineage (GTDB taxonomy): Bacteria > Actinomycetota > Acidimicrobiia > Acidimicrobiales > RAAP-2 > Bog-473. The sequence goes on along the minus strand of DATLSH010000062.1, from coordinate 13,616 downwards.
GCCGGGTGAAGCGCTCCATCTGCTCGGCCACCGGGCCCGGGCCGGCCCCTCCCGGGGTGCGCCGACGGGTCACCGCCACACCGGGCTCCAGGAGCTCCACCGCGGCGTCACCCAACTCGGGGTGGGCGGCCACCAGCTCGACCAACGGGACGTGGCGCTCCAGGGAGTCACGCACCAAGGCGCCGATCAGCGCGTGGGCTGCTCGGAACGGCATGCCGTGTTCGACCAGCATCTCGGCCAGGTCGATGGCCGCCGCCGCCGGGCCGTCGGCCGCTGCCTGCATGCGCTCCTCGTTCCAGGTCACCGTGTCGTAGACGCCGCGCAGGGCGATGAGCGCCCGGGTTACCTGCAGCACGGCGTCGAAGAGGGGCTCCTTGTCCTCCTGGAGATCCCGGTTGTAGGCCAGGGGTAGCCCCTTCAAGGTGACCAGCACGGCGGTGAGGTGGCCGATGAGGCGGCCGGCCTTGCCCCGGGCCAGCTCGGCCACGTCGGGGTTCTTCTTCTGGGGCAGCATGGAGCTGCCGGTGGCGTAGGCGTCGTCCATGGTGCAGAAGCCGAACTCCTCGCTCGACCAGAGCACCAGCTCCTCCCCCAGGCGCGACAGGTGCACCCCGAGGAGGGCGAGGTCGAAGAGCGCCTCGGCCACGAAGTCGCGGTCGGAGACGGCATCGAGCGAGTTCTCGAAGCGGCCGTGGAAGCCCAGTTCGGCGGCCACGTAGTCCGGGTCGAGCGGCAGGGAGGAGCCGGCCAGCGCACCGGCCCCGAGCGGCGACGTGTTCAGCCGGTCCACTGTGACCAGCAACCGGTCCACGTCCCGGGCCAAGGCCCAGCCGTGGGCCAGGAGCTGGTGCGCCAGCAGGACGGGTTGGGCCCGCTGCAGGTGGGTGTAGCCGGGCAGGTAGACGTCGGCCGCCTCCCGGGCCCGCTGGGCCAGGGTGTCCTGCAGGGCCATGACCTCCCCGGCCACGCCGACCAGGGAGCGCCGGCACCACAGGCGCAGGTCGGTCGCCACCTGGTCATTACGGCTGCGGCCGGTGTGCAGCTTGGCGCCGATGTCCCCAGCCAGCTCGGTCACCCGGCGCTCAATGGCCGTGTGGATGTCCTCGTCCCCGGGCGCGAAGGCGAAGGAGCCGGCGGCGAACTCCTCCTCCACCACATGGAGGCAGTCCAGCAGCCGGGAGACCTCGCTGTCGGTCAGGATGCCGGCCTTGCCGAGCCCCTTGACGTGGGCGCGCGACCCGACCAGGTCGTCGGGCGCCAGCACCTGGTCGAAGGGGAGGCTGACCGTGAAGGCCTCCACGGCGTCGGCCATGGCGGTCGTTATCCGGCCCTTCCACAGGGTCATGACCCCGCCTCATCGAGGTCGGCGTCCCTGGCGGCCGCACCGGGCCCCTGGCGGGCCGACCAGGTGGCGACGCCCAGGCCCCACAGGCGGACGAACCCTTCGGCATCCTGGTGGCGGAAGGTGTCGGCGGCGTCGTAGGTGGCCAGGTCACGGTCGTACAGAGCCACCGGGCTGCGCCGGCCCACCACCGTGCAGGTGCCCGGAGCGGCGAAGCGCAGGCGCACCTCGCCGGTGACGTGGCGCTGGGACTCGGCGATGAAGGCGCTGAGCGCGGCGCGCAGCGGCGAGAACCACAGGCCGTCGTAGACCAGCTCGGACCAGCGGGGCTCCAGGCGGGCTTTCTCGTGGTGCAGGTCGCGCTCAATGGTCAGGTCCTCGAGGTCGGAATGGGCAAGGAGGAGGGCCAGGGCGGCCGGGCACTCGTAGACCTCGCGGCTCTTGATCCCCACCCGGCGGTTCTCCACCATGTCCAGGCGCCCGAAGCCGCGGCTGCCGGCCAGGACGCCGATGCGGGCGATGAGCTCGCGCGGGGCCAGCGCGGCGCCGTCGAGGGTGACCGGCCGGCCGGACTCGAAGCCGACGATGACCTCGACCGGCTCGCTCTCGGTGACCCGGGTCAGGGTGTAGACGTCGTCGGGCGCCGGCGACCACGGGTCCTCAATGGCCCCGCATTCGATGGCCTTGCCCCACAGGTTGTCGTCGATGGAGTACACCTTCTCCTTGGTCACCGTGATGGGGATCTCCCACTTGGCCGCCAGCTCCACGCAGTCCTCCCGGGTCAGGCCCCACACCCGGGCCGGCGCGTAAATGCCGAGGTCGGGTGCCAGCGCCCGGGTCCCCACCTCGAAGCGGACCTGGTCGTTGCCCTTCCCGGTGCAACCGTGGGCCACCGCGGTGGCGCCATGGCGCCGGGCCTCGGCCACCAGGTGGCGGACGATGACCGGCCGGGAGAGCGCCGAGACCAGGGGGTACTTGCCCTCGTAACGGGCATTGGCCGCCAGGGCGGGCAGGCAGAAGTCCTCGGCCATCTCCGCCCGGGCGTCGATCACCACGGCCTCAATGGCGCCGGCCGACAGGGCCCGCTCACGGATGGCGTCCCAGTCCTCGCCACCCTTGTCGGCCCCCTGGCCCACGTCGACGGCCACGGCGATGACCTCGACGCCCTCGTGCTCAATGAGCCAGCGCACGGCCACCGACGTATCGAGGCCCCCGCTGTAGGCGAGCACCACTCGTTCACCCATGTTTCGTCCCTCCCTTGGCCGGCGCTCTCGGACCGTTGCGTGCGGGGCTGCTTCGTTTGGAGTTGTTGCGGGCACGGGCCTTGTGGGCGCCGCCCTTGTGGGCGCCGCCCTTATGGGCGCCGTCGGCCTGGCCGGCCACGCCCGCCACATCCCTCAAGCGGTCCGCCATCGCCTGCCCCCCCACTCCCTCGTCCACGATCACCAGCACGGTGTCATCGCCGGCCACCGTCCCGACCACGGCGTCGAGGCCGCTCCGATCGAGCGCAGAGCCTACGACATGAGCCGACCCGGGCGGCGTGCGGAGCACCACCAGGTTGCCCGAGTGGGCCACCTCCACCACCCATTCCCCCAGCACCCGGCGCAGGTGGTCCTCGGGGGCGATCTGATGGGCCGGCAGCTCGGGCAGCGCGTACGCGGTCTCGCCGCCGGGCAGGCGCACCTTGACCGCACCCAGGTCTTCCAGGTCGCGCGACACCGTGGTCTGCGTGGCCTCCACCCCTTGCGCAGCCAGCAAGGCCACCAGCTGCCCCTGGCTGGTCACCGCCTGGGCTTCGAGGAGCTTGGTGATGCGGTGCTGGCGCTGGTTCTTGGTCATGACCCCCCCACGCTCCAGGCCAGTATCCCCCGCATGGCCGTCTGTCGGTGGGCGGCCTGGCGCCACACCATGCTGTGGGGCCCCTCAAGGACGGTGGCCGTGATCTCCTCGCCCCGATGCGCCGGCAGGCAGTGCAGGACGACCACCCCGGCCGCGGCCCGGGCCACCAGCGCCTCGTCGATGGTGAAGCCGGCGAAGGCCCGCAGGCGCTCCGCTCTCTCCTCCTCCTGGCCCATGCTCGTCCACACGTCGGTGTAGAGCGCGTCGGCCCCCGAGGCGGCCTCGGCGGGATCGTCGGTCAGACGCACCGTGCCGCCCCGGCCGACCTTGGCGGCGTAGGCGTCCAGGGCGCCCCGCTCCTCGGCCGAGAAGGTGTAGTCCGCCGGCGAGGCGACCCGGAAGTCCATCCCCTCCAGCAGAGCCGCCTTGGCCAGGGAACGGCACACGTTGTTGGCGTCGCCGATGTAGGCCAGCGCGCGCCCGGCCAGGGGGCCAAGCGCCTCGCGCAGGGTCAGCGTGTCGGCCACCGCCTGGCACGGGTGCGCCTGGTCCGAGAGCAGGTTGACCACCGGGACCTCAAAGCCGCTGGCGCGCAGCGCGCCGGCCATGCGCTCCAGGACCGCGTGGTCGAAGACGCGGGCGCACAGCACCCGGTGGTAGCAGGCCAGGGTGCGCGCCACGTCCTCGGCGGACTCGCGCACGTCCAGGCCGACCTCGGCCCCTTGTATGTAGACCGGGTGCCCGCCCAGACCCACCACTGCCATCTCCGTCGAGTTGCGCGTGCGGGCCGAGGGCTTCTCGAACAGCAGCGCCACCCCCTGGCCCCCCAGCAGGGGGCCCAGCGTTTCGCAGACGGCCAGGCGCAACACCGCGTCCCAGTCCTCGGGCCCGAGGTCGTCCACGTCGAAGAGATGCGGCACCGTTACTCCCCCTGCTCGCGCAGCACGCCGTCAAGGACGGCCAGTGCGGTGTCGAGCTCGTCGTCGGCGACCAGCAACGGCGGGGCCAGGCGGATGGCGTCGGGGCGCACGGCATTGACCAGGAGGCCACGCTCCTGCGCCGCGGCCGACACCTCCTTGGCGCTTGGCCGGCCGAGCTGCGCCGCCAGCAGGAGGCCGGCACCGCGCACCGAGACCACTCCGGGCAGCGCGGCCAGGCCGGCGGCCAGCCGCTTTCCCGCCTTGAGGGCCCGGCCGCACACGTCCTCCTCCTCCATCACAGCCAGGGTGGCCCGGGCCGCGGCCAGGGCCAGCGGCTGCCCGCCGAAGGTGGAGCCATGGTCGCCGGGGCCGAAAGCCGCCGACACCTCGGCCCGGGCCCAGCAGGCGCCGACGGGCATCCCGTTGCCCAGAGCCTTGGCCATGGTGACCACGTCGGGCTCCAGCCCCAACGACTGGAAGGCGAACCAGTGGCCCGTGCGCCCGAGGCCGGTCTGCACCTCATCGAGCATCAGCAGCGCGCCGCGCTCGGTGCACAGGGCGCGCACAGAGACCAGGTAGTCCGAGCTCGGCACCACCACGCCCCCCTCCCCCTGGAGCGGCTCGAGTAACACGGCCGCCACCGTGGTGGCATCGAGGGCCTGGTCCAGTGCGGCCACGTCGTCGTAGGGCACGTGCACGAATCCTTCGGGCAGCGGTAGGAAGGGGACGTGCTTCTCGGGCTGACCGGTGGCGGTCAGGGTGGCCAGGGTCCGCCCGTGGAAGGAGTTGTCGGCACTGATCACCACGTGGCGCCCCGGGCCGGCCCAGCGCCGGGCCAGCTTCAGGGCGCACTCGTTGGCCTCGGCCCCCGAGTTGGTGAAGAAGACCTGGCCCCCGGCCTGGCCCGTCCCGCCGTTGATGAGGCGGTCGATGGTGGTGGCCACCTCGGGAGCCAGCGTGTTGCCGTAGAGGTTGGAGACGTGGCTGAGGGTGCGGGCCTGCTCGGCCACGGCGGCGGCGACGGCGGGGTGCGCGTGGCCGAGCGACACCACGGCCAGCCCGGTGATGAAGTCGAGGTACTCCCGTCCTTCGGCGTCGAAGAGTTTCGTCCCCTCCCCGCGGACAAAGGTGACCGTCGGCTCGGCGTAGGTGCGCATCAGGGCCTGGCGGTCGGTCCCGGTCACCGGCGGGGTCCCGGTCACGGCAGCACCATCGTCCCGATGCCCGAGTCGGTGAACAGCTCGAGCAGGAGGGAGTGCGGCACCCGCCCGTCCAGAATGTGCGCCCGGGCCACGCCGCCCCGCACGGCATGGGCGCAGGCCTGCACCTTGGGCATCATGCCGCCCTCGGCCCCGCCGCTGCGCAGGATTTCGTCCACCACGTCAAGCGGCGCTTGGTGGATCACTGTGCTCGGGTCGTCGGCCACCACGCGCAGCCCCTCAATGTCGGTCAGGAAGATCAGCTTCTCCGCCCCCAGGGCCACGGCCAGCGCGCCGGCCACCGTGTCGGCGTTGATGTTGTAGGCCTGGCCCGCCTCGTCGGCCCCGATGGTGGCCACCACCGGGATGATCCCCTCGGCCACCAGGCGCCGCAACATGGTCGGGTCGACCTCGGACACGCTGCCCACGAACCCGAGTTCGGCGCTGCTCTGGGCTGCCGTGATCAGGTTGGCGTCCTCCCCTGACATCCCGACCGCCAGGGGACCGTGCACGTTGATGGCCGAGACGATGTCGCGGTTGACCTTGCCCACCAGCACCATGCGCGCGATGTCGAGCGTGTCGGCGTCGGTCACCCGCAGCCCGTCGCGGAACTCGGGCTCCTTGCCCAGCCGGGCCATGAGCTGGCCGATCTGGGGCCCGCCACCGTGGACCACCACGGGCAGGATGCCCACGGCGCGCATGAGCACCACATCTTGGGCGAACGAGGCCAGGGCCTCGTCGGCACCCCCGTCGCTGCCGTGCAGCGCGTTGCCGCCGTACTTGACGACGACGATCTCCCCCCGGAAGCGCCGGATGTAGGGCAGCGCCTCGACCAGGACCGAGGCCGTCTTCTCGGCCGCCGCCTTCTGGGCCCGCGTCACCTTGGGCGGCACCGGCGAGGGCACCCCCGGCACCGTTCGGGGCGCCGTCACGAGGTGGTCCGGTTCTCGTCGATGTAGGCGTAGCCGAGATCGGTGCCCAGGACCGCCGCCTCCCCCCGGCCCTGCCCGAGGTCGCAGGTGATCTCCACGTGGCGCCCGGCCATGTGGGCCGCCACCGCTGCCGCGTCATGAGCCACCGCCACGCCGCCGTCACAGACCACCACGCCGCCGTAGGCCACCTTGACCGTCTCCATGTCGAAGGCCACGCCGGCCGACCCGAGCTCGCTGACCACCCGGCCCCAGTAGGGGTCCTCCCCGTTGAGCGAGCACTGCACCAGGAGGGAGTCGGCCACCCGGCGCGCCGCCGCATGGGCCGCGGCGTCGCTGACGGCCCCGGTCACCACAATGTGCGACACCTTGGTCGCCCCCTCGGCGTCGTCGGCCATCTGCCCGGCCAGCGACGCACAGACCTCGGCCAGGGCCGCTGTGAGCGCCTCGGTGCTGGGCGCCGCCCCCAGCCCGCTGGCCAGCACCAGGACGGTGTCGTTGGTGGAGGTGCAGCCGTCGACCGTCAGGGCGTTGAACGACCCGGCCACGGCCACCCGCAGCGCCCGGTGCAGGGTGGCCGCGTCGACATCGGCGTCCGTGGTGCACAGGGCCAGCATGGTGGCCATGTGGGGAGCCAGCATGGCCGCCCCCTTGGCCATGGCGCCCACCGTGAAGCCTTCGGCGCGCACGACCGCCTCCTTGGGCACGCTGTCGGTGGTCATGATCGCCCGGGCCGCCGCCGCCCCCGCCTCGGCACCTCCCGCGCGCGCCGCCACGATTGCCGGAACGTGCGGGAGCGCCACGTTCAGGGGAAACGGAATGCCGATGAGCCCAGTCTGCCCGATCAGGATCTCCCTGGCCGAGGCGCCGATCCCGCTCGCCACCGCGTCGCACAGCGACCACGCCGCCTCCACCCCCGCCTTGCCCGTCGCCGCGTTGGCGTTGCCCGAGGTGAAGAGGACACCGGCGGCCCGGCCCCCGGTCGCCTCCAGATGGGTGCGGCTCACCTGCACCGGCGCGGCAGCGGCCAGGTTGGACGTGAACACTCCGGCGGCGGGTACGGCGCGCCCGTCGGCGGTGGCCACCACCGCCACATCGGGCACCCCCCCGGCCTTTATGCCGGCCGCCCCGGCCGTGGCGACGAACCCCTCGGGTGCGGTCACGCTCACGGGTACATCCCCCCCAGCGGCAGCCCCGCCGTCTCGCCCAGCCCGAGCGCCACGTTGGCGCACTGGATGGCCTGGCCCGAGGCGCCCTTGACCAGGTTGTCCAGCGCGCACAGGGCGAGCACCCATCCGGTGCGCCCGTCCACCCGGGCGGTGACGTGGGCCGTGTTCGACCCGGCGGTCGCCTTGGTCGACGGGGGCGCGTCGGTGACCACCACGAACGGCTCGTCGTCGTAGGCCTGGTGCAGGGCGTCCATCACCTGGGACGTCGAGAGCGCGCCGGCTCCGGCGGCCGGGCGGGCGTAGCAGGTGGCCAGGATGCCGCGGGTCATGGGGGCCAGGTGCGGGGTGAACAGGACCTGGGCCCCCAGGATCTGCTCCATTTCGGGGGTGTGGCGATGTTCGAGCAACCCGTAGGCCACGAAGTCCTCGTCCACCGTCCCGAAGTGCAGGGACTCCTTGGGGCTCCGCCCGGCCCCGGAGACCCCTGAGGCGGCGTCGACGATGATCCCGGTCGGCTCCACCAGCCCGGCACGCAGCAGGGGCGCCAGCGCCAGTCCCGCCGCCGTCGGGTAGCAGCCGGCGGACGCGATGAGGGAGGCTCCCCGCAGGTGGTCACGGAACAGCTCGGGCAGGCCGAAAACGGCCTCGGCCAGCACCGCCGGTGCGGCGTGCGCTGCGCCGTACCAGGCCGCGTAGAGCGCGGCGTCCCTCAACCGGAAATCAGCCGCCAGATCCACGATCACCCCCACCCGGCTGCGCAGCTCGGGCACGAACTGCTGCGACTCCCCGTGGGGCAGGGCGCAGAACACCAGGTCCAACCCGTCCAGCAGTTCTGGCTCGGCCGCTCCGTAGGCCAACCCTGGGTAGGCGGCGGCCAACGACGGCGTGTGCTCCCCCACCACCTGGCCGGCGTGGGAATGGGCCGTCACCACGGCCACCTCTATGGCGGGGTGTCCCGCCAGGAGGCGCAGCAACTCGGCCCCCGTATAACCCGACGCCCCGACGATCCCGGCCTTCATCGCATCAGTATACATACCTTTGCATACTCATGCGTCACCGGTACTCCCATGTTTCCGGGGCGGCGGGCCGTGCAGCAGGCGGTCCATTCAATTCAATTCATGGTCACGATGGGGGCAGGAATACCACTGCCCCCTTCTGAACCAAGGTACTGGGCGTCGCCGAAGGTGAAGATGCCCCCGTCCGTGGCCACCAGCCAGTAGCCGCTTCCGTCAAAGGGGACGGCCATTCCGACAATGGGCTTGTTGAGGGTGATATTGCCGGTCGAGCCGTAGTAGACGGCGTCGCCGAAGCTGAAGATGCCCCCGTCCGTGGCCACCAGCCAGTACCCGAGACCATCGGAGGTGGTGGCCATGCCGACGATGGGCTTGTTGAGGGTGATATTGCCGGTCGAGCCGTGGAAGACAGCATCGCCGAAGGCGAAGATGCCGCCGTCGGAGGCCACAAGCCAGTAGCCGCGCCCGTAGTAGGTGACGGCCATGCCGACAATCGGCTTGTTGAGCGCGAGGTTGCCCGTGGAGCCGTGGAAATGGGCGTCGCCGAAGCTGAAGATGCCGCCGTCGGAGGCCACCAGCCAGTACCCTCCCCCGTCCGGGGTGGCCGCCATGCCCACGATGGGCTTGTTGAGGGCGAGGTTGCCCGTCGATCCGTGGAAGGTGGCGTTGCCGAAAGTGAAGATCCCCCCGTCGGAGGCCACCAGCCAGTAGCCCGCCTTGCCGGGTGTGGAGGCCATCCCCACAATCGGCTTGTTCAGCGGTGTGCCCCGCATGGAGCCGAGGTTGAGCGCCGCCCCGAAGTTGTAGACGCTCCCGTCGGCTCCGGGGAGCAGGTACCCCTGGGGCAGCGTAAGAACCACCGGTGCGTCATAGGTGAAATGGTCGGCCACCGAAGGCACGCTGGTCCCGCCGGCTGAGGTGACGGTCACGTCGACCGTGCCCGCCGCTCCTCCCGGTGAGGTGGCCGAAATGGACGAGGGCGAGTTGACCACCACACCGGTTCCCGTATTCGCACCGAAGGCCACCGTCGAGCCGGCGGTGAACCCGGTTCCGGTGATGATCACCGAGGTGCCCCCGGTGGTCCGCCCCGCCGTCGGGCTGATGGCCGTCACCGTGGGTGTGGCGTCGTAGGTGAAGTGATCGGCCGCCGATAGTGCACTGGTTCCGGCCGGTGTGGTGACGGTCACGTCGACCGTGCCCGCCGCTCCGGCCGGTGAGGGCACCGAGATCGATGTGGGCGAGTTGACCACCACAGGTGTTGCCGCATTGGAGCCGAAAGCAACCGTCGAGTCCGAGGTGAAGTTGGTCCCGGTGATGGTCACCGAAGTGCCCCCGGCCGTCGGGCCCGCGTTCGGGCCCACTGCGGTCACGGCTGGCGCGCCGTAGGTGTAATCGTCGGCCGCGGAAGTGCCACTGGTGCCACCCGGGGTGATGACGGTGACGTCGACGGTGCCCACCACACCCGCCGGCGAATGTGCCGTGATGGAGGTGGTCGTGGGGGTTCCCACAACGGTCCCCGGGTTGGCGCCGAAGGCAACCGTCGAACCGGCGGTGAACCCGGTTCCGGTGATGGTCACCGAGGTGCCCCCGGCCGTCGGGCCTGCCGTCGGGCTCACCGCGGTCACCGTGGGTGCCACGTCATAGGTGAATTGATCGGCCGGCGAGGTAGTGCTGGTCCCGCCAGGCGTGGTGACCGTCACGTTGACCGTGCCGGCCGCTTCGGCGGGAGAAGTGGCCGTGATGGATGTGGTCGTGGGGGTACCCACGATGGTCCCCGGGTTGGCGTCGAAGGCAACCGTCGAACCGGCGGTGAACGCGGTCCCGGTGATGGTGACCGAGGTGCCCCCGGCCGTCAGGCCACTGGTTGGGTTCACGCCTGTGACCGTGGGTGCCACGTCATAGGTGAAATGGTCGGCCGCTGAAGTCGCGCTGGTCCCGCCCGGAGTGGTGACCGTGACGTCGATGGTGCCGGCCGACCCCGCCGGCGACGTGGCCGTGATGGAGGTGGTCGTGGGGGTACCCACGATGGTCCCCGGGTTGGCCCCGAAGGTAACCGTCGAGCCGGCGGTGAACCCGGTTCCGGTGATGGTCACCGAGGTGCCCCCGGTGGTCTGCCCCGCCGCCGGGCTGACGGCCGTCACCGTGGGTGTGGCGTCGTAGGTGAAGTGATCGGCCGCCGATAGTGCACTGGTTCCGGCCGGGGTGGTGACGGTCACGTCGACCGTGCCCGCCGTTCCGGCCGGTGAGGGCACCGAGATCGATGTGGGCGAGTTGACCACCACAGGGGTTGCCGCATTGGAGCCGAAAGCAACCGTCGAGTCCGAGGTGAAGTTGGTCCCGGTGATGGTCACCGAGGTGCCCCCGGCCGTCGGGCCCGCGTTCGGGCCCACTGCGGTGACTGTCGGCGCACCATAGGTGAAGTGGTCAGCCGCCGAAGTGGTACTCGTGCCGCCCGCAGTGGTGACGGTCACGTCGACCAGTCCCGCCGAGCCGGCCGGGGAGGTCGCGTTCATTGAGGTGGTCCCGGTTACCGAAACGACGGTCCCCGCATTCGCTCCGAAGTTCACTGTCGAGGCCAGCGCTACGAAATTGGTCCCGGTGATGGTCACACTGGTGCCCCCAGTGGTCGGGCCCGCCGTCGGGCTGACGGCGGTGACCGTCGGTTGAGTGGGTGTTGAATTCGCCGGCGGGCCCAGCAGGAAGGGAACGGCGAAGCCGGCCGTGCCGCAAATCGTCAACGCGACAAGACGCAAATGGACTCCACCACCTGGCCCGCTAGGCCTGCCGTCCCGCACCATGGATCTCACTCGTCTTCCCAACATCATTGGTTCGTGGTTTCAGCATGAATGCTGCTGGCCCTCGGAGACTTCCGATTTGCCATGCGCTGTGGCCCTCTTCTCTTCGTCAAGAGTGGGGCTGAGGATGCGTTGAGCAATTGACCTCCAACAGTTGTCCAGGAATAACGTCGAAAACTCAAGTTCACCTCCCTCGCAAGTGTCCGTGGAGATGGCCACCAACTTCGTCGCCTCCACCAGACCATCTGCAAGGAATCGAATGAAATAGAGCCACTACCCCGGCCGCATCTGCATTGAGCTGTCCCGAAGGCAGATGAAGCTTGGCGACTGCGGGTCCGGTGTCATGATTATCCGGACCTTCATTACATCAGAAGAGGGAAATCTCCATCCACCTACCGAAGCGGATCAGCCAATGTGCCTGGCCCTGGCCACTTGAGTTCTCCAGTCAGTCGTAGGGTCAATTCATTGCCACCACGGGAGCGGGAAGAACGGCTCCTCCTTCGGATCCGAGATATTGCGCATCACCCTCGGTGAAGATGCCACCGTCGGAGGCCACCAGCCAGTAGCCGCCCCCACTGGGAGAAGCAGCCATCGCAACAATCGGCTTGTTGAGATGGATGCTTCCAGTCGAGCCATGGAATACGGCATCTCCAAAGGTGAAGATCCCACCGTCGGAGGCCACCAGCCAGTAGCCCCCCCCACTGTGCGTGGCAGCCATCCCGACTATGGGCTTGTTGAGGGTGATGTTGCCGGTCGAGCCTTGGAAGGCGGCATCGCCGAAGGAGAAGATGCCGCCGTCGGAGGCCACCAGCCAGTAGCCGCCCCCATCGGATGTGGCAGCCATCCCGACTATGGGCCTGTTGAGGGTGATGTTGCCGGTCGAGCCGTGGAAGGCGGCATCGCCGAAGGCGAAGATGCCGCCGTCGGAAGCCACCAGCCAGTAGCCGCCCCCATCGTATGTGTCGGCCATCCCGACAATGGGCCTGTTGAGGTTGATGTTGCCGGTCGAGCCGTGGAACTGCGCTGCGCCGAAGGTGAATATGCCGCCGTCGGAGGCCACCAGCCAGTAGCCCAGTCCGCTACTCATGTTTGCCATCCCCACAATCGGCTTGTTCAATGACTTGCCACCCATTGACCCGAAATTCTGCGCCGACCCGAAGTTGTAGACGCTCCCGTTGGCTCCCGTGAACAGGTAGCCCTGTCCGGGGTTGACCGCGGGCGCGATGTAGGTGAACGCGTCGGCAGCCGAGGTGGCACTGGTTCCGCCGATTGAGTTGACGGTCACGTTGACCGTTGCTGCCGCCCCTGCTGGGGAGGTGGCGGAGATCGAGGTGGCCGAGTTGACCACCACGCCGGTCCCAGCGTTCGCCCCGAAGGCAACCGTTGAGCCGGAGTTGAATCCGGTCCCGGTGATGGACACCGGAGTCCCCCCGGCCGTCGGGCCAGAAGCAGGGCTGACGACGCTCACCGTGGGCGCGGCGTCATAGGTGAAGTGGTCGGCGGCCGAGGTGGGACTCGTGCCACCCGGGGTCGTGACAGTGATATCGACCGTGGCCGCCGCTCCGGCCGGGGAGGTGGCCGAGATCGAGGTGGCCGAGTTGACCACCACGCCGGTCCCGGCATTTGCCCCGAAGGCAACCGTCGAGCCGGCGGTGAGCCCGGTGCCGGTGATGGTCACCGAGGTGCCCCCGGCTGTCGGGCCGGCGGATGGGCTGACAGCGCTCACCGTCGGCACCGCGTCGTAGGTGAATTGGTCGGCGGCAGAGGAGGCGCTGGTACCGCCCGGAGTGGTCACGGTGACATGGACCGTGCTCGCCGCTCCGGCCGGGGAGGTGGCCGAGATCGAGGTGACCGAGTTGACCAGCACGCCGGTTCCGGCGTTGGTGCCGAACTTGACCGTCGAGCCCGAAGTGAACCCGGTCCCGGTGATGGTCACCGAGGTGCCCCCGGCTGTCGGGCCGGCGGATGGGCTGACCGCGCTCACCGTCGGCACCGCGTCGTAGGTGAATTGGTCGGCGGCCGAGGTGGGACTCGTGCCACCCGGGGTCGTGACAGTGATATCGACCGTGGCCGCCGATTCTCCTGGGGAAGTCGTTCTGATGGTGGTGGGTGAGGTGACCGACACGCCGGTTCCCGCAACGGTGCCGAACTTGACCGTCGAACCCGAGGTGAACCCGCTCCCGGTAATGGTCACGTCAGTCCCTCCGGTAGTCGGACCCAATGTGGGGCTGACTGCGCTGATCGTCGGTGTGTTGTCATAAGTGAATACGTCGGCGGGAGAGGTGGTGCTCGTGCCACCCGGAGTGGTGACAGTGATGTCGACTGGACCCGCCGATTCCGCCGGGGACGTCGCCGTGCACGATGTCGTCGAAGAGCAGCCAGCACCCGATGAAGGGGTCGACCCGAAGTT
>DATLSH010000061.1:0-14297 GCA_035534235.1 Acidimicrobiales bacterium | reverse complement strand
ATGGTCCTCAGGAACCTAGGCTTGGGGGGTCATGACCCTGCATCCGCCCGAGGTCGCCAACGCGCAAGCGCCGGCACCCACGCGGCCGGCCCGCAACGCCGACTACTCCCTGCGGCCGGCCATGATCGTGCTCGGGCTGGCCGTGCTGATCCTCGGGGCCTTCATCGCCGCCGGATTCCTGACGTCGAACCCGGTCCAGGGCACCAGGATCACCGGATCCTCGGCCGTGCCGGGCAGCACCCTGGTGGCTGTGCCGGCGGCCACGGCCCTCTCGGTCATCACCCGCTCGGGTCAGCCGCCCGGGAACATCCTCAATGCCGTCTCGATCCCCCGGGGGGCGGTGCGCACTGCCCATCAGGACAACACCGCGGCGGCGGATCAGTACGACGCCCAGGTCAGCCTGCGCGCCAATACCTCGCAGGGAGCACTGGAAGCCTTCTACGCCGGCGCCATGCGGCAGCAGGGCTGGCAGGTCTTCGGGCGGGGGCCGGCGAGCCACGACCCCGGCGCGTTCGAGATCCTGGGCAAGCGGGCCGGTTCGGACGGCTTCTACTGGGAGCTCGGGGCGGTGATCGGACCCACCTCATTCGGGACCGGCGCCCCCGCGGCGGGGAGCACCGACTTCACCCTCCGGCTCTTCCAGGTTCCAGATCCGGCCTGAAGGCCCGGGTCCCGACGGACTCCCCCGGAGTCCGGCTCCGCTTCGGCGAAGAGATAGGACCACACGAAGAAGTTGATCGGGTAGAGGAGGAAGCCGATCCGGGGGTCCGGCGCCAGCAGGGTCAGGGCAGCCATGACGACGCCGGCCAGGGTGCAGACCTGCGCCACCGTCCTGGGTGGGCGACGGTAGAGGCGCCGGGCCAGCAGGGCCCCGCCGGCCAGCCCCACCGAAAGCGGGAGCACCCGGTGCAGCGACGGGAAGAAGCTGACCAGGACATGACCGGGCAGGGCGCTGTCGGCCGTGGAATGGATGGCGGTGAGCCCGAGCGGGAAGAGCACGACGTCCTGGAAGAGGGCCCACGGCCCGCGCCAGGCGAAGGGGAACACCGCCGGTACGACCACGAGCATCATGCCGGTGAGCATGCGCCCGGGACGGGGGCGGCCGCTGCGATCACGTGCCGCCCATAGGGCCAGGACGGCCAGGGGCCAGGCGGTGAACTTCAGCGCCGAGGCGATGCCCAGCACCATGCCCGACGCCAATGGCCGGCGCCGTTGGGCCAGCGCCATGGCCAACAACAGGAAGGCGACGACGGGAATGTCATCTCCGCCGGTGGCCAGCGGGAGCGATGCCATGGGCAAGATGACGAGCACCTGAAGGGCACGGATCTTCCGGCGGCCGTTCGCCGGGCACAGCCAGAGGGCGAGCGCAGTGACCACCAGCGTGGTGAGGCAGAAGAAGATCCGGGCGTCGCTCCACCGGGATGCGGGCCACTCCGAGCTGGGGACCCCGAAAAGAGCCATGAGGGGGAGGTAGGGCATGAACCCCGGGAAGGTGAGCTCTCCCGGCGCGTGGTACGGCACCACGTGGTGCGTGTTGACCACCGGGTGGTAGGGGTCAAGGCCTCGCACCATCTCCTGACCGCCATGCTCGACGGTGATCACCTCGGGCTGTTGATGGGTGCCCGGATCACCGGCGAAGCGCCAGAGGATCTCCAGGCTCATTGGGAGCGCCACCGCCCCGGCGAACACGCACAGGGCCACCGCGGCCCGTCCCGCCCAGGCCCACCGGGCCCGCACCGGTGCCCGGCCCGCGTCTGCCGACCCACGGGCGCGCCGCGCCGCCAATCCCGCCGAGGCCGCCATGCCCAGGAGAAACGGGGCCAGGGCCAGCTCGGCCCACAGCACGTACAGCCCGGTGGCCGAGGTGAGGATGGTCACCAGGGCGAAGAAGGCCCCCATCAGGTAGAGGACGGCGTCGCCCGCCTCCGGGGAGAGGGACCGGAGGCGTCCCTGCCCCCGCCACCTCGGGCGGCGCCAGGTTGCGCTCTGAGCGGAAGTCGTCGACATGGCGGTCACCACAGCCTGACATAGCCGCTTTTGCCCAAAGATGACCGGGCGGTCCGCCGGGCGGGCCTCGGCGCGGGTGCCGGTTCAGATCCCGAGCACGCGACGGTAGAAACCCAGTTCGGCGGCATAGCAGGCGGCCAGGGTGTCGGCCCGGCGGAAGCCGTGGCCCTCGCCCTTGAAGTATCTCAGCTCGCAATCGACCCCGGCCGCATTCAGCGCCTGGCGCATGTGCTCCGCCTGAGCCGGGGGTACCACCGCGTCCTCGTCGCCCTGAAGCAGGAGGACCGATCCCCCCATGGCGGCGGCCTGAGCTGCCGGGGACCGGTCCACGTAAAGTTGCCGGGACCCGGGGAGCGGGCCGACGAGCCGGTCCATGTAGTGCGCCTCGAAATCGTGGGTGGTGGCGGCCAACCCCAGCAGGTCCGTCACCCCGTACCAGGAGACGGCGGCCCGGAAGCCTTCGCCCGCCGCCAGCGCGTTGAGCGCGGTGAGCGCGCCGGCGCTGCCACCCCGGATGGCCATCCGCGCCCCGTCGACGTCGCCCCGGTCCGCCAGGTACCGCGCCGAATCTTGGCAGTCCTCGGCATCGGCAACGCCCCACAGGCCCCAGAGGGCGCACCGGTGGGCCCGCCCGTAGCCCGTGCTCCCGGCGTAGTCCACCGTGGCCACCGCGAGGCCGCGGGTGGTGAAGAACTGGAGGCCCGGATCGAGCCCGTCTTCGGCCGAGGACGTGGGCCCACCGTGGCACCACACCACCAGGGGGGGCCGGGCGCCCGCGGGGCCGGTGGTGCCGTGAAGGGTCGGCCGGTACAGCGCGCCGAAGACGGGGCGGCCCGACCGGCCGATCAGGGCGAAGGGCTCGGCACGGGCCACGTCATCGGGCCTGATGCCGCCCGGAGGAACCGGGCGCAGGGGCCGTGGCGCGGCGGGCGCTGGCGCGGCGGGCGGCCACGGCAGCAACCAGACGTTCGGCGCCGTGTCGGGTGTGGCGCCGATGTAGGCCAGCCCGCCGGCGTGCGCGCACAGAGCGGCGATCGAGACGCACGGCTGCTCAATCGTCTGCGGCCGACCTGCGGTCCCGGTGAAGGAGACGAGGGTGTGCCGGCCCTGCGACGCCATGCGGGCCACCAGGGTGCCGTCCGCCACCTCGTCCATGGTCGACTGCCCGAGGACCCAATCGGGGCCGTGGAACTCGGCCGCCACATCGGTCAGACGCTTCGGCGCCTCCCCCCGGTCGTCCCCAGGATGCAGATGGGGCTGCCACCATCCGTGGCGATCGGAGACGAACCGGAGGGAACCGTCGCGTTGCCAGGCGGGCTGACCCACCGACTCGTCGGGGCCTCCGGCGACGGTCCACGGCACGCCCGCCGACGCCAGGCGGTCATGGCCCGAGACCGGATCGTTGACCCGCGCGATCGCCGTGACTACGACCGACGAGGCATCCCAGGGCATGTCGGGGTGGCCCCAGACCACCACCGCCATCCGGTCACCCGAGGGGTGCAGGCGGGGGGTCGAGAAGAAGTCGTGACCCGTCAGGAGCGTCGACTCGGTCGCCAGGCCGGCCCTGGTGCCGAGGGCAACCACGCGGCGCTCCGGCCGGCTCCGGCCCTGGGCGTGGATCTCGCGCACGGCCAGGACCCAGTCCCCGTCCGCGCTGGCGCTCAACCCACCGTGGCGATAGGTCCGCCCCGGGGGCGCCGGCGTGCCGAGGGCGCGGGGTCGGGCACCCGCGCAGATCCAGACCTGCTGGTCGTCCTGGGCGACGTAGGCGAATGACCCCGGGGCCTGCTGGGGCACCAGGCACATCGCTCCCCCGCCGTACTCGTGGACCCGGCTCCGGATGCTCACCCCGCCGGGAGAGTGATCCGAGAGGCGCCCGCCCTCGGCGCGCACGAGGACGACACGGCCCTCTTCGGCCGGGCGGGACTCCAACCAGTAGAGCGCGGCGCCGTCCGAGCACAGCTGAGAGAGCGAGACCTTGGCCGAAGCCACGTCGCCGGGCCGGAGCGGTGACGCCCAACGACCGAAGGGGGTGGACGTGGTCATGGCGGGAAAGGTAGTGCCCGCCCGGTCCCAGGGAGGGGCGTTGCCTCCTACAGTGAGCCGGTGCACTTCCCCGCGTACCTGCTGGACCGCTCGGGAGACCGGGTCCGGGCCTCAGTGACCGAGATGTCCGGGGACGACCTCCCTCCGGGCGACGTGGTGGTGAAGGTCGAATGGTCCGCCATCAACTACAAAGACGCCCTGGCGACCCGGCCGGGGAACCGCGTGGTCCGCGCCCTCCCGCTGGTGCTCGGAGTCGAGCTCACCGGCTCGGTCGCGGAGAGCACCGAACCAACTCTCGTACCGGGGCAACGGGTGCTGGTTCAGGGCTACGACCTCGGTGTGGCCCACCACGGAGGGTTCGCCGGCTACGCCCGTGTGCCGGCGGAATGGGTGGTGCCGCTGCCCGAGTCCCTCAGTTGCCGAACGGCCAGCATCATCGGGCTGGCCGGCTTCACCGCCCTCCTCTCACTGCACCGGCTCCGCCAGCACGGCGCGTCACCCGATGGTGGTCCGGTCCTGGTCACCGGGGCCTCCGGCGGGGTGGGGAGCACCACTGTGGCCCTGTTGGCCCACGCGGGCTTCGAGGTGGTGGCCTCCTCGGGCAAGACCACCGAGCACGGGTATCTGGAAGGCCTGGGTGCCTCCCGTGTGGTGGGGCGCCAATTCAACGCGGACGACGGGCGGACCCTGGGGCCCCAGCTGTGGAACGCAGTGGTCGACTGCGTCGGCGGGCCGACCCTGGCCCAGGCCCTGCGGACGCTCCGCTACGGCGGCGCTGTGGCAGCCAGCGGCCTCACCGGTGGGGATGGTCTGGCCACCACCGTGTACCCGTTCATCGTGCGCGGCGTGGCCCTCCTGGGGATCGACACGGTGGCGACGCCGATTGCCGAACGCCGGCGGCTGTGGGTCGCCATGGCCGACGAGTTCCCGCTGGCCCGCTGTGACGAAATGGTCAGCGAGGAGATCGGCTTGGAAGGGCTCGGCGATGCTCTGGCACGGGTGGGCGACGCCTCCGTGCGGGGACGGATCCTGGTGGCGCCGCGGGCTTAGCTCGCGGCGTAGACCGGCGACACCCGGATGGTCCCGTGGCTGCACGGCGCCAGGACGAGCGGAATGGGCGGCGACCCGCTGGTGGCGCCGGGCGCGGTGGCCGACATGGTGGTGGATTCCGGGCACGAGGTCTCGGTTCCCGAAGGAACGTCGGACAACTGGTAGGTGAACGCGGCCGCCGCCGCCGGGGCCAGCGTCACCGACGAGGGGGCGGCGTTGGCCGCTGCGGAGATCTGCACGGTGAGCCCGTCGACCATGCTCACGGGCAACGCCGTCCCACCGGCGTTGCGGAGCACCATGGCCGGATAGCCCATGGTGGTGCACGAGACGGTACTGCGGTTCACCAGGGTGATCACCCCCGTGATGGTCCCGGCGGCGCCCTGCATCTGCCCGGCCGTGGCCGTGACGTTGCTGCACGTCGGCTTGCCGGGGACGGTGGTGCCGGGCGTCGATGACGTGGTGGACAGCGAGGACGACGTGGAGCCTGATGCGTGGCTCGGAGCCCGGTTCGAAGACGGCCCCTGCTTGGGTGCATGACTGCACGCCGCGGCGATCATGCCGGCGCTGGCCAGTGCCAGGAGCGCTCCGGGGAGGCGCCTCATCCTTCGAAGTCCTCCGGACGCACCGAGTCGAGGAATTGCCGGAACTCGCCCACCAATTCATCCGGGACGTCGTCCACTTCGTCGTCGCTCTCCATCGCCAGAATGATGCCCTCGGACTCCATGAGCTCATCGGAGACGAAAAGTGGTGCCTCGGCGCGGACCGCCAGGGCCACGGCGTCGGAGGGTCGGCAGGACACGACCGTCCGCTCACTTCCCCGCATGAGGTGAATCTCCGCATAGTAGGTGGAAGACCTGAGCTCGGTGATGAGGACCCGCTCCACATTGATGACGAGGGCGTCCAGCATGTCATTCATGAGATCGTGGGTGAGCGGCCGCGGCATCGTCACACCCTGGAGCGCGTAGGCAATCGCCGTCGCCTCGGGACTGCCGATGAAGATCGGCAACGTACGCCCCTCCCCTTCGGTCTCCTGCAACAGGAGCACGGGGGTGTTCGACTGCAGGTCCACCCGGACGGCACGGAGGAGCACTCGGACCATGAGGGAAATGTAGCTCCCGAATCCGCCCCGGGGTCAGCCCCCTATGTGGCGCCGCAAGGCTGAGTGCAACAGCGCGGCACGCATGGTCTGCCCCAGGGCTCCCAGGTTCTCCGCCCCCTCAATGGCCCGCTGGCGGGACTCCGGGTTGCGCTGGCGTAGCAGAGGGATGATGACCTGCTCAATCAGCCCGAGCTCCCGATCCACTGCATTGCGGTAGAGCCGCAGGTGGCGGGGCTCAATCCCGTAGGTCCGGAACGCGACGGCCAGGTTCGCCACCGTGAGCGCACCCTCGTCAAAGGTCTCGATCCCGGCCAACTCGACGGATGCGATGAGGCCGAATCCCTGAAGCGCGGCCAGCTCAATCTCGGACAGCCCGCTCGCCTTGCACAGTTCGGCCGCCGTGAGGCTGGCCCCGGTGACGGTGCCCGTGGCCGGGGGTGCGGGGGTCGTGCCACCGGCGGACCGCGCGCCGGTCGTGGACCGGCCTCCCGGCGAAGTGGTCCCGGCGTCGGGACCCCGAGGTGCCGTCGCGGGATCGGCCGGGACTGCCCTCCCGGTGCCCGCCGGCGCCGTGGGCTCCGCGGCGCTGCGTCTCCCGGCCGAAGCCGCGGGGAGGGCTCCACTCACCGGCGCGGCCTTGGCTCCGGCCGGGACGTCGAGTGCCGCGCCCGTCCGGGGTGCATCGCCGCGGGTCGTCGCCATGGGTGAGATACCCGCCGCGGTTGCTGCGGCACCGACGGCATGGAGTGCGGCGGGGGTCGCGGCGTCGGGGATCAGTGCGGACCGGCGCGACGCGTCCGCCAGGATCCTCGCCATCGCCTCGTCGTCCGCCTTGGCGGACTGCTCCTCCGTCCGGGCGCTCACCGCCGCACCTCCGGCCGCTTCGGGGGCGCCCGGCAGGCCGGGGCTCCCGACCCTTGAGGGCGCCTGCCGGACCACCTTGCCATTGCGGCCGGTGGACTGGCGGTCGACGCCCTCCCCAACCTCGGGATCACCCGGTTCACCCTCGGCCAGGCGGTCCCGGATCACCTTGAGGGGCAGGAAATTCTCCCGCTGCTGGCGAAGGACCCAGCGCAGCCGTTCGACATCATGGGCGAAGAACTTCCGGTAGCCCGAAGGGGATCGTTCGGGGTTGACCAGGCCCTGGCTCTCCAGGAAGCGGATCTTCGAGATGGTGACATCGGGGAACTCCTCCCTGAGCAGCGTCAAGACGTCCCCGATGGAAAGGTGGGTGCGGCTACTCACTCGTTGCCAGCCACCAGGTACACGAGCTTGAACTTCCCGATCTGCACCTCATCACCCGGGGAGAGCTCGACTTCGTCAATGCGCACCCGGTTCACATAGGTCCCGTTCAACGAGCCGACATCCCGCAAGGTGAAGGTCCCACCGGGGTCGGGGGTGATCTCCACATGGCGCCGGGAGACCGTGATGTCATCCAGAAAGATGTCGCTCTCGGGGTGCCGTCCCGCCCGGGTCACCCCGCTCCCCAACAGGTAGCGCGCGCCCGTGCTCGAGCCCCGAGTGACAACGAGGACGCCCGCCCCGTGAGGCACTTCGACCATGGTGACGTTGGGGTCCTCGTCCGATGCCTCGCCGTGGTCGTCGACCGGGTACAGCTTTATGGTGGCGTCGTCGCCGTCGGTGAGCAGCGCGTTCCCGCACGAGGAGCAGAAATTGACCCCCGTCGGATTCCGATGCCCACAGTTGTGACAGAACACGGCGACCACGGTACCCCACCCGGCCGCCCCGGTTCCCTTCCCGTGCGCGCTGGGGACGCACCGGTGACTCGGGGACCCGAAGGCCTAGCCCTCGATGAGGGCCTCGTAGGCAGGCGGGTCGAGGAGGGCCCCGGGATCGGCGCCCTGAGCCAGCTCCAATTCGCAGATCCACCCGTCCCCGTAGGGGTCCTGATTGATCCGCTCCGGCCCGCTGGACAGGGCCTCGTTGACGGCGGTCACGGTGCCCGCCAGAGGGGCGTAGATCTCCGAGACCGACTTGGTCGACTCCACTTCGCCCAGCGGTCCCCCGGCGGTCACCTCGCTCCCCACCGTCGGCAGCTCCACGTAGACGATGTCGCCCAACGCGTCCTGGGCGTAGTCCGTGATCCCCACCCGCACACGCGTGCCATCGACGCGTACCCATTCGTGTTCCGCCGAGTAGCGCAGGTCGTCTGGAATGTTCATGACGGGCGACGCTATACGACGGACCGGCGGCAGACCTCCCGGGACGTCCCCCGCCTAGGTCGCCGTCCGGAAGAGCCGATCGACATAGGCCGACGCCAGGTGCTCCGACCCGGCCAGGTCGGCCGCCTCGCTGTAGACGTGGGTCACCGGATCCTCGGGGTCGGGTACCACCAGCACCCAGCCTTCGGCGGTCCGGACCTTGATCCCTTCAATCAGGGTCACCTCGGCACCCTCCTCGGTCAGCTGCTCCATCAGTGTGCGCATGACCAGGCCCTTCTGCCCGAAGGGCGTCTCCACCTCGGTGTGCAGGATCGGCATGTCAGGAACCCGGCGCATCACCCCGGCCAGCGACTCCGAGGCCTGACCCAGCAACCCGATGAGCCGGGCCAGTGCCGCCGCGGCATCGAACGAGGGGAGGAAGGCGGGGAAGATGTACCCCCCCTGCTGGTCGGCGGCGAAGGCGACGCCGCCCGATGCCGCGGCCTCCATGATTGCCGAACCCGACAGCGAGGTCACCAGCACCTCGGCCCCCCTCGCCGCGCACAGGTCCAGCGCGCGGTCGCTTGCCGTGACCGGCAGGGCCACGCGTGCCGGACGGTCCCCGCCCGTGATCAGTTCCAGAAAGACCATCACCGCTTCGTTGTCGGTCAACACACGCCCCGTGCCGTCAATGAGAGTCAGGTGCTCCCCACCGTCGTCGATCACCGCCCCGAGGTCGGCGCCCGATCCGCGCACGGTCTCGGAGACCCGCGCCTGGCTGGCCCGGCGGTCCACCGAGATCATCCCGGGGGTCTGCGCGTACGCGTTGATGCTCAGCACGTCAGCCCCCACCTTGGAGAGAAGGTTCGGCATCACAAAGTTGGCCGCGCCGTACGAAAGGTCCAATACCAGTTTGAGCTCACGCCCGGTCCGGCGTTGCAAATTGAACGCTTCGACGACGCCGGCCGTGTAGATCTCGATGGCCCGGGGCGAGAAGTCGATGTCGCCCACGTCCCCGGCCGTCACGCGCCGGAACTCCTCACGGTGGTAGAGGCGCTCAATCCGGCGTTGCTCGTTGACCGAGAGGTCGATGCCCCGCTCGTCGAAGAAGCTGATCACCACGGATTCGGGGTCGTCGTGGCTGAGGCGCACCGAAAGGCCGGCCTGGTTCCCACGGGTGCGCACGTGGTGGCGGGTCACCGGAATGGTGGCCACCTCAAGGTCGGTCACATTGACCCCGACGGAGTTGCACCCGACCATGATCGCCCGCTTGAGCATGCGCGCCGCCCGGCTGGTGTCCCGCGACGTCGTGATGTGGGTACCCTTCTCGAAGCTCGAAGCCCAGGCCTTGGCTAGCCGCACCGCCAGTTCGGGGCTGATGTCGACATTGGCGACGCCTCGCACGCCCTCGCGGCCGAAGAGGGTCCGGGTGCCCGCCGACTCCCACACGATGGAGGAATTGACCTGGGCCCCGGCCTCCACCACCTTGTACGAGTAGACCCGCACGTCCCCCCGCACCTCGGCGTGGGCCCCGATCAGGCAGCCCTCTCCCACCACCGAGCCGGGATCGCAGCGGGCACCCGAGCGCAGGTCGCACGAACGGCCGAGCACGGCACCCTCGACGTGGACCGCCGGACCGAGATACGCGTTCTCCCCGATCACCGAGCGCTGGATCTCCGCCCTCTCGGCCACCCGGGTGTTGGCCCCGATGGTGGTGTAGGCACCGAGGGAGGCGTCCTTGTCGATCGTGCAGTTCTCCCCGATGAATGAAGGGGAGTCGATCCGGGCCGTGGGGTCGATGGCCGAGCCCTTGCCCACCCACACGCCGGGCCGCAGCTCGAACCCCGACACGTCGACCTCGACCTTGCCGTCGAGGATGTCGCGGTGAGCCTTGAGATAGGCCGCCGTGGTGCCGACGTCCTCCCAGTAGCCATCGGCCACGTACCCGAACATCGGTGCGCCCGCTTCGAGGGCGGCGGGGAACACCTCGCTGGAGAAGTCGACGGCCCGCCCTTCGGGGATCAGATCGAAGATCTCGGGCTCCAGCACGTAGATCCCGGTGTTGATGGTGTCGCTGAACACCTGCCCCCACCCCGGCTTCTCGAGAAAACGCTCGATGCTGCCGTCCTCCCGCGTGATCACGATGCCGAATTCGAGCGGGTTCTCCACCGCGCACAGGGCGATCGTCGCCAGCGCGTCATGCTTCTCATGGAAGGCGATGGCCGAGGTCAGGTCGATGTCGGTGAGCACGTCGCCCGAGATCACCAGGAAACGCTCGGTCAGCTCCTCGCGGGCGTTGTGCACCGATCCGGCGGTGCCGAGGGGAGTCTCCTCGGTGGCGTAGACCATGCGCACCCCGAGCTCGCTGCCGTCTCCGAAATAGTTGCGGATGGCATTGGGGAGGAAGGCCAAGGTGACCACAATGTCCGTCACGCCGTGGCGCTGCAGCAGCGCAATGATGTGCTCCATCATCGGGCGACCGACCAGAGGCAACATGGGCTTGGGCAGGTTGGAGGTCTGGGGTCGCAGGCGGGTGCCCTCACCACCAGCCATGATGACGGCCTTCATACCGGGCTCCGCCGAGCCGCCCGCCCTTCACCCAACGCCTTACGGGCGGGACCCACATAGCTGCCGGCCGCCCACCAGGCCAGCGTCAGTCCGACCCCGCCGGCGACCCAGGCCGCCCATCGCACGGGCTCCTGCCAGCCGGCGGCGCCGTCGCCCAGCAGGAAGAGCGGGTACGAGGACATCAGCCCGAAGGTGCCCGCCTTGCCGACCCACAGCACGTCGATCCGGGCCGCACCCAGCGCGGCCAGCAACACCACCATGACCGAGACCAGTACCTCGCGGACGAGCGTGGCGATGCCGAACCACAAGGGCACCGCACCGTGCACGATCACCGCGATGACCGCCGTGCCCACGAGGAGCCGGTCCGCCGTCGGGTCGAGGACCTTGCCCAACGTCGACACCTGGTGGTAGTGGCGGGCCACGTAGCCGTCGACCCAGTCGGTGGCCCCGAGCGCGGCCAGCACGGCGGCGGCGGCCGTCTGGCGGTGCAGGGAGAAGAGCAGCCACAAGAAGACCGGGATGCAGAGGAGGCGGACCATGGTGATGACGTTGGGCGCGGTGAGGATCCGGTCCAGACCTGGGTCGTCATCCACGATGCCGAGTCTACGGGAGGGGCTCCCTCGCATCCCGGCTCTGTGTGCCAGAGTTGATCCATGCCGCAATTCGAACCCTTTCGCGGGCTCCGCTATCAGCCCGAGGCCACGCTCATCGGCCAGGTCATGGCTCCGCCTTATGACGTCATCAGCTCGACCGAGCGGGTGCACCTGGCCTCGCGGCACCCGGCCAACGCCGTCCTGGTGGAGCTGCCCGAGCCCGACCTTCAGGGGGGACGCGACCGGTACGCGGTGGCCACCGAACTCTTCTCCCGTTGGCAGGCCGAAGGCATTCTCCGCCCCGACGCCGAGCCCAGCGTCTACCCCTACCGGATGACCGACACGGCGGGACGATCCTCCACCGGCGTGCTGGGCGCCCTGGGCCTGGCCCGTCCCGGTGAGGAGAGCGACATCCTCCCTCACGAGCAGACGCTGCCCAAAGCCAAGACGGACCGGCTGGACCTCCTGCGGGCCACCCGGGCGAACCTCTCGCCCATCTGGGGTCTCTCCATGAGTGCCGGCCTGACCGCCACCTTCGATCCCACCGACGACGAGCCGGTGGCCGACGCCTATGACGACGAAGGTGTCCGCCACCAGCTCTGGGTGCTGAGCGACCGCGATGCCATCGGTGCCATTGCGGCGGCCATCGCCACCGCACCCGTGGTGGTGGCCGACGGGCACCACCGCTACGAGACGGCGCGGACGTACCAGGCCGAATGCCGGGCCGCCAACGGCGATCAGGGCGGGCCGCACGACCTGGTGCTGGCGCTCGTCGTCGAGCTGGCCGAGGAGCAATTGACGGTGGGCGCCATACACCGCACCGTGAGCGGCCTGCCCGAGGACTTCGACGTCCCCGGTGCCTTTGCCCAGTGGTTCGACGTGGTGCGCGCCGGTGCGGCGGATGAGCGCACCCTCGGGGCGCTGGTCGACTCCCGCTCCCTGGCTCTCGTGAGCGGCGGCCAGGCTTTCCTGCTGCTCCCCCACGCCGAGACGTACGAGAAAGCGGGCGATGACCTCGACTCCAGTCTGATCGCGACGGCGCTCTCCCACCTGCCACCGCACGAGGTCGTGCACCGGCACAGCCTGGCCGAGACCATGGAGGCCCTCGACCACGGCGAGGGCCAGGCCGCCTTCCTGCTGCGCCCGGTCACGGTGGCCCAGATTGCCGAGTGGGCCAACGCCCGCCGCCGCATGCCGCCGAAGACGACCTACTTCAGCCCCAAGCCCCGGACCGGCATGGTCTTCCGCTCCCTCGACATCCCCTAAGGTCGGGCCATGCAAGGCTCGGTCACGGTCCACATGGCAGCGCCCCCCGACCGGATTTGGGAACTGGTGAGCGACGTCACCCGCATCGGCAGCTACAGCCCCGAGACCTTCGAGGCCGAGTGGATCGGGGGCGCCACCGGGCCGGCCGTGGGTGCGAAATTCCGCGGCCATGTGCGACGCAACGGCCGGGGACCCACCTACTGGACGACTTGCACCGTGACCGACTGCGAGCCCGGACGGTCCTTCGCCTTCGGCGTCGGAACGGGCGAGCGTCCTCTCAACGTCTGGCGCTACGCCATTGCGCCAGTGGGCGACGGGGCCGACGTGACCGAGTCCTTCACGCTCGCCCCCACCCTCGGCCTCCGGCTCTACTGGGCGCTCCTCGGCTGGAGCCGCGGCAAGACCAACCAGCGCGGCATGCAGACGACA
This sequence comes from Acidimicrobiales bacterium, assembly GCA_035534235.1. Classification (GTDB taxonomy): domain Bacteria; phylum Actinomycetota; class Acidimicrobiia; order Acidimicrobiales; family RAAP-2; genus Bog-473. The sequence goes on along the minus strand of DATLSH010000061.1, from coordinate 1,077 downwards.
TTGGAGCGGGTCAGGTCCGAGGTCGAAACGGGCGCCGGATAAGGGAGTAGGGACCGCTCATGGTTCCGCTGGCGCAGGCGTACGCTCCCGGACGCAGCCGCACTGCATGGAAGGAAGCGCTGCCCTTCATCGTCTCGGGTCTCCTCACCCTCGCCGTGGTGGTGTACTTCGTCCGCTGGGGACATCGCGACGGCCTCGATCTTCAGGTGTACCGCGCCGGTATACGGAATTGGCGGAGCAGCGGGAATCCCTATGCCTCGGGATTCACCATCCACCATCTGCCGTTCACCTACCCGCCCTTTGCCCTGCTGGCCCTCTCGCCGTTCTCGTTCCTGCCGCTCCCTGCCTCTCTGACCTTGCTGTGGCTGCTCAGCATCGGCGCGCTCGCCGTCACGGTGTATCTGGTGTCCCTGCGGGGCGGGCAGCGCGGCGGCGCCCGGCTGGTGGCCCGGTCGGTCGGCTGGACCTCGTTCGCCGTCCTCGCCGTCGAGCCTGTGCGGAGCACCCTGGACTACGGGCAGATCAACGCGCTTCTCCTGTGCTCGGTTGTGGTCGATCTGCTCGTGATACCCCGGCGTCATCGCGGCTGGCTGATCGGCCTGGCCGCAGCGGTCAAGTTGACACCACTCGTCTTCCTGGCTCTCCCCCTTCTCGAACGTGACCGGAAGTCTCTGTGCCGGGGCGTGGTGGCGGCGGCCGGCGCATCCGGCCTGATGTGGCTGCTGTGGCCGGCGACGGCGCGGACGTATTGGGTGAAGGATTTCTCCTCGGTGCGGCGGGTCGGCAACGTCGCCTCGGTGGGGAATCAATCCCTGTACGGGCTGCTGCACCGTTGGCCCTTCTCCGGTGCCGGGGAGCCGGGCGTGTGGGTGCTCCTGGCCGCGATCACCATCGGCCTCGGTCTCTCAATCGCCCGCCAGTGCCTGGCCTCCGAACGCCGGGCGCTCGCCATCCTGGCCATCGCGCTCGTCGGCCTGCTGGTCAGCCCCATCTCGTGGACCCACCATTGGGTCTGGGTCGTCCTGATCCCTCCCCTCTTGTTGAGTCCCGAGGGACGGACCCTGGGACGATCGGTGT
>DATLSH010000060.1:0-5867 GCA_035534235.1 Acidimicrobiales bacterium | reverse complement strand
CTAGGTCATGGGGGGTTCGGGGTAGCCGAGTGCTCCGTCAACCCTTTGGGATGAGTTCGACCACCGGTATGATCCGATTGGTCTTCTGCTCATATTCGGCGAAACCCGGGAATCGGCGAGCCTGTTCGGCGTAGATCCGATCCCGATCGTCCCCGGGCACCGGTACGGCCGCTGCTTCGTATGTGTCGGTTCCCACCTCAACGGTCACGTCGGGATGGGCCAAGAGATTCCGGTACCAGTCCGGGTTCGTGTCCGCACCCGCCTTGCTTGCAAAGACGTAGCGGTGCCCGTCAAGGTTGAGATACATCATCGGGTTCACCCGTTCCTGGCCGGTCTTGGCCCCCATTGTGTGAAGGAGCAAGACGGGGGCGCCAGCGAACGCTCCACCCACTCTTCCCTCGTTCGCCCGAAATTCCTCAATGATCTTGCGGTTCCAGTCCTGGACGTCGCTCATGTGCCGACCTCCTTCCTTGGCTAGGACCCTACCGGGACCTGTCAGCGATTAGCGACTGACTGATCGCCAGACATGTCACTGCTCCATCGTGCCGAAGAGTCCACCGCCACGGCCACAGGGGGCAGGGCACCGGCGGATTGCGCCGGAATCCTGATTATTCATTCGGTGAAACCGATTGAAGCATGGCTGGCGTCGCAGAACGGCTTATTCTTTGAGGCTCCACAGCGGCAGAGAGTCACCCGGTTGCGGACTTCATAGGTCTCACCATCGGCACTCGTGATCGGTATCCCACCTCGGACCCAGATTGGCCCGCCCACTCCTTCGGTCGGATCGTTGACGATCCCGATTGAGGGCTCGAACTCGGGCTCAAGGGCTCTCCCCGATCGGCGATCCCTGACCACCAATCGTCCGGAGGGACACAGGGCTGCCTCTTCGGCGGTCAAGCGAGCAGCTTCGAGTCCATCTTGTTCCACCAGATTCCAAATCTGGCCGGCCACATCGCAGAACCGGGCGAACGCACAGAGGGGTTGGGCGTCGGAGAGGATGAGAGTTGGGCCCTGCTGTTCGTTGGCCTGTTCAACGTACGGGCGCCGCGATGCCACCTCGGTTCCGTCGAATCCGACGCGAAGGTGTGAACTGTCGCAGTACGGCTTCTTGGACGACTGCCCGCAGCGGCACAAGGCACATTTGGGCTTTGTCTCAAAGTCGTCACCGCGACGCCATCCAGTGGAGTTGCCTTCTTCATCTGCCACGATCGTCTGTCTGGCCATGGGAATCGAACCTTCCACCAGGTAGGGACCATTCTCGGTGACCGTGATCTTCATGTCTGGTGCTGGGTTCATATTGTCTTCCTCATCCTCGGTGACGGTTGGTCGATCCATACTTGGTAACACATGGTCGATAGCGTCGTGTCGCCACGCTCGAAACCGGCGAACTCGGCACCCCGGGACACCGTCGCCGACGAACATTCGTGGTGGAGTTGACCCCGCTTTTGTGGACACCTCATTCTGGGGGAGACCGCGTGGCGGCGAAATGCCTGAGCATTCTGGGGCACCCGGGTCGGCGGGTGAACAGCGTCCGAACTGTGCCGTCGGATGTCCCGGTACGACGTACCGGTGCGTGAATCTCCTCTCGGCGGTTCTGGCGGGATGGTCCCATTGTGCCGGGCCGGCTGAACTGTGCCGCTCACGGAGCGGGTTCCGCTCCCGGAATGTCATACCAGCCTGGTGGCAAGAGCCGCGAGCGCGCCGGCTCCGACTAGGAGCTTCCCACTCTCGCGCTCTCTAAGATCTGCATTGTGAGTCCTCTCCACGCGTACGAGCAGACCTCTTGGGGTAGGCGTTTCGGCATCGCCATTGCATTGTTGGGAGCACTCGCCCTCGCGGGATATGTCGGAGCGGTAGTCGGTCCCCACTTCAATTCCGCAACTTCTGGCACGGCGACGATTTCTGGCACGGCGACGACTTTCCTACACGGGCCATCGACGACCACGTCGACCGTGGCTCATTCAAGTGTGAAGGTTCTCGTGGTAAACGGCACTCAGCAACCCAACGCAGCCGGCCATTTCACCCAGCAGCTCCAGCAAAACGGGTGGAATGTCTCCACTCCGCGGAACAGTACGTCCGCGGTGTCGACGACGACGATCTACTACGCCCCGTCGCAGCAACAAGCGGCCGCGCTGGTCGCTTCCGAGCTTGGCGTGCCGAAGACTGCGGTCCAACCGCTGACCGGCGCCGTACCGGTAGCGAACGCCACTGGCCTTGACATCGTCGTGATCATCGGGCCCGACCTTGCCGGTAACGGATTCCCGGCCACGACAGTTCCGGCCACCTGAGCGCCCCTCGCTCGTGACCACCTTGAAGCTTCCGCCTTCATGGACGGGGCTCTTCTTGGACCAGGGGCATCGGCCGACGGGGCCCGATTCGGCAGCGTGTTCTGACAGCTCACTCAAGTACGCGCGTCCGAAGAGACCATTTGGGTGGCTCGGATGAATCGTTCAAGACGCAGCAGAAGGCGTGAGCGCCGAGACCGTCGGATCAGCTCGCGGTGCCATTCCAGGATCCCCCTACGGTCCGGTATACCTGGACCCTCGGGGTGCCCCACTCGTGCCGGCCTGGAGCCGGCTGAATACCTGGAGCCAGATCAAATCGTCGAACCTTGAGCCCCGCGTTTTCGGGCGACGGAACCATACCCATTGACCGAACTCAACCGGTGACGAGCCGATCGGCGCCGGGTTGACGGGCGAGCGGGCGCACGAAGAACGCGGCCACCACCGCGAGGGCAGCCATGACGGCGGCCACCCAGAAGGCGATCTGGAAGCTGTGCAGCAGGGCGGTGCTGCGATGGACAAAGCCCAGTCCGGCATGGCGGGCGATCGACTCCTGCAGCGTCAGCACCACCTGAATGCCCGCTACCTCCCCGACCTGGGTGGCCAGCAACTGCGCCGCACTCATCACGCCGTACTCCGAGGCTGCCAACTCGTTGGACATGCTCGACGAGGTGGCCGGCAAGGAGACGCCCATGCCGAGTCCCGACAGCGCCAGGGCGATCAGGACGATGACCAGGCCCGATGACGGGGACAGCGTGGCGAAGAGCAACATGGAGACGAGGAGCGAACCGGTGCCGGCCAGGGTGGCAGAGCGCTCACCGACGCGGACGGTCACGTAGCCGGCGATGGGCGAGCTGACGGCGAAGACCAGGGGGCGGGCCACCGAGACGAACCCCACCTGGGACACGCTGTAGCCGTAGACCTGCTCCATGAGCAGCGGGAACAGGAAGAACCCGCCGAAGTAGGCGAAGGACGAGAACCCCTTGGCGCCCATGGGGAACATGAAGTTCCGGCGGCGCCAGTACCGGGTGGGGACCAGCGGCGTGGCGAACGTCATCTCGCGCCAGACGAACAGCGCCCCCATGAGCACCGACACCGCGCCCGACAAGATGGCGCCGACCGAGGTCCAGCCGACGATGGGCCCGATGCTCAGCACGAGCATGGCGGCAGTCACGGCACCGGCCAGGCTCCAGCTCCCCACCCAGTCCATGCCGTGCCACGCGCTCCGGCCTGTTGCCGCGTCACCGGGACCTGGCTCGGGCTCGGGGGCCATGTGGGCCCGGCGGCGGGAAGGAAGGATGAGCGCCACCACCACGGCGGCCGCGACCAGGAGCCCGAGCTGGCCCCAGAAGAGCGTCCGCCACCCGAAGTACTGGATCACCGGTGAGCCAAGCGTCACCCCCAGCACGGGTCCTCCCGCCCCCACCAGGGCCCACCACCCCAGGGCCTTGACCCGCTCCTCGGGGACGAAGAGCTGGAGTATGAGCGCCATCGATGCGGTGCCGGTGGCGGCACCCTGCATTCCGTCGAGCGCCCGGGCGAAGAGGAGCATGCCGACATTGGGCGCCGTGGCCGTGAGGACGGCACTGATCATGGCCCCGAGCAGCCCGAAGAGGTAGAGCCGCCGATGGCCGAAGAGGTCCCCCGCCTTGCCGAAGAACGGCGCGGCCACCCCGAACGCCAGCAGCGGACCGGTCGAGGCCCAGGTGAGGGTGGAGAAGTTCGTGTGGAAGTCCGATCTCACCGTCGGCAGCGCGACGACGAATACCGTGAAGGTGATGTTGAGCGAGAGCAGCCCGGCCAGCAGCGCGGAGAGCGCGTACCAGCGGTAGCGGGGGCTGCGCTCGGCCCGCTCGTAGACCCGCCGCCGTAGCAGCACCGGCCAGCTGGGGTCGACGGAGGCCTCCGCACCCAGTGTGCCCATGGCGGCTCCACCCGGGTCGGCGGTCGGGTCGAGGAGGAGTGCGGAACGCTCGCCCGGACGGTTCTCCACCCGGGACACCCTACCGGCGCAGGTTTTCGGCCAGCCTTGGGTGCACGCTCAACGGAAGCGGCGGAACCACCAATTGGGGTCGCGCCCGTGCGCGTGGAAGTGGTCGGGGATCTGGCGCATCACGCGGTCGACCGACCACGCCCCCGCCCCGAAGCGAGCGTCGGCCACCCGGCTCAACTCGGCGATCATGTGCGCGACGTCCTCGTCGGGGGGAACGGGACCGTGGCTCTTCCACACCACCATGGGGACGCCGCACACCTCGCAGTCGGCCACCCAGCACACGTCATCCTCGTGGTGCCACGCGGAGAGCCGGGCCGCCTCGCACAGATCACAGCCCGGGTCGAAGGGAAGGGCCAACGATCGACTCAGCGGGTGTAGATCTGCACCGAGGAACCGCTCGGGACCGAAGTGTCCTGGGGGGGATCGGTCCGCTTGACCAGTCCGTTGGGGCTGCCCGTCACTCCCGACACCGTCAATCCTGCCCCTTGCAGCACGGAGGTGGCCTGGCTCACCGTGTCGTCGGTGACGTTGGGGACGGCCACCATCGCCGGGCCGGTCGACACCGTCACCGTCACCGCGGAGCCGTATGGTGCCATGGCGCCGCTGGCCGGCGAGGTGGAGATGATCTGCCCGGCGGGAACCGTGGCCGAGGAGTCGCTGGCCTGGGTGGCCGTCAGCCCCACCGCCTGCAGGGCGGCCAGGGCCTGGTCGAAGGTGTAGGTCGAGGGCAGGACCGGCACCGGCACCGGTGCGTGCCCCTCTGAGGGGACCAGGGTGATGGTGGAGCCGTACGGCGCCCTGTTCGGATTGCTCGTCGCGTCGATCGACCAGATGATCAACTGCCCGGCCGGGGTGTTGTTGTCGTAGCGGGGCGGCGCGCACGACCCTTTCAGGTGGGCCGCCTCCAGTGCGGCAATGGCCTGGGGACACGTCATGCCGGTGAGGGAAGGCACCGCCACCGGCGGAGGTCCCTTGGACGGCACGACGTTGAGTGTCGAGCCCTCCTTCAGGCTCGTCCCGGCCGACGGGCTCTGCGAAATGATGGAACCCTTCGCCACGGAGATCGACCGCACCGGCGTCTCGACGTGCAGGGTGAAATGGTCCCTCGCCGCCGCTGCCCGGGCCCCCGCCATGGTGAGGTCGACCAGCGCCGGGGCCGGGTGTGACGGAGTGAACACCTTGGCGTCGACGGCCACCAGTGTTCCGGCCGCCAGGAGCAGCACGGCGGCCACGATCCCGATGGTCCAGGCCAATTTGCGGCGGCTCCGCCCCCTGGTGGCGATGGTCGGGCCTCCCGCAGGGGGAAGGTGTGACGACTGAGGACCGAGGGGCTCGGCATCGAAGATCTCGCCCGGCCCGGCCCGGGTCCCCACTGGCGCGGCGGGCCCGGTGACGGGTGCCAGCGCCGGCGCCACCTGGGTCAGCTCGGACACTCCCGGGGGTCGGAATCCCGAGATCGGAGCCTGCGCCTCGTGGCGGGGCGTGAGCAGCGGGAGCGGATCCGGGCTGGGGAGTGCGCTGGCCAGCGCGCCCAGCCGGGCCGCGAAGCCCGCTGCGTCGAGCCGGGCTGCCGCCTGCGGGGCGGCCGCGCG
>DATLSH010000059.1:0-46816 GCA_035534235.1 Acidimicrobiales bacterium | reverse complement strand
TGGGTGCCCGAGAACACGTCGGGCGAGCGCGGCAGGGTGCGGTCGGAGAACACGAGCCAGTCAGCCCGCAGCACGTCGTGGGCCGAGAGCTCGCTGTAGGTCGTGGTCTGGGCCAGAGGAAGGTTGCTGAAGGAGCGCTCCACGTCCACTTCGTCGTGGGCCAGCACGATCAGCACATGTCCGGTGAGCTTGAGCTTGCGCAGCACCGTGACGGCGTCCTTCGTCTTGGGCGCGTCAATGGCCCAATCGTCGATCAGGGCGATCCGCCCGATCATGGCCCGGTCGCTCAAGGCGGAGAGCAGGGCGAGGCGCACCATCTTCTTGGGAGTGTGCTGGCGGTAGCTGCGGGGCTTGGGACCCAGAGCGACGCCCCCACCGCTCATGGAAGGTGAGCGGCTGCTGCCCTGGCGGGCGCGGCCGGTGCCCTTCTGGGCGAATGGCTTGGCCCCGCCGCCACGTACCTCGGCACGGGTCTTGGTCGACTGGGTGCCGGCGCGGGCGGCGGCCAACTGGGCCGTCACCACCTGATGCAGCACGGCCAGGTTGGGCTCAAGGCCGAAAATGGTGGGCTCCAACTCGACCGGTCCCAGGTCGTGCCCTGACGCGTTGCGGCGGGTCACCGTGCGCACGACAGGCGCCGGGCGCTCCTTCTTCACCGGGCCGCGGCGCACGGTGTCGGTCAGCGTCATCGCAGGCCCCCGCCGGCCACTTTCGGCGCCTTGACCGAATTGCGCAGGACCACGACAGTGCCCCGGGCGCCCGGTACGGCACCCTTGACGAGCACCAGCTGGCGGTCCGGATCGGCGGAGACCACCTGAAGGTTGAGCGCGGTCACCTGCTTGCCGCCCATCTGCCCCGCCATACGGGTCCCCTTGAAGACCCGGGAAGGCGTGGCGCAAGCGCCGATAGAGCCGGGGACGCGATGGCTCCGGTGGTTGCCGTGCGAGGCGCCCTGGCCCTTGAAGTTGTGCCGCTTCATGCCGCCGGCGAAGCCCTTGCCCTTGCTGACCGCGATGGCGTCCACCCGGTCTCCGGCCTCCCAAAGATCGGCGGTGAGTTCCTGGCCCACGGCGTAGGAGGCGACGTCGTCAAGGCGCAACTCGACGAGTCCACGGCCGGGCTCGACGCTGGCCTTGGCGAAATGGCCCATCTCGGGCTTGGTCAAGGTGGAGGTGCGGCGGAATCCCCAGGTCACCTGCAGGGCCGAGTAGCCGTCGGTCTCGGGCGTCTTGACCTGGACCACGCGCACGGGCGCGACTTTCAGCACCGTCACCGGAATGGCGCGGTGCTGGTCGTCCCAGATCTGGGTCATGCCGACCTTTTCGCCGACGATCGCCTTGCTTGCCACGTCTCGCTTCTCCCTGCGGTGCGCCCGGCTTCCCGTGCGCACGCCAACGCTCCGCCCGGGAATCCCGAGCGGAGCGCTCGAATGGTTTGGCATGAGGTACCGGACAAGCCGGCCATCAGGCACTTCTGTTGTCATGAGCAGCACCGGAGGTGCCGCTGGGGTGCCGAAATCGGCCTTGCGACATTACACCACCGGGCGCCTGGTCTGCCAGGCGCCGGTCCCCGGGTCAGGCGGTCTGGATCTTTATCTCAATATCCACGCCGGCAGGCAGGTCGAGGCGCTGGAGCGAGTCGACCGTCTTGGGCGTGTGCTCGACGATGTCCACCAGGCGCTTGTGCACCCGCATCTCGAAGTGCTCGCGCGAGTCCTTGTACTTGTGGGGTGACCGGATCACGGTGTAGCGGTGCTTGTCGGTGGGCAGCGGGACCGGTCCCAGCACCTTGGCCTGGGTCCGCAGCACCGTCTGGACGATCTTCTCGGTCGACTGATCAAGGATCTCGTGGTCGTAGGCCTTCAGCCTGATGCGGATCTTCTGCTTGGGGCCGTCGGCCATGGTGCCTGCTCTCGTTCCGTTGCTCTCGGGGGGTGCTACTTGAGGATTTTGGTGACCCGGCCTGAAGCAACGGTGCGTCCACCCTCGCGGATGGCGAAACGAAGGCCTTCAGTCATTGCGATGGGCTTGCCCAGCTCGACCGTCATCTCCGTGTTGTCCCCCGGCATGACCATTTCCGTGCCCTCGGGCAGCGCAATGGTACCGGTCACGTCGGTGGTACGGAAGTAGAACTGGGGCCGGTAGTTGGTGAAGAACGGCTTGTGGCGACCGCCCTCTTCCTTGTTCAGCACGTACACGTTGGCTTCGAACTGGGTGTGCGGAGTGATGGAGCCGGGCTTGCACAGCACCTGGCCGCGCTCGACGTCCTCCTTCTTCGTTCCCCGCAGGAGGGCGCCGATGTTGTCGCCGGCCCGGCCCTCATCTAGCAGCTTGCGGAACATCTCGACCCCGGTGACGGTGGTCTTCTGGGTGTCGGCCAGGCCGACGATCTCGACTTCCTCGCCCACCTTGACGATGCCCTGCTCCACCTTGCCGGTGACCACGGTGCCCCGGCCGGTGATCGACATGACGTCCTCAATCGGCATCAGGAAGGGCTTGTCGACGTCGCGCTCGGGCTCGGGAATGTAGGAGTCGACGGCGTCCATGAGCTCAACGATCTTCTCGCTCCACTCGGGATCGCCCTCCAGGGCCTTGAGGGCACTGACCTGAATGATCGGCGTGTCGTCACCGGGGAACTCGTAGGCGTTGAGGAGCTCGCGCACCTCCATCTCGACCAGCTCGATGAGCTCGGGGTCATCGACCATGTCGGCCTTGTTGAGGGCGACGACGATGTAGGGGACGCCGACCTGGCGGGCCAGGAGCACGTGCTCCCGGGTCTGGGGCATGGGCCCGTCGGCCGCCGACACAACCAGGATGGCGCCGTCAATCTGAGCGGCCCCGGTGATCATGTTCTTGATGTAGTCGGCGTGGCCAGGCATGTCGACGTGGGCGTAGTGGCGCTTGTCCGTCTCGTACTCCACGTGGGCGATCGTGATCGTGATGCCCCGCTGCTTCTCCTCCGGAGCGGCGTCGATCTTGTCGAACGACGTGAACTCGGTGTTCGGGTTCTTCTCCGACAGGACCTTGGTGATCGCTGCCGTCAGCGTGGTCTTGCCATGGTCGATGTGACCCATCGTTCCCACGTTGACGTGAGGCTTGGTGCGCTCAAACTTCTTCTTGGCCATCGCCGTTGCTACTCCCTGCTATCGGACGGTACCCCCATGGGCCCGTCACGGCGACCGAACGCCGCTTTGACTGTCTCCTTGTGCGACCTGTGGCCCGAATCCCCAGGGTTCGGGCTACTCCCCGTGGGCCCGGGCGATGATCTCCTTGGAGATCGACTCGGGCACCTCGTTGTACGAGTGGAACTGCATCGTGTACGTGGCGCGACCCTGGGTGCGCGAACGCAGGTCAGTAGCGTAGCCGAACATATCGGCCAGCGGTACCTGCGCGTTGATCACGTGGCTGCTGCCCTGCTGGTCCATGCCCTCCATCTTCCCCCGCCGGGAGGACAGGTCTCCGATCACATCTCCCATGTAGTCATCGGGGGTGGTCACGGTGACGGCCATCACGGGTTCGAGCAGGACCGGGCTGGCGGCCCGGAGCGCCTTCTTGACGGCCATCGATCCGGCGATCTTGAAGGCCATCTCCGAGGAGTCCACGTCATGGTAGGAGCCGTAGGTCAGGAGGATCCGCACGTCCACGGTGGGGTAGCCCGCCAGGATCCCCGAGGTCAACGCCTCCTGTATGCCGGCGTCCACCGAGGGGATGTACTCCTTGGGGATGACGCCACCGCTGATCTTGTCGATGAACTCGTAGCCGCCACCGGGGCCGGTGGGCTCCACGCTGATGACCACGTGGCCGTACTGGCCCCGGCCACCGGTCTGGCGGACGTATTTCTCCTCAATCTTCTCGACCGGCTTGCGGATGGTCTCTCGGTAGGCCACCTGGGGCTTGCCGACGTTGGCATCCACGCTGAACTCACGCAGCATGCGGTCGACCAGGACTTCGAGGTGTAGCTCACCCATGCCCGAGATCACGGTCTGCCCCGTCTCCTCGTCGGAACGCACCCGGAAGGTGGGGTCCTCCTCGCTGAGCGAGTACAGGGCCCGGGACAGCTTGTCCTGGTCGGCCTTGGTCTTGGGCTCGACGGCCACGTGGATCACGGGCTCGGGGAACTCCAGCGCCTCCAGCACGATCGGGTGGCCGGGGTCGCACAGCGTGTCACCGGTGGTGGTGTTCTTGAGCCCGACCACGGCCATGATGTCGCCGGCGAAGATGGCGTCCTTGTCCTCGCGGTGGTTGGCGTGCATCTGGAGGATACGGCCGACCCGCTCCTTCTTGTCCTTGGTGGAGTTGGAAACCGAAGACCCCTTGGTCAGCGTGCCCGAGTACACCCGGATGTAGGTCAGCTTGCCGACGAACGGGTCGGTCATGATTTTGAAGGCCAGGGCGGAGAAGGCTTCGCCGTCATCGGCCTTGCGCTCCTCCACGTCCTCGGGATGGTTGGGGCGAATACCCTGGGTGGGGGGCAGGTCCAGCGGGCTGGGCAAGTAGTCGATCACGGCATCGAGCATGGGCTGGACGCCCTTGTTCTTGAAAGCCGACCCGCACAGCACAGGCACCACGGCCGCCGCCAGAGTGGCCGTCCGCAGGGCTCGGCGCAGGTCCTCGGCGGTGATCGATTCCTCGGCCAGGTACTTCTCCATGATGACGTCGTCGAAATTCGAGACCACGTCAATGAGCTGGTGACGGGCCCCCTCCACCTCGGAGGCCATGGATGCGGGCACCTCGGCGATCTCCCACTCCTCACCCATGTCGTTGGCCCAGATCAGGGCCTTGCACTCCAGCAGGTCGATGACGCCCTGGAACTCGGACTCGGCCCCGATCGGCAGCTGGGTCACGGCCGGCAGGGCGTCCAGGCGGTCCCGGATCATCTCCACCGTGCGCTCGAAGTCGGCGCCGATGCGGTCCATTTTGTTGACGAAGCAAATGCGGGGGACGCTGTACTTGTTGGCCTGGCGCCACACCGTCTCGGTCTGGGGCTCCACGCCGGCCACGGCGTCGAAGACGGCTACGGCGCCATCGAGCACGCGCAGCGAGCGCTCCACCTCGACCGTGAAGTCCACGTGGCCGGGGGTGTCGATGATGTTGATCCAATTGTCCCGCCAGCTGCAGGTGGTGGCCGCCGAGGTGATGGTGATGCCCCGCTCCTGCTCCTGGACCATCCAGTCCATGGTGGCGGCACCCTCGTGGACCTCACCGATCTTGTAGTTGCGCCCGGTGTAGTACAGGATCCGCTCGGTCGTGGTGGTCTTGCCCGCGTCGATGTGCGCCATGATCCCGATGTTGCGGGTCCTGGCCAGGGGAAAGTCGCGGGTCGGTGGGGCGTCAGCCATGGTGCGCGGCGATCCTAGTGAACTGGGTGCGCTCCACTACCAGCGGTAGTGGGCGAAGGCCTTGTTGGACTCTGCCATCTTGTGCATGTCCTCACGGCGCTTGACGGCGGCACCGATGTTGTTGGAGGCGTCAAGGATCTCCCCGGCCAGCCGCTCGGCCATCGTCTTCTCACGGCGCTGGCGCGCGTAGGTGGTCAACCAGCGCAGGGACAGCGTGGTGGCCCGCCGCGGGCGGACCTCCACCGGCACCTGGTAGGTGGCACCACCGACCCGACGGGACTTCACCTCCAGCTCGGGGCGGGTGTTCTCCACCGCCCTCTTCAGGGCGGCCACCGGGTCGCCGCCCGAGCGCTCCTCCACCAGGCCCAGGGCGGTGTAGACGATGCGCTCGGCCAGGGTCCGCTTGCCGCGGGACAGCACCTTGTTGACCACCTGGGTCACCAGGACCGAGCGGTACACGGGATCAGGAGCGAGCTCGCGCCGGGTGGCGGGACCGTTACGGGGCATCGACTAGGACTCCTTCTTGGCGCCGTAACGGCTGCGGGCCTGGCTGCGCTCGCGCACGCCGGAGGTGTCCAGGGCGCCGCGGACCACCTTGTACCGCACCCCGGGGAGATCCTTCACCCGGCCGCCGCGGACCAGGACGATGGAGTGCTCCTGCAGGTTGTGGCCCACGCCGGGGATGTAGGCGGTGATCTCCACGCCCGAGGACAGGCGGACGCGGGCCACCTTGCGCAGGGCCGAGTTCGGCTTCTTCGGGGTCGTGGTGTACACGCGGGTGCAGACCCCCCGGCGTTGGGGCGCGCCCTTAAGGGCCGGGGTCTTGGTCTTGGTGACCTTGGCCTGCCGTCCCTTGCGGACGAGCTGGGCGATTGTGGGCACGCGTTACCTCTCGATGCTGAAATGGTGAACCATGTGCGCGGTAACCGCGCCGGCCGGAGCCTCACATGGCAGAGGCGCGATGATAGCTGGTGGCTCCGGGCCCGACAATCGCGGCCGGCCGGCTCGGCCACCTGGGCCGGGCCGGGCCACGTCCTCAGACGGCGCTGCTCCCGGCCAGCACACCGGCCCGGGCGGGCTCCCCATCCGGGGGCGGCACGCCCGGCTCGACTCGCGCCCCGGTGCGCCGGCGGCCGCGGAACGACCAGATCAACGGCATGACGCCTTCGGGATACGAGGACAGCAGGAAGGTCCCGCCCCCGATATAGAGGAATTGCAGGTTCTGGGTGAGGAATCCGATCGCCAACCCGCCCATCAGCGCGCTCGAGCAGAGCGAGGCGCCCCCTATGGCCACCACGGCCAGGATGAGCAGGCTGGAGAACATCTCGTAGTTGGTACCCCCGACCACCGACTCGGCTCCACCCAGGAGGGCGCCGGCCAGGCCGGCCATGGCAGCCGAGAGGGCGAAGACGGTCAACTTGGTCCGGGTGAGGCTGAGCCCGAGGGTGGCGCAGGCCGCCTCGGAGTCCTTCATGGCGATGAGGACACGTCCGAATTTGCCCCGCCGCATGGCCAGCAGGGCGATGGAGAGGAGGGCGAACACGACGGCCAGGAAGACGGTGAACGCCTTGTCGGTGTTCACGTTGAGCCCGAACAGGGTCGGCCGGGCGATATGGACCGAGCCATTGAAGCCGAACACCGATGACCACGGGAAGAACATGTTGTCCATGGCGCTGGCGAAGGCCATGGTGGCCAGGGCCAGGTACAGGCCGCGCAGACGCAGGGCCGGGAGGGCGACGAGGCCACCCACCACGCCGGCCAGTCCGGCCGCCGCCAGCAGGCCCAGGATTGAACCCCCAGAGCCGAACTTGTACATGGCGTAGGCGCCCAGCCCGGCAAAGGTCAACTGGCAGATGGAGACCTGCCCACCCCAGCCGGCCAGGGGCACCAGGGAGAGGCAGACCAACCCCGAAGCCAGCCCGATGCCCAGCTTGGCCACGTCGCCGGGCCCGAAGACCGACACGGCCACGACGGTGGCGATGACCAGCAGCGCGCCGCCCTGGAGGCTGCGCACCAGCCCGGCCGGAGCCAGCCCGAACTTGCGTTGGGGCACACCGCTGCGCAACCGGCTCACCGGGAGGACGAGCAGGACGATGAAGAGCAGCACCGAGGGGACGGACAGCTCCAGCCCCTGTACGGGCGTGGAACTCCAGAAGCCGCCCGATGTGGGGAAGTACCCGACGGCGTACGAGGCCAGGAGGCCCACCGCCAGGGCGCCGGCGAAGGTCATGGGGAGGCTGCGCAGCCGGCCCACCATGGCCGCCGCGTAGGCGTCGATCACCAGGAGGGTCAAGATGATGGGATCGAGCTGCAACCGGGGGGCGACCAGGATGCCGGCCACCGAGGCCAGGGAGGCCCCGATCGACCAGCTGAGGGTGGACAACGACGCCGGGCGCCCGCCGAAGAGGCCGACGAGCTCGCGGTTGTCCACCACGCCGCGCATGGCCATGCCCACCCGGGTCTGGAAGAGGAACAGGCGGAGCCCGATGGCGATGGCGATGGCGGCAGCGACGGTGATCAGCTCCTGCCACTGCACGAAGACCCCGAAGAGGTTGAAGCCGTGGTTGCCGAAGAATTGGGCCACCACCCGGCTCGACGGGGGCCAAATGATGCTGACCCCGCCGATGAGGAAGAGGGTGAGCCCGACCGTGATGGCCAGCGTCACGGGCACGTTGGACGCGTCCACCCGCCGGATCAGGGTCCGTTCGATGAAGGCCCCCATGAGGGGCGCCAGGACGAAGACGGTGAGGAGGAAGGCCAGCCCCGAAGGGATGTGCCAGGGTACCGTCAGCTGCCAGTAGGTGAAGGCCATGAACATGCCGATGGCCCCGTGGGCGATGTTGAAGATGCCCGACGTCGAGTAGGTCACCACCAGCCCGCAGGCGGCCACGGCATAGGCGGCGCCGAGGACCAGGCCGATGACGGTGAACTCGAAGAACGCGTGCATGAGCTTCCCGGCCTAGTACTGGTAGAAGCCGGTGTTGCAGTCGTACGTATTGGGCGCGGTCGGATAGACCCGCTGGAAGGCCCCGTTCACAATCTTGAAGTAGTCGAAGCACTTGGAGGGGATCTTCCCTCCGATGTTCACCGGTGGGGTGATCCCCCCTCCGGTCCAGTTGGTGATCTGCTGAATCTGGGCGAGGAGCGCCGGCCGCGTGAGGTTCGGTCCCACGGCCTTGGCCGCCTGCTCGAAGGCCAGGCCGGCCGACCAGGCCAGGATGGCGAAGATGTCCTGGTGGTATCCCGGAGCCACCCGGTTCAGCCAGCTCTCCATGAGCTGCATGCCCGGGTTGCTGCTCGCTTCCTCGTAGGCGGCGGTGGCCGACATCAGCACCAGGTCGCCGTTGGACTCGGGTTGGGTCTGCTGGGCGAATTGGGGCGAGTACTCCTCGGAGAACCAGTCGACGACCGGGGGCGACCAGTTGGCCTGCTGCATGGACTGGAGGAGCCGCTCGGCCGAGGAGGCGTCGGAGTACTCGGTGACGTACTGCGCCCCGGCGCTCTGCATGGCCTGCACGTTGGCCGCGTAGTTCGAGTTGGTGGCGGTGGTCGACTGGTCGTACACGTAGTTGAACCCGACGCTCTTGTAGGCGTCCACCTCATGCGTCGCCTGGGTCTGGGTGGCCGACACGTTGAGGTAGATCATGGCGGCGTGCTGGATGGCGGTGGGGTAGGTCGCCTTGAGGTAGACGGCCGGGCCGAGCGACCAGTAGTGCTCGTTGCCCGGGCTGGCACCGAAGATATCCGCCGTCGCCCCGGCCGCCGCCGTGGAGATCTCGGCCCCCAGGGTGGGGATGGAGCAGGCGGCGACGGCCTGGGATTCCCCGTCGTCGAAGCCCGAAGCGTTGCCCACCATGGCGAAGTCGGAGGAGCAGGCCTGCTGGGCATCGGAGTAGTTGGTGCCCGAGTTGTTCCCGTCGTCATAGGGGCTGACCTTGATCTGGCGCCCGCAGATCCCGCCCGTGCTGTTGACGTAGGCCGCCCAGGCCTCGGTGGCCTGCTGGGCGCTCTGGGTCAGGCCCGGCGCCACCCCGCTGAGGCTGGCGATGTTGCCCACCGTGATGGAGTTGGCGGTCACCCCGGTGGCCGTGGCCCCGCCGTTGCCGCCCGCCGGGGTCTGGGTTCCGTCGGCGCCGCAGGCGCCGGCCGAAGCGGCCCCGGCCACCGGCTTGGTGGCGGCGGCGACGGTGGTCTTGGTGGTGGTGGAGGCCGCGGCGGCCGCGCCCGTGCGGGCACCGCCGGTGCCCGCCGCGCCACTGGTGGATCCGGCGCCGGCACTTCCGGTGGATGAGGCTCCCGTCCCCGCGGCGCCGCTGCCGGTGGAGCTGCCCGAGGCCCCGAGCGCGCTGCTCGCGCCCGACCCGCCCGCGCCGTTGGCGGACGAGGAGCCCTGGGCCTGAGCCTGCTGGGCCGCGGTCAGGCGGGTGCCGCAGGCGGACGCCACCAGGGCCAGGGCGGAGAGGATTCCCACCGCGGCCACCCGGGCCCGCCGCGAGGTCCCGCTGCCCATGTTGGTCATCCTCACGGCCTCACCTCGTCGTGGAGCATCTGTGCGTCGAATTGATCGGCGTCCGGGTCCGCCTGCAGCGCGCGCAGGGCACTTTCCAACCGCTCGACCGAGCGGACGATGGCGCCGGCGTTGCGCCGCGCCTCCTCAATCTGGCGCAGGCTCCAGGCGCAGCGTACGAGGACACCTCCGCCGAAGACCAGGGCCACGCCGAGGAGGCCACCCGAAATCAGGTACGGGACCTCCTGGTAGAGGAAGGGGCTGTGTGCGGCTCCGTACCACCCGAGCACGATGCAGGCGAGCCCGAACCCGATGACGGCCATGCCGATCAGCTGCATGATCTTGCGGATATCGCGATCGGACCGGCCCCGGCGCGAACGGTCGATGGCGGCGGCCAGCCGCTCAAGGCGCGTGCTCAACGGGGTGGCGCCGGTGGGGACCGTGCCGTTGCCCTCGGGCGCGCCGCCCGCCGCCGGTGGCGGGGGCAGGTTCGGCACGATCGGTACCTCGCTTGTATCGGTCTCGGCGACGGTTTCCGAGCTTCCCAGCAAGTTCATGCCACGGATCCTCCCGCATCAGGAACGGTGCCGCCGACCGGATTGCTGAACTCGGTCTGCGGATCGGCATTGACACAGTCCAGGCTCTCCAACTCGGTCAGGTCCTCGAAGCGTCGATAGGCATAGGCCATGGCCGAAGCCACCAGGAGACCGGCGGCGACGAGCGCGGCACCGATGCCGCCGAATACCGGGCTGATGGCCGCGGTGGGCTGACCCGATGCCGTCCCTCCCGTCGGGGCGCCGGAATTGCCGGTCGGTGTGCCGCCGGCGCCGAAACCACCCGACGTACCGAGGGTGCTCCCCGATCCGGTGTTGCCGGTGTTGCCCGAGGTCACGCTCGTGCCGGTGTTGCCGGTGTTGGAGGTGGTCGCGGGCAGCACCGGGGCAGCGACAGTGGGCGTGAACGGGAGGATGAATGCGGGCGAGGCGGTGGAGCCCACGCTGACGGTGCCCAGGTCCATGGTGAGCACCTGTTCGTTGGGTATGGCCAGGGGGAGCTTCGACGTGAACGACGCCGGGAGCAGAGAGGACAGCTTGTTGGCGGCCGCATCGAGGGTGGTGATGTTGACGCTGATCCGCAGGCCGTCCAGGGTCCGACTGGCGGACGCACCGCTCACTGCGTCGGTCGGATTGGCCACCGTCATCGTCATGCCGAGCTGGCCCAGGAGCGAGTTGAGCACAGCCGTCGAGGGCGCCCCCGGCGAGCCGGAGCCCGCAGCTTGAATGCCGCTGGTGCTGACCGTCACCGGCACGCCTCCGACGGTCACGTTGCTGGCCACCGTCGAACCGCTGACGGCTCCGGTGGTGCCGTTGGAGGTGGCGGTGGCGGTTGAGGTCACCGAGCCGATATTGATGAGGCCGCCCAGGATGGCGATGCCCGAATCGGTGGCCGTGGCGGTGGCGGTGGCCGCGCTGGCGGTGGTGCCCGACGTCGAGGTGCCCGAGCTGTAATTGATGCCCATGAAGGAGGAGGCCGACCCCAACGGGTTGGTGGTGGTGGGGTTCGTGGAGATGCCGGCCAGACTGCCCAGCGCCCCGGTCAGGCTACCTACGGAAGGAAGCCCCGAGGTGGCCGTGGTGCCGGTCGCGCCGGCCCCCGGCGCATTGTCGCCGATGGTGGCGGTGGCGGTGTTGGCATTGGCGGTGGAGGTGGCGTCCATGTTCACCCCGGGCTTGTCGGTCGATGCGCTGTTGGGCGCCGCCGGGTAGTCGCTCACCGCTTCAATGGGCCAGATGGGAAGGGGGGGAATGGGCGCACCGGGGAACAGGAGGGCGGCGTCGGGTCCCGAGTTGGCGATGACCTGGCCCGGGTAGAGGGTCGAGGCCGTGGCGCTGCCCGTCGGCCCGTAGTTGTCCGTGGTGGCGGCATAGCCCTGGCTGAACTCAAAGGTCGGGGTGGCCGGTAGGGGGAAATTCGGCTGCTCGTACTGGGCGGTCGATGCTTCGGCCAGGGCGGTCACCGTGAAGCCACCCAGCGCGCCGTCAGCCGCGGCCGGCCCATCTGTCAGCGCGCCGGCGATCAGGCTCGAACCTCCGCCCAGGAGGAGGGCCGTCGCCAGCCCGAGCGCGGGCAGACGCCGGCGGGATCGTCGGGCCACGGCAGTTGCGATCATGCCGCTCAAGTTGCTCATGCCGCGACTCCTCCCAGATAGGCGTCGGCCAGGTCGTCGGGGAGCTCGTCGGGGGTGCCCGACGCCACTATCCGGCCCTGGACGACCACGGCCACATGGGTGGCCACGCCGATGGCGGTGGCGGCAAACTGCTCGGCCAGGACGATGGCCACCCCCTCGGCGGCGATCTGGGCCACCAACTCGTAGAGCTCGGTCACGATCATGGGCGCCAGCCCCATGGAGATCTCGTCGAGCAGGAGCACCGCCGGCTCCACACTCAGCGTGCGCGCCATGGCCAACATCTGCTGCTCGCCCCCCGAGAGTGTGCCGGCGATTTGGCTGCGCCGCTCGGAGAGGCGGGGGAAGCGGGTGAAGGCCAGCTCCTCGACCTTGGACCGGGACGAACCCCCGAAGGTCATGAGCCGCAGGTTCTCGGTGACGGTGAGGTTGGGGAAGATGCCGCGGCCGTCAGGCAGCGTGCAGATGCCGGCGCGGGAAAGGGCGTCGGGCCTCAGGCCGTTGCAGTGGCGCCCGAGCACGTGCAGGCAACCCGACTTGGGCACCATCTGCCCGCTGGCCACACGGAGCGAGGTCGTCTTCCCGGCTCCGTTCGGTCCGAGGAGGGCCAGCACGCCGCCGGCGGCGACCGAGAAATCGATCCCGTGCAGCACCTCAATCTGCCCGTAGGCGGCGTGCACGTCGCGCAACTCGAGCACCGGGCGGACATCGATCCCCGGCTGGTCCGGTGGGTCAAGGGCGTCAGCCATGGGCACCAACCCCGGCGGCCAGGGGCGCGGAGGGCTCCGCCACATGGTGTGCCACCGCCTCCTCCTCGGGATCGTCCACCGCACCGAGGTAGGCCGCCCTCACCCGCTCGTCCGACCTGATCTCCGCCGGGGTGCCGACGGTGAGCACGGCGCCGAAGTCCAGCACGTTGATCCGGGCGCAGATGCGCATCACCAGCGCCATGTCGTGCTCGACCAGCAGGACGCCCATGCCGCCCTCGGCCAGTTCGATCAGGAGGTCCCCGAGCTCTTCTCCCTCGGAGTCGCTCAGGCCCGAGGAAGGCTCGTCCAGGAGCAGGAGGCGGGGCTTGGTGGCCAGGGCACGGGCCACCTCAAGCAACCTGGCCTGACCGGTCGGCAGTGTGTCGGCGGAGCGACCGGCCAGCGCCGTCAGCCCGACGAGCGCCAGGGCGCCGTCGGCGTTGGCCGCCGAGTCGGAGTGGTCACGGGACCAGCGCCGGCGGATCTCGGCGGCAGCCAGGACGTTCTCGCGCACGGAGAGGGAGCCGAAGACCTCAAGGCGCTGGAAGGTGCGGGCGATGCCCAGGCGGGCCCGCATGTGGGGGCGCAGGCCCTCCATGGAGGTCCCGTCGAAGGAGATCCGGCCGCCGTTGAGACTCTGCAGGCCGCAGATGGCGTTGAAGAGGGTGGTCTTGCCGGCGCCGTTGGGCCCGATCAGGCCCGTGACCAGGCCCGGATCCACCGACAGGTCGACCCCGCGCAGGGCGTGCACCCCACCGAACCGCACCTCAGCTTCCGCCACCTGCAGAAGCGCCACGTCAATCGCCCCCTCATAATCCGCATTACGCCAGCATCCGGGACCCCAATGCTGGCCTGAAGTCTATTCTCCGGCCAATTCGGCCCCAAAGAGAGAACTTGTCCACCCCGGCAACCTTGCGCCGACGCTCCGGGTCGGACACCCCGGGGCGTTAGCCTTCCCCAGTATGGAACATTCGATGGCCGACCGCTTGGCGGAGCTTGCGGAACGCAAGAACGAGGCTCTGCACGCCGGCAGCGCGCAGTCCGTGGAGCGGCACCACGCCAAGGGGAAGTTGACCGCCCGGGAGCGCATCGAATACCTGCTGGACGAGGGCTCCTTCCAGGAGCTGGACATGCTGGCCCGCCATCGCGCCCACGGCATGGGGCTGGAGGACAACCGGCCCTATACCGACGGTGTGGTCACCGGCTTCGGGACGATTGATGGCCGGAGGGTCTGCCTCTTCAGCCAGGACTTCACCGTTTTCGGCGGGGCCCTCGGGGAGGTATTCGCCGAGAAGATCCACAAGGTCATGGACCTGGCGGCCTCAACCGGGGTCCCCATGATCGGCCTCAATGACGGTGCCGGGGCCCGCATTCAAGAGGGCGTGGTGTCCCTCCACTCCTACGGCGGCATCTTCCGGCGCAACGTGACGGCTTCGGGCGTCATCCCCCAGATCAGCGTGATCCTGGGTCCCTGCGCCGGGGGGGCCGTCTACTCGCCCGCCATGACCGACTTCATCTTCATGGTCCAGGGGACTTCCCACATGTTCATCACCGGTCCCGACGTGGTGAAGACAGTCACCGGAGAGGACGTCACCCTTGAGGAGCTGGGGGGCGCCATGAGCCACGCCACCAAGTCGGGCGTGGCCACCTTCGTCTCCCCCGATGAGAAGGCCTGCCTGGATGACGTGCGCCATCTCCTGTCGTTCCTCCCCTCCAACAACCTTGAGGAGCCGCCTGTCGAGATGACGGGCGACGAGCCCGACCGGCAGGTGCCCGAACTGATCGACATCCTGCCCACCTCCCCCAACCAGCCCTACGACATGAAGAAGGTGATCGCGGCCGTGGTCGACGGCGGCGACTACTTCGAGGTGCACCGCCACTGGGCCATGTCGATCACGTGCGGCTTCGCCCGCATGGACGGCCGCGTGGTGGGGATCGTGGGCAACCAACCCGCCGTGTTGGCGGGAGTCCTCGACATCGACTCGTCCGAGAAGGCGTCACGCTTCGTGCGTGTCTGCGATGCCTTCAACATCCCCCTTCTCACCTTCGTCGACGTCCCCGGCTTCATGCCGGGGACCGATCAGGAGTACGGCGGCATCATCCGCCACGGCGCCAAGCTCCTCTACGCCTACTGCGAGTCGACCGTGCCCCGCATACAGATCGTCACCCGCAAGGCCTACGGCGGCGCCTACGTGGTCATGAACTCCAAGTCCATCGGTGCCGACCTGGCCTTCGCCTGGCCCTCGGCCGAGTTGGCCGTCATGGGGCCCAACGGCGCGGTGGAGATCGTCTACCGGCGCGAGCTGGCCGAGGCCACCGACCCAGTCGGTCGCCGGGCCGAGCTCATCGACGAGTACACCGAGCGTTACGCCAATCCGTACATTGCGGCGGAACGGGGCTACATAGACGACGTGATCTCCCCGGCCGACACCCGGGCCGTGATCTGCCGGAGCCTGGACATCCTGGCTACCAAGCGCGAGGAGTTGCCGCGGCGCAAGCACGGCAACGTCCCGCTGTGAGCGGAGCCATGGAGACGGGGTGGCTCACCCTGCGGGCGGCTCCCGAGCCAGACGCCCGGGTCCTGGCCGTCATTGCCGCGGCAGCGGAGACGGTGTGGCCCCGGCCCGCGCCGCCAGACGAGCAGGACCCGGCGCACCAGAGCTGGCGGTTCTCGGGGCGCTGGTGGAACAAGCCTCTTCCGTTGCGCCGCGAACGGCCCTGGGCCCGCCGCTGACCGTCTACGTCGACGACTGGCGCCAGCGGGCCACCATCCGTGCGCGCGAGGACCGGTGGTCGCACCTGCTGGCCGACGACCCGGCCGAGTTGCACACCCTGGCCGCCCGGCTGGGGATCCCGCCCCAGGGCTTCCAGCGGCACCGGCGCTCGGCCGCCCTGAACCACTACGACGTGCCCGAACCGTTGCGCCTGCGGGCCATTGAGCTGGGAGCCGTCCCCATCACCTGGCGCCAGATGGGCCGCCTCACCCGGGAGTGGCGGCGCGCTGGCGTTCGGCCAGACCGACCAGATCCTCCATGATCCGGTCGAAGGAGTAGTCCTTGGGTGTGTAGACCGAGGACACGCCCTTGCCCAGCAGCAGCTCGGCGTCGTCTTTCGGGATGATCCCCCCCACCACCACCGCCGCCACCGAACCGGCGGCACGCAGCCGGTCCACCACGTCGGGTACCAGTTCGAGATGTGATCCCGACAGGATGGACAGGCCCACGATGTCGACGTCCTCGTGGAGGGCGGCCGCCACGATCTGGGCCGGGGTCAGCCTGATGCCCTGGTAGATGACTTCGAACCCGGCGTCGCGGGCAGCCACAGCGATCTGCTCGGCCCCGTTGGAGTGGCCGTCCAGCCCCGGCTTGGCCACCAGCAGGCGGGGCGGTCCGCCCGAGCGGTCGGCCAGCGCCTTGGTGCGTGCCCGCACGGGTGCCATTTCGTCCCCCCGTCGCCCCACGCCTCCGCTCACCCCGGTCGGAGCCCGGAACTCGCCGAAGACCTCCCGTAGGGCGCCCGCCCATTCACCGGTGGTGCCGCCGGCGTGGGCCAGGGCGATGGTGGATTCCATGATGTTGCCGCCGGGACCGTCATCCTCGGCCACCTTGCTCAACGCACTGAGGGCCCGGCGGACCGCCGCACCGTCACGCTCCGCCCTCCAGCGCACGACGTCGGCGATCTGTTCCGCTTCCACCCGGGGGTCCACCCGCAGGATGCTCTCGACGTCGCCGTCAGCAGTGAGCGGTGAGGATGCAGTCTCGGTGAAACAATTAACCCCGACGACGCGCTGCTCCCCTGTCTCAATGCGGCGCACCCGCTCGGCCTGGCTGCGCACCAGGCGCATTTTGAGCTCATCGATGGCCTCAAAGGCACCACCCAGCGACTCGACGTCGGCCAGCTCTGCGTCAGCGGCCTCAATGAGCGCCGCCGTCTCAGCCTCAATCACCTTGGAACCCTCGAAGATGTCGCCGTACTCCAGCAGGTCGGACTCGAAGGCCAGGACCTGCTGTATGCGGAGCGACCACTGCTGGTCCCACGGGCGCGGCAACCCCAGGGCCTCGTTCCAGGCCGGCAGCTGCATGGCCCGGGCGCGGGCGCTCGCAGAAAGCGTGACGCCGAGGGTCTCCAGCACGATGCGCGGCACGTTGTTCTCCGGCTGCTGTTCGGTCAGGCCCAGCGAGTTCACCTGGACGCCGTAACGGAAGCGCCGCAACTTGGGGTCCTCCACTCCATAGCGCTCCCGGCAGATCCGGTCCCACATGGCAGTGAACGCCCGCATTTTGCAGGTCTCCTCCACGAAGCGGACGCTGGAGTTGACGAAGAAGCTGAGGCGACCGACCACCGCCGGCATTTCCGAGGGGTCGATCTTCCCCGAGGCCCGGACCCCGTCCAGCACCCCGATGGCCGTGGCCAACGCGTAGGCCACTTCCTGCACCGGGGTGGCTCCCGCCTCCTGCAGGTGGTAGCTGCACACGTTGATGGGGTTCCACTTCGGGGCCTGGCGCACGGCGAACGCGATGGTGTCGACGGTCAGGCGCAGGCTGGGCCCGGGCGGGAAGATGTAGGTGCCACGGCTCAGGTACTCCTTCACAATGTCGTTCTGGGTGGTGCCCGAAAGGAGGCCCGGTTCGACGCCTCTGTCCTCGGCATGCGCCACGTAGAGACCAAGCAGCCAGGCCGCCGTGGCGTTGATGGTCATGGAGGTGTTCATCTCCCCCACGGGGATGTGCGCCAGGAGCTCCTCCATGTGGCCGCGGTGCGCCACCGGTACCCCGACCTTGCCCACCTCGCCGGACGCCTCGGGCGAGTCCGGGTCGTACCCGGTCTGCGTCGGCAGGTCGAAGGCGATGGAGAGGCCGGTCTGGCCCTTGGCCAGGTTGGCGCGGTAGAGCTTGTTCGAGGCCCGTGCCGTCGAGTGCCCCGAGTAGGTGCGCATCATCCAGGGTGCGTCAGGGGGCGTGCCGTTCTTCACTCATCTCACCTCCGGGGGTCGGGGGAAATGCTCCCCCCATTGTGCCCGGTCTCCCCGCGCGCCGGACACACCGGCCACCTGCCCTCAGCGGTTGTAGTCGTAGAAGCCCTTCTTCGTCTTGCGGCCGAGCAGGCCCGAGGTGACCATGCGGCGCAGGAGGGGCACGGCGGCGTAATTGGGGTCGCGGAACTCGTCATAGAGCGCGTCGAGGATGGCCAGGGAGGTGTCCAGGCCGACCAGGTCGAGCAGGGCGAACGGGCCCATCGGGAAGCCGCAGCCGCCCTTCATGGCGGAGTCGATCCCCTCCTTGGAGGCCACGCCCTGCTGCAGCAGGCGCACCGAGTTGTTCAGGTAGGGGAAGAGGAGGGCGTTGACGATGAAACCGGCCTGGTCCTTCACCTCGACCGGGTCCTTGCCGCAGGCCCCCGCGAACTCCAGGGCGGCTGCCATGGTGCCGTCGCTGGCCGTGATGGGGCGCACCACCTCGACCAGCGCCATGGCCGGCGCCGGGTTGAAGAAGTGGATGCCGCAGACCAGCTCGGGACGCCCAGTGGCCATGGCCATCTCCACTACGGGCAGGGTCGAGGTGTTGGTGGCCAAAATGGTGTCGGGCTTGCAGATGCTGTCGAGCTCCGCGAAGAGGTCCTTCTTGACCGCCAGGTCCTCCACCACCGACTCGATCACCAGGTCGACATCGACGAGCTCACCCAGGTGCGTCGTGGCGTGGACACGAGCCGCGATGTCGGCCGCGCCGGCCTCGGTCCGCTTGCCCTTCTCCACCTGCTTGGCCAGCGACTTGCCCAAGGTGGCCACCATGGCGTCCGCGCTGTCCTGGCTGCGGCTGCGCAGCACCACCTCATGGCCGGAGGCAGCCGCCACCTCTGCGATGCCTGAGCCCATGATCCCGGATCCGACTATTCCCACGCGTGTGATCGACATGGTGGCAGAGGCTACTGGTCGGTAACCACCGAAGTCGAAGGGGCCCGGTGCGGCGGCCGAACTGAGGTTGGGCCGGGCGCCTGCGTGCAAGAGTGGCGCATGACCACAACCGGCGTGCTGGCCCTGGTGGGCGGGAGCGAATGGACGGAGGGCTGCAGCTTCGATGCCACGCTGCTGGCCGCCTCGGGCGGGCACAACGTCGTGGTGCTCCCCACGGCAGCCGCCTACCAGCACCCCGAGCGGGTGGTGCTCCGGGCCGCCGAATGGTTCGAGGGGCTGGGCGGCCGGGTGGAGGGGCTGATGGTGGTCGACCGGGCCTCGGCGGACGACCCCGGCATGGCGGGGGCCGTCGCTGCCGCCTCCTTCATCTACCTGGCCGGCGGGTCGGCGCTGCACCTCAAGGCGGTCCTGAAGAATTCGGCCGTGTTCGAGGCGCTGCGCCAGGCCTGGGGTGGTGGCGCCGTGGTGGCGGGCGCGGCCGCCGGGGCCATGGTCCTCACCGATCCCATGGTCGATCCCCGCGGGGGTGCGCTGACCTTGGGCCTGGGACTGGTCGACCAGCTCGCCATCGTCCCCCACTACGGCGACGAGGAGGACGACGCCCACGGCCAGAAATTGGAGCGGACGGTCGCCATGGCCCCGGCCAGCCTTCCCATCGTGGGCATCCCTGCCCGCACGGCACTGATCAGGAGCGGGGATGGCCGCTGGAGCTACGAGGGTGCGGCCGCCCCGGTGGTCTTCATCGGGGGCGCCAGGAGCGAGGGGCTGGACGCCCTGGCGGGCTGAAGTCCCTCAGTCCTTCTCCTCAATGGTGACGGTCTGGATCACCACGGGCTCCTTGGGCTTCCCGGAGCGGGTGCCCAGGTCGTTGATCGTCTGCACCACATTGAGCCCGCTCACCACTTCCCCGAACAGCGAGTAGAGGGGGGGCAGGGCGGCGCCGTCGGAACCGCTGATCACGAAGAACTGGCTGCCGTTGGTGTGGGGGCCGGAATTGGCCATGGCCAGCGATCCCAACTTGTACCGGCCCGCCGGCGGGAGCTCGTCGGCGTACTTGTAGCCGGGGCCCCCGGTGCCGGTGCCCAGGGGGTCGCCACCTTGGAGCACGAAGCCGGGGATGATGCGGTGGAAGGTGACACCGTCATAGAAGTGGTAGCGGGCCAGGAAGACGAAGCTGTTCACCGTCCTGGGCGCGGCCAGGGGGTCGAGCGCGATGACCATGGTGCCGTGCGAGGTGACCATGGTGGCCACATAGCGCTTGGCCGGATCGATCAGCTGCGGTGGCTCCTGGTCGAATTTGCGCTGCTGCGGGCTCGATCCATCGGCGGCGGGAGGGACGGGTACGGCCATATCAGGCACCTGCTGCCTCGTGGATGGTGATGGAGATGATGCGCTGGGTGACGTTGGGCGGGACACCGGCAGCGGACCCTTCGGCATTGATCCGGGAGACCACGTCCATGCCCGAGATGACGCGGCCGAACAGGGCGTAGCTGTTGGACAGGCCCTCACCCTGGGGGCCGGCCACTATGAAGAACTGGCTCCCCCCGGAGTGCGGCTGGCCGGTGTTGGCCATGGCCAACGAGCCGAGGGGGTACTGCTGGGTGGCGGTGGCTGCCTTGGGGGGGTTCTCGTCCGCGATGGTGTAGCCCGGCCCACCCGACCCGGTGCCGGTCGGGTCGCCGGTCTGGTCCATGAACCCGGGGATGACCCGGTGGAAAATGACACAGTGGTAGTAGCCCCGCTCGGCCAGGAAGACGAAGTTGTTCACCGTCACCGGCGCGGTCCCGGTGTTGAGGGCCACGGCGAAGGTACCGGCGGTGGTCACCACGGTGGCCGAGTACAGGTGGCCCGCCTTGAGGACATTGGCGGGCCTGGCGTACTTCTGGGTGTTCACCCGGGTCGCGGTGGCGGACGGGCAGCCGGCCTTGGCGGCGACGGCGTCGGCGGCAGCCTGGGACTTGGCGTTCGCCGCGCTGCCGGCCAGCGTGGTGGTGGTCGAGCCCGTCCCCGACGTCGTCTTGTTCTTGTTGTTCGACGAGACCGCGAAGGCGATACCCACGATGAGGAGGCCGACGACGCCCACAATGATGATGTTGCGGATCAGCTGGCGTCGCTTCTTCGTTCTGGCCTGCGCGGCCAGGCGGGCCTCCCTGGCCGCACGCTGGCGGGCTCTCTTCTCGCTGGGCACGGCCGGAAACCCTACCTGCCCCGGAGACCCCCCAATGTTCGGGCGGCCCGGCGACCGGCCCGGTCGGTGCGGCGGCGCCCATTAGCGTCTTGGCATGCCGTTGGTCGTCCAGAAGTTCGGCGGTACCTCGGTCGGCGACGCCGACCGCATCCGGGCCGTGGCCGACCACATCGCCCGCACCCGGCGCCAGGGCTCAGACGTGGTGGTGGTCGTGAGCGCCATGGGAAAGACCACCGATGAACTCATCCACCTGGCGGAAAGCGTGAGCACCGTCCAACCCCGGCGTGAATACGACATGCTGGTCAGCACCGGTGAGCGCATCTCCATGTCCCTGCTGTGCATGGCCCTGGCCGACCTGGGCGTGGACGCCACGTCCTACACCGGGAGCCAGGCCGGCATCATCACCGACGCCGACCACACCCGGGCCAAGATCCTCAAGGTCACACCGGACCGCCTCCGCGCCGCGCTGGCGGCGGGAAAGGTGCCGGTGGTGGCGGGATTCCAGGGTGTGTCGGAGGAACGCGAGATCACCACGCTCGGCCGGGGTGGCTCCGACGCCACCGCGGTCGCCCTGGCGTCGGTGCTCGATGCCGACGTGTGCGAAATCTACACCGACGTCACCGGGGTCTTCACCGCCGATCCCCGCCTGGTGCCCGAAGCGCACCGGATCAACCGGATCTCCTTTGAGGAGATGCTGGAGGTGGCCGCCACCGGCGGCCGTGTCCTGATGCTGCGGGCCGTGGAGTTCGCCCGCAACCACAATGTCCCGCTGCACGTGCGCAGCAGCTTCACCTGGGAGCCGGGCACCTGGGTGGTCGAGGAGGATGCAGACATGGAAGAAGCCGTCGTCACCGCCGTCACCCACGACACCACCGAGGCCAAGGTCACGGTGAGCGGGGTACCCGACCGACCGGGAGTGGCCGCCCGGCTGTTCCGGGCCCTGGCCGACCGCTCCATCAACGTCGACATGATCGTGCAGAACACCTCCGCCCACGGCACCACCGACATATCGTTCACCGTGCCCAAGTCCGATCTCAGCGTCTCGGTCGAGACGGCGCAGGCGCACGCTGACGAGCTGGGGGCTTCGGGGGTGACCTCCGACCATGACGTGTCCCGGGTGTCGCTGATCGGGGTGGGCATGAAGTCGCACCCTGGCATTGCGGCCACCATGTTCGAGACCCTGGCCAACGAGGAGATCAACATCGACATGATCTCGACGTCCACCATCAGGACGTCGTGCATCGTGCGCACGGATGACGTCGAACGCGCGGTGCGTTCCCTTCACGCGGCCTTCGCACTGGGCTGATGGCACCGCGCTTCCTGTGGCTCCTCCGGCATGCCAAAACGGTGGCCGACCCGCCCAAGGGCGGCGCCGACTTCGACCGGGTCCTGGCGCCCCGGGGGAGGCGGGACGCCACCGCCCTCGGAGCCCTCATGGGGAGGGACGGCACCCGGCTCGGCCTGGTTGACATCCCACTCCCCCAGGTCGTCCTGGTCTCCCCCGCTGCCCGGGCCGTGGCCACGGCGGACCTGGCCTTGGCTGAGCTGGCCGCGCCACCGGACCGTCACCTGGTTCCTGACCTTTATGGCGCCGAACCCGAGGAGGTACTGGAACACCTGCGGACGTTGCCCGACGAATTGCGTTCGGTCATGGTGGTCGGGCACAACCCGACCGCCCAGGCGCTGTCCCTGGGTTTGATCGGCCGCTTTGACAAGAAGGGCCATGACCTGGCGGTGCGCCGCGGCTTCCCGACCTGCGCATTGGGGGTCTACACGTTCAAGATCGACAGTTGGAGCGCCGTGGCGAGCGGGACGGCCCGCCTGGCGGGCCTCTTCATCCCACCATTCGCGCTGCCCTGAGGCCCTCGCCTCCTGCTACGCCAGGCAGCGCAGGACGGCGGCGTCCCCCTGGCCCCCGCCACCGCACAGCGCGACGGCCGCCGTGCCGCCACCGCGGCGGCGCAGCTCGAGCAGGGCGGTGAGCGCGACACGGGTACCTGACATCCCGACGGGGTGGCCCAGGGCGATGGCCCCGCCGTTGACGTTGACCTTGCCCTCGTCAATCCCGAGCTCGTCGGACGAGGCCAGCCCGACGGCGGCGAACGCCTCGTTGATCTCGAAGAGGTCGATGGCGCCCACGTCCAAGCCCGCCCGCTGGGCTGCCTTGGCGATGGCCTGCGAGGGCTGGGTGAGCAGCGAGTTGTCGGGGCCGGCCACCATGCCGTAGCCGACCACCTGGCCCAGCGGCGCTATGCCGAGCCGCTTGGCCACCTCCGCCGACATCACGATCACGGCGGCAGCCCCATCGGAGATCTGCGACGCGTTGCCCGCCGTGATGGTGCCGTCCTTGGTGAAGGCCGGCCGCAACGACCCGAGCGATTCGGCCGTCGTGCCCGGGCGCACCCCCTCATCGACATCGACCAGCAGGGGGTCCCCCTTGCGCTGGGGGACCTGCACCGGCACGATCTCTTCGGCCAGGCGGCCGTCCTTGGCCGCGGCGGCGGCCTTTTCGTGGCTGGCGGCGGCGAACGTGTCCTGGCGCTCCCGTGAGATCCCGACCTTCTCGTTGTGCTGCTCGGTGGACAGGCCCATGGCGATGTGGTCGAAGGCGTCGGTCAGCCCGTCGAACATCATGGAGTCGACCAGCGCGCCGTCCCCGATGCGGTACCCGCCCCGGGCCCCCGGCAGGAGATAGGGCGCCTGGGTCATGGACTCCATCCCGCCGGCCACCACAATTTCAGCGTCGCCCGAGCGGATCATCTGGTCGGCCAGGTAGATGGTGTTGAGCCCCGAGAGGCAGACCTTGTTGACCGTGCTCGCCGGCACCGACATGGGAATACCGGCGTGGACGGCCGCCTGGCGGGCCGTGATCTGCCCCTGGCCGGCCTGAAGAACCTGCCCCATGAGGACGTAGTCGACCTGCTCGGGCGCCACCCCGGCCCTCCGGAGCGCCTCGGCGATGGCGAAGCCACCCAGCTCCATGGCGCTGAAAGAGGCCAGCGCCCCCGACAGCTTGCCGATCGGGGTACGCGCCCCGGCGACGATGACGGCCTCACCCATGACCACTACCTCCGATTCTGCGCCGGTCTCCTGACCGGTCGGGGGGCACATCTTACGGGCCAACTAACGTCGTCGCCCATGAGTGACATCCTGAGTGCTGCGCTGGCCGGCGCACCTGCCGAGGAGCTGGCCGGGCTGCCCCTGCCCGACTCCTACCGCGCCGCCCTGGTGCGGCGGAGCGAAATGGGCATGTTCGAGGGCCTGGAGTCTGCCGAGAAGGACCCCCGATCCTCCCTGCACGTCGAGGACGTGCCCCTGCCCGAACTGGCCCCCGACGAGGCCTACGTGGCGGTGATGGCGTCGTCCATCAACTTCAATACCGTCTGGACCTCCATCTTCGAACCGCTGCCGACCTTCGGCTTCCTGGACCGCCTCGGCAAGGAGGGACCCTGGGCGGCCCGCCATGCGCTGGACCACCACGTGGTGGGATCGGACGCCGCGGGGGTCGTCCTGCGCACCGGGTCGGCGGTACGCAACTGGAAGGTGGGGGACAAGGTCACCATCCACTGCAACTACGTCGACGACCAGGACCCCTCCGCCCACGACGATTCCATGTTGGCCGCCAACCAGCGCATCTGGGGCTTCGAGTCGAACTTCGGTGGCCTGGCCGACGTGACCGTCGTCAAGGCCAACCAGCTCATGCCCAAGCCGGCCCACCTGAGCTGGGAAGAGGCGGCGATCAACGCACTCTGCAACTCCACCGCCTACCGCATGCTGGTCTCGCCCAACGGGGCCCGCATGACCCAGGGCGACAAGGTCCTGGTCTGGGGGGCCAGCGGGGGCCTGGGGAGCTTCGCCGTGCAGCACGTGCTCAACGGCGGCGGCACGCCCATCGGGGTCGTCTCCTCGCCCGAGAAGGTGGCGCTGCTCAACGACCTTGGTGTCGAGGCCGTCATCGACCGGCGGGCGGCCGGCTACCGGTTCTGGTCCGACGCGCACACTCAGGACGAGTCCGAGTGGCGACGCTTCGGCAAGGACATCCGATCCCTGGTGGGGGGCGAGCCGCAGATCGTCTTCGAGCACCCTGGCCGACAGACCATGGGAGCCTCCGTCTTCGCCTGTGCCCGCGCCGGCACCATCGTGACCTGCGCCGCCACCTCGGGCTACATGATTGAGTACGACAACCGCCACCTCTGGATGAAGCTCAAGACCATTAAGGGGTCGCACTTCGCCAACTACCGAGAGGCCTGGGACGCCAACCAGCTCGTCTGCCGGGGCAAGGTGCTGCCGCCGCTCTCGGCCGTGTACTCCCTGGCCGACGTCGGCGAGGCGGCCTACCAGGTGCACCACAACCTGCACGAGGGCAAGATCGGCGTGCTGTGCCTGGCCCCCGAGGAGGGACTGGGCATCGACGATCCCGCATTGCGGGCCGAGGTCGGCGAGGACCGCATCACCTTGTTCCGTCGGCACGGCGCATGAGCGACGCCTTGCTCACCGAGATCGACCACGTGGCCATCGCCGTCCATGACCTCGAGGCCGCCATCGCCTGGTACCGGGAAGTCTTCGGCGCCACCGTCGACCACCGGGAGCGGGTCGACTCCGACGGTGTGGAGGAGGCCTTGTTGAAGGTAGCCGACTCCTATGTGCAACTCCTCACCCCCATCCGGGAGGACTCACCGGTGGCCAAGTACCTGGCCACCAAGGGCGAGGGGCTGCACCACGTGGGCTACCGGGTGGACGACTGCGCAGCCGCCCTGCAGTCGGTCCGCGATTCCGGCGGGCGGGTGATCGACGAAGCGCCCCGGCCCGGCTCGCGGGGCACCACGGTGGCCTTCGTCCATCCCAAGACCTCGTTCGGGACGCTGATAGAGCTCGTCCAGGAATAGGGGGGTGCCCTCGGGCGGCGGGTGCGGCCACCGGTGTGGCGGGATCAGAAGCCGTTTGACTGGTTGATGGTGATCGAAAGGATGCGCTGGGTGACGTCGGGTGGGACGCCAGTGGCTGACCCCTGGGCGTTGATCCTGTGCACTACCTCCATGCCCGAGATGACCCGCCCGAAGAGGGCGTAGGTGTTCGGCAGGACCTCACCGAGGGGCCCGGCCACAATGAAGAACTGGCTTCCACCCGTGTGGGGCGCGCCGGTGTTGCCCATGGCGACCGAACCGAGCGGGTACTGCTGGGAGGGGTCGGGGGCCCGAGGCGGGTTCTCGTCGGGAATGGTGTAACCCGGGCCTCCGGTGCCGGTGCCCGTCGGGTCACCGGTCTGGATCGCGAAGCCCGGAACGACCCGGTAGAAGGTGACGCAGTGGAAGAAGCCCTGCTGGGCCAGGAAGACGAAGTTGTTCACGGTCACCGGTGCGCTCTTGGCGTTGAGCGCCATGACGAACGTACCGGTGGTGGTGACCACGGTGGCCGAGTACAGGTGGCTGGCCTGGGTGATCATGGCCGGAAGCGCGGCATATCTCTGGGTGTTCACGATGGCCTTGGGGCTGGCCGGGCAGCCCGCCCCGACGGCGACGGCGTTGGCGGCGCGCTGTGCGGCCCCGGCGGAGCTCCCGGTGCCTCCGGTGCTCCGGGTCACGGTGCTCCGGGTCACGGTGGCGGCCGGTGTCGGCTTGCTGCCGGTGGTGTGCAATACGACGGCCGTTGCGATCCCGGCGGTCAGGAGGACCGCGGCGGCCACAATGACGGTATTGCGGATCAGCGTCCGTTTCTTCTTGGACTTGATCAGGGCGGCATATCGGGGATACCCGTGTTGGCTCCAGTACATGGTCGACGCCGCAACCTCGGGCGAGAGCTCTTTCCCCACGAAGCCTGCTCGGACGGAACCCGTGGTGTGATTCTGCGCTCCGCTCACCTGGCCAACCGTGGACCGGCCGTCCTCAGGCTCTCCGTTCCGCGCCGTGCCTGCGCCCGTTGCGGCTGGGATTGCGACACTCGCGGTGGCAGGCGGCGGTGCGTCAACTACAGGGATCTCCGACCGTACTGAGGTTGAGGCTTCCCGGCGGATCCGAGCGCCCTCCTCGCGAGCGGCGTCGAGCGCGCGTTGCGTCTCTACCTCAATGTCCAGGCTGGCGCGTTCGCGCAGGCGCGCGGCTTCCGCTCGTGCCTCTTCCATGAGGCGATCACGCGCATCGACGGCTTCCTGGCGCGCTTCAGTCATCAGGCGTTCGCGTTCGGCCTCAGCTTGTGCCACGAGCTCGGACGACGTCACCTGAGCCCTGTCCAGGACATCGTGACGCTCGTCCTCGAGCTCACGGAGCCACTCCCCTATGGCCCGGTCCGCCTCGGCGGTGACCCGTCTGGCCTCCCGCTGCGCCTGGGCGAGGATCTCCCGGCTTTCGGCCTCGGCCTTTGCCACGAGCGTCGCCGCATCCGTCCGTGCCCGCGCCAGGATGGCCTCGCACGCGGCATCGAACTTCCTTTGCCGATCGTCCTCCGCTTGCGCTTCGGCGGACAATCGCAGGGCCCCCTCTTCCGCCATCCGCCTCTGCTCCTCCGACCCGGCGTGCGGTGCCCCTCCCGAGAGGTCTGCCTCAGTGGCACCCGAAGTGATCCGCTCGACCCTCTGGCCCAGCAGTTCGTAGTACTGGGCGGTCAGCGGGGTCCGGGCTCT
This sequence comes from Acidimicrobiales bacterium, assembly GCA_035534235.1. Taxonomy (GTDB): domain Bacteria; phylum Actinomycetota; class Acidimicrobiia; order Acidimicrobiales; family RAAP-2; genus Bog-473. The sequence goes on along the minus strand of DATLSH010000059.1, from coordinate 19,322 downwards.
GTGGGACCCGTTCGACGCTTCGTCGTCGCTCACCTGGCAAGGATACGACCTCAGCCCAGGGGATCATCGGGATCCCGGTGTGGGAGTGAACTCCCCCGGGCAGTCACCGTGGGTTGTCGCGCCGCCGGGGACGGCCCCGGATGATCCTGAGCAAGAGGACGAAGGACAGGAGCCCACCCAGGGTCAGGACCACCGCCAACGTCTCATGCTCCGAGCTCGCATTCGGGGAACCGCGCACGGCGGTGAAGCCAACGGGAGACGAAGGCGCGCCGCGGTGGGACACCCCCGTCGGTCGGCCCGCCGCCGCGGATGCCATCGGTGAGGCCCAGGTCGGCTGGGCGGCCAGGAACTGGTTGATTGTGCCGCTGGACTTGCTCGCGGCAGTCACCGCGGCCACGGCTGGTACGGAAACGGTCGAGGCCAGGGCACCGACCGGGAAGGCCACCAGACCTGCGGTCGCCACGCCCATGGCGAGCGTGAGTGAGCAGGTATACCCCGCAAACCTGCCATGTCCCATCTTCCCCCCAGTCGCCGAGGAAGCGGGCCATCACAAAATGGGTGCGCCGGCCCATGCGACAACTGAGTCGCCGCACAGGCCATACCATTTCGGCGGCCCGGCTCACTCAGAGAGTCCCGTGGCTTTGCGCCCCCCCCTCGCGAGGGGTTGGCCATTTTCGATTGCTATTACCGGCTGATCTTGAACCCTATTTCTGCAGGCAACAAGGGACATTTGGCCCATATCGGCCCGCGGTCACTGCACCGCAACCCGAGTGCAACCGGACGCGGCACTTTGATGGTCTATGACTACAAAGTCCCGGGGTGCCGGGGATGATGTCGGCCGATCGGTCGGACCGGCAAGGCAGGTGGTTGCACCGCCAGAAACCGGATGCCCGACGGAACAGACCGGGAAGCAGGAAGTTGGAGCATGACGGCAGATCGCAGGAACTCGCATCCGAGCCCGGGTGGTGGTTCTCTGTGGGGGCGCGGCGGGACCCGGATCCGCGTCATGGTGGCCCTCGCCGCGCTCGTGGCAGCTGCACTGGCTTTCCGAACCGCCTTGCTCCCCAGCGGACCCTCCCCCAGCGCCGTCCGCACGTCGCCCTCAATAATGGCCACGGCACCGAACCTCCTGCCGTTCTCCATGTTCCACATCGACCGCCAGCACCCCGGGATTGCAGAGGGCCTTGTGGTGTGGGGCGCATCCTCCTTTGCCCTGGCGGCGAACCCGGAGTTCGACGGCCGGCTGGCTCAGCAGGTCGACGTACGGCCGGGTGAGCGGGGTGGGGCATGGTTCGAGGTGAGTGCGCGTGCCGGGACCACCTACACCCAGTCCGTCTCCCTCCGGGTGCTGGCACTCAGTCCGGGTGCACAGGTCGAATTGATCCTCAAGTGGTACAGCGCCTCAGAAGAGCTGCTTGGTTACCAAACTGAGCCGATTTCCACCACCGATGCGCACTACACCCATCGGTTCCAGACCGCGACGGCCCCGTTGCACACCGCCCGGGTCCGGTTCGCCGTCAACATCGTCGGTGGCGGCAGCTACGTCATGGACGCGCCCGTATTGAACGTCGGAACCACCGCCTCGCCGTAGCCGGTCGACCCCGTCCTGGGACCCACGGCGAAAGAGGAGTACTCGGGGCTCGTCACCCCACACCCGCAGCGATCACCCGCCCCGGATTGGCGATGGCCACCCAGACCCCTTCCCCCACGGGGAGAAGGGCGCGCGGCGAGCCACCCAGGTCACGCGGTCCCAGCCCGGGTGAGGGGAACACCGTACGCAGCTTGTGCGCTGTGCCGTCGCCCACCCAGACCCGTCCCCCCGCAACGGCAACGGTCAGGGGATCACTGCCGACGCGATACCGATGGAGCACCGCCAGGCTCGTGGGATCGACCTGGGCCACCGTGCCGCCGACCGCATCGGCCACCCACACCGAACCCATGCCGGTCGCAACGCCGATCGGACCGTTGCCGACTTGGACCGTGCGCAACCGTGGTGCCGAACCGGCCACCCCAGGTCGGATCTCGGTAAGAAGGTTGTCGGTGCCCGTGACCCACAGGGCCCCGAAGCCCTGGGTGATGCGGACGGCGCCACCGGGCACCGCAATGCCTCTGCCCAACCCACCAGTGCGCGAGTCGACCGCCGAGACCTCACTGGCGATCAGCGAGGCCACCCAGATCTTGCCTCCGAACGCGACCATGCTCACGGGCGCGTTGGGAACTGCAACGGACCGCACCGCACGCAAGTTGCTCGCCGCGAATTCCTCCACGGTGTTGCTGAGCATGTCGGCCACCCAGATGTCCCGGCCGTCGAGGATCATGGCCGACGGCCGCCCCGCCAGATGCACCGAGCCCCCCGAAAGGCCGCCGGCCGGATCGAAGCGGACGAGGTCGTGGCTCACATCATCGGTGAGCCAGGCTCCTCCGTCGCCTTGCGCCACGGCGGAGACCGCTTGGACGTTGAACAGCGTGTGGGTGCTCAGGGCATGCGGTGTCGACGGCGTGCGCCAGGCGATGGATGCCACCGTGACGGCGGCGGCGACCACGGCAAACAGGACGACCATGGCCACCCACCGCTTCCTGCGCCGGCGTCCGTCGCGTGGGTTGCGTGAAGTGCCATCCTCACGGCGCCGGGCCCGGTCAGCCTGGCTCTGCTTCAGTTGCCGCTGCCGGCGACCGCTGGGCGGCACGGCCTAGCTGAGCAGCCGGTCGGCCAGGGCGATCACCTGGGAGACCTGGGCGGAAATGGGTCCTGAACTGGGCCGGAGCACCAATTCGGCGTGCTCGGGCACCTCGTAGGTGGCGTCGATGCCGGTGAAAAAGGGGAGCTGCCCGGCCCGGGCCCGGGCGTACAGCCCCTTGGGGTCTCGCCGCTCGCACTCCTCCAGCGGGGTGTCCAGGAAGACCTCTGCGAAGGGCAGCCCGGCTTCGGCATGCAGGGCACGGACCAGTCGGCGGTCCTCCGCGCAGGGGCTGATCAGGGAGATCAGGGCCAGCGTCCCGGACTCGGCGAACATCAGGGCAATTTCCCCGGCCCGCCGCACGTTCTCGTGCCGGTCCTTCTCGGAGAAGCCCAAATCGGCGCAGATGCCGTGGCGCAGGTTGTCGCCGTCGAGCATGAAGGCCGGGCGGCCGTCAGTCACGAAGGCCTCTTCGACCCCGGCGGCGATGGTCGACTTGCCCGATCCCGAGAGACCGGTGAACAACATGGTCCCGCCCGAGGTCCCCAGGGCGCCGAAGCGGCGCTCCCGGGTCAACTTGCCCCGGTCCATCACCACGTTGGGACTGGCGTGCACGGACGCGAGGACCCTGATGACGCCCGCGCCAACGGTCCCGTTCGTCACCGGGTCGATGATGATGAAGCTCCCGGTGGCCCGGTTGGTGTTGTAGTCGTCGACCAGGAGAGGTTCCGTGCAGCGGAACGACACGCGGCCGATTTCGTTCAATTCGAGCGTCGTCGCCTTGTCGTCGCGGTGGAGCCCGTTGACCTCCAAGCGGTACTGCAGGGAAAGGACCTTTGCCCGCACGGTCCGGGTGTTGTGCTTGATCAGATAGGTGCGCCCGGCGGCGAGGGCGGAGCGCTCGTCCATCCAGCACACGGTGGCCTCAATGTCGGAGGCAACCGCCGGCCGGTTGTTGGGACGGCAGAGAACATCACCGCGTGATACCGCCAGGTCATCGGTCAACGTGATGGCCACCGCCATGGGAGGAAACGCTTCGGCCACTTCCCCGTCAGCCGTCAGGATGGAGGCGATGCGAGAGGTTGTCCCGGAAGGCAGAACGAGCACGTCGTCACCGGGGCGGAGAACGCCGCTGGCCACCGTCCCGGCATAGCCGCGGAAATCCGGATTGTCGGCCGTCTGGCTCCGGATGACGTACTGCACCGGGAAACGCGGATCAATCAAATTCTCATCGCTCCCGATGTACACCGACTCGAGGTGGCTCAGCAGTGGGGACCCGTCATACCACCACAGGTTCTCCGAGCGGTGCACCACATTGTCTCCCCGGAGAGCCGAGACCGGGATGAAGGTGATGTCCTGCACGTTGAGGCGGGCGGCAAACTCCATGAAATCGGCTCTGATCCGCTCGTAGGCTTCCTGGTCCCAATCGATCAGATCCATTTTGTTGACACATACCACCATGTGCGGGATGCCCAGCATGGAGGAGAGGAAGGCATGGCGGCGGGTCTGCTCAATGACACCCTTGCGAGCGTCAATGAGGATGAGCGCCAGGTGCGCGCTACTGGCCCCGGTGACCATGTTGCGGGTGTACTCGGTGTGCCCCGGCGTGTCGGCGATGATGAATTTGCGTTTCGGGGTGTCGAAGTAGCGGTAGGCCACGTCGATGGTGATGCCCTGCTCGCGCTCGGCCCGCAGTCCGTCGGTCAACAGGGCCAGGTCGGTCTCGGAGTTGCCCCGCTGCTCGCTGGTCTTGCGGATGGCGGCCAGCTGGTCCTCGAAGATGCCCTTGGCGTCGAAGAGCAGGCGGCCGATGAGGGTGGACTTCCCGTCGTCCACCGAGCCCGCCGTGGTCAGTCGCAGCAACTCCGCCATCTAAAAGTATCCCTCCCGCTTGCGGTCCTCCATGCCGGCCTCGGAAAAGCGGTCGTCGGCCCGGGTGGCCCCCCGTTCGGTAAGCCGGGTGGCGCCGACCTCCTCAATGATCTGCTCAATGGAGGCGGCCGTCGATTCCACGCACCCGGTGCAGTCCGCGTCGCCCACCGTCCGGAAGCGCACCATGGCGCTGAACGCCTCCTCCCCCGGTTCGGGCTGTAGGTGCGGGGTGACCGCCATGAGCATGCCGTCGCGCTGGAACACCTGCCGCCGGTGGGCCAGGTAGATCGGTGGCACGTCAATGGCCTCTTCGCCGATGTAGCGCCACACGTCGAGCTCGGTCCAATTGGAGAGCGGGAAGATCCGGATGTGCTCGCCGGCGTGATGGCGCCCGTTGTAGAGGTTCCAGAGCTCCGGCCGCTGGTTCTTGGGATCCCACTGCCCGAACTCGTCACGGAAGCTGAAGATCCGCTCCTTGGCCCGCGCCTTTTCCTCGTCCCGCCGAGCGCCGCCGAACACGGCATCGAAGCGGCCGCCTCGGATGGCGCGGAGCAGCGTCGGTGTCTGCAGGCGGTTACGTGTCGAACGGGGTGCTGCGTCCTCAACGGTGCGCCCGGCATCGATGTCGTCCTGCACGCTGGCCACCACCAAGTTCACCCCTTTCACGGCGACATGGTGGTCCCGGAACTCGATCACCTCGGAGAAGTTGCGACCGGTGTCCACGTGCAGCACCGGGAAGGGGACCGGTGCGGGCCAGAAGGCCTTCCTGGCCACGTGGAGCATGACGATGGAGTCCTTGCCGCCCGAGAACATGAGGACGGGCCGCGCGAACTCCGCCGCCACCTCCCGGAAGATGTGCACGGCCTGGGCCTCGAGGGCGCGTAAATGCGTCAGCCGGTAGTACCCGCGGTGCGGGGTGCCTTCCGTCCCCTCCGGTTCAGCCGGCGGGGGCATGGGAGAACTACGCCCCGGCCTCGGCCGCATCCTCAGAGGGCGCTGAATCGACCGCATTGCCGAAGGCGTCCTCGGCGGTCGGGGCGGCTCCCAGCCAGCTGGCGTCAATGGAGGGATCGAAGGGATCGTCACCGACACTCTCGCCGCTCATGTCGCGCAACCATGCCGCCAGGTCCTCCGTGTCGGAGTCGCCCGAGCCGAGGGCCCAGAACGGCATAGCCTCAGCGTCGGGCATCTCAAGGCGGATGTTGCGGTAGTGCTCCATGCCCGAACCGGCCGGGATGAGCTTCCCGATGATGATGTTCTCCTTCAGCCCGAAGAGCTGGTCGCTCTTGCCCTCAATGGCGGCCTCGGTCAGCACCCGGGTCGTCTCTTGGAACGAGGCGGCCGAGAGCCAGCTCTCGGTGGCCAGCGAGGCCTTGGTGATCCCCATGAGCTCGGGGCGGCCCTCGGCGGGAGCCTTTCCGTCCTCGACCAGTGTGCGGTTGACCTCGGCATACACCTGGTTGTCAACCCGCTCGCCGGGCAGGAAGGGCGCGTCACCGGGCTCGGCCACCAGCACCCGGCGCAGCATTTGGCGGACGATGAGCTCAATGTGCTTGTCATGGATCGACACACCCTGGTCCCGGTACACCTTCTGCACCTCTTCGACCAGGTACTGCTGCGTCTCGCGGATACCTTTGACCTCAAGCAGCTCCTTGGGGTCCTTGGGACCCTCGACCAGCGCATCGCCGGCACCGACCTCCTGGCCGTCGACCACTTCCAGGTGGGCCCGGGGGGCCACCAGGGTGGAGACTTCCTGGCCGTCGTCGGCCACCACGGTGACGTGGCGCCCGATTTCGTCGTCGTCTATGCGGACCACACCGGAGTGGTGGGCCAGCACGGCAGCTCCCTTGGGGGTGCGGGCCTCGAACAGCTCGACCACGCGGGGCAGACCGTGGGTGATGTCCTCGCCGACCACACCACCGGTGTGGAAGGTACGCATGGTGAGCTGGGTACCGGGCTCGCCGATCGACTGGGCGGCAATCACACCGACCGCTTCGCCGAGCTCAATCATGAACCCGGTGGCCAGTGACAGCCCGTAGCAGGAGGCGCACACACCCTGGGGCGACTCGCACGTCAGCACCGAGCGCGTCCGGATGCGTTCCACGGAAGGGTCGTCGCGCATGGCGGCGATGTTCACGTCGTCCAGCAGCGTGCCGACATCGTAAATGGTGCCGTCCGAAAGCTTCACCGGTTCGGTAAGCAGGCGGCCGAAGGCGCGCGTCTCCAGGTAGTTCCGGTGACCCGGGCCGTCCGGGGACACGCCTTCGATCCAGATGCCCCTGGTCGAGCCGCAGTCGTCGATCCGGATGATGAGCTCCTGGGCCACGTCGACCAGGCGCCGGGTCAGGTAGCCCGAGTCAGCCGTCCGCAGGGCGGTGTCGGCCAGTCCCTTGCGGGCACCGTGGGTGGAGATGAAGTACTCAAGGACGGAGAGGCCTTCGCGGAACGAGGACTTGATCGGCCGGGGGATCATCTCGCCCCGGGGGTTGGACACCAACCCCTTCATGCCGGCGATCTGCCTGATCTGCTGGGAGTTCCCTCGGGCACCTGAATCGACCATCATGTCCAACGGGTTGAAGGCGATGGTGGCCAGCTGAGCCTCCATGGCCCGCCCGACCTCCGAGTTGGCCGACGTCCAGATTTCGATCTCCTTCTGGCGCCGCTCGTCGTCGGTGATGATTCCCCGCTTGAACTGCGTCTCCGCCTTCTCGGCTTCCTTCTCGTAGCGGTCCAGGATGGCCTGCTTGTCCGGAGGCGTCTGGACATCGTTGATGGAGATGGTCAGGCCCGACTGGGCGGCGAAGCGGAACCCGAGTGCCTTTATCCGGTCCAGGCTCGAGGCCACCACGTGCTTGGGGTAGTTGGCCGCCAGCTCCTCGACGATGGTGCCGATCGGGATATTGCGCTTGCCCACCACGTCGTTGACGTAGGCGAAGCCCTCGGGGAGAGCCTCGTTGAAGAACACCCGGCCGGCGGTGGTCTCGAAGTTGAGCGCACCCTCGGCGTCGGCCACAAAGCCGGCCCCCGCCAGACGATTGGCCAGGGGCGAGTCGGGTGCCGGGCGCAGCACGATCGGGACCTGAAGGTCCAGGTCGCCGGCGTCGAAGGCCGACTCAATCTCGAAGATGTGCCGGAAGGTGCGTCCCGATCCCTTGCCCTCCTCCACCCGCAGGGTGAGGTAGTAGGCCCCGAACACCATGTCCTGGGTGGGTACCGTGATCGGCCGGCCCGTGGCTGGGGACAGGATGTTGTTGGCCGACAGCATGAGCACCCGGGCCTCGGCCTGCGCCTCGGCGGAGAGCGGCAGGTGGACGGCCATCTGGTCGCCGTCGAAGTCGGCATTGAACGCCGTGCACACCAGCGGGTGGACCTGAATGGCCTTGCCCTCCACCAGGACCGGCTCGAAGGCCTGGATCCCCAGGCGGTGCAGGGTGGGCGCACGGTTCAGCAGGACCGGGTGCTCCCTGATCACGCCCTCAAGGACGTCCCACACCTGGGGACGCCGGCGCTCGACCATGCGCTTGGCCGACTTGATGTTCTGGGCCAGCTCGGCGTCGACCAGCCGCTTCATGACGAAGGGCTTGAAGAGCTCGAGCGCCATCAGCTTGGGCAGGCCGCACTGGTGCAGCTTCAGGTTCGGCCCGATCACGATGACCGAGCGGCCCGAGTAGTCCACCCGCTTGCCCAGCAGGTTCTGGCGGAACCGGCCCTGCTTGCACTTCAACATGTCGGAGAGCGACTTGAGCGGGCGGTTCCCCGGGCCGGTCACCGGGCGGCCACGCCGCCCGTTGTCGAAGAGGGCGTCGACGGCCTCCTGGAGCATGCGCTTCTCGTTGTTGATGATGATCTCGGGCGCCCCGAGGTCCAGCAGGCGCTTCAGCCGGTTGTTGCGGTTGATGACACGCCGGTAGAGATCGTTGAGGTCCGAGGTGGCGAAGCGGCCACCGTCGAGCTGCACCATCGGGCGCAGGTCCGGCGGGATGACCGGGACGGCTTCAAGGATCATGGCCCGGGGATCGTTGATCCGCCGGCCGTGGTCGTCCCGGCGGTTGAAGGCGGTGACGATCTTGAGCCGCTTGATGGTCTTCTGCCGGCGTTGGGCCGACAACGGGCGGCGGCCATCCTTGGCGTCGATCATCTCCCGCAGCTTGATCTCCTCGGCATCGAGATCGATGCGGTCGATCAATTTCAGGATGTACTCGGCCCCCATGCCGCCTTCGAAATACTCGTCGTAGCGCAGGCGCAGCTCACGCCACAGCATTTCGTCCTCAATGATCTTGCGCCCGTGGAGGTTGCGGAACTCGTCCAGCGAACGCTGCGCGATCTCGGCGTCCTCCTGGGCCCGCGTGCGGGCGGCCTCTATCTCCTTCTCCACGGCGCGCTGGCGGGCCTTGATCTCCGCCTCACGCGCCCCGTCGCCCTCAAGCTGCTTGAGCTCCTCCTCAAGTGCCTTGAAGCGGCGGTCGATGTCGAGGTCGCGCCTCTTCTCAATGTCCGCGATCTCCTCGGCCATCTCCACTTCCAGGCTGGGGAGATCCTGGTGGCGCTTGTCGTCGTCGACCCAGGTGACCAGGTTGGCGGCGAAGTAGATGACCTTCTCCAGCTGCTTGGCCTTCAGCTCCTCGCGGGGCTCGGTGCCCATGAGGAGGTAGGCCAGCCAGCTGCGGGTGCCCCGCAGGTACCAGATGTGGACGACCGGGGCGGCCAGCTCAATGTGCCCCATGCGATCACGCCTGACCTTGGAGCGGGTGACCTCAACCCCGCAACGCTCGCAGATGATGCCCTTGAAACGGACGCGCTTGTACTTGCCGCAGTAGCACTCCCAATCCTTGGTCGGACCGAAGATCTTCTCGCAGAAGAGACCGTCCTTCTCGGGTCGCAACGTCCGGTAGTTGATCGTCTCGGGCTTCTTGACCTCGCCGTTCGACCACCCCCGGATGGAGTCGCCGGTGGCCAGACCGATGCGCAGCTGATCGAAGGTGTTCACGTCGAGAGCCATTAGGAGAAGCTCCTCTCTGCGGCGCGCCGCTCATCTTCCTCGTCGGACCCACGCTCGGGGCGACTGATGTCGATGCCAAGTTCCTCTGCCGTCCGGAACACGTCCTCATCGAGCTCGTGCATCTCTATTTCGCGGCCGTCGACGGCCAGCACCTCCACGTCGAGGCAGAGGGACTGCATCTCCTTTATGAGCACCTTGAAGCTCTCGGGGATGCCCGGTTCGGGGATGTTCTCGCCCTTGACGATGGCCTCGTAGACCTTCACACGGCCGAGCACGTCATCGGACTTGATGGTGAGCAGCTCCTGCAGGGCGTAGGCGGCCCCGAAGGCTTCGAGGGCCCAGACCTCCATCTCACCGAAGCGCTGCCCCCCGAACTGGGCCTTCCCGCCGAGTGGCTGCTGGGTGATCATGGAGTAGGGACCGGTGGAGCGCGCGTGGATCTTGTCGTCCACCAGGTGGGCCAACTTCAGGATGTAGACGTAGCCGACCGAGATCGGGTTGTCGTAGGCCTCTCCGGTGCGCCCGTTGTAGAGCGTGGCCTTGCCGTCCGTCTGGATCTGCACGTTGCCGTTGGCCGAGTCCGGGTTCAAGGTCCCGAAGATGTGCTGAATGGTGGGGTGCTTGCCGGCGTCCTCGACCTCGTCCCAGTGGGCCCCGTCGAAGACCGGTGTGGACACCCAGGCGGCCGGCTCGGTGCGCGGCCGCGTCTTGCGGGCCGCCCCGTCGCCCTTGGCGCTGGTGCCGACCTCGTCGTTGACCGTGATCCCCTCCCACCCGTGGCGGGCGGCATAGCCCAAGTGCGACTCCAGCACCTGGCCGACGTTCATCCGGCTCGGCACGCCGAGCGGGTTCAGGATGATGTCGACCGGCGTTCCGTCGGACAGGTAGGGCATATCCTCCACGGGGAGGATCTTGGAGATGACCCCCTTGTTGCCATGGCGGCCGGCCAGCTTGTCGCCCTCGGAGATCTTGCGCTTCTGGGCCACGTAGACCCGCACCAGCTGGTTGACCCCGGGGGGCAGCTCGTGGGACTCCTCACGGGAAAAGACACGGACGTCGATCACCTTGCCGTACTCGCCATGGGGCACCTTGAGGCTCGTGTCGCGCACCTCACGCGCCTTCTCACCGAAGATCGCCCGCAGCAACCGCTCTTCAGGTGTCTGCTCGGTCTCGCCCTTGGGCGTCACCTTGCCGACGAGGACGTCGCCCGGCGCCACCTCGGCCCCCACCCGGATGATGCCGCGATCGTCCAGGTCGGCCAGGATCTCCTCCGAGAGGTTCGGGATGTCCCGGGTGATCTCCTCGGCACCGAGCTTGGTGTCGCGGGCGTCGACCTCGTGCTCCTCAATGTGGATGGACGTGAGCACGTCATCGCGCACCAGGCGCTCGGACAGGATGATGGCGTCCTCGTAGTTGTACCCCTCCCAGGGCATGAAGGCCACCAGCAGGTTCTTGCCCAGGGCCAGTTCCCCGTTGTGGGTCGAGGGTCCGTCGGCGATCAGGTCGCCGGCGGACAGCTTCTGGCCCTCGACCACCAAGGTGCGGTGGTTGATGCAGGTGTTCTGGTTGGAGCGGCGGAACTTGGCGAGGCGGTAGACCTTGCGTCCGAGTGGCGTACCGAGGCGGTCCTTCTGCCCGGTGCCGTAGTCGACGGTGACCGTGTCGCCGCTGATTTCGGTCACGGTGCCGTTGCCCTCGGCCACCAGGACATCGCCGGCGTCGCGGGCGGCCCGCGCTTCCACACCGGTACCGATGTAGGGAGCCTCGGGCACTACCAGCGGCACCGCCTGCTTCTGCATGTTGGCGCCCATGAGGGCACGGTTGGCGTCGTCGTGCTCGACGAAGGGGATCAGCGCGGTCGAGACCGACACGATCTGCTTGGGGGAGACGTCCATGAGGTCGACCTCCGAGGGCGGGACGAAGTCGATTTCGCTCGTGGTGCCATACGAGGTGTTGACGGCACCCATGCGCACGCCGGTGCCTTGGGGGCCACGGCGGACCAGCACGCGCTCTTCGGTGAACCTGCCTCCGGCGTCGATGGAGGCGTTGGCCTGGGCGATGACGTGCTCTTCCTCCTCGTCGGCAGCCAGGTAGCTGACCTCTTCGGTCACCCGCCCGTCGACCACGGTGCGGTACGGAGTCTCAATGAATCCGTACTCGTTGACCCGGGCGTAGGTGGCCAGGGCGCCGATCAGGCCGATATTCGGGCCCTCGGGCGTCTCAATGGGGCACATGCGGCCGTAGTGGGACGTGTGCACGTCGCGCACCTCGAATCCGGCGCGCTCCCGCGAGAGCCCGCCCGGTCCGAGCGCCGAGAGGCGCCGCTTGTGGGCCAGGCCCGACAGCGGGTTGTTCTGGTCCATGAACTGGCTGAGCTGGCTGGTCCCGAAGAACTCCTTGACCGCGGCCACCACCGGGCGGATGTTGATCAGCGTCTGGGGCGTGATGGCCTCGACGTCCTGCGTCGTCATGCGCTCGCGCACGACCCGCTCCATGCGTGACAGGCCGACCCGGACCTGGTTCTGGATCAGCTCGCCCACCGAGCGGATGCGGCGGTTGGCGAAGTGGTCCTGGTCGTCGATGCGGTAGGTCGACTCGCCGTCGGCCATGTGCAGGGCCAGGTGCAGCATGTAGGTGGCCGAGGCCAGGATCTCCGACGGGCTGAGCACGCTCTGCCCCACGGCCGGCTTCTCGATCTCAATGCCGAAGAGGTCCGACAGGCGGTCGATCTCCGGCCCGAGCTTGCGGTTCAACTTGTAGCGGCCGACACGGGTCAGGTCGTAGCGCTTGGGGTTGAAGAAGGCGTTTTCGAAGTAGACCCGGGCCGCCTCGGCGGACAGGGGCTCACCGGGACGGGCGCGCTTGTAGATCTCCAACAGGGCGTCCTCGCGGGTGGGCGCCAGGTTGCGCTCCTTCTCCCACTGGCCCTCCAGGAAGTCGAAGTGGCGGACGAAGCGGTCGAGGAAAGCCTCGTCGCCGTAGCCGAGCGCGCGCAGCAGGATGAAGAGCGACAGCCGGCGCTTGCGTGCCACGCGGCAGCCAGCGGTGACGTCCTTGCCCGGCTTGGCTTCGATGTCGAGCTCGATCCACTCACCGCGATAGGGGTGGATGGTCCCGGTGAAGACCGTCTTGGCGTCCCGACCGGGCTGGAAGATCACACCGGGGGACCGGACCAGCTGGCTGACCACCACCCTTTCGGTGCCGTTCACGATGAACGTGCCCCGGTCGGTCATCATCGGGAAGTCGCCCATGAAGACCGTCTGTTCCTTGATCTCACCGGTGGTGGCATTGAGGAAGCGCGCCCGCACGAAGACCGGTGCGGCGTAGGTCATGTCCTTTTCCTTGCACTCCTCCACCGTGAACTTGGGCGGGGGACGAAGGTCGGGGTCCTTGGGGTCGAACTCGAGCTCCAGGCTCAGCTGCCCGGTGAAGTCCTCAATGGGGCTGATGTCGTGGTAGGCCTCGGCCAACCCCTTGTCAAGGAACCATTGGAACGAGTCGCGCTGGATCGCGATCAGATCCGGAAGCGGCAGGGCCTCGTTGATATTGGCGAATGAAACACGTTCGGGACTGCGGGACCGTGAGGACAACGGTCAACTCCTCCCAGGTGGGATTGGGGCGGGCGGGTGCGGTACTACGGGGTTGGTGGGGGCGGTCAAAACGGGGTCGGATCAGGATCCGGGGGCTGCTCGGGGCGCGCGCTGCCCCAGCGGAATTACGGCAACAAAGACACAGGGAAGCACGGCAACCCTGCATCTTACCGACGGGCGTGCCTGAACACAACCCCTAGGCCGCGCGACGGCCTGGCGGGCCGGGCCCGGGGTCGGACGCCAGGCTATGAGCGCCCTCCCCCGTCGTCAAGGATGCCGGTCCCGGTCCGGGCCTGCCGGCCCCTGCGGGAGCCGGGCTACTTGATCTCCACGGTGGCGCCGGCCGCCTCGAGGGCGGCCTTGGCCTTCTCGGCGTCGTCCTTGTTGGCCTTCTCCAGCACGGGCTTGGGAGCGGCCTCGACCAGGTCCTTGGCTTCCTTGAGGCCGAGGCTGGTGAGGGCACGGACTTCCTTGATCACCTGGATCTTCTTGTCCCCGGCGTCGGTCAGCACGACGTCGAATTCCACCTGCTCCTCTTCGGCGCCACCGGCGTCGGCCCCACCGGCGGGAGCCGCAGCAGCTGCCACGGCGACCGGTGCGGCCGCCGTCACGCCGAAGCGCTCCTCGAATTCCTTCAGCAGCTCGCTCAATTGGATCACCGTCAACTCGGAGATTCCATCGAGGATCTGTTCCTTCGTCAGGGTTGCTGCCATCTGGGTGGCCTTCCTTTCTTTACTTTCGGTCTTCTGTGTCGTGGTCGTGGCGATCGTGCGTGCTACTCGGGTGCACCTGCGGCGGGAGCCGCGTCGGCCGGTGCTTCTGCGGCAGGGGCCCCTTCGGAGACCGCCTCATCCGGCACCTCGGTTTCGGTGGCGGTCTCGGGTGGTGCCGCCTCGGCAACGGCGGCCTCCGGGTCCACGTCTGCGGCCGGGACCACCGGTGCCTCGGCATCGGTTTGGACTTCGGACTCGGCCTCGACGGGCACCTCGGCGACCTCGGCGACGGCCTCGGGGAGCTTCTCACCGCCCGCTTCCCGCTGCTCAATGAGAGCGGAGATCCCGTAGGCCAGGTTGCGGGGCAGGGCCTGGAGCAGGCCGGCCATCTGCTGCATCGGCGCCGCCAGGGCACCGGCCAGGCGGGCCAGCAGGACATCGCGCGGCGGCAGGTCAGCCAGGGCGGCCAGGTCCGAGGCCGAGAGGAGCGAGCCATCGGCCAGCCCACCCTTAATGACCAGGTGGGGGTTGGTCCGGGCAAAATCCCGCAGCGCCTTGGCCACCGCGCTGACGTCCCCGTCGACGAAGGTGAGGGCACTCGGGCCGCTCAGGTACTCCGCCAGCGGCTGATAGTCACCACCGTCGATGGCCCGGCGGACCAGGGTGTTCTTGAAGACCCGGTAGTCGCCCCCGACCGACGCCAGCAAGTTGCGCAGCTCCGCCAGCTCGGCCACCGACAGCCCGCGGTACTCGCTCACGATGGAAGCCGTGGCGGCTCCAATGCGCGCCTTGACCTCGTCGACGACGGCCAACTTGTGGGCCATTGCTGCGTTCTGCGTTGCCATCTTCGTCCTCCACCGGGATCAACCGCCCGGCTGCGGGCCAGGATCTCCGGTGTGCGACGGTGCGAGGGCCGGCCGGGCCGGTGCTCGCAGGTGTCGCCTCGTCAGGCCGGCCCTGGGGGGGCCGCTTCCGCACCCGAGGGTGCACCGGAGGTCTGTGGCGTCTGAGTTCAGTGCCCACCCGCTGCAGCGGTGAGCTGTCCGGAAGAGCGTAGTACGTCCGGCCCGGCCCTTCCGTCAAGCCGAGGCGGCCAGGTCCTCCTCCACCAGGCGGGCCCGGGCAGGATCGATGTGGACCCCGGGTCCCATGGTGGTGGCCACCGTCACCGACAGGAGGTAGCGCCCCTTGGCCGAAGGCGGCTTGGCCCGCTGGAGCTCCTCGACCACGGCGTGGATGTTGGCCACCAGCTGCTCGCGGGTGAACGAGGCCTTGCCGACCCGGATGTGGACATTGCCCACCTTGTCCGTGCGGTACTCGACCCGGCCGCCCTTGAACTCGGTCACGGCCTTGCCCACCTCAATGGTGACGGTGCCCGTTTTCGGGTTCGGCATCAGGCCGCGGGGCCCCAGAACCCGGCCGAGCGTTCCGACCTGGCCCATCAGGTCCGGCGTGGCGATGGCCACGTCAAAGTCGAGGAAGCCACCATTGACCCTGGCCACCAGGTCGTCCGCACCGACGACGTCGGCACCGGCGGCACGGGCTTCGGCCGCCAACTCGCCGGCCGCGAAGACCGCCACCCGTTCGGTGCGGCCGGTTCCCGAGGGGAGCGAGAGTGTGCCCCGGACGATCTGGTCAGCCTTGCGGGGGTCGACGCCGAGCCGCACGGCCATTTCGACCGTCTCGTCGAACTTGGCGGTGGACAGCGTCTTGACCAGGTCGACGGCCTCCGTGACGCCGTACAGCGCCTCCCGGTCGACCTGGGACAGGGCTTGTGAGTACTTCTTGCCGTGCTGGGCCATCTTCTCTCCTGTTGCGTCGGCGGGCAGTCGCTCAGCCGGCGACTTTGATCCCCATGGACCTGGCCGTCCCGGCGACCTGTTTCTTGGCCGCTTCCAGGTCATCGGTGTTGAGGTCCTTGAGCTTTACGTTGGCCACCTCGGCCAGCTGGGCCTCGGTGATCGTACCCACCTGCTCACGGCCGGTGGTCGACGAGCCCTTGACCAGCCCGGCGGCCTGACGCAGGAGGACCGGTGTGGGTGAGGTCTTGAGCACGAAGCTGAACGTGCGGTCCTCGTAAATGGTGATGTCGACAGGAATAACCGAGCCACGCTGGCTCTCGGTGGCCGCGTTGTACTGCTTGCAGAACTCCATCGTCTGGACCCCGTGGGGCCCGAGCGCCGTACCCACCGGGGGCGCCGGGGTCGCTGAGCCGGCGTCCAGCTGGATCTTCACCACGGCGAGGACACGCTTCTTTGGTGCCAACGTCTCTCTCCTTCTTCCTGTTCGACCCGACGCCTACAGCTTGGCGACTTGGCTGAACTCGAGCTCGACCGGGGTCTCCCGTCCGAAGATGTTGACCAGAACCTTCAACTTGAGCTGGTCCTCATTGATTTCTGCGATCTGGCCCGAGAAGTCGGCGAAAGGGCCTTCCTTGACCCGTACCGTTTCGTCCACCTCGTACTCCAGGCGGGGGCGGCTGCGCTTGGTGGTGGCCTCCACGCCTTCCGCCTTGACCTGCAGGATGTTCTCCACCTCGCGCCGGGACAGCGGTGTCGGCTTGGTACCGGGTCCCACGAAGCCGGTCACCCCCGGGGTGTTGCGGATGGCACCCCAGGTGTCGTCGTCCAGGTCGCAGCGGACCAGCAGGTAGCCCGGGAACACCTTCTTCTGGACGGTGACCTTCTTGCCACCCTTGAATTCCACCACGTCCTCCATGGGGATGACGACCTCGAACACCCGGTCCTCAATGCCCCGGGAAGCCACGACGTTGCCCATGTTGGAACGCACCTTGTTCTCGTATCCCGAGTAGGTGTGCACCACGTACCAGCGGCCGGGACGGTCGTACGGGCTCTCCACGGGGACGATCTCCTCATCGACCCCCCATCCGCCCAGCTCGACGTCGTCCGCTGCCTCCTGCCCCTCGGTGGCGTCGATCACCAGGTCGGGCCCGGGGGGTGTCTCCGCGATCTCTTCGGCTGTCACCGGTGCGTCCTCCGCATCCATTTCGGTCATGTCGGTCACCGGACTACTTCGCGAAGAGAAGCGTGATCAGCTTCCCGAAGGCCAGGTTGAGCACGAAGATGAGGCTGATCATGATGATCAGCGTGGTCAGCACGACCGAGGTGTAGTTGATGAGCTCACCCCGTGAGGGCCACGCCACCTGGCGCATTTCGTCGCGGACCTCGCGGGTGAACTGGAACGGGGTGGTCCGCTTGCGCCCCGACGGGCCCTTGGGCGTGCGGGCGCCGCCGGCCGCACCGCCGGCCTGGGCGCGACGGGAGGCTGGGGACCCATCGGCCTCCATCTGCCCTTGGCGCTGCATCATGCGCTTGGTCTCGCGGTTCACGGGTTCTGCCTCACATCATTCTCGGGTCGCTGGAACTCTCGGGGCAGGGCAGGAGGGACTCGAACCCCCAACCGCCGGTTTTGGAGACCGGTGCTCTACCAGTTGAGCTACTGCCCTCGGTGGGGTGCCCTCGGTTGCCTTCGGGCTGGTGGTTCTTCCCCCTGGCCTGGGGAACGGCCAGCCAGAGTAGCACCGGCCGGCCGAGGGTGGCTCAGCGGGTCTCCTTGTGCACCGTGTGCTGGCGATCCCAGCGGCAGAACTTCTTCATTTCGATGCGCTCACGGTCGTTCAGCTTGTTCTTCGTCGTGATGTAGTTCCGCCGCTTGCATACCTCACACGCCAGCGTGACCTGCACCCTCTTCTCGTTCTTTGCCATTCTCAATCCTTCCTGCTCACTGCCCCGGGAACCGCCCCGGGTCTGGTAGCGGCGGCGGGACTCGAACCCGCGACAACACGATTATGAGCCGTGTGCTCTGACCAACTGAGCTACGCCGCCAAGGGCGAGCCCCCTGTCGGAATCGAACCGACGACACCAGCCTTACCATGGCTGTGCTCTGCCGACTGAGCTAAGGGGGCATTCCTGGTCACACCCTGTTTTCAGTTCCAACTTGCTGCCTTTGCCCTACATTTGCCCTAATGACGATAGGCTGTCGGGTGTGACGACAACCGGATCACGATACAGCAGGCCCGGAACGATGCGGGAACGGAGCCCCGGTCATTGGGAGCTGCGTGCGTTCACCGGCCGCGATCCGGTGACCGGAAAGCCCCGCCAGGCGACCCGGACGTTCCGTGGCTCCGAGAAGGCGGCCGGCAAGGCGCTCTCGCAGTTCGTGTCCGAGGTCGAGGCGGGCACGTTCGAGCGGACCTCGGCCACGGTCGGCCAGCTGCTCGACAAATGGCTCGAGGCGGCGGAGACGAGCCAGCGACCCCTCACCCTCTACGAGAACAAGCGCAAGATAGAAGCGCGGATCCGGCCTGTGCTCGGATCCGTGCGGCTCGACAAGCTCGGCGGCGACATCCTCGATGCCGCTTACCGGCGGTGGCTGGCCGATGGGCTGTCCCCGGCCACGGTCCACAAGTACCACGCCATCCTGTCGGCCGCCTGCCGTCAGGCCGTCAAGTGGGGGTGGATCGAGTCGGCGCCGACCGCCCGGGCCACGCCACCGAAGATTGAGCGAATCGAGATGAAGGTACCCACCCCGGGGCAGCTGTCGGCCCTGTTGGCTACTGCTGAGCTGGACGACCCGGTGCTCGCCACGGCGATCGCCCTGGCCGCTCTGACCGGTGCCCGCCGGGGCGAGTTGGTCGCTCTCCGGTGGAGCGATATCGACCTCGAAGCCAGTACGGTGCGGATTGCCCGGTCGCTCACTGTCGTACAAGGTGAACGGCACACTGGGCCGACCAAGACCCATGCGTCCCGGGGCCTCGCCCTCGACCCGCTGGGCGTGGAGGTCCTGCGGCGGCAGTGGGACTACATGGCGGATCTGTCGGCCCGGGCCGGGTCGCCCCTGGTCGATGATCCCTTCGTGCTGAGCTACAACGCGAACGGAGCAGTGCCGGCCTATCCGGGCACCTTCTCCCACCGATTCAGCAAGCTGTGCGAGACCATGGAAGCCCCGGCCCTGAAGAAGCTCCGGAAATCCCGCCCGAAGGCGAAACGGGAGGACCTCGCACCGGCGGACCGATGGCCGTACCGATTCCATGATCTGAGGCATTTCTCCGTGACGACCCTCATCGCCGCTGGCGTGGACGTTCGCACCGTGGCCGAGCGCCACGGCCACGCCCGAGCCACCATGACCCTCGACCGGTACGCCCACGCGCTCCCGGAGCGGGACCGTGCGGCGGCCGGGGTGCTCGGGGCGGTGCTCAGCTACCGACCCTGATCGCGCCCGGGAGATCGTGGCCGGCGGCCACACTGGAGTACAAGAGCAAGGTGCTGCCTTCCGGGGGCGCTCCGGGCGTTCTGGGTGTAACGCCGCCGTG
Organism: Acidimicrobiales bacterium; assembly: GCA_035534235.1. Taxonomy (GTDB): domain Bacteria; phylum Actinomycetota; class Acidimicrobiia; order Acidimicrobiales; family RAAP-2; genus Bog-473. Next base: position 138 of record DATLSH010000059.1, on the reverse strand, counting down.
GACGATGCACATATGGGGGCTCAGTCTGCGATCGGTCCGAAGTCGAGAAACCCGTAGGTCTTGAGTTCCATGTTTCGACTGAGGTCCTAATAGGCGGCTACTACGACCTTACATTGATGCGTAAAGATCCCTTCGAAA